>NZ_CAXURV020000005.1:0-307928 GCF_964253335.1 Paenibacillus sp. LjRoot56
AGCTGCGGTAGATACAGTGGGCGGAGCGGGGACGACGGTCACGTGGACGAGCAGCGACGCGAGGGTGTCGGTGGACAGCGCGGGGGAAGTATCCGTAGCAGCTGATACCACACCTGGCGACTATACCATCACAGCCACATCGACGGTGGATAGCAGCCAAAAAGGAACAGCCACGATAACGGTCACGGCGGCGCCGGCTATTAGCAGCGTAACCGTGAGCCCAAGCACAGCAAGCGTGGTGCAAGGAGGAAGCAAGCAGTTCACAGCTACGGTAGATGCGGTGGGCGGAGCGGGGACGACGGTCACGTGGACGAGCAGCAACGCAAAGGTGGCGGTGAACAGCACGGGTGAAGTAACCGTAGCGGCAGATACCACGCCTGGCGACTACACAATCACAGCCACGTCGACGGTGAGCAGCAGCAAAAAAGGGACAGCGACGATCACTGTGACGGCAGCTCCTGTCTATACAATCTCTGCAATAACGGATCAAACATTAACGGCCCTTACTCAAGGATACGTATCGGGTACCCAAGAAACGAGACCCGTTACTATCGTGAATAACGGTACTGGCGACTTAGCGAACCTGTCGGTTACGCTTAGGGGAGCAAACGCTAACGATTTTGTAATCACACAGCCGGACACTACGTTAACTAGCGGCGAATCAACAAGCTTTGATATTCATAGCAAGGATGGTTTGCTGGCAGACACCTACACGGCAACGGTCACCGTATCCGCCGATGACTTGACTCCTGTAACGTTTGTATTAACGCAAGCTGTGAACTTGCCGAATGCTCCTGCAAATCCGCAAAACCTTACGGCTGACGGAGGCAACCGTCAAATTACGCTGAGCTGGAATACCGTATCGGATGCCACGAAGTATCATATTTATATGGCAACGGATGCAGATCTAACGAGTATCATCGAAATAGCGACTGTCACATCTTCTACCTACAGCGTACAAGATCTGGTTAACGGCACCGCCTATTACTTTGTGGTAAAATCAGAAAACTTGGGTGGCTTAAGCGCGGCATCGAATCAAATAAGCGCGACTCCGTCAACGATCCCGGGAGAGCCGTCCAATGTGACAGCGGTCGCGGGTAACGGACAAGCTGTTGTTACGTTTACGGCTCCGAGCGATAATGGTGGAAGTACGATTACAGAATATGAAGTGACTGCTTCACCGGGAAATATAGTCATTATCGGGGGAGCAAGTCCGGTAACCTTCATAGGATTGACGAATGAAACAAGCTATACATTTACGGTAAAAGCGATCAACGGTGCGGGGAAAAGTGGAGCTTCCGCAGAATCGAACGCCGTCATTCCGAGAGCATCAACTACGCCATCTGAGCCCTCTGAGCCATCTCAACCTTCCGCTCCAACGACACCAGTCGATACGAGCACGGGCGTTGATATTCTAGTTAATGGGAAGGTCGAGAATGCGGGAACCGCTAAGATCGGGACGCGAGACAATCAGACCGAAATGACGGTGGTTGTGGATCAGAAAAAGCTGGATGAGAAGCTTGCAGCTGAAGGGCAACATGCCGTAGTCACGATTCCGATCAGCCAAAAATTCGATATCTTCGTTGGCGAACTGAACGGTCAAATGGTGAAGAACATGGAGAACAAGCAAGCCGTTCTGGAGTTCAAAACCGATTATGCGATCTACACGCTTCCAGCTCGACAAATCAATATAGGCGCTATATCCGAGCAGGTTGGTGCGTTAATAGCCTTGCAAGACATTAAGGTGCGAATTGAAATCGCGGTTCCGACAACGGATACGTTGAAGGTTGTGGATAGCGCTGCAGGCAATGGCCAATTCGCGCTTGTCGCCCAACCGCTGGACTTTACGGTGAGAGCCGTCTATGGCGATAAAATCGTTGAAGTAACGAAATTCGACGCCTATGTGCAAAGAACGATTGCCATTCCGGATGAAGTTGATCCGAGCAAGATTACTACAGGTGTTGTAGTTGAAGAGGATGGGTCAGTGCGTCATGTGCCGACAAAAGTCCAACATATCAATGGGAAGTATGAGGCCCAAATCAACAGCTTGACCAACAGTACGTATGCAGTCGTATGGCATCCGCTCGAATTTAGCGATGCGGCGGATCACTGGGGTAAAGCTGCTGTTAACGACATGGGATCTCGGATGGTCGTCGACGGAACGGGTAACGGCATGTTCAGTCCTGATCGAGAAATCACCCGTGCTGAATTTACAGCCATCATTGTTCGTGGATTAGGCCTTAAGCTGGAGAATGGAGCAACACCATTCTCGGATGTGGAACAGGCAGATTGGTACAGCAGTGCGGTCAATACGGCTTATTCATATCGGTTGATCAGTGGTCTTGAAGACGGTACGTTCCGCCCGAACGACACGATCACGAGAGAGCAAGCCATGGTTATTCTTGCCAAAGCGATAGCGTTAACCGGTTTGAAAGACGAGCTGTCCGAACAATCGGCAGACGCTATACTTCGTCCGTTTGAAGACGCGGCAGGAGTGTCCTCATGGGCGCACAGCAGCGTTGCGGACAATCTGCAGGCTGGCATTGTTTTTGGAAGAAACGAGACTTTACTTGCGCCGAAGGGCTACATGACCCGAGCTGAGGTGGCGACGATGATGCAGAGATTATTGCAAAAATCAGGTCTGATTTAAGTGATTATAGGAGGAATTCAGTTTTTTAGTTGAACACGTCGAGCTGCTTATTGGATATGATGGTGAATGAGGTACACCGTTTGTTTCACCGCCTCTTCGAAAGGGTAATAAGAACAAACAAGCATCATATCCTTCAGGAGGTGTTCCACTATGGAAGCAAACAACACGTTTCACGAAGCTGAGGAAATTGTTCTACAAAAGCAAGGCAATTCCTTCATCCTCAGCACCTTGTCAGGTAAGGTCGGCGAGATTACTTACAGGCTGGTCGATACCGATACCTGGGTAATTGATCATACCTACGTGGACCCGCGCTACCGTGGTCGTCAACTAGGTAAACAGCTGTTGGACGTGGTGGTCCAAGAAGCCCGCGACAAAGGGCGCAAGATTATCCCTTCCTGCTCCTTCGCGTTGGAGGAATTCAAGAAAAGTTCCACGTATGCCGATGTTTGGGACAACGATAAATCGGGGAGTGAGTTCTCCGATCCGTACAGCTCAGGCAGCGCCATAATGAGGCGATAGGGATTCGACACAAGCAGGCTAGCGTCCGACAGGATGCGTGCCTGCTTGTTTCTTTATGGCATCCTAGAGAATTTCCATATACATCCATTCAAAGGACTATATTGCTGATTCATGATCGAATCTTCGTTCGTTGTTTGTGGCTTACGAACGCAAGGTGGCAGCCTGTTCGTATTTAGATGTAAAGACTACAGCTAATTTGCCCGAATTAGACGTACGTTTGTGCTTAAATGGAAAAAGTGCATGTAATTTGTGTGAATTTTGAAGAATGGAGCAAATCGAAGGAATTTAACTACAGGATATCCAGTTAATCTTTCGAATCCGAGAAATTTGCTTCAAATAGATGGAGAAAATCCAGTTAGACTGCGGGAAACAGGGTTATTGCTGGTTTACTGCGCATCGGCTAGCAACGAAAAAGAGGCTGTATCCAAAAGTCTAAATTGACCTTTGGATACAGCCTCTTGCTGGTCTTAGCTATGCACATGTTAGGCTGTCGGTATGCCATCCTGATGATCTGTCAGGCATAATGCCAGCCTTTACAAGTTATTGCGATAGCGGGTGTTGGCGCCGCCTGTGCCGCTTACGTACCCGTAGTCCGGATCGTATGTATCCGCATTGAGCGACTTGTGGTCGCGGAAAACCCGATACGCTTGGTTGGCGAGTTCGGCGTCGTCGTCTACGAGGACGAGCACTTTGCCATTTTGAACATATTCGTCATAAAGCATCGCGTCTTTCTCGGGAATACCGAGTCCGATCAAGCCGCCGACCAGTCCGCCTGCGCTTGCCCCGACGGCTGCACCTGTTAAGGTCGCCACGATTGGACCTGCTACAAGGATGGGACCCAATCCAGGAATCGCCAAAGCGCCGATACTCACGAGCAGCCCCGTCACCCCGCCTAGTACGCCGCCTGTCGCCGCGCCTGTTGCAAGGCCTTCTTCCGCTTTGGTCGCGGTCGCTTCTTCAATGTGGTCCAGATCGCCGGGGTTGCGGCCCACTACCGAGAGTTCCTCTGAGTGATATCCCTCTGCCTTCAATTGGTTGATAACGCGAATCGCTTCTTCTTCCGTGTTGAATACGCCGATAATATGTTTGCTCATAGTAATCCCTCCTGGAAAGTTGAGTGATAGCAAGCCGCCTAGGGCGACTGTGGTATAAGATTACTTACCCATATACCCAGATATCAAACAACTTTTAATAGAGTAGAGTGAAAAACTTCAGATATTATTCCATCCCAGCTAGACCGGATCAATGATGTTGTTCCATTTTTCAAAAGGAGTTTAAGACGGAATGTCGAAAAAAGAGTAAATATACAAAAAATTCATGTACAGGATGTGTTTAGGTTGTCACGAGAGCAATTTGAACGTCTAGTCAAAAGATTGGAAGAAGAGGCCAAGAAAGCACCAAAGTTATATCTGCTTCGAGTATTTTCTCTCGTAGGACTTGGATTCGCCTATATTATTGTGATTATGGGGCTGCTTCTTGTGTTATCGTTATTGCTGCTTACCGTGCTTCTAAAAAGTCCCTTGTTGCTATTTAAGTTAGGCGTTCCTTTGTTTGCAGTGATTTGGATGATTTTACGATCGCTTAAAGTCAAATTCCATGCCCCTGAAGGGATTGCAATGACGCAGCAAAATGCACCACTATTGATGCAAGAAGTGAAATCATTAAACAAGATAGCAAAAAGCATCAAAATCCATAAAGTATTGTTGACCAATGAGTTTAATGCATCTGTTGTTCAAATTCCGCGTCTAGGCTTGTTTGGATGGCATAGGAACTACTTAATTATTGGTTTGCCACTCATGCAGGCATTGTCCCGCGAACAGTTTCGTGCGGTTCTTGCGCATGAATTAGGGCATTTGTCGCGTGCTCATTCCAAATTTCACGGTTGGATCTACCGCGTACGAAGAACATGGAATCAGTTGATGGAGCAGTTCTCGGAAAAGAAGCAAGGATGGAGCTTTCTATTTAAAGCTTTTATTCGGTGGTATGCACCCCAATTAAATGCTTATACCTTTGTTTTAGCCAGAGAGAATGAATACGAAGCGGATCGATTTGCTGCAAACTTAACAAGTCCAGCGGCTATGGCGGATGCTTTGGTACATATCTCGATTCAACATCGAAATCTAGACAATTATTTTTGGAATTCAATGGATAAACGTGCGATTGATGAGGAAGAACCACCTCTCGTATATCAGGAGATGCATCGTTTTTTCCGTGAGCCACAGGATAAGGCGGACACAAGGCTATGGCTGAATGAAGTGCTTCAAATTGAAACCGGCTATGTGGATACCCATCCCTCATTGAAAGATCGCTTGCGTTCGATTGGCCAGCAGGCTGAACCGCCTGTGTTAAGTGATATTTCATCGGCGGAGGCCCTCTTGGGGGATGCATTACATTCCCTGACGGATCAACTCAGCCAACAATGGAAAATGAATGTTCGCAAATCTTGGTCAGAGCGGTTCCAATACTATCAGCAAATAAAAGAACATCTCGAGCGTGTCAAGTACGATAAAAGGAAAGACATGACGCTCAATCAGGTATGGGAAATTGCACAAATGACGAATCAACTGTATGGAGAAACCGACGCTCTGCCCATCTACCAATATCTCATTTGGCGTGATCCTCATTTTGCTCCGGCTTATGCGGAAATGGGGGCCGCCCTTCTCATTACGGATGAAGAGGAGCAGCATCCACTTGGTGTTGAAGCCTTGAGGAAAGCGATGGAATTAGACCATGCCTTCACATTCGCAAGTTGTCGGCAATTGATTGCTTATTACGCCAAGTTGGGCAAAGAAGATAAAGTGAAGGAATATGTCGCCTATGGTCAGCAGTATGCGGAACGAGTTCAATTAGCGAACGCAGAGCGAGCGCAAGTCCGACATACAGATACGTTTATCCCTCATGAGTTATCTGAGCAGTTCATTATAAGGATTAAGAAAGAGCTTCAACTGTATCCGATTATTAAAGAGGCATATTTGGTTCGGAAGAAAGTCGAATATTTCCCTGAGAAAAATCATTACATCCTTATGCTCAAAGTGAAACGGCCCTTATTGGGGAATAAGAAGGCTTTTTATAGTAGTGTTGCGCAAAAAGTCGGGGAAGATAAGGTCTTGCCTGCGGATACGACCGTCATTTGTTTAAATTTACACAAGCGTTTTGCCAGAGTAGCTAGGCATACTCATAAACAATATGAAAGCCGTTTATTTGGGAAACAACGAGGAAGCAGCAGATTAAACCCAGTGAACGCATATCAAGGCATGTTGTCCGGCATGCTTAACAAGTCCGTCCATCAGGGGAACATGGGCAAAGTACGGCTATTGCTTGCAATTGGAGCCAATCCGAATCGTATCAAAAACAACGAAGCTCCTCTAACCATCGCAGCAAGTGAAGGAAAGATGGACATGATGCAAACCTTACTTTCGGCCAACGCACAGATTAACTTAACAAATGCCGATGGGAATACGGCCTTATTCTGGGCTGCTTATCATAACCGAATAGCGGCAGTAGAGTTCTTGCTTCAGCATGGCGCAGATACGAATATTCGATTTATATCAGGAAGGTCTGTTCTTTCGGCCGTTTGCATGCACGGGTATGACCGCATGCTCCGAATTTTGCTTGAACATGGCGCAAAACCGATCTTTACGTGCTATGACGGTGGGGAGACCCCTTTAATGGTGGCCACCTATAATGGGCGGTACACGTGCGTACAACAATTGCTGGATGTGCAGGCAGATCCGAATATTCGTGATAACAGGGGAAATACGGCGTTAAGCTATGCCCAGGAATACGGATTTAAAGAAATAGCAGGCCTGCTCAGACAATATGGCGCTGTACTTTAGGAGTCGAATCATTGCGATTTATGTAACCAAACCTATATACTGGATAAAGAACCCAATGAAGCATGTCTATTATCTATTTGAAAGGTGAGATAACCATGTCGATTGATTTATCCAAAGGTCAACGCATTGACCTAACCAAAACGAACCCAGGTCTAACCAAAATCATCGTAGGACTTGGCTGGGATACCAATAAATATAATGGCGGTGGAGATTTCGATCTTGATGCCTCCGCGTTTCTTCTTCATGAAGATGGTAAAGCCAAGTCAGCAGCAGATTTTGTTTTTTATAATAACCTTAAGGCTTATGACGGTGCTGTTGTTCACACTGGAGACAATCGTACGGGTGAAGGTGATGGTGATGATGAGAAAATCATGATCGATTTCGCTAAAGTACCAGCAGCTATCAGTCGAATTGGCATTACGGTTACGATACATGATGCACAACAACGCGGTCAAAATTTTGGACAAGTCAGTCATGCCTTCGTAAGGGTAGTGAATGATGCGAATAAGAATGAGATTCTTCGTTACGATTTAGGTGAAGATTTCTCCATTGAGACAGCAGTCGTCTTCTGCGAGTTTTATCGTCATGGAAGCGATTGGAAATTCCAAGCGGTAGGCAGTGGTTTCGCAGGTGGTTTGGCTGCGCTAGTTACGAACTATGGCTTGAGCTAGAGGTTGGCTTGTATAAGGTGGTTGCCTTCTGGTTGCCACCTTTATGTTTACATCTTTTACAAAGAAGGGTGAAGTCAACATGACCGTCGTTGCTGTAATCAAAGGACAAAAGGTAGATGTAACGAAAGTGCATGCATCGCTTACCAATCTGACTGTCTTTATCGGTTGGCAGGCTCCCAATCAAATTGAGCTCGATACTTCGGCCTTTTTACTTGCACAGAACAGTAAGGTTCGTGGTGATGAAGATCTTATCTTTTATGGAAACCCGAGCAATAGCTTTATGACATATATCGAGAAGCAAGCAAATGAAAGACAACTGAATATCGATCTGAAACGAGTGTTGACTGACGTTGATCGGATTGCTTTTACACTTACGATCTATGAAAGTGAAGCGAGGCGTCAAAATTTCAGTGGGGTCAGCAGCGTCTATCTTCGTTTCGTGAATCAAGCATCAGGGCAAGAAATACTTCGTTATGACTTGGGCAATCAGTTCTCCGTAGAATCGGCCATTGTTATAGGAGAATTATATAGATACAACGGTGAGTGGAAGTTTAGTGCAATCGGTGCTGGATACGCTGGAGGCCTTAAAGCGCTGTGTGCGAGCTATGGTGTTGTTGTAGATAATGAGCAGCCAACGTTGAAAGCTCCAGAAATTCAGATCGCGGCGCCGGAACCCAAACCGATACCGGAAAAGGGACCACAGATTAATCTTTCCAAAATTGTATTAACGAAAAAGGGAGATAAGATCAACCTCGAGAAGAAATCGGGCGGTCTAGGTGAAATTCTAATCAACCTGAATTGGAATCAACAACTGGCAGGCAATCGTGGCTTCTGGGGGGAATCACCTAGCGGAATCGATCTTGATTTAGCTTGTCTTTTCGAACTTAAAGATGGTAGAAAAGGATTGATTCAGGCGCTAGGCAATTCATTTGGATCGCTTACGCGTGAACCTTATATCGCTCTTGATGGGGATGATCGAACAGGTTCGGTTAAAACTGGAGAGAACATTCGAATTAATGGAACTAAGCTTGCCAATTTCAAGCGGATACTGATTTTTACCTTCATTTACGAGGGTGTGTCGAAATGGTCTGAGGCGGATGGCATAGTCACAATTAAGCAAAATGGCGGACCTGACATCATTGTTAATCTCGATGAGCATGATAACGATCTCCCGATGTGTGCTATCGCTTTAATTCAGAATGAGAAGAATGAAACGTTAAGTATTGAGCGAATTGTAAGGCACTTTCAGGGGCATCAAGAGTTGGATAAGGCCTATGACTGGGGTTTAAGTTGGGTCAGAGCGAGCAAGTAAAAACCAATAATCGAAGCTCGATGAGGTTGTCGTTGCAGGAGGTTAGGCTATGTTAGAATTTTCTTTTGAAATCATGTCAGATTCTAATATTAACATCGAATATATCTATGGCAGCGAACTGTTCAAGTTAAATCTTTTTCTGAAAAATGGTTACTGGACCATCCACCCCTTCGACGGAATGCTCCTTCAAAACCGAGAGTTATGCAAACTCGTCATTATTGATTTATTCAAAAATAAATATTTTCAAATCATGCTGGCGAAAGAAAATATTGCTTTGTCGAGTTTACGAACATCGATCGAATTGGAGCCGCCGAGAGAGCCTGAGGAATCTAATCCTGCTGAGCGTAGAGGGGGCAGATGGGAAGATCCTATTGATAAGTCAGAAGAATTCATTGGCAATCATTCCATTGAGGAGATTATCCAGATCGAGCATGATGTGCTTGAGCAACGAGTTACCTTTTACGCAGATTTGTTGAAGAAAATGTTCATGGATAACTATGGACCTGGAGATTATGAGTTTGATAAGGTGCAATCCCTGGTACGTATATTCAAGGAGTCACAAGGTAAGATGATCGAGCTTACGAATACAAAGTAGTCGCTAGGAATTACTGAGCAATAGACCTCACCTGCCACGAAATGGGCTAAGGAGGTCTATTTTTTCATGCTTTTATCACCTTTTTACATACGAGATCAAGAAAAGAGAAGTTTAGTCAAAAATGTCATATAACTGCCAAATGGTCTCTTACAAGAGAATTTCATTTTTGAAAAAATGTCTAATAGACGGCGTAGCCAGTCAAGTTCTACAGTTAGTACACGGGCCAATCGTACCAACAGGTATGAGCTGTATGGGTCATCGTTATAGATTCTATTTGGCGGGGAGGGGAAGAAAGAGCAGTTCTGAACGAAGGCAGATAGTGATTCTTAGGATATGCAAAACCTTGCACGATGAGGAATTACCGAGAGCATGCACAATCCTCTCATAGCTCGAACAGAAGGAGTGAAAATAACAATGCGAACTAACAGACAATGGAAAAAAATCGTTTCGTTACTTATTGCAAGCGCTCTCTTAATACCGAACGGGTTAATGGCGTCTGCCGCTGTTGGTAACAATGGGGTCGAGCTCGATAGCGTTTATTATAGTGATTTCGGTGATACGGTCGCACCGGACCCCATTAATTGGGGATTTGTAACAGCGAATGCTACAGTATCGATTAATACATATGAAGTGATGGGGAATAACACCCCGATGCTGCAGTTTACTCAAACGAACCAAAGCGGGGGGCGCGTAGCGACCAAGACCTTTGGTACTTCGGTTAAAGGCAGCCAAGTTCTCGTTGAATTTGATTGGTATCCTGGCAAGGTGAATGATAAAGCAGCTAGCAATCCTAGTGAAAACGGCGGCGAGTTTAGGATACTCGATAGTACTGGCAATACGGTATTTACGCTAAATAATACGAATAATGCACCTTTGCAATATTTTGCAGGAAAGCAGCCTGCCGCAAGTACGGGTATTACGAATCCGCAAGCGTGGTATAAGGTAGGGATTAATCTGGATGTGGAAAATGAGGTCGTCAAATTCAAGCTAACCGACAAAGCTGCGGGTACAAGTCAAGAATTCACGTCCTCGCTGAATGGTGTAGCTTTTGACGGTTCAGTCGCTTCGGTTAAATTGGTGGGCATGCGAACATCTGGCAATAACATTGCTTGGACGACTTACCTTGATAACTTCGGTGTGTATCATATGCCGATTCCAGAAAATCGTATTACGAAAGTAGATAAATTATCCTATCATACAGTGTATGTAGATCAAACGACACGGGATATCGATTCCATTGGTTTACCGCCATCCGTAAGTGTTACCCTAGCCAATAATAGTAAGGTAACCGTGCCTGTAAGTTCGTGGGTTAACGTAGGTAAATCTTGGAATCCCCATGAAGCGGGCATATACACGTTTAAGGGTGAACTAGCGGTTCCTGCAAGTCTGGAGAATGGTTTTGGCCGATATGCAACCCAATATGTATACAACCGTCTTACACCGCCAGATAATGCAAGACAGACAGAGTGGCTGGACAGAGGCGTTATTGCTTTACAATCCAATGAGGGCATATTCGTAAGCTGGCGTCTGCTTGCAGATGAGTATGACCGCGATGTGAAGTTCAATATTTACCGCAATGGGCAAAAGCTGAATACGTCACCATTGTCTGTGACCAATTTTGCGGACACGGCTGGTGTCGCCGGAGACACCTATGAAGTGGAGACGCTTGTCAATGGAAAGCCAGCAAAGGATAGAGAGGAAACATCAGCAGCAGCTAACGATTATCTCTCGATTCCGATGCAAAAGCCTGAAGGAGGAACAACGGCCACAGGCAGCTACACATATAGTGTCAATGACGCTGGCGTAGGGGATTTGGATGGAGACGGCGAGTATGAGGTCGTTGTGAAATGGTACCCATCTAACGCTATCGACAGTTCGCAGAACGCGATGACAGGGCCGACTATTTTTGATGCTTATAAAATGGACGGCACCTTATTGTGGCGGATGAATATGGGGCTTAACCTCACATCGGGCGCGCATTATCATCAATTTATCATCGCTGATTATGACGGGGATGGCAAAAGCGAATTCCTCATTAAAACGGCAGATGCAACGACCGTCTACGGGGTTACAGATGGCAAATTTGATAGCAGCAAGGTCATCAGCGTCATTGGTAATGCGGCAGATAATGGCAAGTGGGTAAATGAGTTCGGCCATATTTTCGGGGGGCCGGAGTACATTTCCGTATTCAAGGGTGAAACGGGTAAGGAGATCGACACCATTGATTATGCATTCCCGTTAGGGGATGTTGCCTCATGGGGAGACACCTGGCATAACCGTTCGGATCGGTTCCTTGCTGGATTAGCTTATTTGGATGGTAAGAAGCCAAGCGCCATCTATGGCAGAGGTTATTATGAACGGACTACGTATGTGGCCTATAGCTTAGTGCATGGCAAGCTCAAAGAAGAGTGGACCTTCGACTCCGCCCAAGCGGGTAGAGGGGCAGGCCTAGGCTTCCACAATCTGGCCATGGCGGATGTTGATAATGATGGTTTTGACGAAATTATTGCAGGATCGTTGACCCTGGATCAGGACGGCAGCATTCTCTATGAAATGGATGGCGAGATGCAGCGTGAACAAGGTTCGCATGGCGACGCGCTTCATGTAGGGGCATTTGATCCGGCTCGTGAAGGTTTGCAGGTTATGGCAGTACATGAAGTCCCTTCTGTAGCATCGGTAGAGCTTCATGATGCTGCAACAGGGGAAACACTGATGTCCTACAATGGTTACGTGGATACAGGACGTGGCTTGGCGGCAAATATTACCGCAAGCCCTGGTTTTGAGTTCTGGGGGACAGGAGGGACAACGCCAGCGTCGGGCGGAGGCATCTACAACGTACAGGGTCAGGTCGTAGCTGATAGCTTTAGAACGGCAGGCGTATCTGTGAACTTCTCTCTTCTCTGGGATGGGGATTTATTGAATGAGTTGCTGGATAATACATCAATATCAAAGTTTAATCCAACTACGAAGAAAGCTGAGCCTTTGAAAAGCTTTGCAGGCGTAGTCAGCAATAATGGAACAAAGGCGACTCCGACTTTACAGGCCGATATCCTAGGTGATTGGCGTGAGGAAGTTCTTTTGCCTACAACAGACAGCTCGGAACTGAGAATCTTCAGCACGACGATTCCTACGGAGTACCGGATGTATACGCTTATGCATGACCCGGTTTACAGAAACGGAATCGCATGGCAGAACACGGCGTACAATCAGCCGCCACATTTAAGCTTCTATCTCGGTGAAGACATCAGAGAGACGGTTCTAGCAGGAGGTTTGCAAGCGCCTAAAGTTGATTATACGGACAAGCACCACGATAAGAAGCCGAAGAAACCTAAAGATCCAAAAGATCCAAAAGATCCAAAAGATCCTAAGGGTCCAAAGGACCCGAAAGACCAAAAAGATTCTAAATGATGGAAAAACCCGCTCATGGAGCGGGTTTTTCTTACCAAATAAGCGTGTTGATGTGTTGGTGGCGAGTGGAGAGGGAGTAACTGGAGACGTAAAAGTATCAAATAGATGGATTTTATACAGTTATATTTCGGGAGTATTCGATCAAACGCGTAACAGATGGAGAACCTACAGCTAATTTTAACCATTTTACCCGATCTGAACAAAAGAGGTAGTTTTAACTACATATTTTACAGTTATATCGAGTTTTCGAAGAAATTTCTCGTAAATAGCTGTATGTTTTCCAGTTCATACACCAACGCCGTCTGAAATCTCGTGTGATAGAAAGTGCATAACGCTTACCCGTGGCGTCTCTCCCTACCTTTACAAACAGAAACTTAACACAACTGTAATATCTTTCTCCGTTAGATCGATATGTCCGTGTTCGTTTCGGTTTAATTGATATCCGTTCTCTTCGATCCCCTTACATATACGAAATAGCCGATGTTCATCCATTTGGATTAACTTTGCGAAATGTGCTAGATACATGGGCTTATCATTTAGAGAAATCATTCTACCTACCTACTCTCTGTGAGGTTTTTTTGCGACTTAGCATTAAATTAACAAGAATAGGTTGAAAAGTATCAGGAAAATTGTCGTCGATACGTTCGAAATAGGGATTGTTTGGTAGTTTGTCACAAACCGTGGTTAGGTAGTCAGAGGTGAACGAGAAAAAACAAAAGGCCGCCGCATCATAGCGACAGCCTACTTACATGAATTTTGCTAAGCATGTACCAATTGTTTATCCACAGCCCCACGGTATACACCGTTTCGACCGTTCCTTTTGGCCTGGTATAGGGCCTTGTCACACGTGGAGTAAAGCTCCTCAAGATGTGTCCGTTCATCCGGGATGACCGTGAGAACTCCTAAACTAATGGTATAGGAAAGCTGTAATCCGGGAACTAGCGCACCTTCTGCGGCCTGTCTAAGCTTCTCAGAATAAAGCGAGGAGTCTCGCTCATCCATGCCAGGCACGATGATGGCAAATTCGTCACCGCCGTATCTGGCGAAAAGATCATCAGCGCCGAGTTGCTCCTTCATTCGTTTCGTGAGGTCGACGAGCACTTGATCGCCCGTATCATGACCGAATGTATCATTGATGGACTTGAAATTATCAATATCAAATAGCAGCAAGGTGATTGGTTTCTGCATTTTCGCGTAAGAAGTAATGTATTGATTGGTACGTGTGATGAACGTCCTGCGGTTCAGTGTACCGGTTAAATCGTCATAATTGGCCAGCCGAATAAGTGCTTGGTCGGTTTGTTCTTTCATCAAGAGAATGAATCCCGTATTTCCCGCAATCATGACGAAATATTGGCCTAGTAGGACCATGGTCTGATTACCGTTCATATGATAAAAGCTTATCAACGTTTCGAAGAATACGGCACTAACGGCTCGAATCAGAAGAAATACCAAGACTGTAAGGTACAGATAGCCTAGCACATGGGTCACCATGGAAGCGGCTCGTTTTTGAATCATTTTGTATGCGGGTATGAGGAGGCTCGTAGCGACACCCATGGAAACAAAGAAAATTCTGAGCTTCTCTACGTTGTCGAAAAGAAGGATGGAATGGAAGCCGACAATGTTGAAAATTGTCAAAGCAATATACAGGTTACGCGTCAGCTTGCTCAGGATATTCTGAATTTTCAGCACGGAAATGGTTTCAAAGGCATAACCGATAAAAAGTGATGAGTTCACAAGAGAAATTGTAAGTGTATCCGATAGACCGTCACGGAGGATGAAGATCACCCACGCAGTGGCTTGTAAGCATTTTGCATAGAAAAAGTATCTGATTGTACTTTCGTTCTTATGTTGACGCCAGTAGGCGATTATGAACACGGCTGTAAATAGGTGGCCGATGACCAGTGTCAACAGGATGGTTTTCATATCTAGAAGTAGATCCATTTTGAACCTCATCTGACTGTTAGAAGTTTTTGGATGTTCTCAAAAAAATTGTCGAATACCACTACTTTACCATAAAATTGAAGTGGTTTGCTTCGAATTTTTGCTAACGATCATTTTCGAGTCGATTCGACTGCACAAACCAAATATTCCTTGAAATGTATGGAACAAGTGTGTCACTATAGACCTATATAGACATAAATTGAATGATGGTGATTTGGGATGAATTATTCGGGACGAATCGTTATAATTTCGGTCGTTTTAGTCACGATTGTAGCCTTAAGAACCTACGGTACGATGTATTATAATTTTCCTTCTCTTCAGTTCCCTGTCGCTGGCATATTGATTTTATTGGCAAGCTGGGTGCTAGGCACGCAGTATGATCGATTGAAGTTCCTCTCAGAGAAAGATAACCTTACAACACTGTATAACAGAAGATTCATCCTCGAAGCCTTTCCTAAGCTCACTACTTCGGTGGAGCGCAGACAAGGGCAGTTGATTTTATATTTTATTGATGTCGACAACTTCAAATTAATTAACGATTCTCGCGGTCACAAGATCGGTGATCAAGTTCTGCAGCGTATCGCGAATGTCTTACTACTCGATTTACAGAAAAAAGATTTAGCCGCACGGTGGGCGGGGGATGAATTTCTGATCTTATCGACGTCTACGGATGCGTCCAAGAAAGAAGTATTGATCAGTCATATTCAGAATGAATTAAAGCTAGCTTCGCGAGAGTTCAATTTGGAAATATCCGTATCGATCGGGACGGCTGTGTATCCTGACGATGCGCGAACGTTGGATGATTTACTACATGCAGCGGATCTCGATATGTACTCTTTGAAGTTAGACAGGAAAAATACGAACCATTGTGGCTAGAGCCAATAAATAGAATAGTAAGAGCCTGTCACTTTAGTAGGGTGACAGGCTCTTCTTCATGTTAGAGTGGTTATTGCGTATTTATAACGCCCGCATCCGATTATTTCTTGGATTGTGTTCGACTTCTGCAAGACCAAGTACCTCCATTAATGGGGGAACATACATGCCGAATCTGCCGCGGAAGCCTTTCTTCAAGCCATACCAACCTCCAATGGGGTTTTCAGGAGAGCGCCCCCAAGCTTCAACCGTGCCTTCTTTGGCTGGCTTCTGCTCATCAGCGCTACCTAGCTCGATCCAATCTCCATGCTGTTTGAGCATCTCTTGTAAGTCATGAATGCAACGGTAGTCGTAATGCAAAACGGTTTTACCTACCGTGCAAACAAGGATGGTTTTGCCATCTTTTTCGTCTTTATACATCTCATATTCGGAGGTTTGTGGAGGTGTTTTTAAGGACCATGGATTTTCTTTCGTACCGATCACTGTCGACATTGGAATGACTCCTCTGATTTCGTATTTATACTCATGTACAGAATATATCAAATGAAGAAACACAACAAGAAGAAGCACCCGCGAGGGTGCTTCTTCTTGTTGATGAGTGCAAACACCGATATTACGATTTGTTCGGGACAGCACACGTGCCGTCCAAACAAGCCTCATCGCTGGCTGCTTCTACAACCTGTTTCGGCTGCTCGGCATCCCAGAGCTGTTGCATAGCGTTTAAGTAAACGCCGCTTGCTTGAGCCCCGGATATGGCATGCTTGCCGTTAATGACATAATACGGAACGCCGCGGATTCCCATTCGGCTGCCATTCTCTTCTTCGGTCCGCACCGACTGGGCGAACTGATCACTCGCGAGAACGGACAAAGCTTCTTCCCGGTCGATTCCCACGGCTGCAGCGATGTCCGCAAGGATACTGTGGTCGCTTATGTTTGTGGATTCTGTGAAATAGGCGCGGAACAACAACTCGGATATAACGGCGCCTTTGCCCTGTTTCTCAGCAAAAAGCCGTAAACGATGAGCATCGAACGTGTTCGTCAGCACGAGGCTATCGAATTGAAAGTCGAGCCCTTCTACCGCCGCTTGCTGACGCATCTTCTCATTCATAGCGATAGCTTCCTGACGGCTCATGCCGTAGCGGGAAGAGAGCATATCATAGACGTCATGCGGAACGCTTTTGGGTGCGTGACGGTCTAGCTCGAAGCTGCGATAGACAACTTCAACCTGATCGCGGTGTGCAAACTCCGCTAGGGCTTGCTCAAAGCGGCGTTTGCCAATGTAACAGAACGGACAAGCAAAGTCCGACCAAATTTCAACTTGCATGAGGTTCACCTCTTTGTTGAGTTAATATAAGGATTATTTATTGAATAATAACGCAATACTTTCATGAATGGAAGTTGGTTTTTTCCCGATGAGCTTCTCCAGGTCCGTGGACGTGCGTCCTTCTGTTCCTGCAGCCATTTTGCTGTCAATGGCAACTAGGAACTGAACGAGACCTTCAGGCAGTCCAGCCTGAATCATACCTGCGGAGGAGTCAGCGTCAGAGACGGATTGGTAAGCTACTTTTTTACCGGATACGTGAGATAAAATGTCTGCTAATTGCTCGTAGCTCCACGACTCGGATGACGCTAACTCGTAGATTTGGCCTTGATGTCCATCTTCGGCAAGAACAGCAGCAGCAGCCAAGGCTAAGTCATCGCGTGTCGCTGTATTAATTTTACCTGTGCCTGCTGAATTTATGATGCTGCCGTTATCGATGTAAGCTTGCAAGCTTGGATTAACATAAAGCTCCTGATACCACGTATTGCGCAGGATCGTTGTTGGAATGCCTGATGCCTTCAGCGCGAATTCGGTTGCTAGATGTACGTTAGCCAGAGGGGCGAAAGCATCGACATCTGCATAGGCGAAACTCGTGTAGACAATGTGGGGAACGCCTGCTTTATGGGCCGCTTCAATTGCACTAACATGTTTACGAACACGACTGATCGACTCATCTTGCGGGGAAGAAATCAGCAAAAGCTTAGATGCATCCGCATAAGCTTGCTCCAGTGAGGCTGGATCATCCCAATCCCCATATCGAACTTCAATGCCTAGCTCTGCAAATTCAGCGGCTTTTTCTGTGTTACGAACACTAACAGCAATCTCGCTTGCTGGAACTTTTGCTAATAAATGCTTGACGACTAATTTCCCTAATTCACCTGTTGCTGCGGTAACGATGATTTTTGACATCATGGACGTCCTCCTATTTATATAAAATGTTGTTGGATAATTCGGCATAGTCATATATTATTATAGTAGCTAGAAATATGTAAGTAGTCATTAAAAAATGACCTAGTCATAAAAATAGAACCATCAAGGAAGGAGCGGGATTGCGTATGTCTCGGACAACATTTCAGGGGGAAATTCCAGAGGAACAAATCGAAGTCTGCCCCGTTACCGCCACCCAAAATGTCATTGCAGGGAAGTGGAAAATCCTTATTCTATGGCATTTAAGGGAAACGAGGAGATTCGGTGAGCTGCAGCGACTGGTGCCAGGGGTATCCAAGGGCATACTGACGTCGCAGTTGAGAGAGTTAGAAAAGGATGATATGGTTCACCGGAAAGTCTATCAGGAGGTTCCGCCGAAGGTTGAATACTCACTGACGGAAGCAGGACGAAGCTTCATACCGATCCTCGAGCGTATGGGGGAGTGGGGGAAGAAGTACGGGATGATGAGTAAAAAGAGTGGTGAGTGAACGCCGCGAAAAGCACTTAGAAGCAAATAGAGCTTGCGGAGGTATAGCAAAGACGACTTGCAGGTAGGATGTAAGAGAGAGAATCTTAAACGAACTTGAACAGCGTCGGGCGTGGCGATCGTGCAGAAAAGTTAGTTAGTCATTTCCGGTTGAAGTATCCGATCAGATCTGCTTTTATAGATGAGTTGGATAAAATTAAGTTCAAGTAGAATAACCCCCGACTGTGAGAGTCGGGGGTTTATTTGGGTTAACTAGTAAAGTTAACGTATTTGTAGAAGTTCACTTACTGTGGATTCGCAATAATCTTCCCGTTTTGCCATTCGAATTCATACTCAAATTGTTCGGTGGAGTCATAAAGGGCTGGCGAGTACGGACCAACAATGTGTTTGTCTGTACGTTGATCTATAAGCTGATCGGGCTGACTCTCTTTGGCAGCAACACCTAAAACCGATAGGGACACTATACAGAAAAATACGAAACCTATTTTGGCTGTCATCGTCGGATGCCTCCGTTACAATAAGATATCTTCATCATATGTTGCTTATGTCAGTGCAGTATTAGCGGAAAGTAAAGAGATTGTATTCTTTTATTCTTACCCAACTCCCCAGAAATGAAACAGGTGAGCTAAGTTTCGACCGATATCAACGACGTAGTCCGATTTCTCCAAACTAAAACGAGGATAGCTTTTAAAAAAAGACTAAATTTGGAAGCGTTTTCAAGTACTCCAGACATTACTTAAATACATTTTGACCTCTGTTCAAACTCTTATAGTAAGAAAGCATAGATTCATATATAATTTAGGAGAAAAATGTCGAAATCATAGATATAATCTACGTTTTACATAATGGGGGAGCAGGTAGCGTGAAACGTAAATTGTGGCAGCAAATTGGAATAGGGATCGTCGGAGGTGTTCTTGCAGCCGTTGGGCTTGCCGCGTATATCCCTTCAAATACAGAGATGAATGACTCTCCGAATATGGGTAAGCGTCATGCTATGATTCGACTGGAGGATGTCGGACTTGGCGGCGACTATAACACCCTCGAAGGCCTAGGGAAATTGCGGGCCGTCATGACCTATATTGAGTCTGAGCACGTGCCTTTTCATGTTGCTGTGATTCCAAGAAGAATGAGCTTGCAAGATGACGGTGTCTGGAAGGAAAAGGGTATTGACGATCCAAATCCTGACGAAGTAGTAAGCGCATTCATTAAACTCCTCCAACAGGCAGAGCATCAAGGCGGCGTATTGGGTATGCACGGGTACCGGCATCAATATGGTGAGACGTATCGCTCAGATGGCGAGCAAAATTCAGGAATAGGCTCAGAATTTAACATTAAAGATGCACCGGAAACGCAAGAGCTCTCTTATGCGGCGGAACGGATGAAAGAAAGCTTAGCTGCCTTTGCTGGAGCAGGTTTACATCCCGCGTTCTGGGAGTCTCCCCACTATAAAGATACCCATGAGCAACAGGCAGTGTTTCGTTCCTTCGTCGGCCTTATGTATCAACCGGATCTCTACGCCAAAAACGCACGTGATGATATGAATACCTATGATACGATCAATACGTACGGACAAGATAGTTTGGGTTCAGTCTATGTCCCTGCGCCATATCGCTATATAAGTGATGCTGCATCGGTTGACCGGATGTTGGAGAAGGCAGCGAAGGATGACGGACTAGCCTCCTTTTACTTCCATCCGTTTTTGGAATTCTCGCACCTAGAGCCTGTAATGGCCGCAGATGGAAACCCAGAAGAGAAGGATGGTATTCCCGTCTATCAATATAAAGAGGGAGACACAGGCTCCTACTTGCATAAATTGATTACCGGTTTCAAAAAGCTAGATTATCGCTGGATGTCACTGCATGATATCGTCCCTTTCACCCCAGCGCATCGCGTGATGCTGCCACCAAGAACGAAGCTGCAAAATGTCATGCTTGGCGATGTTACAGGCCGCGGACATTCGGATGTCGTTGTACGCCAGCTGCATCGCGTTCTGGTTATTCCGGGGAATTACGATATGCCGAGAAATCGCCAGCAGGAAGCTTCACAAGTATGGTTAAGAGAAACGTTTACGCCCGATGAGTCACTCCTACTCGTCGATGTTAATGGTGATGGGAAGCAAGATCTGCTTGCGTATAACACAGAAACGGGGAATGTGCGGGTGGCCATAGCGGATAAGCGACAGTTTCTGCCAGTCCGCACAATCGGTGCTTTACCAATAGGACTTTCTTCTGTTCGCGCACTCCGATCTAGTCATGGCATGGGCTTAATTGCCAAAGGAGACAAGGGACTTGTGCAAGTTAACCTGTTAAATCAGCAGTTGACGTATACAGAGTCAAACACGAAGCTGCCCGAGGATGCAGAAATTTTCACAGCCCAATTGCAGGACACTGATAAAGATGATGATATCCTGTGCGTCTCGCATAAGGAGAATCGCGTATCCATTATGTATCATCAAGGGCAAGGGGGGTTCGCTGATCCGCAGACCGCAGGCGGGGTTTCCTTTGGAAGTAGCGACCAGCTGCTGGTTGGCGATACGAATGGCGACGGGCGAGGCGATTTAATTGCCTATACGGCGGAGACGGGCATTTGGCGGGTATTCCAGAACGAGGGCGAGAACTATTTTCAGCCACTGGATAACGAATTTGGACCCTGGGCACAAGGGAAGGAACGACGGGCAATGGTCGCTGATTTTGACGGCAATCGGAAGATGGACATCAGTTCTTATAATGAAACGGAGCATGTGTTGGATTTGGCGCTTTCGTTTCGAAGTGGAACGCCTTAGTCACGATAAAAAAAGCACCCTGAGGGGGTGCTTTTTTCTTTGCGAATTGACCAGAGCGTGTACCATGCAATCTGATATAATAGGATGTGTACATACGAGATCGTAGACCACTAGAACAGTCATCATATGGAGGTTACAACGCAATGGTAAACGCAATCCTAAGCTTTTGTGTCAAAAAACAAATTGTCCGTGCAGGCATTTTCTTGCTGCTTATCATGGTGGCGTCGGCATGTTCGTCATCACAAGTAGATGTTGATATTGCAACACCTTCCGCAGCTGCGTCCGCGTCTAACAAGGCAACCGTCAAGGGAACGGATAAATCTGCGGTAAATAAGCGAATTCCCGCAAAAGTAGTTCGGGTCGTTGATGGCGACACGATGAAGATCTCTTTTACCGACGGCGGCAAAGAAAAAGAAGAAACGATCCGTCTACTGCTTGTAGATACGCCAGAAAGTGTGGATCCCGAGAAGCCGGTTCAGCCTTTTGCGTTGGAAGCGTCCAACTATGCCAAAACGATGCTTACAGGCCAAGACGTTCAGCTGGAATTGGATGTGTCGGAGCGGGATAAATATGGCCGATTACTGTGCTATCTCTACATTGGGGATAAAATGTTTAACGAGCTCCTGCTCGAAAATGGCTATGCCAGAGTTGCGTATATTTACCCGCCGAACGTGAAATATGTGGATCAATTCCGTGAGATCCAGAAGAAGGCACAACAGAAAGCTTTGAACATCTGGAGCGTAGAAAATTATGCGCAAGAAGATGGGTATCACGAGGGTGTGGTGAAGGGTGGTGCTGCGGCATCACCGAAGTCAACTACAGCTCCGAAACCAGTGACGACCTTGCAGCCGAAAGCGAACACGACTTACAACTCGTGCAAGGAGGCCAACGCAGCTGGAGCTTATAAGATCAAGAAAGGCGAGCCAGGCTATAGCGCGAAGCTGGATGGGGACGGGGACGGCGTAGCATGTGAGTAGTGAGATCGGTTTAGATGGATTTCCTCCATCTAAATCAACCCATTTCAGCCGAAAAGTGAATTTGTCGCGAAAATACCTGCATATTTTCCAGTTAAAGTGAATTTGAAGATGAAATCTCCGAAATTAACTACGTGTTTTCCAGTTATTTGGTGAGTGGAGGCCTAACTGGCAAACGGGGAGTTCTCACCCGCCTCAAACAGGTATCGTAACCATGCAAATAATGAAAAAGCACCCTTACGGGTGCTTTTTCTCATTCGCCTACTGCAGCGCAGTTTGCTTATCATACTGATTAAACATCATGTTATAGATGGCTGCCGACAAGACAGCAAGTGCCGCCAACAAGATGAACGTCCACGTAAAACCGATCCACGAGCTGATCGGGATTGATAGGGGTGCTATCGTGCGCCCGAGCGTATAACGCAAGCTAGAAGCAGCAAAATATTGGCCGCGAATATGATCCGGCGCCAATCTGGACACGAAGGCTTGCTGTGGTCCTGCGGACATGAGCTCGGCAAGTGTGAAGACGGCTATTGCGATGGTTAATCCCCAGAAGGTAGACATCTGGCAGAACATCACCATGCCTAGCGCATAGAAAAGCGCCCCGCCGATGAACACATAGCGATCGCGATACATCAGCATCCACTTGGTCACGATGACCGTGAAAATGGCGACGAATAAACCATTCTCGGAAACAATCAGGCCGAATAACTGCTTACCCGTAAGCTGGAGATCCCAGTCATGGTAGGAGAAGATTGTCGTGAGCGGCATCGTTTCTTCCAAGAAGACAGGAAAAAGCAAATCCAGCTGCATGAAGGTCTGTGAAAGCAGCACGCCAGCGATAACGAACAGCAGGAATACACGGTCCGTAGCAATGATTTTGTAGTCGCGCAGCTGCACTGCGATGGCATGGTACCAAGGGGTGTCAGCTTGTGCGCGATGGCGATCCGCTAGCTGCTTCGGCAGCGTTTCGTGTAACCGTCGCGACATCATGAGCGCGAGTAACACGCAAACTACAGCAGCCGCGGCCAGCACGAGATACGGGTTGTCTTTATAAAGGAGGGAGCCGAGCAAAGGTCCTACAACGACGGCCATGTTCGCGGTTGTATAGAAGATGGCGAACACGCTCGAGCGATGCTCCTCATCCACGACATCCGCCACCATAGCTTGGCTGGCAGGCCAATACAACGAGCCACAGAAGCTAGCGAAGCTAAAGCCGATGAAGCTCATAACGGGCATTGCCAGCCAGGGTGAAGCGGCCAGTGCGAAGATTCCGTAGCCGACGGCTTGTCCCAAAGCGGCGATCACCATCATTCGTTTGCGTCCGAACCGATCTGCGCTGTAGCCGCCGAGCAAATTGCCGAACACAGAAAGCGCCTGCGATAAGACAAGAAGAATACCCGTCCAACCTTTACCGAACGAATTGGCGAAGTAGATAGATAAGAACGGAAAGAATGCCCAAAAAATAACGTTAAAAGCAGTTTCTCCACCGAGGCGGATTTTTAAATTAATGTCCCAATCTCTCATCTTCATGATTTAATTTACCTCTGGTTAATTTAAGTATCTCCCTATCATACTACCAATCTTTGTGCGGAAACAAGGCGGCTGGGAGAATGAATGGTTCCAGTTGCACCAAATATTAACGGGAAAAGGAGCTTGCCACAGATGAACTGTGACAGGCTCCTTCTAATTTAATCGAGGGTAATCGAGGTGATGCTGCCATTCGTTTTAAAATCTTGCGTATACGTCACTACGGCTTTGGCCGTCACGGTGCCAGTAGGTCCAGTGATGCTAACTGTCGGCGTGGAGGAATAGCCAGCTCCCGGATTCGTGATGGTAACGCCAGTTACCACGCCATCAGTGACGATGGCTGTTGCGGTTGCGGAGGTCTTTTGCCAAGTTGCCGTTCGATTCCCGTTGTAGCGGTAGAAATTAGATACCTCGTCCAGACGCTCATTGGTGATGCCGTAAGGCCCAAGTACCTTCATTAAAGCGGCTTTGTTTCGTTGTGCGAGTTCATGACTCGGTTGGCTGTCTAACCCAGATGGCGTCACTCCGCTAAAAGCTTCTCGAAACACCTCAGTAGGTACGCCGAGAGCGGCAGCAATCAGCACTACTGGCCGTCCTTTGTCCTGCGGATCTGTTGTGAGTCCACCAGAAATCGCGACGGAATAGGTAGAAGGATTCGTAATTCCGCTGGCGGGATCACTGTTGGAAGGAGGTGAGCTGGCAGGTGAGCTTGGCGGGAGGCCATCTCCTTGCCCTTGCCCCGGGCAATCCACACCATCGTGGTTAGGCGGAGGCGGATTTTGACCATTCACGTGAGGGCCACCTGGCTTGCCGGCTTCTCCTTGTCTTGGCTTCGGCTTTGCTGGCTTATCCTGCGGGGCAGATGTTGCCGTTGGGGATGTGTCGGTTGCAGCGAATACTTGGCTGCCTGCGCTTAAAGCAATAATTCCACTGCCTGCTAGTACAACAGATAATGCGCTTGCGAGGATGATTTTAGTTTGGATGTTCATGGGGATCTTCCCTTCGTTTTCGTAGATTTGTTGTTCCATGAGACCTATGTTAACCCCACTTGGTGAAATTACGGTGAAAGCCCGAAGGCGATAGATTATACTTAATTGTAGTAGAGCGAACGAGAGATGGTGGCGGATAGATGAAGCTTTTATTAGCAGAAGATGATGTGAAATTAGGCGAGCTAACGACGTATATGTTGAAAAAAAAGACCGGCTGCAGCGTCGATTGGGTTCAAACGGGGAACGATGCCTTCGACTATGCCGCAGCCTCTAGCTATGACGTGGTCATTCTCGATTGGATGATGCCTGAGGGAGATGGGCGTGACACCTGTGCTAGGCTGCGCCAGGCTGGATATCGAGGAGCTATTCTTATGCTCACGGCCAAAGACGGGCTGCGAGATCGAGTCGAAGGACTGGATGCGGGGGCGGATGATTATCTCGTGAAGCCTTTTGAAATGGACGAGCTGTTGGCACGCCTGCGGGCGCTGATGCGCAGAAGCTTTGCTCCTTTGCAGGACGACATTGTGCGAATGGGAGAGCTGGAATTGCAGCGGACGAATCAGATGGTTCGGCAGGGAGGTCAAGAGATTCAGTTGTCTCCGCGTGAGTTTCAGATTTTAGATCTGCTGTTGCAGAATAAGGGGCGGACGCTTACGCGTGAGGTTATTTTAGATAAAGTATGGGGCTTAGATGCTGATGTGAATTTAAAATCGATCGACGCAATCATCAAATTAATTCGTAAGAAGCTGGAGTCTTCCGATGCTCGGGAACTCATTCAGAGCGTGAGAGGCGTAGGGTATAAAATTGAAGCATAACATGAATTGGCTGAGTAAACGCCTGTCTGCAGGGAATTTATTTGACCAGACACGCCATAAACTTACGCTGCAATATAGCGGCGTGCTGATGATCTTTCTTGGGCTATTCGTTGTCATTGTGTATACCTTGCTGTACATGTTGATTTGGAGCGACCAACGGTCCCGTCTGACCGAGTTAACGAATAGTGAGCTGCAGGTTTTGCAGAAATGGGTGGATGGGGACACCAATCCGAAGCGTCAGCCACCGCGCTCTGTAGAGGATGCCTTCTCGATCAGTGCGGATCAATCGTTTTATTACCTCATTTCCGATATAGGGAATGTGCAATTAGGTGATGAGACGCAGCCGGAATTACGAGAGCAGATGATGGCATTAATCGCGAAGGGTCAGTTCAAGGGAGCGCGGACCCAGCAAACGACCTTGCAGACGTTCGATCAGCCCTCAATGGATGTCCAAGGTCGACCTCAAAACGGGGAGGATGCCCGGTTTCTCGTGACTAATCGGGAACTCAAGAAGAACGGACAGTTGATCGGTACTTTATATGTAGGGAAGGAAGTCACCTTTCAGCATCAGCTTTTTCGCTTATTGCTCATTCTGATGCTAGGAATGGCGCTGCTCTTCTTTGTACTCGCGCTGTGGTTCAGTCATCGTATGGCGCGTAGAGCGATCATTCCGATTGCCAAAGCGTATGAGCGGCAACGCGAGTTCGTTGCCGATGCATCGCATGAGCTGCGTACCCCGCTCAGCGTCGTGCTCACTTCCATCGAGGCGCTGCAGCTCGATGCGGATGAAACTAATCCCTTCACGAATAACGTGCTGAAGGGGATGAAAGACGAGGTCAACGCCATCACGAGGCTGACCAGCGAGCTGTTGCAGCTGGCACGGTCGGATGCTGACGAGTTCGTGCTGGAGAGGACAACTTTCCAGGTGAAAGCAGCCGCCGAAAGCGTAGTAACGAAGCTGCTGCCCGCAGCGCAGGCTAAAGGGATGGCGCTGCAGCTGCATGTACCCGACCAGCTAAACGTGGAGTGGGATCGGGGCAAATTGACGCAATTGCTGGTGATACTTATCGATAATGCAATTAAATATACGCTGGATGGCGGAGACGTGCACATCATTCTTGTGGATAAGGTGGAAAAAGGAGTTCGCTTTCTCACGCTCGACGTGAGGGATAATGGGATGGGGATCGCACCGGAGGCCCTGCCGCGTGTTTTTGACCGGTTTTACCGGCAGGACAAGGCTCGAACTCGGCAGGATGGCGGTCATGGTCTTGGACTCGCCATCGCGAAGAACCTTGTGGATGCCGCACAAGGGACGATCCAGGTGGAGAGTCAGCAGGGGGTAGGCAGCACGTTCCGCGTGCGGATTCCTGTGTAGACCGACTAACTCTGGAGAAACGGAGCTAAAGTCCCAGAATTAGTCTGCCAAACCGACTAACTCAGGAGGAACGGAGCTGAAACTCCAGAATTAGTCCGCCAAACCGACTAACTCTGGCGAAACGGAGCTGAAACCCCAGAATTAGTCTGCCAAACCGACTAACTCAGGAGGAACGGAGCTGAAACTCCAGAATTAGTCCGCCAAACCGACTAACTCTGGCGAAACGGAGCTGAAACCCCAGAATTAGTCTGCCAAACCGACTAACTCAGGAGGAACGGAGCTGAAACTCCAGAATTAGTCCACCAAACCGACTAACTCTGGCGAAACGGAGCTGAACCCCCAGAATTAGTCTGCCAAACCGACTAACTCTGGAGAAACTGAGCCAAAGTCCCAGAATTAGTCTACCAAACCGACTAACTCTGGTGAAACGGAGCTGAACTCCGAGAATTAGTCTACCAAACCGACTAACTCTGGTGAAACGGAGCTGAACTCCGAGAATTAGTCTACAAAACCGACTAACTCTGGTGAAACGGAGCTGAACTCCCAGATTTAGTCTACAAAACCGACTAACTCAGGAGGAACGGAGCTGAACTCCCAGAATTAGTCTGCCAAACCGACTAACTTATGGTGAAACGGAGCTGAACTCCCAGATTTAGTCTACAAAACCGACTAACTCTGGCGGAACGGAGCTAAAGTCCCAGAGATAGTCTACAAAACGGACTAACTCTGGCGAAACGAAGCCAATAGCCCTGATTCCCTAGTCGTCCCATGGCATCGTAATGCGTTCAGCATTTTTTCAGTTGATAAAATCATCAAAACGCAGTATCATTTCATTAATAATGATTCTCAATCGCAATTGGTGACTGAAGGAGTGAAATGAGCATGGAAGAGAACGATTTGTTTGATGTAACGGTTATTGGCGGGGGACCAGCGGGGCTGTACTCGGCTTTCTATAGTGGGCTTCGTGAAATGAAGACCAAAATCATTGAATTTCAACCGCATCTCGGCGGCAAAATACATGTGTACCCCGAAAAAATGATTTGGGACGTAGGCGGCGTCACGCCGACTCCAGGAGCGAAGCTGATCAATCAGCTTGTTGAGCAAGGACTTACGTTCAGCCCGGAGGTTGTACTGAATGAGAAAGTGGAAGCAATAGCTAAAAACGAAGAGGATATCTTCGTACTGCGCACCACATCAGGTCAACTGCACTACTCCAAAACCGTGATCGTCGCTGTCGGTTCAGGCATCCTTAACCCGAAAAAGCTGGAGATCGAAGGCGCAGAGCGCTACGAAGTTTCAAATTTGAACTACACGGTGAAGTCGCTAGGGCGCTTCAAGAACAAGACTGTCGTTATTTCAGGTGGCGGCAACTCGGCTGTTGATTGGGCGAATGAATTGGAGCCTGTCGCCAAGCAGGTCATTCTCAGCTATCGCAAAGAGCAGCTAACCGGACACGAGGCCCAAGTGAAGCAGTTACAGAACAGCTCCGTGATCTGCCACTTAAATACCTCAATTTCGAAGTTGTTTGCTGCTGGTGAGGACGCATCTATTGAACGCGTTGAGCTGACGAATCATGAAACGGGAGAAATTTCATCTGTTTTGGTGGATGAAGTGATTATCAACCATGGCTATGATCGTGATACGACCTTGCTAGAGAATAGTGAAATCGAGATCGCAAGAGCGGAGAATTACTATATCGCGGGTAATGCGAACAGTGAATCCTCTGTGCCAGGACTATATGCAGCTGGGGACATTCTTAATCATCCAGGCAAAGTGCATTTGATCGCGGGAGCCTTCCAAGACGCGGCGAATGCGGTGAATAAAGCTAAACAGTACATTCAGCCTACAGCAGAGAAGTTCGGGATGGTCTCTTCGCATAATCAAGCCTTTAAGAAGCGGAACAAAGAGTTAGTGAAGCAAATGTTTCAATCGTAATCTGGAAAAGCTACATACAGCTTCAAACAGGCACCCTGCGGGGTGCTTTTTCCCTTTTTTCATCCAATTTCGTTGTGTCGGTCTCTAGACGGAGGTAAATTCGGAGGAGTGCCCGTATAATTTCTGTAGAACTTGTCATCGAAAGGAGCACTACAATATGAACGCTGAAACACTTATTGGATATGGAATCGGCGCTGTTGTAATTATTTTAGTCATTTGGTTAAGAACACGAGGGAAAGCAAAGCCGATTCGGAATAAAGGAAGAGGCATGCTGATCCCCGTTTTCCTGCTGCTCATTGTGTTTGGGCTTAGTATTAACTCACTGACCCATATTCCGGATCATCCTTTTCATATACCAGCTATTTGGGAGTTGCTGTGTGCAGGCGTGCTCGGCGTAGCGCTTGGTAGTATTATGCTGTACCATACAGGGTATGAGAAGCGGGAGGATGGTTTGGTCTATTCGAAGCCTAACCCTAATTTCAAATATGTGATCATTGCCGTTATCGCGGTCCGATTGATATTATCCCAGTATTTCAAAGGCTTGGATCCATCAGAATTTGCTGTGTTAACGATGGTTATGGCCTATTTGTACATTTGCGTGTGGCGTATCGGCAGCTTCCTCAAGTACCGGAGGGTTAGTGCTAGCTAAAAATACAAGCGTTTAGGAGCACCCTTGGGGTGCTCTTTTTCAATTTGCAAGTTTTCCCCATCTCCTCGGACTTTGCTATAATAAATAGAACTACATATAAGCAGGTGATGTCCCATACTAGTGATCAAATCAACTGAAGTGCAAGAGCTGCTTGCGATGCCAGCCTGTATTGAAATCATGGAAACGGTTCTCTCCGATTTGGTGAATGGACAAGCTGTTCAAGCACTACGTTCCGTTGTCCCGCTGGAAGGCGGCAATGTGATGGGACTGATGCCGACATATTTAAAAAGGGATGAGAAGGTTGGCGCCAAAGTGATCACCGTGTTTCCGGGGAATCATGGAAAAGGGTATCCTTCACATCAAGGCTTTGTCTCACTGTTCAATTCGACCAATGGTCAATTGGAGGCGATTGTGGATGGCACCCGAATCACCGCCATCCGAACCGCAGCGGTCAGCGCAGCAGCAACTAAGTTGCTGGCTAAGCCCGAGGCCGCGACCCTTGCCGTGATCGGCACGGGCGAGCAAGCCCGCACGCACATCGAGGCGATGCTGCTCGTGCGCCCGATCACGAAGATCCAGGTATGGGGGCCGAACCCAGCCCATGCCGAAAGATTGAGAGCCGAGACGGCAAGCCGCTATCCGGCTGTCCTCGTCTCGTGTGCATCCTCCGCACAGGCGGCTGTGGCGGATAGCGATATCATTTGCACGGTGACGGCGTCGACGACGCCGATCGTGCAGGGCGCGTGGATCAAGGAAGGCGCTCATGTGAATGCCATCGGCGCCTGCCGAGCGAAAGACCGCGAGCTCGATACCGAACTGGTACGCCGGGCGGAGCTCTTCGTGGACCGCACAGAGTCCGCTGTGAACGAAGCGGGTGACTACCTGATCCCTCTGCAGGAGGGAGTCATTGGGGAGGGCCACATTTTAGCTGAAATTGGTGAGCTGTTGGTGGGTGAGAAAGAAGGAAGACGCTCCGCCACGTCCATCACGCTGTTCAAATCATTAGGACTTGCCTGCGAGGACCTCGCAGCAGCGCATTACATCTACAAAGAAGCGATTCGTACGAACAAAGGAATCCACATTGACTTCTAGGAGTGAGCATCGATGAATTCGACAGAAGGACTATATCCATTCAATCTTACACCAGAGCAAGAGGAACGCGCACGGGAGCTGCATGAGAGCTCGATTATTATCGATCTTTTGTTCCAGGGACCGCTGTCACCGAAGGCAATTCCAGAAGCTATTTCCGAGAGTATTCGGGAGGCGTGTGAGCCGTATAAAGAGGATTCATGGACATACAGCGCGATGCCGAGCAAAATCATTCACGACATGGTGGCTCGCGGAGAGATCTCCGAGTTTAAGGAAGAGTGGTACCGTTCGGGTATCACGGCAGGGAATCGTCAGCTGGATGTATCTAGTGTGGACAAGATCCTGATCAGTATGGGCGACATTCAGCGACAATTTGATGCGAACGATTGGCTTGTAAAGGCTGTGACGGCGGAGCAGATTCGCGCAGCGAAGCGGGACAACCTGAAAGCAGGGATCGTAACCGCACAGGAAACCGACGGCTTAGGCAAGAATCTAGAGCTGCTCGAGGCTATGTACAATTTTGGGCTGAGAGTGCTGCAGCTTACCTATAACAATCAGAATTATATTGCGTCTGGATGTATGGAAGAGGCGAACGGTGGCGTGAGCAAGTTCGGGATGCGTTTTATTAGCAAAATGAATGAGCTAGGTATCATTGTCGACACAAGTCATTGCGGCAAACAAACGACGCTGGACGCGTGTCGGCTTTCAACAGCGCCAGTTATTGCTTCGCACACAGGGGTGGAGAACATCTACCCGCATAAGCGCTGCAAAAGCGATGAGGAATTCAGAGCCATTGCCGCAACGGGCGGCGTCATTGGCGTGTTCGCGATGCCGTGGTTTGTCCACGGGGATCCGAATGATACGACGATTGAGCATGTGCTCGATCATATGGACTATCTCGTCAGACTGATCGGCGTCGACCATGTCGGGATTGGTACAGACTGGCCAATGAGCGATGTGGCGTGGTCGTTGGTGTATTTTAAAGAGCATATCGCGCCTCGCATTGGGTTCGCCAAAGGGGATGGACCCTCGACGGAAACGGTGAAGGGGCTTGAGACATATAGCTATTTTATTAACTTTACCCGTGGTTTGGTGGCAAGAGGTTACACGGATGAGGATGTTCGCAAAATGATGGGTGGAAATTGGCTGCGCGTGTTTGAAGCGGTGTGCGGATAGGGGATGGCGGAGATGACGAGAGAGCGATGGACGAGCAACTATAAGCTGTATGCGGCTGGCGTATATGAAGGGGCGATTCGTTTTACAGATAGCGCGATCATGCATGCCAAAGTGGATCCGCGTCGGCGAACGCAGATGCAGGAAAATGTGCTTGCGGAGACAGCGGGCTATATCCTTCCTTTGCACAAAATTAGTGTGAATCAGTCCCATTACGCTGGTGCGGAGTGGCAGGGAGACTCTGTTACGCTGGGGAATGGTGAGCTGTATCAGAAGCATATCCAGTACACGGGTGAAGTAGCGGGTAGAGAGGTCGTTGCGCAGGTCTGGGCTTTGCGTAAGGATACCGCGCTTGATATCGTGACCGTGGATGGGGGCATCGTGGCTTTCGTGGCACCGAACCGCTATGGCATGGAAGTGTTGGTCGTGGACGGTTATGAAGCCGTGACACCGCTTGTGGAGTATGCAGATCCGCTGCTGTCCAAACCGGAGTTTGGCGTAGATGATCTTGGGACTGATTTAGTACCGATGCGCGATGGCGTTCGTTTGGCGACGGATGTGTATTTGCCGGAGGGTGTGGCGCCAGGTGCGAAGCTGCCGACAATTCTGATCCGTACGTGTTATGACCGCAATTTGCGGAAGACGTTTTTTAAGCGGTGGGCGAACAAAGGTTACGCCGTCGTCAATCAGGACGTTCGCGGCCGTGCCGATTCCGAAGGCGAACTCGTGCCGTTCTTCTATGAGCGTGACGATAGCGCGGACACGATCGATTGGATCGTTGCGCAGGACTGGTCCGACGGCAACGTGGGCATGTGGGGCGCTTCGTACCTCGGCTATGTAGTCACAGCCGCAGCGACGAGCGGGCACCCGAACTTGAAGGCCGTCGTGAACGAAGTGAACGTCGGTTCGCCGTTCGTAGATACGGTGCGCAAGGGCGGCACCGTGTGTTCGTGGCCTTTGCTGTGCTGGACGTTGGCGCAGTCGGTGGGGACGCGGACGGATTTTGATATCTTCGGGGGGCGGGCGGTCAGCCCTGAGAAGGCTGTTGATGCGAGGCCGATTCGCGAGATTCCGCAGCAGATGATCGGTAAGGCTTCAGGTCCGTGGGATATTTGGAGCGAGCATCCAGACTATGATGATTTCTGGCGCAATTGTACATATAGCGAGCGCGGAGAGCACGTGAAGGCCCCGATGTTCGTCATCTCCGGATGGTACGATGGGGACAGTGCGGGCGTATCGGAGACATGGCGGATGCTCACCAAGCACGATGTGCCGAACCGCAAAATCTGGCTCGGCCCGTGGGAACACGGCCCAAACCGCGCACGTGACCTGCTCGACACGAGCTTCGGCAACGATGCCGTTGTGTACAACTACGATGTGAACGTGCTGCGCTGGTTTGATCGGTTTTTGAAGGGCATTGCCAATGGCATCGAGCAGGAGCCGCGCGCTAGTTATTATGTGGTCGGCACCAACGAGTGGCGGACCTCCGATGATTGGACGCCAAGCGAGGCGACGGCGACGCAGTGGTATTTGGGCAGCGGTGGACGAGCCAACTCTAGCCTTGGTGATGGCTTGCTGACACTCGGGGAGCGGCCGCAACAGGCTGAGTCGGACTCCTACGTGTACAACCCGGAGGAGCCCGTGGCGGATAGCGGCGAGCGTGAGCCGGAGAACATGCGGAAGCATGAGCTGCGCAGCGACATCCTCGTGTACACGAGCGAGGTGTTGGCGGAGGCCGTGACCGTAGCGGGCGAGCTGTCTTGCGAGCTGTACGCGTCGAGCAGCGGAGTGGACACGGATTGGGTTGTGACCTTAAGCGATGTGGACCCGAAGGGGAACTCCATCAAGCTGTCCAACTACATCGTGCGTGCGAAGTACCGTAACGGCTTGGACACACCGGAGCTGCTTACGCCGGGGCAAGTCGAGAAGTACGCGATTTTCATGCAAAATATCGCACATACCTTCCCGGTCGGGCACCGCTTACGATTTACGGTGACTTCGTCTAGTAAAATGATCGCGTTCCCAAACACGAATACCGGCTTGAATCCGTATGAGGATCCGCAGCCGGTTGTGGTGACGCAGAAGATTTATCACTCGGAGGCGTATCCGAGCCATGTGAATCTGCCGATTTTGGGGTAGGCATGGGAAGAAAAAGACACCTTGTCGAGGTGTCTTTTTTGCTAGGCGCGGAGGGTAGGTACTAGCTGGGCATTCGATCCTTTCGTCATGTGCAAAGCTCTATGAATCATCACGATGTATACAATGTCCGCTATCGTGGTCAGTAGACACAGCAGCAATAGTAAGAATGAATCCGGGTACAACGAGTAGCAGAGCACGGAAGCGCACAAGGTGCCGATCATTTTGTAATAGGCGATGTAGATGGTCTGGCCTTTGAGCTCTTGTTTAAAAGGCAGCTGGATAAACAGGATCGACATCATCAAATTGATGCCAAAGGCTGTATATTTTCCCTCTTGATCATGGAACTCAACGATCATGCCGACATGGAGCAGCAAGGCTATGACAAGTAAGGAAAAGATAGCAGGCAAGAGTAACCGTGGTGGATATTTGGGTTTGGCAAAGTAGACAGCTTGGAACAAGATGACACAGTCCAGAAGAAGCCAGACGAGCGAAACAATCATCTGCAGCGGGTGGAAAGGCATCACGAAGGCGAAGAGAAACTCCCACGTAATGTTAGCGCAAATAGCTGGTAGCGGCATGCCGCAGGCGCGATCCTTGAACCCTTGAATAATGATGAGGATATAGGTAACTGTCCAGAAAATAGCTAGTCCATATTGCAGAAATAGCTCCATTTGATTAGAAAGCAAGTGCTGCATCTCCATAGTGGGACGCACATCCTTTCGAGGGTGTCTCTCTCCATTTCTATGTACAACCCTCTGGAAAAAGAAGGGGTCTATGTGGACAACTTGAATGTTTTATAAATGGAAAATGTTAGCTAAACTCATACTGAGTTAATAGTTTCTATTGAATTCTCCTTACATTTTTCCGATAAGATAGGCTTGGGATAAAGAGAGAGAATGCTCATAAATTGAAATTTCGGAGGATTTAGATGCAATCGACAGCTAGATTAGAAGAGTGGATGAGACGTACACAGGTAAAAATGAATTTGAAGCAAAAACTTATTGGTTCCTTTGCAGTTGTTCTACTGTTTATGGGATTTTTGGGTCTTACCGATATGGTAAGGATGAAAAATATGAAGCAGGATATGACGGAGATTGCTCAGAATTGGATGGTCGGAACTCAGCTGATTCAGGAATTCAGTTATTTGACGGAGCATTTTGCGAAGGATTTAGTAGGTGTTAATAATCAGAAGGATGCCTCAGTGAAGCTAGAGTTAACGCGTGACATTCAAGCGACGATTATTAAAGGTGACAAGGCGATAAACAGCTACGGCAACTCGCTAGCTGATGAAGAAGATGAGAAAAATTACAACATGATTCTAGAACAATGGGGCAATCTAAAAAGCAATTACCTCAAGTACAGTAAGGCAACAGACGAGATTGAACTAATTAGGCTCTATGACGAGCTAACACAAAGCTATAATTTTGTACAAACGATAAGTCGCAAAATGGTTGCGTTCAACCAACAAGGCGCAGATGAAAGTGTGGAAAAGAATGCAGCGGCGTTTCGCAGCAGCATCATAAGCGGTATGAGTCTATTGATCGTCGCCGTATTGTTATCCGTTGCGATTACATGGGTGATTGTCCGTAACATTACAAGACCCGTTATTGCCGCATCTCATGTGCTGGATCGTATGGCAGAAGGGGATCTGACGGCTTCGGAGCTACGTTTTAGTAATAAAGACGAAATTGGCGTCCTCGTTCAGGCGGTAAATGGGATGATACGTCAAATGCGCGAAGTCATGGCTCGTATGCAGGAATCGTCCAGTGCCGTGGCCTCCTCTTCCGAGCAGTTGTATGCGAGTTCGGAGCAAAACAGCGAAGCCTCCCAGCATGTCGCTGTGGATATTCAGACCATTGCCACAGAAGCAGAAACTCAGCGCATCAACGCGCTGGAATGTGCTCGCGCAATGGACGAAATCACGATTGGCGTACAGCGCATTGCTGAAACGACGTCAGACGTTTCCGATCTGTCGGTCCATGCATCTGAACAAGCACGCAACGGTCAAGCGGATGTTCAACATGTAACGATGAGTATGAACGCTTTAAGCGGTGCGGTTACACAGGCGAATCAGACGATTCTCCAGTTGGCCGAGCACTCTCAGAACATCGGTAAAGTATCGCAAATGATCGGCGAAATTGCGACGCAGACGAACCTCCTTGCCTTGAATGCAGCCATTGAAGCGGCTCGTGCTGGTGAAGCTGGTAAAGGCTTCGCGGTTGTTGCAGAAGAGGTTCGCAAGCTAGCTACGCAAACAGGGGAGTCTGTTGGTGCGATCAGAGGTGTGGTTACCAACATTCAAAAAGATACACAAGAAGCAGTTAAAGCGATGGATGCTGGACTGGTTGAGGTGCAAAAAGGACTTCAATCCGTCGATCGGACCGAACTGAGTTTCCAAGCGATTGTTCGCTCCGCAGACGAAGTGGCTTCCAAGATTCAGGAAACAGCAGCGGCTGCCCAGCAAATGGCGGCAAGCTCGCAGCAAGTCGCCGCAACGGTCACCAACATGGAGCACGTAGCGAAGATCACCTCGGAGTTGTCGCAGAGTGTAGCTGGGGCGACGGAAGAGCAGCTGGCTTCCTCACAGGAGGTTACGTCATCTTCCCAGATGCTCGCAAGCATTGCCCAAGACCTACAAGACGTGATTAATACATATAAAATGCACTAATTCATACAACGGACACGAAAGACACCCTAGCGGTGTCTTTTCTCATCGCTGCATTTGCGTAGAGCGATCTCCATGATTTAAACTAGCAAGGAATGGGAAAATAACCATGACCAAAGGATGGAATTCTGTATGAATATGATTACGAATCAGTTTTCGATGAATGATTTGAAAAAGTTTAAGCACGAAATTACACGCTTTATGATGACCTATAAGTTTGCGCTGGATGAAATGGAGACGAGAATTGATATCCTCGTTCAAGAATTCGAGATGCTGCATGAATATAACCCGATTGAACACACGAAGTCTCGGTTGAAATCGCCTGAAGGGATTTTTCAAAAGCTGATGAGAAAAGGCGGAGAGCTCTCTTTCGAAGGCATTAAGGGCAGTGTGAAGGATATTGCCGGCCTGCGAATTACGTGCTCGTTCGTGTCCGATATCTATGTCATTTCCAAGATGTTGAGAAATCAGAATGATCTTCATATTTTGAGCGAAAAAGACTATATCAAAAATCCGAAGCCGAATGGCTATCAAAGCTTACATTTGCTCATTGAAGTGCCTGTACATATGTCGGACCGCGAAGAGCGCGTCTGTATGGAAGTGCAAATTCGTACGATTGCTATGGACTGTTGGGCGAGCCTGGAGCATAAAATATTTTATAAATTCAATGAAGGCAACCAAGCTGTACCCGCTCGTCTCTTAGAAGAATTAAAGCAAGCAGCAAATTCAGCGGCGGCACTCGATTCTCAGATGGAACGGCTGCACGCGGAGATCAGTGTGATTAAGGAAGAGCAGGCGGATATCGCCGAAGAAGCCTTGAATCAAATCATGATAAGCAATCAGAAATTTCCGTTGCCGAAAGCGCTGCTAGCTCTCATGAGCGGAGAGGAGTCCTAGATGGCAGATGAAGGTAATTGGGTGATGCAGGTGTTTTCGTGCTATAATAGAAGGATCGGATTGAGAAGGGTGCGAAAACATGCAATCATTTGAAGACTGGAATCAAAAGGTGAAGACAACCTTCAACGCGACTAGCAATGAAGCGGTGCTCACGGTAATGGAAGCGGGTAAGATCTTAGGTCTGTCCAAAGATCAGATGAAGCAATATGTAGACAAAAACAATTTGACGAAAGTGCCGATCATGCGAAGTGTGCACCGTTATCTATTATTAGAGAGTGAGATTACTCAGATTGTGGGGAAATAAGTAGATGAAGGTTCAGAATTATGTCAATCATCGACGTATGCATCCGTTGTTTCACTATGTGTTTTCGTTGTTGGCATTAGGCTTAGTGGTTCTATCCATTATGCAGCTCGTTAGCGCTTTACGGGCCAACGATCAGGTGCTGCCAGCAGTCATTTTTGTCCTCATTGCTGTTATTGTGGTTGTGATCTTTGTGCTTATCCGTTCCTACCCGATCAAGGCGCAGGATCGGGCGATTCGGGCAGAAGAGAACCTTCGGCACTTCGTGCTGACACAGAAGCTGTTAGATAAGAAATTGACGATGGGACAAATTACGGCTTTGCGTTTTGCATCGGATGAAGAGTTTCCTGCACTTTGTAAGAAGGCAGCAGCGGAGCGGATGACTCCGGATGCGATTAAGAAAGCAATTCGCAGCTGGAGAGGCGACAATTTTAGAATTTAATAGAATGTCTGCTAGGAAGACACATCTACGGATGATGTCTTTTTTTGTATTTTCTTACGTCATTTTGTTGAAAATGTAGTTATTTTTTCCTAGGACTTCTGGTACAATTTTAGGAAAGAGTCATGATCGTTTAATTTTTAGAATGAGGTGTCGTGTGAGTAGCAGTATTAGTAAAACGTATCGTTCCTTTCTTAATAAAATGACAGAGGATAAGAAGGAATACAGAAAAGTATTTCTGTTATTTGCCTATTTGTTCTTCGTGGTATCGGCATCGACAATCGGACGAACGGCGGCGGATACACTCTTCTTAAGTCGATTCGACAATTCGTATTTGTCTTTGATGTACTTGCCGCAGGCGCTTGTCATGATTACGGCAGGCATCGTGTTCCAACGATTCTCTCCCAGGGTACGCTTAGAAACCCTTCTCAAGCTGATGATTCCGCCTCAGCTTTCGTGCTAATCTCTAGATTCGGTGTAGGACTCGAGCTGCGATGGGTGTTTCCTGTCATTTATATCGGATACGATGTGTTCAATTTTCTGATGATCGTATGCTTCTGGCAGTTCGCAACTTCGGTAATGGACCAACGGAAAGCGAAGCAAATGATCGGGCTCGTAGGCAGTGGGGGGATTATGGGCGGGATTTTGAGCGGTTTCGGCCTCAAGGTTCTTGTTCCACTCGTCGGAACGGCGAATTTAATCTATGTGTATGCCGGACTACAATTACTTGGTCTTGTGGTGGTATTTGTCATCTTGGGCATGACCAAAGATCAGGGTGATTCGAAGCCAGCGCAGGTACGCAAAGCCTCGTCTAAGTCGTCATCTGTGCAGCAAAAAGGTGGCCTTTTCGCGAGTGTGCCGCATCTCAAATATGTCGCAATCTTGGCTGCCGCGCTCGTCGTATCGCTAACCCTCATTGATTATCAGTTCAAGGTCATTCTGCGTGGCACCTTACAAAATGAAGCATTAGCCGGCTTTATGGGAAGCTTCTACGGCTTCTCAGGGTTGATTGCCCTTTGTGTGCAATTGTTCGTGTCAGGGCGTGTGATTACGCGATTCGGTGTGATGACGGCGCTATTAATTTTCCCGATTGCTCTCTTCGCGGGTAGTCTCGGGATTCTGGTATTGCCGGTCCTTGCTATGGCGGTTGTTGTCAAAGGAAGCGACAAAGTCGTTGGTGATACGATCTACTCCTCCGTGAGCCAATTAGTAATGTTCCCCGTTCCTCCGGAATGGCGGAATAAAGCGAAGGGCTTCTTGGACGGGATTGTCCGTAACGGTGCCAAAGGACTTGCAGCCATCTGTCTTCTCCTCGTTACACGATTCGTAGCCCCTGAGAAGTTGAGTTATATCGTGTTAGTTTTGCTCGTTGTGGGGATATTTGCGGGCATCAAGGTAAAGAAAGCGTACTTGACGACGCTCTTGTCCAACCTCAAAACAGGCGGCGACGACCTGCAAAAGGTCGAGCTTAATCTCATGGATTCCGTAACTCGGCAAATCTTGATCGATGCGCTGAATGGTTCGGACAAGCAGCAAGCGCTGTATGCGTTCGGTCTTTTGAAGGAGACAAGCTCATTTGATCTAACCCCTCATTTGGACGGTTTACTGCGTCATGCCATACCCGAAATTCGCTTAGAGGCCTTGGCGTATGTGGAGATGAAGGTACCCGAAGGTTTTGAGCCTGTTTTGCAGGAACTGATCACATCTGAACATGTACAAGTCAGAGCCAAGGCGATTATCGCGCTCTCTGCTTATGCGGAAGAAGATTATGTCGATGAGATTACTGTGCATTTGGAAGATTCTTCTGTCGAGGTTCAAGCAGCAACGATTGCTGGCTTAGTCAAATACTACAGCATTGAAGGCATGTTCCGTGCGGTTGGGAAGCTGAAAGACATGATGGAGAGCGGACACGAAGAGGAACGGATCGCGATGGCCGCGTTATTCGGACAAATCCGTGTGAAAAATTTTTACAAGCCGCTTATCTCCCTTTTGCAGGATAACAGTCCCTTGGTTCGAATTCGCGCTTTGGAGTCTGCTGCTATCCTCCACGTGCCTCCGTTACTAGTACCCATTATAGGTATGTTAAAAGATAGCAAAACCCGGCGCTACGCCATCGACGCGCTCGCCGCATACGATGAAGATGATGTGCTGCCAAAACTGGCGCCTTATTTGGAGCAACAGGAAATTAGTTTGTATTTGCCTGCGGTGTTTGAAAGGATTGCAACCCAACGTGCGATGGACATGTTGTTTGCTTGTTACGAGAAAGCGCCATACGCCTTGCGTGACCGTATCTTAGAGTCATTACAACGCATGAGTAAGCAGTTGCTTCAACCGGATAGCCGCAAGGTGGAGGGCTATATTTTCCAAGAGCTTACGCTGTATGCACAGTTCGCTGAGCATGGTGCATGCGTTGTTGGTGTAGATGACTATGCGGAAATAGAGAAGATGATCGGCGAAATTCGTACGGCCATTACTCGTCGTGTGTTTTTATTGTTGGCGCTTCTGAAAGATGGGCAAACCATGCAGGCCGTGTATCTGGACTGGTCGGAAGGAGATTCGCGTCAGCAGGCTAATGCCGAAGAGGTCATTGATCAGACGCTTCAAGGGACTTTGCGTACAGAAATGGCCAAATTCATGGCAGGCTCTCGCAAGCTGTCCAAGGTAACCGCAAGCAAGGTTGAGCTGAATCTGCATTTGAGCTGGCTAGCTGAGCAAGGTGATGAATGGCTGACTCAAACGATCCAGTACCATACACTTCGGAAGTCGGAGACAGAGGTGAACGTTGAGCTTGCAGATCTCATGCATCGCGTGCAGTTGCTTCGTCGTGTTTCGTTATTCCAGGGACTCACGAGCAGAGACTTATCTGTTATCGCCAAGCGACTGCATAAATTGGCCGTCGAACAAGGCAATACGATCATTAAAGAGGGCGATCCAGGCGACTCCCTTATGTTAGTAGATGAGGGCAGAGCTGGCGTTTATCGCAACAAGAAGCTCCTCGGAGAGCTCAATCTCGGTGATTGCTTCGGTGAGATGGCGATTCTGACGAACAGTGCGCGTACAGCAACGATTAAAGCAGAAGACAACATGGTGCTGTGGCGACTGGACTCATCTGTGTTCTACGATATGATGTTCGATCAGACGAGCATTGCTGTTGAAATGATGAAGCTGCTTTCGCGCAGACTGCGCTCTGAGTTGGAGCGGGGTCAGGGGAAAGGGCAGGCTTCTGTGGTGGAGCAGGGAGAAGAGTTGGCGGGAGATCAAGGTCAAGTGCGAGAGCTAGGACGAGATGGGATTGAAGAGGCTGCGCGGTCAGAGCTTGTTCTTGCTCAGGCGGAGGCTGCCGCAGCGGCATTGCACGAGCCACAGGCTGCGACAGATTTGACGAGGGATGAAGTGATTTTACGTCGGATCCTCGTCTTGCAAAAGATCGACCTCTTCGCCCATCTGGGCCCGAACGACTTCATGTGGTTGGCTCAAATGGTCGAGGAAGTTGCCTATGAGCCTGGTGAAGCGATCTGCCGCGCAGGTGACTTCGGAGATACGATGTATGGCATCATCGAGGGAAGCATCCGCGTCCACCGCGGCAGCGAGGAGTTCGCGCTGTTGGGCGAAGGCGCATTCTTCGGCGAAATGGCCATCATCGACAGCGGCCCTCGATCAGCAGATTGCACAGCGAAGGACCCAGCCGTGCTGCTCCAGCTGCACCGTGATCTCGTGCTGAGCTTCTGCTTCCAGAACATCGACGTACTGCGCAGCATGATGCGCGTCATTGCGGATCGCCTGCGTGGCATGATCTAGCATAGTAAACAGAGAAGGAGTCCAACCCTGGTAAGGGGTTGGACTCCTTTTTGGTAGGAAATCGGGGGAGTGAAGTGACTACTTAGTTTATGGCCAGTACTGAGTTCCCCCTACTCCCGATTACCCATCTAATCAGCGGGTCAAACACGAATAACTGGATTTACTCCAGCTAATTGAGCTCTGTTTCACGCATTTGAAGGATTAGATGTATTTCCTACAGCTAATTTTCAAGGCTTAGCCCGATTCTTCGAAATCGCAACGAATTAGCTGCATGTTTTCCAGTTATTCGTTAGAAACAAGCGAATTCGCGAAAATTAACTGTAGTTTATACAGTTAAAGCGGAGATCAAGTACGTAGGTGCTCACACTCTAACGCCCGAGTCCACCTCAACCACAGAGGCTTTCCACGTGATCGTCTCTTCAATATTAGCTAGTTGGAAACAAACGCAAATAGATCCAAGGTAGCAATAGGAGTTAGTTATGGCTCCTACCGCCGGCGCCGCTCGCGGCGCAGCAAATAAATAAAGTACGGCGTCCCGATGACCGCCGTCATAATCCCCACGGGGACCTCCCGTGGGAGAATTATGACGCGGCCGACTAAGTCGCCGAGCAGCATGAGATCCGCGCCGATCAAAGCGGTGAGCGGGATCAACCACTGGTGCCGGCCGCCGACGAGGCTCCGCGCAATATGGGGCGCGATCAGGCCGATGAAGCCGATCGCCCCGACAGCCGACACGGAGATGGCGGCTAAGCTAACAGCGAGCAGCAGCAGCCAGAAGCGCTGCCGCCCAATCCGTACGCCGAGCGCGGCGGTCATCTCATCGCCAAGCTGAAACACATTCAGCTTGGCGAAGTTCGCCCATACGATGGGCACCAGCACGGCAATCCACGGCAGCAGGCTGTACACGTTGTTCCAGCTGCGGTTCCACAGACTGCCGGACAGCCACAGCAGCGCCGCGTTGATGTCACTGGGATGGCGAACAATCAGATACTGGATGCCAGCCTGAAAAATGGTCCCAATCGCAATGCCCACTAGGGCAAGATGGGAGGGACGCAGGGTTAACCGACGACTTAACAAGAGCAGCAAGAGGAAGGCAGCGAAGGCCCCAATGAAAGCGGCAATCGGTAAGTAATAGCTTGGCAGCTTAGGAAACAAGAAAATGACCCCAGCGGCCATAAAGCCAGCCCCTTTGGTAATCCCGATAACATCGGGGCTCGCCAAGGGGTTTCGAATGACGATTTGGAGAATGACACCGCCAACTGCCAGTCCAAAGCCAGCTAATATAGCAACCAAAATACGGGGCAAGCGCAATTGGTGCACGATAAAATACGAAGGATGCTTCGCATCCGTCAGTGCTGCCCATACGTCGCGATAAGGTATACGAACCGCCCCAACATGCGCATAGATGATGGCTAATACAATCATCAGGACGAAAGCAATGATCAACGATATAACGGGGATCCGTAATGCTTTTAAGGTCATCATTGTGCCCTCCGTTGCTTCAGCGCTAGGTAAATGAAGAACGGAGCGCCAATCAAAGAAGTGACGATCCCAACAGGGGACTCGAACGGAAAGGCAATAAAACGGCTAAGAAAATCAGCATACAACAGCAGAATTCCGCCAAATAAAGCCGTTAACGGTCCGAGAACGACCAAGTTCGTACCTACTAATGCCCGCGCAATATGCGGCACAATCAGACAGACGAAGCCAATGGGACCACATAAGGCTACTGCGGAGCCAGCGAGTACAATGACGAGCAGCACACTGATACCGCGCACGAACGTGATGCGTTGGCCAAGCCCCGTCGCAATCTCATCATCGACAAGCAGCAGTTTGAACGAGGGAAGCATGAACGCAAACAGCAGCATGCCCCCGATAAAAAACGGAAGGATCACGCGGACTTCAGTCCAAGCGGCTTGACTAAGAGAACCTACCAGCCAGAAAATCATGCTGTCTGTCGCATGCTGATTAAGAATAATGACCCCTTCCGTCAATGAGGACAGGAGGAAGTGGATTGTGATGCCAGCTAGCGCAATGTAGACGTATTGTTTGCTGCCCGTTCCAGCGAGTGACCATACCAATAAAGCACCTAGCGCAGCGCCGACAAAGGCAAAAGCAATCAACCCCATGTTGCCGAAATGTGGCAGGAATACAAGTCCAACTACAACCGCTAAAGCACCTCCCGCATTGATGCCAAAAATATGTGGGGAAGCCAGCGGGTTTTTGGTCGTGAGTTGGGTGAGCAGCCCTGCCAACCCAAGCTGCATCCCGACGATGCAAGCCATGATGGCGCGTGGTAACCGCAGCGTTTGGATATACAGATGTGCCTTATCACTACCTTGATAGGTCACAGCTTCGTACAGCGTATGCCATGATACGGGGGATTGGCCCCATTTTAAACTAGATATAATCCCAATTAGTATCGCTATTAGACTCGCAGAAAATAGGAAGAGCAGAGGCCAATTACGGCTCTGCTTCTCAAGGTTAATGGGTTGGTTCATCGAACTATTGCCCCAGATTCTTCACGATATCGTCGAGGATTTTCTCCGACCCGATCATGCCACGGGATAAGGACCAGTCCCTTCTCTCAACAGTGAATACTTTTTTGTTAGCTACAGCATCAATTTTCTGCCACAGCGGGTTCTTTTCCCATTCTTGCACGATCGTTACTTTCTCTGTCGGCATCAAGAAGAGGACTTTTGGATTCGCCTCTACCAACTGTTCCAAGGTAATCTGTGGATAAGCTGTCGCATTTTTAACCGGATCATTGTAACCAAGCATAGAGAGGAAGGATCCACTGTACGCATGATCGGAGTGTGCGAAGAAGCCTTTTGGATTCACAACCGCAGGGAGAACGCTAATGTTCGATGCGGCAAGTTTCTTTTTCATCGCTTCAACTTTAGTTTGGTGCTCAGCTAGGCGCTTTTTGCCTTCTTCAACTTTACCAACGGCTTGTGCGATAATGCCTACGTTCTTCAGCATTTGATTGTAGTCCGCTTGGAAGTCATCCAACACAAGGACAGGTGCAATACCTTTGAGCTGTGGAATCGCGGCTTTATGCTTATTAATATCAACGATAATCAGATCTGGTTTAAGGGATGAAATAAGTTCAATATTAGGCTCGTAGCGTGAACCGACGGATGTGTAAGTTTTCAGCAAAGCTTTTACGGAGTCCATCAAAAGGTCTGGGGAGCTATCGTCCGCAACCCCGATCGGCTGTACGCCAAGAGAGACAAGGATGTCTGTGAAGCCGAATTCCATGGCCACGATACGTTCAGGCTTCTTAGGCAATTCAACCGTGCCTACCGCATCTTGAACGGTTATCTTTCCATCTGCTTTGGCAGCAGGAGCTGGGCTAGCGGCAGCTGGTGTCGTTGTTGCAGCTGATTCGGTATTCGTCGTTTTGCCACAAGCAGCAAGGCTTAGTGCAAAAACGCTGATCAGTGCGATAAGGCTAATACGAGTAAAAAGGGATCTCATTCTGTATTCCTCCGTGACAATGATTATTATTCTCAATGAGTATGATACCGAATAATGGAGGGATAGAACATGTCCAATATGCAGATTAGACATGTCTCAATATTAGATTTTAGGGTGGCTAGTCATATATTCGGAGGGTGTATAGCCCGTCTTTTTCTTAAATACCTTGCTAAAATGGAAGTAATCGATGAATCCAACGCGGCTTGCAATCTCTTTGGCCAGCAGATCTGTTTGCAGGAACATGATCTTGGCTTTCTCAATACGCAAGGCATACAGGTAGCTCATCAGTGTTGTTCCCGTCATCTTTTTAAACAAAACCGTAAAATACCCCACGCTCATTCTCGCACGACGGGCTAGCATAGGCAAAGTAAGCTCAAGCATGTAATGCTCGTTGATATAAGAGATCGTACCCTCGATCGATTCGGAAGCTGACTTTTTCTCATGGGTCAAATCGGATTCGTGCAGATAGATAAATAGAATGCGCTCTAACATCATTCTCATTCGCATGATATGTGTCGTGTCTTCCCAGACAGTCAAAGGATCATGGTCCTGCGTTCTCCGGATAATTTCATCGAGCATATAGTGGATCTTGATTTCACTTAAGGTGGTGAGGTGTCCATGCAAAGTCCAATGGTGATCCTCAGGCAGCATCGTATAGGTGATGATAACGTAATCGACGATCTTCGTTCTAGGTACTTGTCACCTTGATCGGGATGACAGGCATACGCTTGCGAGCAAATGATGGGTTCATGGCCGGCGAAGTGTAGTGTGAGGTGACCTTGGCGGACGATAACAAGTTGATATTTGCTAGGTGAACTTGTAATGGCTAAGGTGGAAGAAGCCACCTGAATATGATCAATTAGCGGAATAAGCGGGATCATTTGATGGAAATTCACAGCACATGAACTCCTTTCTAAGCAGCGTAGGTCGTAGTCTCATAGTGACATAAAAGCCCGACAGCAACAAGCCTTCGCTGACAAAAAAAGCACCCCAACTGGGGTGCTGCGTGCGATTACATCGCATACACACTCTTACTAATGATTTCCGGTAACTCAGCACGCTGGGCTAGATATTGCTCAGGTGTGATGCTGCCATTAAACAGTCGCAACTGCAGTTGCTCCGTTAGCTCGGCTAACTGGAGTTCAATGACCTTCTGTACATCAACCTGGTTAGCTTTTGCGATATCGGCTAATGAAAATCCGTTAACCTGTGCTGTATAAATGTCTTCCTCGGACGATAGCTTTAGGACATGCAGCAAATCTTCTTTGATTGGTTTAGGATCTCGTCTACGAATATGAATCTCCACCCCTACAGATCATGTACTCTATTGTATTCAGATGAAAGCCAAGTGGAATGGGGGGATATCACAGAATTCGGAGGAGGCGAAATATAATGTTAGGATTCAATGAGGTGGCTTACACATAATCTCCTGCCGTGGTGTGGCATATTAGTAACAGGTCCTGTTGGCAGTAACTCGCCACAACTCATCACACAAGGCAAGGAGTGCATGACATCCATATGAAAATCTTGCGCATTCTTCTATTTTCCCTAGCTCTTATGGCGGGGCAAATGACCATGGTCTCAGCGGATGGAACCTATCATTTTGGTTTCAAAAAGAGTGTCAACGGCCAACCGCCATCGATTGATGAAGAGGGATTCAAGGGCCTCTTGAAGCAGCGCGGCGCTGTTTTTACTGGCGATCAGTCACAAAAGGAATTGTACTTAACCTTCGATAATGGGTATGAACAAGGCTACACAGGTCGAATTCTGGATGTGCTCAAAGAGAAACAAGTGCCGGCTATATTTTTCGTGACTGGCCACTATATTCGAACAGAACCAGAGTTGTTGAAACGTATGGCAGCCGAGGGGCATCTGATTGGCAACCATTCATGGAGCCATCCCGATATGAGTAGGATTCCGGCGGAGCGCATTCAGAAAGAGCTGAACCAAGTGAAAGACGAAGTCGCCGCGGTGACGGGACAAAAGGAAATGCACTATCTGCGCGCGCCGCGGGGCATATTCAATGACCGCTCGCTGGCTGTTAGCCAAGGACTGAACTACACGAATGTGTTCTGGTCCGTTGCGTATCGCGATTGGGAACCCAAGCATCAGAAGGGCTGGGAGTATGCCTATAAAAATGTGATGGCCCAACTACACCCAGGCGCCGTTATCCTGTTGCACTCCGTGTCCAGCGACAATACGGAAGCGCTGGGTAAAATCATTGACGCTGCGCGGGCGCAGGGCTACCAGTTCAAAAGCCTGGACGAGATGAAGCTTCGCACCCCGTAATAGGACAGAGAAACCCCCTTAGCTGTTGTAGCTAAGGGGGTTTTTGGTGTTTAGTAGGGGGTGAGGGGGTCCCACCCCGCCAGATGTTGCGCCATCCGAATGCGGCGCCACTCCTACCAAGCGTCCGCCTAACGATTAACTGGATTTTATACAGTTATGTTCGTGGATATAGCTCGAATTTTCCAAATAGATGGATTTCATGTAGCTAAATAACGTCATATTTCCGGATAAGCTGAAATCGGATCGAAATAACTTGGAAAAGCCTCAAATTAACTACCTATTTTACAGTTATTTCAGTCCGATGGTATCCGCTGCACAGGACGCCGTTCGGTTTCCGGCTATATTCACCCGACAGCATCAGTACCGCCTGACGCGCCGAATTTCACATACGTCACACTAAGCCAGAACTAGGTTGTCTTAGTCAAATCGGCAAGATTATTTTCAATTTTTGCTTCGGATTTCTTTTGTTCCAACCAGGTTTGGGAAAGTGTTGAGATCTTTTGATCGACTAACGACTGTTTAATTGTAGCGGTTTTGTCTGCAAGCGTTGGTGTTGAAGCAGCTTTATGATCCGTTACTTTAATAACATCGTAACCTGTTGCTGTTTGTACCGCAGCGCTAAGACCGCCTGTTTCCAAAGCAAATGCCGCGGCTTCAAACGCCGGATCTCCTTGTCCTGCAGAGATATAGCCTAGATCTCCGCCTTTATCCTTGGTAGCTGCATCGGTGGAACTTTCCTTCGCAAGTGTGGCGAAATCACCGCCGCTTTTCAACTTCGCTATAATGGCATTGGCCTCAGCTTCCGTCGCTACAGAGATATGAGAAGCTTTCACTTGTGCAGGTACTTTTAAGGATTCTAAATTTTCATCATAATATTTTTTGATTTCATCGTCAGTGACTGTAACTTGTGGCTCCAAAATCTTTTTCAACGTTACTTGCGATTGCATGTTTTTCTTCAAATCGTCCAGAGTCATGCCGTAGTTGGCAAGCGCTTGGTTGAATTCATCTTCAGAGCCATACGTAGCTTTAATCGTTTGAATCTCGTTCGTCACATCGGCATCCGTGATCTGGATTCCTGCTTTCTTACTCTCTTGGCTGATAAGCTCTTCCGTGATCATCGAGTCTAACGTTTGTGCTCCGCCACTTGCTACCAACGCGTTATATAGCTTCGTCGTGCTAATTTCAACTCCATTGACCTTGGCAACAGCTTTCTCATCATTATTTTTGGAAACGGGTGGGAAAACCGAAGCATAAGCGATCAAGATGACCAAAAGGGCGGATGATGTCCATATCCAAGTGCGATTATTTTTTGAATTCATGTATATACTTCCTCTCGTGATGTGACTGTTGGTGTCGTTCTCGTTCTGAAACCCATTATGCCTGATCAAGCTGAAGGAAGTATGAGTGGAAGCTGAACGTGAGCTTAATACAAGTTAGGTGTGTATTATTATATTGTACACAATTTAATTGTTGACAAAATAAAAGACAATTGATATGATTCATCCATAAGGTTTGTTACAAATTAAATTGTAAGCAATATTAATTCGTGACATCAGCACTACGGTAATATAAAAGGAGGAATCCCTATGCATCACAAAGCGATCATTATCGGTACAGGACCTGCGGGACTAACTGCAGCCATTTACTTAGCACGAGCGAACATCTCACCACTTGTTATTGAGGGTATACAGCCAGGTGGTCAACTGACCACAACAACAGAAGTCGACAATTTTCCGGGTTTCCCAGATGGGATCACAGGACCTGAGTTAATGGATAATATGCGGAAACAAGCGCTTCGCTTCGGGGCAACGATTCAGTCGGGACGCGTAACGGAGGTTGATTTCTCTAAACGTCCATTTACCTTATTTCTCGAGGATGGTGGGCGATTGACTGCGGACTCACTGATTATTTCAACAGGTGCCACAGCTAAGAAATTAGGGATACCTGGCGAAGCCGACAATATTGGCAAAGGGGTAAGTACCTGCGCAACGTGTGACGGATTTTTCTTCCGGAACAAAAAAATCATCGTCATCGGCGGCGGTGACACGGCAATGGAGGAGGCACAGTTTCTAACTCGATTCGCTTCCGAAGTGCGTGTTGTCCATCGTAGAGATGATCTCAAAGCTTCAAAAATCATGCAGGATCACGCTCGCGGCAACAGCAAAGTAGCTTGGAGCTTGAATCGTACACCACTTGAAGTGGTGGCAGGGCCGATGGGTGTGACAGGACTGAAAGTCCACAATAACGCTACAGGTGAAGAAGAGTTATTGGAGGCGGATGGGATTTTTCTAGCGATCGGACATACGCCGAATACTGGTTTCTTAGGTGGGCAGCTACCAACCGATGAGCTAGGTTACTTGCAAGTGATTCCAGGTACGTCCCAAACATCGATCCCAGGGGTGTTCGCTTGCGGCGATGTACAAGATCGGATCTATCGCCAAGCGATTACTTCAGCTGGAAGTGGCTGTATGGCCGCGCTTGATGCTGAACGTTTTATTTCTGAGCATGCTTCACAAGAACAAGAACTAGCACTTCAAGGAGGAATGAGCAATGTCCGTTAATCATATATCTGATGCTACTTTTCAAAATGAAACAGGTACCGGTACCGTCCTCGTCGATTTCTGGGCGCCATGGTGCGGCCCTTGTAAAATGATCGCTCCAATCCTAGATGAACTCTCAGCCGAACTCGGTGACACTGCGAAAATTGTTAAAATCAACGTCGATGATAACCCAGAGTCCGCTGCAAAGTACAACGTGATGAGCATCCCGACCTTGCTTGTTTTCAAGGATGGGCAAGTGGTTGATCAGTTAGTTGGTTTGCAGAGCAAAGAGAAGTTGAAAGCTGTTATTGCAGCGGTTTAAGTTAAACCGAAGCACCACGAAAAACATACCATTCACATAACCCTTAGGAGGATTACGATATGACACAGACAAACCTAGAAGAACGCACAGGCATCGCTACCCTTGGCGGCAATCCAATCACTTTACTGGGACCAGAAATCAAAGTAGGGGATCAAGCACCAGATTTTAAAGTGAATAAGGATCTAATGACCGAAGTCAGCCTGGCGGATTATGCGGGCAAAGTGAAGCTCATTTCTGTTGTGCCATCTGTCGATACAGGGACATGTGACGCTCAGACGCGCCGCTTTAATGTGGAAGCCGACAAACTTGGTGACGACGTCGTCATTCTGACGATTTCGGTGGATCTGCCTTTTGCACAAAGCCGTTTCTGCGGTGCTGCTGGTATTGATAAAGTCGTCACTTTGTCCGACTACAAAAACCGTTCATTCGGTCAAGCATACGGCGTGCTTATCAAAGAGATCCAGTTGGATCAGCGTGCGATCTTCATCGTGGATGCGAATGATACGGTTCGCTATGTGGAGTATTTGACTGAAATGAGTCACCATCCGGATTATGAGGCGGCTTTGGAGGCATTGAGAACGTTAGTATAAAATGTCGATATGAAAGAAAAGAGCAGTCATCCCTTGTGGGATGGCTGCTCTTTGGTATGAAGAGAGAATATTGTAGATTGTACAACAATTTATAGTTTGAAGGTTCATGTAGCAGGGTAATGTTGTATGCCTTACAACATTAATGCTCGATTTTGCCGGAAATGGCACAAATCCAAGAACTATGTTGTATGTGATACAACATTTAGCCCGAAATGACACAAATCCAAGCATAACGTTGTAGTTTCTACAACATCCGAGTCGAAAGAGGAAGATCATAGGAGAGCTACCGCCGCGCCAGCGCGATCTCGCGGCTGCCCTTGACCATGCCCGCGCCGCAGAGCGGGCACGCCTTCGCCGCCAGTCGTGCCTCCTGCGGCGAAGAGATCCGCGACCAGGCTTTGCAGCCGGCCGCGCCACACAACCACGCCGCGACCCGCTCGGTCGCGGTCGCAGCAGCCCCAGCCACGGCTCCGCCGGTGGCTGACCGCCCGCCAGTCGCGGCTCCGCCAGCGACTGTAGAACGACCGGCCGCCGCTCCGCCAGCGGCCGTAAACCCGCCAGCCGGCTTGCTGCGGCTGGTTACAACGCCTGCGTCCGCGCCAGGGAACGCGGACAGCAAGAAGCGGGAAGGCTCCGCCTTCTTCCCGCGGTAGAACGCCGGCGAGCTGATCAGCAGCTCGCCTTTGGCCCTTGTCACGGCGACATAAGCCAGTCGCCGTTCTTCCTCGAGCGCAGCGGTTCCCTTGTCGCGCCCCGCTACGCCTGCCATTTTGACATCGTCCAAATGGCTTGCATCGAGTGCCGAGGAATGCGGCATATTGCCTTCAATCGCACAGAGCAGGTACACGATCGGGAACTCGAGTCCCTTCGATTTATGAATCGTCATCAGCGAGATTTTATCCGCGAATTGTTCTTTGCTTTGCATTCGCATTTCCGTGCGTTTTTCGGCCACTTCATGGATAAAATAAAGGAACTGCTCGACCGTATTGAACCTCTTGGCGGAGGATTCAAGCTCATCCAGCGTTTCCTTCAGCATTTCACGATGTTGTGTAAGCTTGCTGCGCTTATTCGTCTCCAGGAACGTATCGTAGAAATCTTTGCGAATCGTCTGAATGGCTGCGAGTGGCGTCATCTCCACGAGAGATTTGATCAAACGAATGCGGGCTTTCAGCTTTTCTTTCTGAAATTCTTTTAACTGTGGAAGCCCCAGCAGATGGATTAAAGGCCACTTTTTCGCCTGAATCGCTTCTTGATCTTGAATAATACGCATGCCTTGGTCTCGTCCAATATATAATGAGGGGAGGACCCCTTCGATGGCTTCGAAATTCCGACGCTCATGGGCAATCCGTAAATGGTCAATAATCGGCTTAACCATCCACTGCTCGTAGAACGAATCATTGGTGCCATAATCCACGAAAGGGAGGTTATGCAGAATGAGTTGCTCAATAATAGCCCGACTGTTGCTCGCTGTTCGATACAGAATCGCGAAATCCCCATACTGGCTGCCACCCTCAGCGACTTTAAGCCGAATATCGTCGATTAACCAATCCGCCTCGTCATCACTATTCGCTGGTTTCACATAATGGGGTTTTTGGGTACTTTCTTTAGTGGCTAGTAGTGTTTTGGATTTACGCTGCACGTTATGCTTAATGATCGCATTGCCTAAGCCAACAATACTTGACGTAGACCGATAGTTGATATCCAACGTAACGGTTGTTGCCGTAGGGTACTGCTCATGGAATTGCAAAATAAATTCATTTCTCGCCCCATTAAACGAATATATCGTCTGGTCATCGTCACCGACAACCATCAGATTCTGATGAGCTGCCGCAATCATTTTAATAATTTCATACTGAACCGTATTCGTATCTTGGAATTCATCGACGCTGATGTATGTGAATTTCCGCTGCATGGAGCGCAAAATTTCAGCATTGTGGAGGAGCAGTTGGTACGCTTTGATCAAAATATCATCGAAATCGATCTTCTGTTGCTCCATTTTCCATTGTTCATACTGTAAGAAAATCTTCTTAACTTCCTGTTCTTCTTCCGTGCCTTCGGGGAGATCTTCAACCTCCATGAGCTGCATCTTATAGGAGGAAAGCAGGGAAATAAGCACCTCAGGCTGATATGTATCCTGCAAGCCCATGCTCAGCATGATCCGCTTGAATACAATTTGCTGAAAGCGGCCATCACTTAGAATTTCTTGCTGCAGCCCGTTCATTCGTAGAAGTCGCAGGCAAAAAGCATGAAACGTCCGCACCTGCATCACATTAGCCATACTCGCATGCAAACCTGGCAGCGTTGTGAGACGTTCGCGCATTTCTTCGGCAGCTTTCTTAGAAAACGTAATAAGCAGCAGATTCGCAGGCTGTACCTGATGGACGCGGAGCAAGTAAGCGACACGGCATACCAACACCGTCGTCTTCCCGGAACCTGCGCCAGCTAACGTGAGCAGCGGACCTTTAAAATGTCGGACTGCCTTGATTTGAGCTTCATTGAGCAGAATACCGTGCTCCTCCAAATCGCGGAAGAAGTAACTATCCGAATCGCTATCGGGTACGAGCTTGGTGCTATTGGTAAGAAGCGCCATTTGGGCATGTGGGATTGGTCGCTCTGTGGTTGGTTTAAAGCCTAACGGCGTTGTATACATAGGAATGGAATTCATGTGACCACCTGTTTCATAAACATTGTTACTTGCAAGACTGAACCACCTATTCTACCACAAATATGGCCGTAAGAAAGGAAAAATAGACGTATGGTTAAATCTTACGCGAAATTGTTGTGGGGGCAGTTCAATGAACACGATGCTACCGGGCTGGCCGCGCAGTGCGCTTACTATTTTCTGCTTTCCCTTTTTCCATTGCTGCTGTTCGTGATGAGTTTACTCGGCTACTTGCCGTTCTCCTCTGACGATGTCATCGGTTTGATTCGGGAGTACATTCCGGGTGCTGTGGCGGGGTGGCTCGAAGAAACGCTCAGTAATCTACTCAATGTCAAAAGAGGCGGCACACTCTCCTTCGGATTAATCTTAGCCTTAGTGAGTGCCAGCGCGGCGATGAACGCCATTGTCCGAGCAGTCAACAAAGCGTACGGATTGCCAGCACGTAAAAGCTTCATTCACTCTCGCTTTTTAGCTATCATGCTCACGTTAGGTATGTTAATCGTGATCATTTCGGCGCTGCTGCTCAGCGTATTCGGTCACTGGATTGGAGATTGGTTGGCGGAGCACGTTCACGTGGCGTCTGCCCATATTGAGCTGTGGAATCATCTTCGCTGGATTATTAACTTTGTCATCATTTTTGCCGTATTCATCGGCATTTACTATATCGCACCCAACACCTGTTTAACGTGTAAAAGCGTGCTGCCAGGCGCCTTATTCGCCGCCATCGGTTGGCAAGGTACGTCGTTGGCGTTCTCCTTCTATGTCAACAGCTTCACCAACTACAGCGCGACGTATGGCAGTATTGGCGGGATCATCGTGTTGATGACCTGGTTCTACATCTCAGCGCTCATTATCATTATCGGCGGCGAAATTAACGCTTTACGCCATGTGAAAAATATACACAAGGCCAATGCAGCCCTTGATACGACGGAAAAGAACCGTTTCTGAGAACATCAGAATCGGTTCTTTTTGTGTAATCCTGTTTAGGTCGGTCTGCGAACTCACCAGCTCAGCACCCCACCCTCCAACCGCTTAACGCCGCGGATTTTACCAAGCTGTTCTGCAAGTCGGAACAGAGCCAAATCCTTCACCTTCGCTTCAATCATGACGTCGATGCGGGAGAGATCGATCTCTTTGCAGCTTTTTAGAAAAGCCGTAAGCATCTCTGGCTCGATGTAATCCGCGTGGGAGCGAAATTCCTTCTCGCTCTTGGGCGAGGAAACGTGGATCTTCATCGGCAGTTCTCCCCATGTCTGGGCAATCTGGGGGAGTAGCTCGATGGGGGAAACTGCTGACGGATTGCACCAGTCGTGGTGCAAATCCAACATGCATGGCCGCTGTAGCTTCTGGCTCACGGCGAGTGTTTCTTCGAGCGTGTACGTTTTGTCATCGTTCTCAAAGGTGAGCCGCCGCATCGCAGACTCGGGCACCTTCGGCGCATTGTCGAAAAGCTTCTGCGTCGCGGACTCCTTATCGCCATACACACCGCCGACATGGATGTTAATGATCGCGGCCTCGTCCAGCTCCATGCCATCCAGAATAGCAGCATGATAATTCAAATCCTCGATCGCCGCAGCAACGACCTTATCGTTTCCGTTGAGCAGCGTGAATTGATTGGGATGCATGCTGAGCCTGATATCGTGCGCCTTTGCGAAGTCACCGAGCTTGCGAAGCTCGTCTGCATATTCTCCGGCAACATCAATCTGCACATCGGGATGTGTCGCCAAGGGGATTAGTGCGGACGATAGTCGAAACAAACGAATGCCGTGAGCGGCATTATAATAGAGAATTCGTTGCGTAGCTTGGAGGTTTTTGCGGCCAATTTCAATGGCACGCTGCATGGCCTCATCGCGCGGTCGCTCTGAGAATAGCTTGTACGTGAATGTCGAGCTAGGTGTGTTGTTGAAAATGGCCATTGCAGTAGAAACGAATCCAAGTCGAATAATCACGTGCGTGCGTCCTCCGTTGCTCGAAAGTTAATGTTACTCTAGTGTACCCCTTTTTCTAGCTCGCTTTCTCACAAATTTTCATCTTGGTGGCAGGGGGACACAAACAACCTCCTACTCCACAACACAGGTACAATCTAAAAATCCTCCCACTCCACAGGACAAGGGTGGAAGGGAGGATTAATGGTCTGAGCTACACAGGCAGTTTAACTGTAAAAAATACAGCTAATTGACTGATATTGCTCCGAAAATTGCGGTTAAATGGAAAAAGTCCATCTATTTCTCGATGTTTCGCCGATTTCCTCGTAATTTCTCGAAATTAACGGGAGTTTTTCCTGTTATTTCGCTTCACCATCCGTTATCACAGAAATTAGATGGAGGTTTTCCATCTAATCGTTCCGTGAGGCGTCTGGGTAGCGGTGGTTACAGCAAGAAATTAGTTAATTGCGGTGGTTTGGTATGATACCCCTAAACGCGCTCAACTTTCAACAGGTTGGTCGTACCGGACTTCCCAACTGGAATACCTGCGGAGACGACGGTGAGGTCGCCTTTCTTCACATAACCTAGCGTCTCAGCTTGGTTGATCGCGGAGCGAATCATTGCGTCCGTCGATTCGCAGAACTCGCCAAGAACAGGGATGACACCCTGCACCATGCTCAATTGGCTAATCGCGTGCTGGCTGTTCGTTACCGCGATGATTGGTGCTTCTGGGCGGTATTTTGCGATCATCCGCGCCGTGAAGCCTGTCTCTGTCGGTGTTAGAATCGCCGCAGCATGCAGCTTGTTCGCGGAGGATACAACCGCTTGGCACAACACTTCGGTGATCTCGTTGTTGGATTGCAGCTGTGCGTCAACCAAGGAGCTGCGCACCATGGTTTGCTCGACGCGCTCAGCAATGGTCGCCATCATCGTCACGGACTCGATCGGATATTTACCAGCGGCTGTCTCACCAGAGAGCATCACAACGTCACTGCCGTCAAGCACGGCATTGGCTACGTCACTCACTTCAGCGCGAGTCGGACGCGGGTTACGCTGCATGGAATCCAGCATTTGCGTAGCTGTGATAACTGGCTTGCCAGCTAAGTTACAAGCGCGAATCATATCTTTTTGTGCAATCGGAACTTCCTCAGTCGGAATTTCAACCCCAAGGTCACCACGGGCTACCATGATGCCATCGGATGCTTCCAAAATGGAAGCAAAGTTCGTCATGCCCTCTTCATTCTCGATTTTGGAGATGATTGGTGTTAAGCCAGCGCCGTGCTGCTCCAAAAGTGCGCGAACCTCACGAACATCGTTTCCGTTACGAACGAAGGACATTGCGACGATCGAAATATTTTCCTCAACGCCGAATTTGATGTGCATAACATCGCGCTCTGTCACACCTGGCAAGGATGTGCGTACGCCTGGTAAGTTAACACCTTTGCGCTGCTTCAACTGAGCAGGGTTCAAGACGCTGCAAGTCACTTCTGTGCCGTCGATCATTTCAACACGCAATTCAATGGAGCCATCGTCGATCAATACAAGATTGCCCGGCTTCACATCCTGCGGCAAGCCTGGGTAGTTCACGGATACACGGCTGGAGTCGCCGATAATTTGTTCAGTCGTTAAGACGATGCGATCGCCCGTTTGCAAGTCATAGGAAGCATCTTTCAATTGACCGATGCGGATTTCGGGGCCTTTGATATCCATAAGAATCGGGATAATAACACCCATTTCTTGCGCAGCTTGGCGTACACGCTGAATACGACCGCGGTGCTCATCCAAATCGCCATGTGCCATATTTAAACGCGCGACGCTCATGCCGGCGCGAATTAATTCTTTCAGGGTGGAGACGGAATCGCACGCAGGACCCATCGTACAAATGATTTTCGTTTTACGCATTATGAAGGACTTCCTTTCGAATGTAAGAGATTAGTTGGCTTCATTATATGCCTTATGCATGCGATTTTCTATGAACTATAGTATGATATATGTAATATAGTATGATAAAAGAGGCGAGACTCCTATGCAGCTAACTGGTTTTCATTATGATAAAAGCAGTACATGGAACGAGGAACAGCCCAATAAGCATCTGGATTGGACGCTTATATTCGTGATCTACGGCCGTTGTGTGTACTGGATCAATGAGAAGAAACAAGTGCTAGAGAAAGGGCAATGGTTACTGATCCCGAGCGAAACTCCCTTCTATGGCCGTAGTGTGCCAACGAAAATCCATGAGAAATTTGTGCTGCAATTTGATGCACAAGCAGCACAGGACATCTTTCCGCTACTCCAACAGCCATCCCACACGACACGTCTAACCGGCAAATTCGACATCATCGCAGATCGACTGCGCTTGATTCATCGCGGCTGGCAAGACAAACAGCCCTATTACATGGCGCTATGTGATGCGCACCTGCAAGAGCTGTTTGTGTATCTTCAGCGGGAGTGGGATCAGGCAGCCACATCCTCGGTAACCGCACTTCTCGTGGAGCAAATGAAAGGCTATATCCAGAATCATTATCGCGAGCATGTCACCAAGGATGAGTTAGGCACCTGTATCTCCCGCTCGCCGAATTATGCAGCGTCGCTTTTTCGCCAAGTCACGGGTCAAACGATCAGCGAATTCGTTCACGTTACTAGAATCAAAACAGCCGTATACATGCTGCGTCATTCTGCCCTGACCGTCACCGAAATTGCCGAGTTTATCGGCTATAATGATCCGTCTTATTTTTATCGCGTATTCCGAAGAATGACAGGGTTAGTACCAACTGAACTAGTTTCAGATCGTGAAACCATTCGCAAATAATTACATCGTTCCGCCGCCGAGTCGTATGTTAGCAGGAATTTGTTCAGGACCTTTGTTGATATAGTCGTGAATGAATGTACCGACACTAGCTTCATCGAATTTGGCGAGTGACATTGTTTTCGTCCAAGCCGTAACCACGACCTCTTGATCAGCAGGAACATCCACATTCGGAACTGCGAGAACACCAGCACCAGCTGTCTTGAAGTGGGTCAAGTAGTCAAGTCGATCTTTCAGCTCCTTCGGTGCATCGGGATGGTAATGGATGATGATATCGCCGTGCTCCAAGTTGTGGACAAGCATCTCGTACCCAGGTCTCTCCTTGTAGAAACCGAATTTCAAATCATGAGGGCTGTGCGTACCTGAAGTAGGGATTTTCATCTCATACATCAGGGTGCCATCTTTGTGATCGCGTCCGTAATCCTTATCGGTTGTGACCTGAATGTTGGCATGGAAATTAAGCTTATCTAGGCTGTATTTGCCTGCGGAGCTTTGAATGAGTGAAGTACCAACACTGCCGAGAGCGATAATGAGCAGGGCATGTGAGAGAAGGAGCCATGTTTTATGTTTCTTTTTCAGGGCTTGCTTTTCAGCCTTTTTCAACCGTGAGGTGTTGTCTTTGTTTATTCTTGCTGCGAGTACATAACCAATGATAGCTGCAATGAATAGAGCTAGTCCGATATAGAGCAATATGGTCATCATTTCAATCCCTTTCTGCATCGTGGAATCATCCACCCTGAATAAGTTCCTTTGTTGAAAAATAATGAGGACACTACAAATTGTAGTTTTTCTAAGGGGTGGAAGTCAACTTCTAATGTTATCCTGATTTTGGCATGGAAAATAGAGGGTTTGGAGCGCTACTTGTTGAAAGCTGTAGAGAAATGTCTGATTATGTAGAAAGTCATTTAGGGGGAGTCACGATGACGGATCAACTGCTCGAATTAAACAGAAGGAATAGCTTAATGGTTAAGCTTTTATGGGCGTGTCTTGCACTTGGAGTCGCGGCTGCGTATACATCTGCATCTATGATGATAACCCTTTCTTCGGTCGGCGTACCGATTGCCATTGTATGCACGATTTTAACTTGGAAGAAGATTGCTATTCCGTATACGAAGTATGTAATTGCGGTTGGGCTTAGTGCGATTTCTTATTTTTTCATGTCACATAGTGCCTCTTTGTTTGGTTTATTTATTTTGTACTTAAGCTTAGCGCTCATTTCTTTATACATGGACTACAAGCCGCTCGTGCTCAATGGTGTGCTAGGGCTGATTAATATGAATGTGTATATAACGACGCTTACTCCACATGTGGATCCGATTGGGGTTAATGCTTTTTATCTGCTCACGATCATGACACTCATCGGTCAAAGTCAGATTGGTAGGAGAATGTTAACGAATGTTGCCAGAAGTGCGAAGGAATCGGAGATCGCAAAGATTAAAACGGATGAAGTGCTGTCAGGTGTTCGTAATACGACAGAGGTACTGGGTACATCTAGTGGAAACCTGCAAGAGAATGCTGCAGTAACAGGTAGAATTACGGAGGAAGTCGTTGCTGCTTTTCAGGAGATTACGATTGGTATTGAATCACAAGCCTCCAGCATTAACGATATTACATCCGCTATTCAGAATGTGAATGAGACTGTGGAGCAGACCACTACGGCATCGAATACGATGAGCAGCAGATCACGGGATACAGCGAGAATGACGAACGAAGGCAAGACCCAGATGGAAGATTTGTCGCTCAAAATCAATGATATCACCGTCATCGTCACTGAGACCTCCGACATCATGAATGAAGTGAATGAAGAAAACGTGAAGATTGGGAATATCGTTTCCACGATCGCAGATATTGCGAACCAGACGAATCTATTGTCGCTGAATGCTTCGATCGAAGCTGCTCGTGCAGGTGAACATGGCAAGGGGTTCTCCGTTGTAGCAAACGAAATTCGGAAGCTGGCGCAGAATGCACACATCGCATCGACGGATATTTCGGAAATTCTTGGTTCCATTCAGGCCAAAGTTGTGACGGCCGTAGAGAAGGTTGCCGTTGGCATTACTGCTGTAGAGTCAGGTAAGAAATCGACAGATAGCGTTAATCAATTGTTCGAGGTCATCAACACGAATACAGCGGAAGTGATGGAGCAGGCGTCGCACTTGCAACGTATGAATCAACAATTGCAGATCTCATCGCAGCGGGTAGCGGAAGAGATGACATCCGTTGCAGCGATTACCGAGGAGTCTGCAGCATCCGTTCAAGAAGTGCTAGCTAGCGCGGAAGTACAGCAGCATCGGGTGCAGAATATCGTAGACAGCATCCGTCAATTAAACGGATTGACACAGGATCTGAAGCATCTGATCGAGAAATAAACATCCAACGCGACCCTTTGGGAAAAAAAGGATTGCCAAAGAGCGGCTAATCCGCTACAGTTAAGCCAAATGAATAGCAACACGGGTGCTTGATGAAGTCAGGCTGAGATAGTGGCCCTATGCCACTGACCGTTAATCTGATCTGGATAATGCCAGCGTAGAGACCTGATGTGCTTTTTTTATGCACAAATGTTCAAGCCTGCCGGTATTCCGGTAGGCTTTTTTTGTTCTTAAGGGGCAAAAGAGACCATGTATCCAAGGTTGGCGTGTTCGCCTATCTCATTGACAAATATGATTAGGAAAAAGGAGTCGAGAAGCAGATGGCGCAAAAGGAAGCAAGCAAAAAAGGGTTGAAGCTGACAGATATTTTGATCACCATTGTCATTTCAGCCGTGTTTGGTGTGATTTATCGAATTTGGGGACCGATTTATGATCTCATGAAGCCGCTAGGCTTACATGCAGAGCAGCTGAGTTATGGTATGTGGTTCATGGCGGCAACTTTCGCGTTCCTAGTAATCCGCAAACCAGGTGTTGCCCTGTTGGCTGAGGTGGCGGCTGCAACGATTGAGGCCTTGTATGGCGGTCATTGGGGCGTGTCGACGCTCGTCTTTGGATTATTGCAAGGACTTGGTGCTGAGCTGGTGTTCGCGGCTTTCCGCTATCGTCGCACCAATGTGGGAGTAACGATTCTTGCTGCCTTCGCTTCCGCCATTATGTCCATCTTTGTGGATACGTACTATGGCTATATCGATCAGCTGGCATTCTGGAATTATCTATTATTCATTGGTTTAAGATTACTGGGCAGTGCTTTGATTGCGGGTGTATTCGCCTATTATTTGACGGGTGCCTTATCCCGCACGGGTGTACTGAATCTGATTCGTCCTGTTTCCAAAAAAGATTACGACGTATTGGGGTAACGAGATGAGCGAAGGAATGAGCGTTACAAATCTGCGGTTAAAATATCCCGGCGATGACGCCCCCCTGATCTTTCAGGGGGTTTCCTTTTCCATCGAGCGGGGTGAGAAGGTACTGCTGTTGGGACCTAGCGGCTGTGGTAAATCGACCCTGCTTCAGGTACTGAGCGGAATTGTCCCGGACATGATTGAGCTTCCGCTCAAAGCAGATGAGATTCGAAGGCCTAGCCGGTGGGGATATGTGTTTCAAGATCCGGATACACAGTTCTGTATGCCTTATATCGACGAAGAGATCGCGTTCGTGTTGGAAAATCAGGAAGTGCCGCGGGAAGATATGCCTGCGCGAATTCGGCATTATTTGGATTTGGTTGGGTTGCATGTGCCTGATGCGCATACGTTGATTAGTACGCTGTCCCAAGGGATGAAGCAGAGGCTAGCGATTGCAAGTGTGCTGGCGCTTGAGCCAGAGGTGCTCTTTCTCGATGAGCCCACGGCGCTGTTGGATGATGAGGGCACGAAGCAGGTTTGGGACACGATTCGAGCCATTAGCGGGGACAAAACTCTCCTCATCGTCGAGCACAAAATTAGCGGCATGCTGGATTTGCTCGATCGATTGATCATTCTGACACCGGAAGGTAAGGTGTTGGCCGATGGACCGCCGCTTGCCATGTTTGAGGCTTACAAAGAGCAAATGAGGGAATACGGGATCTGGTATCCCGAGGTGTGGGAGGATTACGCCAAGGAGAATCCGCAGGCGAATGTGAAGGCAGAGGACCAAGGGAACATGCAGCGCACCAATGTAGGGCCGCTAGTACCCGTTATGACCTTCCATGATTTCGTCGGTGTTCGCGGCGGGCAGATTAGGACCTCTGTGGATAACTTTAGCGTCTATTCAGGTGATTGGATCACCGTTGTGGGTGCCAACGGTGCCGGCAAAAGCTCGCTTCTCCTCGCGATCATGCGGCTCATCCCAACCCGCGGAAGCTGTCTGATCGCGGGCGTAAAGGGCAACAAAGTCGAGTATCTTGCGGAGCAGGTCGGCTTTGTGTTCCAGAACCCGGAGTTCCAGTTCGTCACGAACTCCGTGGAGGAAGAGCTGACCTATGGCTTGCCAGAGGGTCAGCCGAAGAACGGGCAGTGGGCAGCTGCTGAGCTGCTGCTCCGGGAATACGACCTGCTCGCGCTGCGCGAGCGGCACCCGTTCCAGCTCTCGCTGGGCCAGAAGCGCAGGCTCAGCGTTGCGTCCGCGATGGTTCGCGGGCCACGCATCCTGCTGCTGGATGAGCCCACCTTCGGGCTCGATGCGCGCGGCACGCTGCGCATGCTTGAGCAGCTGGAGCGGCTGCGCGCCAGCGGGACTGTGATCGTGATGGTGACGCACGATCACGAGATCGTCCAGCGCTGGGCGACCCGCGTCTGGCAGGTTGAGGCAGGGCACGTGACGGAAGTCGCGCACATTGTTCCGTCATCAGTCCCAGGAGGTGAGCCGCTCGTATGCAAATAACGTTCCCCTTTCGTGAAACGTGGCTGCATCGGGTGAATCCCGGTGTGAAGCTTGGCTTATCGATTCTGCTATTCATCATTGTCGTCTTCACCCATAATCTCAACATGATGCTGTTCCTGACGTTAGGCGCGTTGCTTCCGCTAGCGCTATTATCTGGACATCCGACGAAGAGATTGTTGCTATATGCGTCGCCATTTCTGTTAATTTTCGTGTCTTCCACAGCAGGGATGATGATGTTCGGTATCGGAGAGACAGAATGGTTTCATCTCGGGATTATTCGAATTACCGAGGAAAGCTTCTACCGCGGGATCCATCTTGGCTTACGCGGCGTCCAAGTTGCCTCCGTTGGCTTGCTGTTCAGCTTGACCACACGGCCTGTCGCTTTGTTCTACGCGATGATGCAGCAGTGGAAGGTCGCGCCGAAGTACGCGTACAGCTTCCTGGCAGCGCTGCGCATGCTGCCTGTCATCCTCGAGGAGCTGCAGACGCTTCGCTATGCGCTCAAGGTTAGGGGCAAACGTCAGCAGCGGAATCCGCTGACTTCGTGGTACACTACGATGCGGATGATCGCTATACCGCTGTTGGCTCAAAGCATTCGCCGTGCCCATCGGACGGCGGTGGCGATGGAAGCGAAGCGTTTTTCGATGAGCCGTAAACGAACGTATTATTATGTATCTTCTTACTCGATGTTAGATGTATATTACAGCCTTTATTGGGGCGTGCTCATAGCAGCATCCTATTGGCTCGCGGTTACGTGGCCGCTACTAAACAGTGTAGATGTGCGTTAAAAAGAAGAGCAACCCAACTCCTGGTACGGGAAGGGTTGCTCTTTTGCTCATTCGCCCCATTTGAGCATGAGTGTGACTCGGCAGCATGGATTGCCAGTGATGCGGGGACCAACCACGAATTGTATGGCACTGGGGGAGTAGCTAGTTTCAATGTTGGAATCACTACCGAAGGTTTTAACGATGCGATCGACTTCTTTTTGGTTGCCACTCTGGGCATTCGTCATTAATTGCTGGGCGATTGCCGGGTCTGTGAGCTTTTTGACGACGATAGAGGCTTCCTTTAACAGATGTTCAGAGGTAACAACGGAGTTAGACAGCATTTTGGTATCAACTGGGGGGAAGTTACGGTCCCACGCCCAGTAAGGTGCATAGTGGTAGGGATGAGGAGGATACAGATGATACTGAGCTGGAGGATAAGGGTAAAAGGTTGGGTCGTTGTACATCGAGACCGACCCCTTTCTGTAAAATGATGAGCACTAGCAATATATGTAAGAGATGGGCTAGTGTGCGTCCGCATACAAAAAAGGCTCCCCTAACGGGGAGCTGGATGTCTTCGCTCAACTTATCTGGATGTTGTTAATGTAACATAGCTTGTTACTTTGACGCCTGATGCAGAAACGGCAGTAAGTTCAAAAGAGGTTACGTTACCCGTTACCTTTACAGTACCATCAGGATCGACAGAGACCGAGCCAACCGTGGAGCCGGCTTCCCCGCGGATATCATTCGTAATAAATAAAGTGCCTAGAGCAAAGTTATAATTGCGGATGTCGAGGTCCTCATATTTGTTTCCATAGTTATCTGTAGCCGTAAGATCCATGGCTGTGTATGCGTTGAAATTAGCTTTATACACGATGTCTGAAACATCCATAGGTTCAGTAATAGAAGTTTCCCCTGCTGTCAATGTCTTCACACTCACAGAAGTGCTTTCGACAGTTACGCTAACATGCAGTTGTTTGGCTTCCCCATTACCAACTTGCACAATAAGACTCACGTCCGTAGTTCCGGGTTTGTTACCCAGCACGTAGGCATGATGATCCGAGGTAAGGCCTACTTTGGCAATGCTTGGATCTAAGGAGACAACAGACTGTACAATGCCAGGAGTCGCAATTTCTTCACCAGCAGAGTTTGTTAATTTGATTTTGATCTCTTTTGCAAATTTACTTAGCGTAGGATCTTCAGCAATCGTTTTTGTGATGGTACCTGTGGCGGAGCTAGTTAATCCACTATCAATAACGCTGCCCAAATGGTAATCACCTACAACCGAAACATTGCTTGGGTTAGACGGTGTTACGACTGGCGGTTTCTGAGCGTTGAAGGCATCTTGCGCCCCGTACGAGCTAACTACAAGATCCTCGCGTGTCGCGGCTTGATTGCCAGCTTTGTTAGTTGGATGAATACCAAGCGCAGTGGCCTGTTTAACCGCATCGGTATACCAAGGTGAGCTTGCCATCGAAACCGTTTTTCCTAATCCTTTCAGGAGCACGGTATCCAACTGAGCCGCGGTAACTGATTCGCCAGGTTGGAAGGTTGTATCTGTAACGCCATCGATCAGACCGGCTTTTTTGGCCGCTTCAATATAAGGAATCGCCCAACCATTAGCCGCGTCGTCTGCATGAACATCCGTGAAGCTGGACACGTTAATTGTAAGATCAACCGGGATATTGTAGATTTTCGTAGCTACTTTAGCGAATTGAGCACGCGTCATATTTTCTGAGATTCCGAAAGTTGTACCGGAGACTCCTTCAAAAATACCATCAGCGATCATCCGATCGATTTTCGTTTTCAGAGCTGCGTTGCTTCCAGCCAAATCTGTAAAATCAGCGCTTGTTTTAACAGCAGCGGAGGCAGGTTGAACCAGTGTCAAAGAAGCGAATAAGGAAAATGCCATGGCAGTCGTGGAGATGAGTGTAAGTTTTTTGTTAAATGTCATATAGGATGGCCCCCTTGGTATAATGAGTATTTGTGTTTCTAGCAATCTAGTCATCTAGTATTTCACGTGCTTGTCTTGTTGCTATAACTATAGCTTGCCTGATCATCTACGTCATTGTCAAATTTCTGGCAGTCTTAACAAGAGAGTGCTAAATCGATGCGGATTTTAAGTAAAGAATAGAAAAGTAGTTCGCATCTATGATATACTCGCCATACAGGAGATGATCAGATGAATGCGAAGGTTTCTTTCCAAACACTCCGTCGTCCCAAGCTTGTGGATGATGTTGTGACCCAGCTGCAGAAGAAAATTTCAGATGGTGAGCTGAAAATGGGCGATAAGATTCCGACGGAGCCGGAATTAATGGAACAGTTCGGCGTCGGCCGATCCACCATTCGTGAGGCTGTTCGGGTTCTTGTGCATGCGGGACTGCTGGAGAAGAAGCAGGGCTTTGGCACCTTTCTAACGGGGCATTCCGATGCAGCGATGCAAGAACCGCTAGTTCACCGACTGCGTCGGGCGGAAGTTTTGGAAGTCTACGAAGTCAGAAAAATGCTTGAACTGGAAATATCCAGACTTGCTGCTGTACGTCGCGATGAAGCCGATTTGGCGCAGATGAGTGAAGCGTTGGATCAACGGTTGCAGGCGCTGGATCGAGGGGATACGAATGCCTATTTAGCTGCTGACATGGTTTTTCATCAGTCAATCGCGGTCGCGAGCAAAAATAGCATTGTTGTCGATTTGTATCGCTCATTTTCAGCAGTCATGTTGGAAGCTCTGACGAATTTAGTCAAGGATGAGCAGGTTCACGATCACCATCATCTTTTTCATGTGAATTTGTATCAAGCGATCCGAGATAAGGATGTTGCCGCTGCGGAGCATTGGACACTTCAGAATCTGGAGAGGACCGTTCAGCAGGTCAAAAAGTTTCTTCAGCAGGACTAGGATTAGAGTAGGAGTATGAAGAAGATGGGAGCGGGAGAGATCCTTTGCCTTCCCCATGATTTTAAACATCAGATGATATGATGATAAGGGGTAATGTTCATGCAAACAGCAACAGGTACAGTTTCTGCTACAAATGCAGCACAGACACAGGCACGTACGGTCTATGCCATTTTATTTTCGATCAGCTTAGTGCATTTATTAAATGATGCGATTCAGTCGGTTATTCCCGCGATTTTCCCGATTTTGCATGACTCCTTGCAGTTAAGCTTTACGCAAATCGGTTGGATCGCCTTCACACTCAACGTGACAGCTTCCTTGTTCCAACCCTTGATTGGGTTGTATACGGACGCGAGGCCGAAGCCCTATTTACTGCCAATTGGCGTGATTTTCTCGCTGTTTGGTATTATCGTACTGGCCTATGCGGGAACGTTCTCTCATGTGATCATGGCCGTAATTCTCGTTGGCCTAGGATCATCCGTGCTGCATCCAGAGTCTTCGCGGGTGGCCTTCTTAGCTGCGGGTCCTCGGAGAGGGCTGGCGCAGTCGATTTTCCAAACAGGCGGGAACATTGGCCAGGCGTTGGCGCCTGTTTTTACCGCACTCATTTTTGTGCCGTTAGGTCAGTTCGGGATTATTTGGTTTACGTTTGCGGCGGCAGCGGGGATCGTGGTTCAGATCTTCGTGGCAAAATGGTACCAAGGCGCGCTAGTCGTGCGTTCCACCGTTCGTAAATCGGCTTCGGTGAAGAAGCCTTTACCTAAGAAAACAGTCGCCTACGCGCTAGGTATTTTGATCATGCTGCTCTTTTCCAAATTCGTTTATGTGGCGAGTATGACAGGCTTCTACGCGTTCTATTTGATGGACCATTTTGGAGTCACGACAGGGAAAGCGCAGCTCATTATTTTCACCCTATTAGCAGCTGGGGCTGTGGGGACATTTATGGGCGGCCCTTTGGCGGACCGATTCGGTAGACGAAATATGATCTGGTTCTCCATCTTGGGAACAGCGCCGTTCTCTTTGCTGCTTCCATTTGTGAACTTGTTCTGGTCAGCGGTTCTATGTGCATGCATCGGTTTCATTCTGTTGTCCGGCTTCTCCGTAATCGTGGTCTATGCGCAGGAGTTGTTGCCTGGGAAGGTTGGTACGGTATCAGGATTATTCTTCGGACTAGCGTTTGGCCTAGGCGGCATTGGTTCGGCGGTGCTGGGGACGTTGGCGGATGCGACAAGTATCGGTTTCGTGATTCGGCTATGCGCGTACTTGCCGTTGCTAGGATTGTTTGCAGCCTTTCTCCCTACGGATAAAAAGCTAAATATGACGAGCTAGTCGCGAAGTAGGGCTCCATTGAGAATGATAATTATCCTCATTTACTAACTTTTAATTAACTACTTTACAAATGTAAGTGAGTTGGATATAATAAACCCAACAAGATTACATTTGGAGGAGGTAGCGATTATGGGTAAATGTGCATGCGGAAACACACAAAACGGTGAGGGCAACTGCGACGGTTCACACGCTAAAAAAGATAAATAAGGTTTGGCACACATAGAAGATTTGGAAAAGACTCCAACGAGGTTAGGCTCGTTGGGGTCTTTTTTGTATTTGCACGGAAAGGCGGGCGAGTATTCAATAAAAATTGAAAATACGTGGGGGAACATGTACATTTAAGTGTAGATAGAATCTTATACGGTGTTAACGCCAGTCACACCGCCGGATAGGCGCGATTGCGCCGTCAATGGCGAGCGGCTACAAATAATAATTCAACCGAATGGGGAGTGGGAAGCATGGATGTGAAAGAAGCGATTCGCCAGCGGCGCAGTATTGGGAAACTCAAGCAAGACCCCATCGAGCACGCATTGATTGAAGAGATTTTGGAAGCTGCTGTCTGGGCACCGAATCACGCGAATACGGAACCTTGGCGGTTCTGGGTGATGTCGGGCGAGGGTAGAAAGCTGCTGGGTCGTGGGTATGCCGAAGTCGCCATTGCAGAAGCGAAGTCAGGCGCAGATGCTGCGCTGACTGAGGAAGAAGAAGAGCAGCTGCGCAGCACCATTGAGAAAAAAGCCATGCGAGCTCCGCTCGTAATTGCAGTAGCTGTTTCGCCGGCGGAGAAGCCAGTCGTACCCGTGATAGAGGAATATGCGGCTGTTCACTGCGCCGTACAGAATATGATGCTAGCTGCACATGCCCTGGGCTTAGGCACGATCTGGCGGACTGGCGATCCCACGTATCATCCGAAAATGCAAGAGAACTTCGGTCTCTCAGGCAAAGAAGAGATGGTCGGATTTGTTTATATTGGTTACCCAGAAGTCATTCCAACGAAGGCAGCGCGTGTTCCTTTTGCCTTAAAAACGCAATGGGTAACGGAGTAACTACTCTGAAGCAGCATGCTTGTTGAAGGGAAGTGTAACTGTGAATACAGAGCCTTTCCCCAGCCAACTGCTCACTTCGATGGTCCCTTCATGAGCCAAAATCAATTGTTTGGAGTTAGCCAGACCAAGCCCCATACCGCCGCTGTTACGGGCACGCGCTTCATCCATCCGGTAAAAACGCTCGAATAGGAAGGGCATATGCGTGGCATCGATGCCCATGCTGGTCGCCTTGCCTTTCTATAAGGACTTCAACCTCACCACTCTCCGTATACCGAATGGCATTGGTCAGCAATCAGACGCTGCGTCAATATGCGATCTACGTGCATGTAGTTGTCACGGTGTTTATCCTTTGTATTTCGGTGTTCCCGCCTTGGAAAAAGAAGAAGCAGGCTGTTGCAACCTAATCAGCTTCTTATGATCCTATGGCTACAAAAAACTCGCCCCCCATGGGGAGCGAGTCTATTTTAGTTCTTCAGCGCAACCGCAATCCTTGCGGCGGTCTGCGCATTGTGATAAACGAGCGCGATGTTCGTCTCCAGGCTGCGCCCCTCAGTCAGCTGCTTAATCCGCGCTAGCAAGAAAGGCGTGACCTTCTTCCCGGTCACGTTCTGCTCTTTGGCCTCATTCAGTGCCTGCTGGATGACGGCCTCGATTTCAACATGGTCCATAGCGGATTCCGCTGGGACTGGGTTAGCGATGACGGCGCCGCCGTTTAGGCCTAGCTCCCACTTCGTGCGAAGCATGGCGGCCACGTCAGCTGCCTCATCGAGGCGGAAGTCTACGCCATAGCCGCTTTCGCGGGCGTAGAAGGACGGGAACTCGCTCGTTTGGTAACCAACCACGGGCACCCCGTGGGTTTCCAAGTATTCGAGCGTGCGTCCAATGTCGAGGATCGATTTCACACCAGCGCAGACGACAGCGACGTTGGTCGCCGCCAGCTCCGTCAAATCAGCGGAGATGTCCATGGAGCTTTCTCCTTCGCGGTGGACACCGCCAATGCCACCGGTAGCGAACACTTCGATGCCAGCAAGGGCAGCGCCGATCATCGTCGCAGCTACCGTGGTCGCACCGATTTTGCCAGAGGAGAGGATGTAGGGGAAGTCGCGACGGCTTACTTTTTCCACATGGCCATTCGTTGCAAAAGCCTCGAGCTCCTGCTCGTTTAAGCCAATCTTGATTTTACCATCCATGATGCCGATTGTTGCTGGAACCGCACCGTTATCGCGGATAATTTGCTCCACTTTTTTCGCCATTTCAATATTTTGCGGGTAGGGCATGCCATGAGAAATAATGGTTGTTTCCAGCGCTACGATCGGTTTATTATTCGCGAGAGCTTCCTTCACTTCATCGGTAAAAGTTAAATATGAGTTAGATAACATGGGTTTAGTCTCCTTTAGTCATGGTGTTAATCGTAAGTTGTAAGTTCTCCTCGTTCAGTTCACTGGACGTAGATTGACTAGTTTGAAGCGTAATGTGTGCAGCAGCAAGACCGAATTCACAGGATTTCATATACGATTGTTGATGGCTAACGCCATAGACAATACCTGCTAAGAAAGCATCGCCTGCGCCCGTAACCTCGACAACCTGGGTTGGAATTGGCGGAAAGAAACGTTCGCCTTCTTCCCCCGCATAGTAAACCCCTCGGCTACCGAGTGTAATGAAAACATGCTTCACGCCGCGGTCTCGAATGGTATTAGCAATTTTGCTGTGATCAGGCTCTACATAGAACATATCAATGACGTCTTGATTCTTGGAGAGTGGTGTGTCGGTTAGTTGAATGGCTTCTTCTAAATTCGGGAAAATAGCCGTTACACCAGACAGATCTGTCGGAAGTTTCTTAGATTTCTCCGAGGACACAGGATCAATGAAGAGGGGGATACTCTCCTCCTGACACCGACGAATCAGCTCCTCCAAGGTGTCGTTCGGTAGATTCGTATCTGCAATCACGAGCTTGGCAGCGGCAATATGGGACCATCTATCCCGAAGCATTGCTGGTGACAATTTATCGTAGATGTCCATATTGGCAAAAGCGAGAAACATCTCCCCCGAAGTATCGAGGAGTGCGGTGTATGACCCCGTATTCTCGCCATTCAGTACGATAGCTTGGCTGACATCGACGCCTCGGCGCCTCGTTTCCTCGAGCACCCACTGGCCTGCTTTGTCATCTCCAACCACAGTTAGGAGTGATGTTTGACAAGCTAATCCAGCTAAAGCTTCCGCGATGTTGCGAGCAACGCCGCCACAAGACTCGGTTACTGTTACAGGGTTAGAGGAAGCTAGGCGGATCGCATGCTTGCTAGTAGCTTTACTGTCGAGATTGGCTCCGCCGATGCAGTAAATCATGTGTTCATCCGAAGTGACATAGGCTCTGCCGCGAATCGTTCCCTTTTTGGTCAAAGAGGCAATATAACCAGCAACAGCGGAGCGGGAGATCCCGATGATACCGGCCATTTCATGCTGGGAAATGAATGGATTTTGACGGATAAGCGCTAGGATTTGCTGTTCACGATCCATGCAAAGCTCTCCTCCTTCGTCGTTCTCTCCTTATTCTAACGCACCCCCAAACAAAAGTCTATTACATAAACAAATGTCTATAATTACAGACCAAAAAGCCCGTTCCCCAATCAGGAACTAGGCTTCTTTCATGGCCCAAACAAAAGCTATTTCGAATACGAAGAGTTGGAGCGTGACCCTAGTCCGAGCAAACCAAGTAAGCCCAATAAACCGAGGTAGCTGTACCAAGGTCTCGTTTTATCTTTCGGCGTAGCAGGGACGGATTGAGCTTGTACGGTTGTAACGTTAAACGCTGTTGGTGGTGTAATCCCATAAGCGGCAGCGTAGCCATTCAAGTTGTTAGATGGAAGTAATTTTGTTTCCGCCCCTGGCATACCAAAGGGATTGGTTTGATACATCGTGGCAGAGCCCCGCTTTAAATGCTGCAGGTTTTCAGTCTGTGACGCCTGCGTACTGTGATCGTGGGCATGCAGCCGATATTGATGTGCCCCGAGCAGAAGAGAGAAAGTAAGGAAAGAAATCGAAGCTAATTTGATAGAGCGGGTAACCATTATCCATACCTCCAGGTATTTAATAGATAGGGGTCATTCAGTAGGTAAGCATATATTCCCCTACGAATGAGAAGTTATGCATGGAGGAGTAGGCGTGACGTTTGTTGCAATGAAAAAGAAAAAACCGTTACCCCTAGATAACTAGGAGCAACGGTTCTATACGAACGGTTACTTCGTGACCGTCACTTGAACGGTCGTTTTCATGTTGGCAAAAGTAACGGTAATGCGTGCAGTCCCTTTGCCAGTTGCTTTGATCGTGCCATCCTTTACGTCTGCGTTCATGATGTTGGAAGTTGTCCAGAGTGCCGGCTTGGTTACATCTTCTTCGGATCCATCTGTATACGTCGCCAAGGCTTCTACTTTCGCTGTTTCGCCTTCTTTAAGCGTTAGTTTAACGACATTGGTCTTCAAATACTTCAAAGAATCAATTTCCACAGGAATGGATACAGTTTTACCTCCAAAGAAGCCAGTGATGGTTGTTTTCCCTGAAGCTGTTGCTGTGAAAAGTCCTTTTTCGATAGTTCCGAGTTTATAAGAAGAAACTTTCCAAGTTGCGCTTTCTGTGACGTCTTTCGTTGAGCCATCGGACAAAGTTGCGGTTAATTTCAGTTGCGTTTCAGATCCGCTTTTCGTTACAAAAAAGGATTTATTCGCTGTTAAGCTATCAATCACACCGATTTCTACGGGAACAGAGATTGATTTACCGCCATAAGTTGCCGTAATGGTTGCTTTACCGCGGGCAACAGGTGTAACAAGACCCTTAGATACGGTAGCAATGCCTGTATTGCTTGACTTCCATTCGACATCGGTCGTAACTAAAACATCTTCCCCGTCGTCATCTGTTGCTGTAATTTTGATCAATCTCGTTTCATTTAAATCAAAAACCAAGCTAGCTACATTGGCTTTCAACTCACTTGCCATATCCACTTTTACTGGAATCGTAACTGTTTTGTTGTCCAGTTGAGCGGTAATCGTAGTTTCGCCGGACGCGATGGCTTTTACGACACCCTTGTCAACAGTAGCAGCTTTAACATTACTGCTTGTCCAAATAACATCAGAGGTTACTGGTTTCTTGGTATCATCGGTATACACGGCTTCTGAAGTAAGGGTTGCCGTTTCGCCCTTTTTCATGGTTAATTTCTCTTGGCTAATCGTAAGAGTCTTCAACTCGCCTACCGAAACTTGTACAGTTGCTTTACGTGTACCGTATTCAGCAGTTACCGTAGCAGCACCCGTAGCAATCCCCGTTATGATACCGTCACGAACCTCAACAACATCTTTGTTGCTTGATGTCCATTTGGTTTTGTCATTTAGTTCGTCATCCGTCCGGCCTTTGAAATTTGCAGTCATTGTGACCGTGGTAGAGTCTCCGACTTGCATATTCACTATTTTCTTGTCTAATGTGATGTTGTTAGGGACGTCAACTTCGACTCGGGTTGTCGTCGTTTTGCCGCCATAGGTAGCAGTTACATTAGCAACACCAGCTTTATACGTTTTGATAAGTCCATTCGTTACCGTAGCGATATCTTCATTATCTACGCTCCATACGGCTCTATCTTTTACGAGATTGTCTGTTGTGCCGTCGGCATAGGTTGCAAATAACTCGAGTTGCTGTGTTTCAGCTGTTTTCAAAATAACGAGTTCGCTGCTCACGACCAAACGACGCGGAACTTCAACGTCAACTTTGGCTGTGACTGTTTTATCCCCATACTTCGCAGAGATCGTTGCTTCGCCAATTGCGTTACCAATGAGCTTGCCTTTGGTTACAGAAACGATACTCTCATCGCTGGAAGTCCATTCTGCACGATCTGAAATATCCGTAGGTGTAGTGCTTGTTGGATAGGTAGCGTTAAGCTTCAACGTGCCTGTCCCATTTTTCTTTAACAAAATGCTTTGTTTATCTAACTCAAGTTTCAACGTGCTATCTACATCAACCGTAATTGTCGTTGACTTAGTACCATAGGTAGCAGTTAAAGTCGCTTTCCCTACACTGTATCCAGTAATTGTTCCTTTAAGGGCATCTGCGACTTCAGGCTTGTCTGATGTCCATACCGCTTTCGTAGCTACGTTATCTTTGGTGCCATCCGGGTATGTCGCCGTTAATTCAAGCACGCTAGTCCCCTTTAGAAGTAAGGAAACATTGGATTTCTCTGCATCAAGACGACGTACAACCTCGACATCGACATCCAAAACGATCGATTGATTCATATGAGATATCGTAATGGTAGTGCTTCCTGGGTTTTGTCCTTTAACAAGACCATTCGTCACGGTAGCGACAGAGCTGGATGCGACTGTGTAGTCTGCTTTACTTGTTACATCTGCAGAAGTACCGTCGTCATAGTAAGCTGTTATCAGCACTTGGCTCGTTCCATTGAGACGAAGATCAAGGGCTTGCTTATCGGTGGTTAACGATTTTACTTTTTTCGTAACCGTTACGTTAACGATGACAGTCTCTCCAAGATAGGTGGCTGTAATGACGGCCTTACCTTCTTTTTTGGCTGTCACGACACCCGCGTAGACAGTTGCTACATCGGTCGTGCCGGAGTTCCAATCGGTTTTGACCGTTGCATTCTCCGTGGAGCCACTTGTGAAAACGGCCGTTGCTGTCAGATTAGCTGTATCGCCAACCTGCAAGTTAAGCTCATTTTTATTCAGAACCAACTTCGAAATGTCATTCGCGGCGAAAGCACTTCCTGTGAAAATTGCCTGACTTGCAACAATGAAAATGATGACTAGGGACAACCATTTACTTTGAGAAAACCATTTCATGCTTCATTTCCCTCCATTAAAGCTGTTGCTAGAATCTGCTTGCTGAAAATAGATATCTATTTTCATCGGCATTTCATCGCGAAAAATGAAGGGAAATGGTTATTTAATTTGTTGAGATTTTGTTGATTATGTCGAAAAAGAGAACCCCACCATCTACACGCGCCTGCGGGGAGGGTGCTCAATGCGTTAACCGCGTTTCACAATTTTGAAATTATCTTCAAGCAGCAGCCAGTTCTGCGGGAATTTGAGTCCAAGCTTCCAATAACTGATGCCGCGAAGTCCGAGTTCTTCGATCAAACGGAACTTAGCTTGAATAGAACGAGCGTCCTCGAACCAGACGGTATGTTCCTTACCGGCGTCATCCCAGTAGTTAAAGTGCGGCGCTTGTGCCGTGTAATCATATAAAATTTGCGCATTATATTTGCGGGCTAGATCAATGGCTGCCTGCGGCGAGATTGCTTTGGCGTAGGCGCCTCCTTGGACAAAGGGTAGCGTCCAGTCGTAACCGTACAAATTTTGACCCATCATGATTTTGGAAGAAGGCATTTCACTGCGTGCATACTCCAACACCTTGCGAACAGGTCCAATAGGAGAAACGGCCATAGGCGGTCCGCCGCTGTAGCCCCACTCATAGGTCATGATGATGACAAAATCGACAATCTGGCCATGGGCTTTATAGTCATGAGCTTCGTACCAAGCTCCTGCTTGTGTAGCACTTGTTTTTGGCGCGAGTGCAGTGGATACGAGATAGCCTTTCCGATGAAAGCGATCTACCGCTTTGCGCAGGAATTTGTTGTAAGCCTCCCGATCCGCTGGCAGCAGATGTTCAATGTCAAAATGAATATCTTTAAACCCAAGTTTCTCAGCAGTTGCTTCGATGTTTTGGAGCAAACGATTTTGAACAGCTTCGTCGGTTAAGATCACATGTCCCAGTTCTGCACTGAATTGATCATTCTCGAGGTTGGTGACCACCATCATGAGGGTGACGCCATGCTGCCGAGCGATTTCTCGCAAATCGTTTAGTGGCGGATTGACCAAGGTCCCATCTCGGTTAATGCGGAAGCTGAAGGGAGCTAAATAGGTCAAATGAGGTGCGGCTTCGCGGGCAGCTTGAACGAGAACAGGTGACACATCCGTCCCTCTAGGTTCGATATAGGCATTGACTTCGGCTTGTTTGCGCGGGGCAGGGGGGATATATAATCGGAAACCGCTGGGTAATGTTTGATATAGCGTAAGTCCATTCGCAGAAGCTAGTGCGTCTAGGTCAATGCCGAGCTTTTGTGCGATTCGATAAAGGCCCTCACCAGGCTGTACCCAATAGTAGGAGCCAACAATCGGAATGACTAATGCCTGTCCGATGACTAACGTTTGAGAGGGGGTTAACTCATTCGCCTCTGCGACCTCCTCGACCGAGACGCCGTAGGTTTGCGAAATACGATACAACGTTTGCCCTTTCTGGACAACGTGAATTTGCATAGATGATGCCTCCTTGAAAAAAAATGACCGAGCCGCCTACTTGGTAGTCTCAGTGGCTGAAACTCACTAAAGCGCAACTGAGACACCCAAAGTGGGAGGCTCAGGAAATGGGGAGTCGGAAATGACTGTATCCGAGCCTGCTTTTCGATAAAACTAACCTCTTAACCGTGATCGCTCATCCCTGGAATGACCTCGTCAAAGGTTTTCTCATATGTTATTCCGCCGGTAGGCTTTAGGTGAATGTCTTGGGGAAACTTAGGGGAAAAAGATAAAGAGCTCGCCTCTGCGGCCCCCGCGTAGGGGCAATGTTGTCAGGTTAGGTAATCGGTGGCATTTCGGCAGATGAGATATTGCTGGCGTGGGCGGGATGCTCACTCTCATCAATTCCTCTTCCCTTTCTCAAAAATGCAAAAATACAACATTTTTTACCAATTTATGGTCGAAAGTAGTAAATGCGTGCAAATAGGCAACCTTTTTAACGTATTTCATGATTTTCTCCTGAGATCACTCCAAATTGATGCCTATTTGCATCAATTTTCAATAATGGAGGTAGGAACCCATTCGAAAAGTGCTCTTTTGCATTTTTTGAATGGGTAGAGGACCTACTACATTACTTCACTTTCCAACATTCTTCTTATCATTACTACTCTCTAATTATTCTTATTACACTCCTAACTCTACATTACTGTCTTAATTACCCACTACTCATATCTCCAATTATTCTCAGTACACTTATAGCTCCACCTTATTGTCCTAATTATCCACTACTCATATCTCCAATTATTCTCAGTACACTCATAGCTCCACCTTATTGTCCTAATTATCCACTACTCATAATGAGGGAGAGTCGGGGCAGGGGCGGGTAGGGAGAGAGGGATGAAGGATGAATGCAGCGGACGGATGAAAGACGGATGGATGACGGATGAAAGATGAATGCAGACGAATGAAAGTCGGATGAAAGATGAATGCAGACGAATGAAAGATGAATGATGACGGATGAGGTAGGAGAGCTTACTTACAGCCCTTGCTGCCGTAGCAGCTGGGCTGTCAGCTCGGGATGCGAGATCGGGAAATGGTGCGCCGCCTCGATCTCTATCGTCTGGGCGGAGCGAAGCTCCTCCGCCCAAGCTAGGGCGCGATCCTGTGTGCCCCACAGGATCGAAGCCTTCCGCAGCAGCTCCGCCTGCTGCTGCGGAGGGAACCCCTCTGCGCGTGCCAGCGCAGAGAGGGTCTCAGCAGTCGTCTTCCGCACACGCGGCGACTGCAGTTCTTGCAGGACATAAGTGACATACGAAGTCGGTATGTCACTTATGTCCACGAAGCAGCGCTGCGTCAGCAGCTGCTTCCGCAGGTCTTTCTCGCGCAGCCGGCACAGCGCGAGATGGTTGAGGCGCGCGCTGCGGTACATGCGCGCGGCCGGTTGCAGGGCAGGCTGCAGCAGATGCAGCCTGTGGATCCGCTCCGGCACGCGAGCGTAGGCGTGGGCGGCTAGGAGGCCGCCCAGCGAGTGGCCCACGAGCGTGACCGGGCTGTCGAAGGCGCGGATCGCCTCGACGAGCGCTGCGATGTGGCCCTCCATCACGTCAGCTGCGTGATGGTAGGGCGAGCGCCCGAAGCCTGGCAGATCGACCAGGCAGACGTCGTGCTCTGGGAACTGCGCTGCCAGAGGGAGCAGGCAATCTGCTCCGCTTAGTGTGCCGTGCACGAAGAGGAGGGGGGTTTTTTGAGGCTCCAGAGGCTTTTGTTCCAGCCGTAGTCCAGCGTCGCTCCTTACCAAATCCTCTGCCGATGTACGCCGCCCAGTTCCGCTTCGCTCCAGACTAGCCAAAGGCCCTCGCTTCCCTCTCACAAACCCTTCCGCAGGCATATGGCCATGCACGAGCTGAAAATCAAGATCCGCAATCGTAAAAGGCAGCATTTCATCCTGAACCTTATTCGGGAGCTTATGCTTGTGCAGCAAGCTTTCTTTCGGTGCAATCGGAAAAGGGGTGTTCTTATTTACGATAAATTCAAGGGATTCCTTGGGGATACCTAACTTTTGTCCTAATGATGTACCTAAAAGCTTACTGAGCCACTTTGGCGAAATGGATCCATGGGGCTTACGAACGCGCAGTTCTTTGGCGATCATGGAAACTAGCTCTTGCATGGAATGGCTTACCTTTGGATCGTCCAGCAAATAGTACGTTTGCGTAGGTGGTGGTGAAGCTTCTTTTGTTAATAAGTTGATGAAGGAGGCGACATGATCGACATGGACAAGCGGCAACCAATGTGTAGAACCGCCAGGTACGATAGTCATCAAGCCGCGCGCCGTAGCTCGGACAAGAATACCGAGACCGCCGGTCTGAGGCGTTTCTCCATGCTGCGAACTGCCGATGACTACGCTGGGGTGAACGATAGAAAGAGGGAGTCCAAGCTCCTGAGCGCCTTCCCGAATGCGCAAATCCGCTAGGCATTTCATCAGCTCATACGGCGGACCTTGCTCTAAATGTGCGATAACGGGAGCGGGATTGTGCCTATTTTCGTCTGTCCAGGGGCTTTTGAACCCGACCACATGGATGAAATGCTTTAATCCCCCGCGCAGCTGAATGTCCGCAGCCAAGCGAAGCATTTCCTCGGCAGCCTGCAGAAAAACCACGCGTGCCTCTGCTTCGCTGATCCGAATATCCATCGGCCCGCCAGCATGAATAATGACATCTGCGGTCAGAACCTTTTCCCTGTCAGAGTGACTCAAGCCAAGGCCGGGCATGCCCAAATCGCCTATAACAGGGCGGATGCGGCTTATGATGGTATCAGCACTGTCTGACCAACCTAGCCCCTTACAAATATGCTCCCACCGCGAAGTTGACCGCACGAGTACAGACACTGTGTGATTCTCTTGCGAAAGCTGCGCTAGCGTGTGAGTTCCGATAAATCCTGTACCGCCAGTCATAAAAATATGAGCCAAATGAATAACCTCCATCTTTTGTTTACTAGTACTGTTTAGTACTAATCATGAGTAAAAAAATTACTTTAGCAATTGGGCTAAAGTAGTAAGGGTTTGACCCAGTAAAGCTGGATCTTGATTCGCATGCTGTAGAAAAAGAGCGCCTTCGAGTGTTGAAACGATGAGCCCTGCGACAGCTTTTGTAGAAAGATTAGGAGAGAACTCTCCTTTGCGCACACCTTCGAGGAGCAGATCTTCCACTAGGCGCATTTGTTCCTGAAAAAACAACCCCACTTTCCGTCTAAGTTCGTCCGCCTCCTGCGGCATCTGTGTATATAGCGTGAGGAAGGGGCAGCCAGCTAAGAAGCTGGTTTCAGAGCCTGCCATTCCTTGAAGGAATAGATCGAAACGCTCCTGTACACACAAGTCTGAACGTGCTGCGATCTCTTGCATCTCCCGTGTATAAGCCCCTATAAGCTGATCGAGAATCGCGGCTAAGAGCTCTTCCTTACTTTTGAAATAATAGTAAATATTCGTCTTAGACACCTTGCTGGTGATCACGATTTCATCCATACTCGTCGCCAAATAGCCTTGAGTCAGAAAGAGATTCCTGGCGGTGAGAAGTACAACATCACGATTGGATATTTTTTTTGTTTTTGTCATGAATAGTACTATACAGTACTAAAAAAGCGATGTCAAATTGTTCCATGTTGTGTAGGTGGGGTGTTGGTCGAGCTGTAGTGATGTTTTTCACGCTTACAGCAGGTGAAACGAGGGCTGGAGGGGTGTTGGTCGCGCTGTAGCAAGATCTGTCTACGAAAAGTACATGTAGGCTTAGTCTTAGGAGTAGGTACTATTGGAAAATAGTACTATTTTGAACGCTCTGAGTACCATATACTGAGTATCAAGAGCAAGTCATTCATAACGTTGCTTGGCAACGATAGGGGGATTTTTAAGATGATGAATCAACGGAAACGGAACACGGCAGCGTTTACTTTTATGGCGTGGGCGTCCTTTATTGGAGCTTTCGTAGCAATGTTTATTGGGATATATACACTTGAAGAATCGCTTAGCGTGAAGGGGTATTTCGCCGTGTGCGCACTTTTTCTTACCATGTCGGCGTTCGTGCTGCAGAAGGTTATTCGTGATAATTTGGAGGATGGATACGAATCTCGCAAACGGAATACATCGGCTTTTACATTCCTAGCATGGAGCTCGTTTGCCTTAGCTTTGCTAGGCATGTTCATCGGCATCATTAATCTCGATCAGATTCTTTCGGTCAAAGGGTACTACGCCGTCACGGCTTTGTTCCTGACCATGTCCTCGTTTGTTCTGCAAAAAACAGTCCGTGATAATAACGATGACGATGCGCTGACTTCTAGTGTAAATACACCTTTTCATTCAAATGAAATTAAAGTAGAAGAGTAGTCTTCATTTGCTAATTCCCTATAGCTTATGGCATATTGCCAACCTCCCGATCATCTAGTAATCTATGAATTGGGAGGGATTTGGTATGATTAGGAAAATAAGTAAAGTAATCTCTTTGTTTATGCTAATAGGCTGTCTTGGCTTTACAGTTCCTGTGTGGGGGGCTGAGCAAGTCGTCACTAAGCCCAGCAGTATTACGTATGAGATGCAGGATATTCAGGTACAGTATGCGGCCGAATTTACTGCTTATCCGCAAGCAATGGTGGGGAAACCTTCGGTATCCAAGTCAGTCTACGATGCAGTTTACAGTGACTCGGCTAAGCCATTGCAAGTGTTGTATGGTGTGGTTAAGTTGACGATGCCGACGGGCTACTCCTTCACAGAGGAGTTCATTAGCGTTACGGATGGCGTGAATATTGCGCGTGGTTTATCTAATGGTGGGGGTCCTATTTACAACTTGAATAACCAAGTAAGAGGGCAGAACACCGAGTTCGTTACAGGTAAAAAGCTAACCGATAAAAGCGTCGTAAAGGACTACTCCGATGGTTGGAAAACGATTAGACTGATGCGCAAATGGGATGATTATGGGAATCCAATGGATTTTGCCATCAGCTTTAAATGGGATTTGGTGGGTTCGGTAGATCCCTTTTTTCAAAGGCTAACGGAGACTTCCTACGTGATTGACCTCTCCACGCTTCGTCACAAAGGCGCGAATCAGGCGGTGCAGCGATGATGGGAAACTTACGCAAGGCATTTATGGTCAAGAAGTTGGCTATGACACTGATTGGAACTGTGCTTCTATCCACGCTGTTTGCCGGAGGAGCTTGGGCTGCGGACGCTGGGGTGAAGCACACGGCGGAAGCCGACAGCTTGAACAAGCTGCAGCTGTTCCAAGGCACGGATCGCGGCTACGAGCTCGAGCAGACGCTAACACGGGCGCAAGGCGCCACGATGCTGCTGCGTCTGTTCGGCTGGGAGACCGCCGCCGCGAATGCGCAAGGGCTGAGTTCGCCGTTCACGGATGTGCCGGCGACGCACTGGGCCGCGAAGTCCGTCGGCTTCGCGTTTAGTAAAACGTTGGTGCACGGTGTGACCAACGAATCTTTTGCGCCGGATGCGAGCATCACCGGCGAGCAGTTCTTGGCGCTGACGCTGCGCGCGCTCGGCTATGCGGAGGCAGAGCCGCAGACGGCTCGCGAGCTTGCGGCGACAAGCGGACTGCTCAGCGCGACTGAGGCGCAGCTGATCGCGCAAGGCGCTGTGTTTCGCCGCGATGAGATGGTCGCGGTGGCGTATCGCGCCATCCAGACCAAGCTCAAGGGCAGCACGCGCACGCTGCTGCAGAAGCTGGTCGAGGACGACAAGGCAGTGAGCGTAAGCGCAGCTGTAGCTAGCGGACTTTACAAGGCGCCGAGCAGCGATCCGATGGATCAGATCGAAGATGCGATCCGCGATGCATTGAAATAGGCGCGATCGAAGTAGGCCGCGATGTGTCGAATAATCCCGCACGACGAGGTACTTAACTGCAAAAACTACAGCTAATTTTCTTCAAATCAGTTAATTTAGACGAATAGATGGAAGATATACAGTTAAAATTACCGTATTCGCTGATTTAGGACTGATGCGACTAAATTAGCTTCATTTTATCCATTTATTCCAATGAAATGAGCATTTACCATGAAATTAGCTACAGAAAATCCAGTTATTTCATCGGGAGCCAAGGTTCATACGTTTCAGTGACTCAATCCAAAAAAAATCCCGCCCCAGCCCAATGGCCGAAGCGGGATTTTTGGTGTTAAACAAATTAAGCGTTAAGCAAATATTGATTCACAGTTGCTTTGATCAATTCCAAACGACCGGATTGGTTCACAATCGGAGCGTTGTTCTCAAGTGCATAAGCTTCAAGGGACTTGAAGTCTGCTTTGCCAGACACGATGTCTGCGCCGATACCGGACTTGAAGGAACCGTAGCGCGTGTCAAGGATGTTGTCGAATACTTTATCTTCGATCAATTTAGCTGCAACTTGCAAGCCGCGAGCGAATGCGTCCATACCTGCGATGTGTGCATAAACAACGTCGATTGGCTCGAAGGAAGTACGGCGAACTTTCGCGTCGAAGTTCACGCCGCCACGGCCGATGCCGCCTTCGTTCAAGAGGATTTCGTACATCGCCATCGTTGTCGAGTATAGGTCAGTTGGGAACTCATCTGTATCCCAACCTAGCAGCAAGTCGCCTTGGTTCGCATCGATGGAACCAAGAATGCCGTTAACGCGAGCTACACGAAGCTCGTGCTCAAACGTGTGACCTGCAAGCGTAGCATGGTTAGCTTCAAGGTTTAATTTGAAGTAAGGAAGCAGGTCGTATTTTTGCAAGAATGAAAGTGTTGTCGCTGCATCGAAATCATATTGGTGCTTGGAAGGCTCTTTCGGTTTAGGTTCGATCAAGAATTGACCTGTGTAGCCGATTTCTTTGGCATAAGCAACGGCCATGTGCAGGAAGCGAGCAAGGTTGTCGAGCTCAAGACCAAGATCCGTGTTCAAAAGCGTTTCGTAACCTTCACGCCCACCCCAGAACACATAGTTTTCAGAGCCAAGCTCTTTCGCGTGGTCCAAAGCTTTTTTCACTTGTGCAGCTGCATAAGCAAAAACTTCTGCATTATTGGAAGTAGCAGCCCCGTGAACGAAGCGCGGGTTGGTGAACATGTTAGCTGTGTTCCATAGAAGCTTTTTGCCTGTGGAAGCCATTTTATCTTTGATCAACCCAACGATTTCGTCGAGGTTAGCATTCGTTTCTTGCAGGGTGTTGCCTTCTGGCGCGATATCGCGATCATGGAATGCGAAGTAGTCGACACCTAGAATGTTTAGAAGCTCGAAGCAAGCGTCAACGCGAGCTTTCGCCAGCTCTAAGCCGTCGTATTTGTCCCAAGCACGGATGTTCGTACCCGCACCGAATGGGTCGGAACCATTAGCAGAGAAAGAATGCCAGTAAGCAACTGCGAAACGCATATGCTCACGCATTGTTTTGCCTAGAATAACTTGATCTGGGTTGTAAAATTTAAAGGAAAGTGGGTTCGTGGATGTCGGGCCCTCGTAATTAACTGGTTGAATGTTGTCAAAGTAGCTCATGAATTCAGCCTCCGTATAAATGAATGATAAGTGCTTATGAAGTCATCATAGCATCATTCCGAAAGTTTGTAAATTCATTAAACAAACTTAGTTAGTGCGCGAAAAAGTCTTCTATGTTAGAATCATTTCCATAGCGAAGACTTGTAGCATTTGGAACGGTATGGGGGATAATTATGAAACAAACAGGCGACTTAAACCTCGTGAAAAAGATAAATAAAACGATCGTTTTGCATCACATCCGCACGGATTCGCCGATCTCACGCGCTAAAATCGCTGAGATTACAGGGCTGACGAAAGCGACGGTATCTAGTCTTGTGAATGAGCTGATCGAAAGCTCCCTCGTCCAGGAGATCGGCGCTGGAGAATCGAGCGGCGGGCGCAAGCCGATGATGCTTCTTTTTAATGGCATGGCAGGATATGCGATTGGCGTTGATCTTGGTGTGCATGATATGTTGGCTGTTCTCACCGACTTAACGGGTAAAGTGATTCGGGAAAACCGCATCCAGCATCACAATGAATCTGTCGAGCAGGTTACGCACTTACTCAAAACGACGATCCGTGAGTTGATTGAAACGGCGCCAGAAAGCGTTTATGGTGTGATTGGCATCGGCCTTGGCGTGCCAGGTATCGTAGATGAGGAGGGGAATTTGTTGTTTGCCCCGAATCTGGGCTGGGAGAATGTGCCGCTGCAGAGTCAGCTAGAAGCTGAATTTGGACTTCCTGTTGTGATTGATAATGAAGCGAACGCTGGGGCAGTGGGCGAGAAACAGTTCGGTGCAGGGAAAGATACTGCGAATCTCATCTATGTATCTATCGGTATGGGGATCGGTGCGGGCATTATTATCAAAAACGAGCTGTATCGCGGGGCGACGGGTTTCTCCGGCGAGATTGGCCACATCTCGATTCAGCATGATGGTCCGAAGTGCCGCTGCGGCAGCTTAGGTTGTTGGGAGCTATACGCATCGGAGCATGCCTTATTGGAACAAGCAGGGAGAGAGCTAGGGCGCGAAGTCGACCTAAAAAGTCTGCTTAGCAAAGCCGAAAGCGGAGATGCAGGGGTCATCAAGCTTTTTGAACGGCTGGGCTATTACCTCGGGGTCGGTGTTGTGAACATCATTAACGGATATAATCCGGAATTTATCATTCTTGGAGGCCGGTTGGCCGGTGGCGAGAAGTGGCTGATGAAGCCGCTTTTGGATCTGCTAGAGAAGCGATCATTACCGCATCCGCGCAAGCAGTTGAAGGTGGAATTTTCGGAGCTTCGTGATCGATCTACTGTGCTTGGTGCGGCGTCTTTTGCGGTGACGAAGTTCTTTGCTTCGACAACCGTGTCGGTGGAACGGAACTAATCAAGTGAAAAATGAGGAAAAAATGACATAACATAACATGTAAAGTTATTGACTGATTCTCTGTCTATTTTGTAAAATGGGAAAGGTCTGGTTTAGAACATGAACGGCCTCATGAATCCCATATAGAAAAGGACGGGAACCAACGATGTTTCTTCGTTCACTTATCATTTGCTGTTATCTGATGGGAGCTTATTGGGCATCCTATCACTTTCCATCGATGAAGATGGTTTTCTACCCAACGCTGGGCGCATTTAGTTTTCTATTCATGCATCGTGTAGACAACATAAGAGAAATACGTCGCATTATTATCGGAGCCATTATTGCGGTTACGATGGGCAGTATTTTTTATACCATTAGCACGGGAGCCGTTTCCTTTTTCCTAACAGCCCTTGTGACGATTACGTTAATTCAATTTTTCAAATGGAATGCGGCGCCAATCTTAGCGGTTTCATTCATCCCTTATTTCGCTCATCCAGTCTCCATGTGGGCATTGCCGATTGCGGTTCTCGTGTCGCTTACAGGTTTACTGGTATCCATTTGGCTGATTGGCAAGGTCGAGCAGTTGAATTGGTACGTGAGCTTATCGGGCAAAATAACACAAGCACGTCTGCAAATTCGGACTCCTTTTGAGTCCTTGAAAAAGGAAGTATAGTCGTTCAAGATATCCATAAAAGCGATCAGCCCCAAGCGTGCTGTCGCTTTTTCTCGTTAAAGGGGATACGAAGATGAAATTGCATAAAGGGGAAATCCTGTTCCGCCAAGGCGAGATGGGTTTACTATTCAAGCTGCATTCGGGACTGTTGAAAATTGTCCGTTCACATGAAGATGGTAACACGGCACTTGTGAATATCATTGTACCTGGTGAGACAATTCCGCATCACTCGCTAATTAGTCCAAGTGCCTACTATGCAACGGCGATCGCACTCGTGACAAGTGAGGTTGAAGTGCTGCCTGCGGACCGCTGGTACGAGGATTTGGAAAACAATCCAGACCACTTTCGCACCATTGCGCGCCAATTACAGGAGAAGCTGCGCATGATGCAGCAGCGGATTGATCAGCTAACAGCAGTTGCTCCAGCGGCTAAATTGTTGAAAATGGAGGCATGGTTTGCGCAGTATATCGGTACTTTGAAGTTGACCGACGTGCTAACCCAAGAGGAAATAGGGCAGTTCATTGGGCTTCGCCGAGAAACGGTGAATCGGTTGTTGCGTGAAAGAGGGAAAAAGTAAGTATAGAACCGGGAGGTATCAGGGAATGAGTGCTAGGGCTAATCTTCGGTCAAACGAAAGGGAAGGGACAATCTCAAACAAATGAACCGCAGAACTTCCGGCAGATAGAGTGCTGACCCTCCAACAAATGGACCGCACACCCTCCAGCAAATGCCCCCACACATTCCGACAAATGGGCCGCTCACCCTTCAACCAATAGACCGCTCACCCTCCAACCAATAGACCGCTCCGCCCTTCAACAAATTAGATGGATTTTATGCTGTTATATTAGTGGAGTCTAGCGCGAAAAGAGGAATAGCTGGATTATATGTAGTTATTTTCAGCGATTTCTCTCCAGTTTGTGATAAGTAGCGAAATTACCTGTATAAAATCCAGTTAAGTATCATTTTCGCTAAAAATGATTTGAATTAGATGGAGAAATTCCAGTTATTTGGATTTTCATTCCTAGGGAGAAATTTCCGGCACTACTCCAGATGCCCTTCAAATCAAAACGGCCCTGTCGCATTATGCAAACAGAGCCGTTTTTCATAGGGGTCCAACTAGGAAAGAGCACCGGAAGGTCCGAAGAATTCGTAATGACGGTCTGATTCAGGAACACCCCACGCGATGAGCGATTGGTTCACGGCTTTCATGAACGGCAGAGGTCCACAGAAGTAAAAGCTGCCATCCACAGATGGAACAAGGCTTTGGATCCATGGGAGATCTACGTAGCCCTCTTTGTGGTAAGACTGCTCACGGGTATCGGCAGCTGTCGGTTGCGCGTAACACCAAGCAAGTGTGACTTGAGGATGCTCTTCAGCCAGCTGTTCGATCTCTTTGCGAAGCGCGTGATGTCCCCCATTTTGAGCAGCATGGATAAAAGTAACCTTTCGATTTGGCTGCGTGGTGACGAGTGAATGCAGCATACTCACCATAGGGGTGAGTCCGACACCGCCGCTAAGAAGCGTAACAGGTCGTGTATCCGTTTGATCTAATGTAAAGTCACCTGCTGGCGCGGAGAGCCATAGAACATCTCCCTCTTGAACGTGATTGTGCAAAAAGACGGAAACTTTGCCCGCAGGCACAGCTGGATTGGTGTTTTCGCGTTTAACCGAGATTCGGTAGAACGGTTGTCCAGAAGCATGAGAGAGGCTGTATTGACGAATATGTGTGTAGGCATCGCCGGGTATTTGGACACGAACACTGACATACTGTCCAGCTTCGAATGCAGCAATCGGACCATGATCCTGCGGCGTTAGGTAAAAGGAGGTAATGACGTCGCTTTCTCTGTCTTTGCGGGCGATGACAAAGGATCTGAAATCGGACCATCCTCCAGGCTGCAGAGCGGAATTGGTATACATATCCGACTCAATGCCAATGAATGCACTGGCAATGACCCCATAGGCTTCAGCCCATGCCCCGAGAATCTCATCTGTCGCTGCATCGCCCAGTACATCTTTAATTGCGCCTAGCAAATGTTGCCCAACGATGGGATATTGTTCGGGTTTGACGCCAAGACTGCGATGTTTATGAGCAATTTGTTTAACAGCTGGCAGGATCATTTCCAATCGATCGATATGCTTCGCTGCCGCATAAACAGCATTCGCTAGAGCTGTCTGCTGTCGGCCTTGCTTTTGATTGGCGTGATTGAATAGATGTAAAAGCTCAGGGTGAGATGTGAACAACTTGTCGTAGAAACGTTTGGTTATCGCAACACCATGAACTTCTAATACAGGCACGGTGGATTTAATGATTCGGATGGTTTGTTCGCTTAGCATGTCGGATCATCTCATTTCCAGTAGAATGACTTGATGCTTTCAGTATAGCGAATAAGTGGAGGGAACCCCTGTGATTAGAATCACAGGGAATCGCAACAAAGTGTGTCTATGGGCAGAGGCAAGGATACACGGTATACTGGAACTATCATCCAAAAGAGGAGGCGGCCTATGCCCGATTGGTCGTATCATACGTTATTTAAACCGCTGCTTTTCCAGTTTAGCGGGTGGAGGGCAAGAGATCTTACACTGCATGCGATTGGTGGGCTAAGTCGCATTCCTGGTGGGACCTTCGTGATCCGCACGATGGGCCACATGGAAATGTCGCCGCTGCTGGCGAGCGAGCTGGCAGGCGTGCCGATTGCTTGCCCCGTCGGCCTCAGCGGCGGTCTTGACCCGCACGGCACGGCGCACAAGGCCCTCGCCCAGTTCGGGCTCGGGTTCATCGAGCTCGGACCCGTGACGGTCCGAGCTGTTAATAGCCATGCATCGATTACTCGCATGGCGGAAGAGGAAGCCATCGTTTACGCCGATGGCTACGAGAACGACGGCGCGCACGTGATCGCTGCGCGCCTGCGCAAGGGCGTGGGGCATCGACTGCCGCACTTCGTGCGGCTGCGACCGATGCCGGGGAGTTCGCCGCGCGAAGCGCTAGATGAGCAGCGGGAGCTGCTGCTCAAGCTGGCGCCGTACGCGGCGGGGTTCACCCTCGATGGCCTAGCCGAAGGCTGGCCATTAGATGAGGCTTTGGCGTACCTCGCGGAGGTACGCCAGCTTGCGGAGGCAGCGGCACCGGGGAAGCCGCTGCTTGTGTATGTACCGCAGGAGCTCCCGGTGGGGGAGCTGCGGGCGATCCTTGACACCGCGCGCAGCTTCAGCGGTGTCGTCCTCGGCGACGCGCAGCGGGAGCCGGGCACTCGCCGCGAGCGCGTGGGCGGCGGCGCTTCGTTGCTCAGCGCGCAGCTGAGCAAGGTCCGGTTGCTGCGCGAGTCGCTGGGCGAGCGCAGCGCGGTTGTGGCGGCCGGCGGCGTGCATCAGCCGGAGGACGCGCGCGCGCTGCTGGCAGCAGGAGCGACGAGCGTCATACTGCACAGCGGGCTCGTCTACGCGGGGCCAGGGCTGCCGAAGCGGATCAACGAAGCGATCCTGTATGATCGCATCACAGCTTCTGTGGCCTTCACGGACGCTGAGGCTTTGCCGTACGAAGGCAGTGTTGACGCTAACGAGCAGGATTCCAATGCCAAAACTGCTGTTGATAAATCTTCCGTCCCTTCGACGGCTCCCCAGCATGGGGAGATCTCTTCCTTTCCACCCACCCCTTCCTTTTGGGCGAATTGGGGATGGATGAGCCTGCTGGGATTAGGGATGATCATTGGCGGTGTGCTCGCGTGGTTGATCGCAGCGACAACGGTGCTGTTGCCTTATGATGAGGACTTTTTGGGCAAATCACGCAGTGAAATTATCCATTTCAATAAACATTTACTCCATTTCATGTCTCATGATCGCATTACCTTAGCGGGTACGATGATCTCCATTGGCATTTTCTATTATCAGCTAGCGCATCACGGTTTACGTTACGGGCTGCATTGGGCGCGAACGGCCGTCATATCCTCATGCGTTGTCGGCTTTAGTAGTTTCTTTTTGTATCTGGGTTACGGTTATTTTGATCCACTTCATGCGGCTGTAGCGGTAGTTTTGCTGCCTATGCTGCTGCTGACGCTGCGTGGGTTGAAGGATCATCCGTCTCGCAAACCGCCAGGGCTACGAAATGATCGAGTTTGGCTAAGAGCGCAATGGGGGCAGTGTTGCTTCGTGATACTTGGCTTTGGTCTGGGAATCGGGGGACTTACAATATCCTTTGTCGGTATAACGGAGGTATTCGTCCCAAGCGATTTGGCCTATTTAGGCGTAACTTCTTCACAATTGTCAGCTTGGAGTGAGACCATTATTCCGCTTATTGCACATGATCGTGCGGGCTTTGGCGGTGCTTTGTTTTCCTTGGCAGTAGCGATAACTGCTTCGGCGCTTTGGGGGGTCAATCAAGGTGAGGGCTGGTTATGGTGGACATTCCTCTGGGGTGGGCTGCCCGGCTTTGCTGCAGGGCTTTTGGTTCACGCACATATTGGCTACACGGACTTTGTACATTTATTGCCTGTTTACATAGCGGTGGTGCTATATGTTGGCGGGTTATATTTAACTTATCCCTTTTTGGTAGGAAAAGGGGGCACTAGTGTTACATTAGCTAGATCCTAATTTCGAACTGTAAAGATGTGTGAGCCTTCAAATGTCCACGTGAGTGGCGTTGGAGGCTTATTTGCTATATTGAGGGGGAGAGTGCTACTTGCCGGCTTGTCTTGCTTGTGGATTCTAATTTTCTATCCACCACCTATCACCCACCTATCTAACGGACACTAGCGACCTTATTCCGCAGAAAAGAAGCCATTCTTCAACGTAACGGACGCCAGCGACGTTATTTGATCATTTTGTGTGATTAGCATGTGCAATTAAAGCAAATAGCGGCACTCATGTCCGTTAGCCTTGTTAAGGGGCACTTTTGAACCAATTAGCGTCTTCTGTGTCCGTTAATCAGCCCAACTCCTGCTAATAAAGAAGTCGTCAACTCTACCGAGCTGAGCAGCCAATCCAAAAAGTAAAAACTGTCCCCCAAGATCCATTCATCTTGGGGGACAGCTCCCTATTAAAACGTATGGGCCAATTCCTTCGCCTTACTAATCGCATCCGCCTTGATTTGCTCCGCTTTATCGGGGAATTGGTTATGCCCCTCTACGAACAAACCTTGTGTCTCTGTAATACCAAAGAACGCCATAATAATGCTGATATACCGATGACCCGATTCCATGCCGGCCGCTGGCCCTTCTGAATAGACACCACCACGTGCTTGGATATGCAGTGCTTTTTTGCCAGAAAGTAAGCCAACAGGGCCAGCTTCGGTGTACTTGAACGTTTTGCCAGCTACGCAAAGAGCATCCAGATAGGCTTTCATCACAGGAGGGAACGAGAAATTCCACATCGGCGTAACGAATACGTATTTGTCTGCGGCAATGAACTGCTCGGTGAGTTCACTGATTCGTCCTACCTTGGCGCTCTCATCGCTAGTTAAGGAGGAGAAGTCCTGTCCACTGCGCAGCTTACCCCATCCGCTGAACACGTCCGCATCAATATGCGGCACTTGGACACGATACAAATCAATAGGTATCACTTCGTCATTGGGGTTCGCTTCGCGATAGGCATCGATGAAAGCTTTACCTACGGCCATACTGTAAGACGTTTGATGATCATGAGGATGTGCAGTAATATGCAGAACAGTTGCCAAAGTGATCAATCCTTTCGGGTATGCAGTCTATGAAATCCTCTTCTAATTTGTATTAAAAGCATTTCAAATATGCTGGTAGGTAATGGGAAAGCTGTAGCATGCCGTAAAGCGAGTTCCTTTCCACAAAGATTTGGTTACAGAACTACCTATTTACATTGAGCCTTGGCGGCTTTTGAGTTATGATGGGAGACGATGTTTTTATTTGAATCTTCCTATAAGAGATTAACTAAATTTAGATAAAGTGAGATGACGGATGATGACGAAACCTAAAGATGTAAACTATAGCATGCCGGCAGAGTGGACAGAGCACGAGCGGACTTTCATTTCTTGGCCGGTTCAAGCGTCGATGGTTTACCCAGAGGATCACGCGGTCGTGTCCCAAGGGTATGCGGATTTGGCTAAGGCGATTGCCGAATTTGAGCCTGTAACCGTGATTGTTAACCCTTCCGATGCAGAGCAAGTGAAAGCGATGTTCACCGAATCTAATGTGGATTTCCTTGAGATCCAGCATAATGACGCTTGGTTCCGCGACAACGGTCCAACCTTCGTCTTGAACGAGCAGCAAGAAATCGCCGCAGTTAACTGGAAATTCAACGCATGGGGCGGCAAGTATGCGCCTTGGGATCTTGATGATAACGTAGCTCCACAAATCGCAGAGCATCATGGTGTGAAACGGTTTGACGCTCCGCTCGTCATGGAGGGCGGTTCCATCCACGTGGATGGGGAAGGTACGCTTTTGACCACAGAAGAATGTCTACTGAACACGAATCGCAACCCGGATCTGAGCCGCGAGGAGATTGAGGAGCATGTCCGCAATTTCGTGAACGTGGAGAAGATCATCTGGTTGAACAAAGGGCTCGACGGCGACGAGACGGACGGTCACGTTGATAATATTGCTTGCTTCGCTGCTCCAGGCAAAATCATTCTGCAAGTCTGCAACGATCCTTCGGATGCCAACTATGCGATTACGCAGGAGAATTTGGAAATTCTCCGCAGCGCGACAGATGCGAAAGGCCGATCTTTCGAGATTATTCAGATCGAGCAACCACCGCTGACGTTCTTTGAAGAGCAGCGCTTGACGCTTAGCTATTTGAACTTCTATTTTGTGAACGGCGGCATTATTTTGCCGGTATTTGGTGGTACTTCGGAAGAGACAGATCGCAAGGCGATTGAAGTGCTTCAAGCGACATTCCCAGAACGTCGAATCCGTACAATTAACGGCATGTCTATTATCAAAGAAGGCGGCAATGTTCACTGCACGACGCAGCAAATGCCAGCCAGCAAGAAAGGGTGATTTTACGTGAGAAAAGTGACTGTAGCAGCCACACAAATGAGCTGTTCCGATAATATAGAAGAAAACATCGCCAAAGCAGAGAAATTGGTGCGTGAAGCCGCGGCGAAGGGTGCGCAAGTGATTTTGATTCAAGAGTTGTTTGAAACACCGTATTTCTGCCAAAAAGAAAAGTCCGATTACTATCGCTTCGCAACGGAGCTGGAAACGAACAAAGCGATCAATCACTTCCGTGAGATTGCGAAGGAGCTGGCCGTTGTATTGCCAATCAGCTTCTATGAGAAAAAGAACTACGCGCGCTACAATTCGCTTGCTGTCATTGATGCCGATGGTTCTGTTCTCGGCACGTACCGCAAAAGCCACATCCCTGACGGTCCAGGGTATGAGGAGAAGTTCTATTTTAACCCAGGAGATACAGGGTTCAAGGTCTGGAAAACCCGCTACGCCAAAATCGGCGTCGGCGTTTGTTGGGACCAGTGGTACCCAGAAGCTGCACGCGTAATGGCGCTGATGGGGGCGGAACTGTTGTTCTACCCGACAGCTATTGGCTCAGAGCCGCAGGATGGTTCCATAGATTCGAAGGATCACTGGCAAATGTGCATGCGCGGTCACGCGGCTTGCAACTTGATGCCGGTAATTGCATCGAACCGTATCGGGAAGGAAGAAGATGAGGATTCCAGCATCAACTTCTATGGTTCGTCTTTCATTGCAGGCCCGCAGGGCAATCTGATTGAGGAAGCTGGGCGTGACGAGGAAACGGTTCTCGTTGCCGAGTTCGACTTGGATCAGTTGGAGATCCAGCGTATCGAATGGGGGATTTTCCGCGATCGTCGTCCGGATCTATACAAGAAAATCGCTACGTATGACGGTGAGCAGGTGTTCTAAGCGTGTGGCTGATTCCCTTACTTAAGGGCCTGTTATTAGGCTTTTCCATCGCGGCACCAGTTGGCCCTATCGGGATCCTATGTATGCGCAGAACCTTGACGCTTGGCCGATTGCATGGCTTTCTATCTGGACTAGGCGCCGCTACGGCAGATGCCATTTATGGCTTCATCGCTGGGTTCGGTTTGACGTTGATTACTAGCTTTTTGTTAGATCAAAAGGTGATCCTGCAGTTGGTTGGCGGTCTTTTCCTTATCTATCTGGGCGTGCAAACATTTCGCTCCAAGCCTGCGGTTGAGGCAGCCAAAGCAAGTGGGGACACGCTGTTTAAATCGTATGCGTCGACCCTGCTGCTCACCATTACGAATCCGATGACGATCATGTCGTTCGTCGGTGCATTTGCGGGGCTCGGGCTGGGCGATAGCGCGGATGCAGGCTTTACGCCTGCGATCGCCTTGGTGGTCGGTGTGTTTGCGGGCTCGGCATTATGGTGGCTGCTGCTCAGTTTGTTGATTGGATTGTTGCGGGAGCGGCTCAAAGGAGCGGCGTTCCTGTGGATTAATCGCGTCTCTGGTGCGATGTTATCGGTATTTGGTTTGTTTGCAATCATGGGGCTACTCTTCCGGGGGTAGCTTTTTTGGCATGTTATGGAACGTAACATAGCACCTTATTTTTTCAATCGTATTTGTCGATATATATAAAATAGCCCGCGAAATTTGTCGATTGTTGACCTCTTAGATGACTACTTAGATGAGAAAAAGACTTTCTTGAATTCAATGGCAATGGAACGATGCACGTAGGTAGCGGCTAGAATTCAAAAGAAGAAAGAAGGGGTCTTTTATGATTAAAAATTGGTCTTTAAAAACGAAACTACTATCTGGCATGCTTTTAGTTATTTTATTATTTACAATTGCTGCAGGGAACAATTACTTTAAACTGTCTCAAGTCCAAAGTGCATTGGATCAGGAAACGGAACGCAATGCGGAGGTCAAGGCTGCTTACGAGCTTAAGAATTATGTAGGTATCTTATACAGTAATCAAGCGGATGTCATTATCAATCAAAGTGATGAAGCTGCTAAAGCGTACAAGGAAAACGAGGTGAAATTCAGAGAATACCTCGAGTTCATTGCGCTAAGATCGGACAGCCAGAAGGAAGTAGAGTTAGCTGCAAGTTTGCGAACCGCCAGCGAGGGGTTTATCAAATCATTTGATGTGGTCAAGGACATTAATAAAAAAGACAGTAAACTAACGGCTGCGCAGCTTCGCGATGAAAATAAGAAGGCAGATGATCAGACCGACCAATTCAAACAAACGATCTATACCGTGGCAGATCAATACATTAACAGCTTCAATCAAGAATCTAAGGAGTCAACAGATCATTTAATTGAGGAAGTTCATTCCGTCAATTTTACACTCATAATATCCTGTATTATCGATGTTTTACTTGGCATAGGCATTGCACTGTTACTTAGCAGAATCATCATTAGACCTATCAATGTGTTGATGAATGTAGCACAAAGTATTGCTGGGGGAGATTTAACGCGCACGATTACGAGTCGGAGTAAGGATGAAGTAGGGAAATTAACCGATAGCTTCAGTCGAATGATTCTTAATTTGCAAGAGTTGATTAGAGAGGTGAACGCAAGCTCACAGGATGTAGCCGTTTCCTCAAAGCAGCTTTCGGCAAGCGCTGAAGAAACCTCGGCGGCTTCGAACGAGATTGCGACTTCGATCCAGGCCGTAGCGCGGGGGGCCGAAGCTCAGGGCTTAACTTCCAATGAAAGCGCTCGAGCCATGGAGGAAATGTCAATAGGCATACAACGGATTGCAGAAACGTCTTCTTCCGTGTCAGAGGTTTCCATGGATGCCTCCGAGAAAGCAAGGCATGGCAACGTATCTTTACAACAAGTTATTCGGCAGATGGAATCCATACGGGCGACAGTCGATCGTACAGCCTCCATGGTGCAGATGCTTGACCAGCAATCCATAGAAATCGGCAGCATTGTAAGTGTGATCTCCAGTATCGCGACGCAGACGAATCTGCTGGCACTCAATGCAGCTATTGAAGCGGCTCGTGCTGGGGAACATGGTCGGGGTTTTGCCGTCGTTGCCGGAGAGGTAAGGAAGCTAGCCGAACAATCAGGCAGCTCTGCCAATCAGATTATCGGGTTGATTGAACAAATCCAGCAGGGTACTCAGCTAGCTGTCGAGGCGATGAGTGAGGGAACCAAAGAAGTTCACACGGGGATCGTCGTCGTACATGAGGCGGGTGAGGCGTTTCAATTGATCCTGCAGGCCATCGATCAAGTGGCAGATCAGATCCGTGATGTTTCGGCAGTGGCTGAAGAGATGTCGGCAGGATCCGAAGAGGTGACGGCCTCGGTGATCGAATCGTCTACAATTGCACAGCAATCGGCCTTCGCTGCGCAGAATGTAGCGGGGAGCGCGGAGCAGCAGCTTGCAGCACTGCAAGAAGTTGCTGCATTCGCGAACGACTTGAACAGTATGTCACTGAGACTGCAGCAAGCCGTCGGTAAGTTCAAGATATAGAATGATTTTCCTTCATGAACGAACGAAGTAGATCATGATTAGAAAACCTACAGCGAAACTGCTGTGGGTTTTTCTCGCATTCGGCGAGTATAACGATTTATTTAAACGGGAAAAAGGAAATATCTAGATATTTGCCGAATTGAAATAGCGAATAAATTAGAGGAGGCCCCCTTACATGATTAACGATGTATTTACAGCAGCACGCACAGGCGATGTAAACCGAGTCAAGGATTTGCTGGACACGGATCTTTCGCTTGCCAATGCTGAGAACAGCGATGGCCTTACCCTTCTGGGATTTGCAGCGCATTTCGGTCAGAGCGAAGTGGTTCGGCTGCTTTTGGAAAATGGCGCTGATGTGAATGCCTTATCGCATTCTAAAGTTAGTTACATTCCGTCGAATACGGCACTGCACGCGGCTATTGCCGGTGAGCGGAGTTTAGAGGTCATACAATTGCTGCTCGCTCACCGTGCGAAGCCGACGATTATGGATAGCAATGGGCATACAAGCCTGCATGTGGCAGCCTTTCATAAGGATAGTGCGCAGATCATTGAGCTTTTGATCAACCAGGGTGCGGATGTGAATGCCAAATTAGAGGATGGCGTCTATGCGATCGATCTAGCCAAAGAGCAGGGTCATACTGCAGTAGTTGGCTTGTTGCGAGAGCACGGGGCTATTGGGTAATGGATCACGAAGAGTGAATAGAGGACATTCAGCTAACCGGCTAGCGGTTCAAAGAATGTCCTTTTTGGCTTGTAGTTTTTTATTGGCCGCAACTAAACGGTATAGACTAATGACCAGTAAGACAAGAACGGGTACATAGAGGATCAGCAAGGGATAAAAGAACGTATTTTTTATGTTTATCATGAAAACTGGGATTTGTGCGGCAGTAACCGCCGTAAATACACCAATGAGTCGTTTATTCCGTTCGATCATGGAGTCAATGTCAGTGAAAATTTCAGGCTTTGTATGCTGATACGTTTGTCTCCAGATATACCAGCCTGCGCCGCTGTAAATTTTATCCCAACCTGTGTCTTCAAAAATGCTAGCGTAGTTGGGATCCACCTTCGTTTGGTAATCTACGCAGTAGCTCATTTTGCGAGGAACACCTTTCTCAAAGTGAAAACGCAGGCCATTCCAATTTACACGTTGTAAATGCCAGCCTTGCGCCTCCATATCCTCCAACCATGCTGTAATTGTCTCCGATTGTGAACTGTCCCACCATTTAAACACCTTTTTGGTCTCATTCATATAAAGATCCCTCTACTTTCTTCGCATTTTCGTAAAGCTCTGTAATTCTGGCGATCTCCAGCTTGAGTAGTTCTTTACCAGAAGGGGTGATGCGGTACAGCTTACGACGCTCTTCTTCAGCTACAGCTTGAATCAAACGATCCTTCTCCATCCGAGATAAGCTGCCATAAATCGTGCCAGGACCGAGGTGAATTCGACCTTGTGTGAGCTCCTCCACCCACTGAATAATGCCATAACCATGCCGAGTTGTAGTCAGGGAAAGCAAAATGTAATAAGCCGGTTCAGACATCGGCAAGTACTGACGGTAGAGCTTCTCACTATCCATAAAGTCTCCTTTTTCTTATATCAGGTTATGTTGTATCATTCCTCGTTGTATCACGTCGTGATATATCATGAGATGAGTATATCACCGCGTGATATAGAGTGCAATAGGCATTTGCGAATTGACACTACCACTAATGTCATCGTTTATGATGAGCTTATAACCATATAAGGAGATGATTGCATGCTAGTATTAACTTTTCACTACAAACAAGGTATCCCCTTCGATGAAGCTTATTATCTGAATACACATGTTGCTATGTTATCCAAGAAGACAGTGCTTGAAATGGGGGCCACCAAGTATGAGGTCAAAAAGGTCCTATCCTCAGCAGATGGAACGACTCCGAGGTATTCGTTCATATTCAGCTTGTATTTTGAAACAAAAGAAGCTTTGGAGGCGTTTATCAGCGACCCTAAAGTTCAGGAATTGAAGGATGATGTTGCGAACTATTATGTCGGAGAGCAGGATATCTATATCGAGGAAGTTGTGGCTTCGTTCCAAGGGGAGTGAAGGAGATTAGGGTATTACGCATTTAGGCTGCCGTGCGAGGAAATGATATTTCCTCGGACATCAGGGCAGTCTGTTTTTTGTGCGAATCATAGGAATTTCCTATCGTTATAAGAAAATTTATTGTATTGAAGAATCAATGATCCCAATCTATACTGAACCCGAAAAGAAGTAGCGCGTGAAAGCTATTTTCTCAAGGGAGGCGTGCCGATTTCATGCTCGAGCAACCTGATTTGCTGGCTCAACGAGGGTTGAGCAATCCCCATTTTCTCAGCGGCACGGGTAAAATGAAGTTCTCGGCATACCGCCATAAAGTACTCTAATTGTTTAAGCTCCATCTTGGTAGGCCTCCGTTATTTGCGTAACATCATTCCTATATGATAGGTTTTAGCTATCATTATAAGCTGAATCATAAAGAAATAATAACTATATTTGGAGGTGACCTCAGATGAAATCTGTTGAAATTTTGTCGATCAATATCGGCAAGCCACAGCTAATCCCGTATAAAAACAAAGAAATTACCACAGGGATTCATAAGCAGCCAACTTATGAAACTTTATTTTTGTCATGGGAGAATTTCAAAGGGGATGGACAGGCTGATCTCGTTCATCACGGTGGTCGAGAAAAGGCCGTGTGTGTATATCCTTTTGAACATTATGCGTACTGGGAGCAAGAGTTGGGCCAGGCGCTGACCTATGGCGCATTTGGAGAAAATCTAACGATCCGTGGCTTAGTGGAGTCGGAGGTGTGCATCGGAGATATCTTTGAGTTGGGGGAAGCGATCGTTGAAGTGAGCCAACCTCGACAGCCTTGCTTCAAATTATCGGTCAAGTACGACAGGCCTGATATGCCGCTGATCGTGCAAGAAACCGGGTATACCGGCTTCTATTTCCGGGTACTGCGTGAAGGATTTGTAGACAAATCCGATAAATTGAAGCTGATCTTCGCGCATCCCCAAGCGATCACTGTGGCTTACGCCAACCGGATCATGCATCAGGAGAAAGATCATATTGCAGGCATCCGAAAGCTGCTTGAAGTCGATAAGCTGTCGGTGAGTTGGCGGGCAACGTTGCTGAAGAGGCTTGGAGGTCAGGAGACAGATACGCGAGAACGACTAACAGGCGGTACAAGTGTAACGACGGATGCTTCAGACGGCACTGCGAACGGAGCTTCCTGAGCTCGTCGTCCTTTGCTCTTTGAGCATAAATCGAATATTTATAAGCCCAAACACCAAGAAACACACCCAAGGAAGCCCTTGCCAGCCAAGCACATTTCCTAGATCATACAGATAGCCACCGCCTACGTTTCCGATAATAGCCCCGATGGAAAGCGCAAAGCTGTTAAAACCGAAATAGCTAGCAATCTGCTCATCCCCGGCATAATCGGAAACCATGGTATTCATCATGGGCTGTAGAAAAACCTGTCCAATCATGAAGGCGATAACCCCCGCATAAATCCCCCACATGGATCCCATCATTCCCATTGTAAATAAGCCCCCAGCAAGCAGCAAGGTGCCTAATGACATCACGCCGAAAGGCTGTAACCTCCTGTTGCCTAATTTAGAAAGTGGAACCTGCAGCAGGACCATAACGATAGCCCCAGAGCTGTAAATGAGTCCGATATTCGCATCCGAAGCGAGCTGATGAACACGAAACGGAACGGCAATGTATAACTGAGTGACCAGGGACCACGAGATCATCGTGAAGAGCATGAAGCGTCGGAAAGGGCGATTACTCCATACGTTTTGCATTTGAGACCAGATGCCTGTATATGCCTTGCGAGATTGTTCACTTTGGATAGCTGGCAAAAAGAAGAGACTAAAGAAAAAGGAAAATGCGAAAATAAGGGTAGCGGCCAAACTAACGTATTTGAAATGAAAGCCCATGAGTAAGGCACCCAGGACAGGACCCACGACGAATCCCATATTGCTTAACATTTCTCGAATGGCATAAATCGTGATCCGATTGCTCGAAGTCGATAACGCTGCATAATACGCATAACTAGCTGGGTTGAATAGTGATCCACCTAAGCCTGAGAAGAAGCAAGCGATGATAAAGCCTGGGATGCTGTCGACAAAGCCGAACATGCCGAATCCAAAGGTACGGATGAGCAAACCAATCAGAATCGTGCGCTTATAGCCAAGCTTGTCGGCCAAGGTACCGCAAAGGACGGAAAGACCTTGCTGGCTGAAGCTGCGGATAGCGGAGATGATACCAACCATGGTAACGGTCAGCAGGATGTCGTTTAATAAATAGGAAGCAAGCAGGGGGATCATCATATAAAATCCGACCGCCATACTGAAGGTATTCATAAACATGACCCAGAACGGCAGCCGAATGGAAGTAAGTTTACGTAGGGCTGAAATCATACGATGGCCTCATTTCATGCTGTAAGTTGTCGATTTCAACACCATACAGGATATGCTATGCGTTGTATAGGGCTTTCTTTAGATGGACTTGGGTAAAAGTTAGTTGAGGCTGCTTGAACCTATGATGGGGACAAAATCGTGACAGTAACTTCCAACGAATGGTAAAATAAGCGAGTGGTGTTCAACTTACGCCGCCCGATTATCATCGAACGGAGGTAGAATGCACATGCTAAACGTAGTTCGGCGAATGCCCAGATACGCTTTGGTGACAGGGATGCTCTTTGTTGTGCTTATCCTAGCCTATTCCACGATCTATGTGATAGAAAAGCCGGGAGGTATAGCAGATTGGGGGCTGTCCAAGGCGATGGGGCTTACAGAGACACTGCGTATCCCACTCGAACGAACGTCCGAGGAGGCAATCCGACAATTTCGAGGATCTTTCAATGAAGATAAATATAAAGTCATTTTTCGGAAGCATGTTCACGAAGGCGTTCTACAATTCAGCAAACGGCTGCAAGATCATAGCGGGACAGACTTGAAAGTAGAAATCGCAAAGAAATCATGGCTGGGGTGGAAATGGGCTTCTGGTGGTGGGTACTCTATTGGCGCAGATAAGATGGACACATCGTCGGATACTGCACTTTCCTATATGATGATGCCAATTCGGTTGGAAAAGCCCAGGGGGACATTCCTGTTATTTGGAGAAATTGGAGATACGTCTATCACACATATCGTTGTGAAGGGCGATAAAGCAGGGGCGAGGGAGTATGAAGCCGAGATTGTAAAGACTGATGAGGGTTATATCGTTTGGTATATCGTTTTGCCTGCTTCTGTCAGCGTACCTTTCGAATTGCAAGCGTACACGAATCAGAACGATCTGCGTGCCACGCTGATGATAACCAATGAGCGAGAGAATGGTTCGATCGGGCGATCGTCCATACACTAAATATACAAAGGGCTATTCCTCAAGTATCAACTTGAGAGCAGCCCTTTGTCAGTGAATGTTAGAACGGTCGTACGCGTGCTATAAGGTTAGTCGCGAACCTGGCTTTCAAAATGCCCTTTATGAGCACCGTTACAATAAGGTTTGTTCGAAGAGAGTCCGCAACGACACAGGTAAATCTGTTCTTTCGTTTCCATGGGATCTCCTTCACCATCCATTAACGTAACGCCAGTTACAAGTAGGGGACCATTATCCAGAACTTTAATTTCTGCCACAACCATACGCCTCCAATTTTTTTGCCATCGTAGAAAGTATGAGGTTTTGTTTCCCGCAATCATCTTTCTACTGGCGAGAATAGTTCCTCTAACGCGGGCTGCATCTTTGCATAGCCGTGGGTAGAGGATTTCTCACCATTGTTGCCAGATGCGATTATCTATAATCAATTAGTGCCATAACAATAAAGAATTAAGCTTCAAGCGTGAGATAGGTGTAAAATAGGGGTATATACAGTGTAATTGCTGATGAATGGAGTGATCGCTACATGAATGCGTCCAAATATGAAAAGTATTTCACTATTGATGGCTTCTGGTCCAAGTTGAAAAAAGGTGCTAAGAAAGCCGGCAGTAAAGTAATTTATAGCGGATTGCTGCTTTTTTACGCATTGGATAGCCCGAAAACACCGCTCCGCGCAAAGGTTCAAATCTATGGTGCATTGGGGTATCTCATCTTGCCGTTAGATCTAATGCCTGATTTACTGCCGATTGTGGGATATGTGGATGATCTAAGTGCACTAGGTTTAGCCTTGGCAGCTGTGTCGAAGAGCATCGATGACGAGGTTAGGCGGAAAGCGAAGAGCAAGCTGAGGGATTTCCTTGGAGACGATGCTGTGAGCAGCAAAGATATTATCGATATTGATGGTCACGTAGTAGAGGAGCAGGGGAAAGCGAAGGACGATGACGTGCATGTGGAGAAGTAGTTGGTAGAGGGGAAGTGGCTAATCGCTTCGTTTAACTGGAAAATCTACAGCTATATTCACTGTTAACAGCTGGAAAATACGATTAATGGAAAATATGTCGTTATTTTCTTCGAACTCGCCGGTTCCGCTGAATACGAGCAAAATTAACGTCATAATTTCCAGCTATTTCACTTGAGTTGTGGAATAGCGCGGATTTAGCTGTACGTTTTCCAGCTATTCGTTTTCCAGCTATTCGTTTGATGGGGCAACCGTAGCTGAAGCAGTTGAGGTGTTTGTGGTCAGTCATGCAGTGACATTTATCTAACTAAATAGAATCAATGAACAAATAACCGACGAATAGAAACTTCGTCGGTTATTTGTTGCGCAGTTATTTCGCGACAACATAGATTTTAAACCTTCAACAACCAACCGAACGTGTCCGTAAGCTTCCCACTTTGAATACCGGTGATCGTTGTATATAGTCGCTCGACAAGCTCACCGATCTCTCCATGGTTGACGACCATCGGTGTACCGTTCCACAGTAGGCTGCCAATTGGCGATACAACCGCAGCGGTGCCGGTGCCGAATGCTTCTTCCAGCGTTCCATCCGCATGAGCCTTAACGATGTCATCGATTGAAATTTTTCGCTCAGAAACAGGGATACCCCATTCTTTCAGCAGGTGGATGATGCTTCCACGCGTGATTCCTTCGAGAATGCTGCCGCTTAGGCTAGGCGTGACGACTTCACCGTTAATTTTGAAAAAGACATTCATACTGCCGACTTCTTCTAAATATTTCTTCTCAATAGCGTCGAGCCATAAAACTTGAGCGCAGTTATTCTCTTTGGCCAGCATTTGTGCCTTCAAGCTAGCTGCGTAATTGCCGGCTACTTTGGCATTGCCTGTCCCGCCTTGCACGGATCGAGCATAATAGCTTTCCACAAGGATGTTAATTGGCTGCAGCCCCTCGTCATAGTAAGCATCAACAGGCGACATAATGATGATAAAGGAATACTGCATAGACGGGCGGACACCTAGAATCGCTTCCGTTGCAATAACGAAAGGGCGGATGTACAAGGAGGAGCCGTTCTTCTTCGGCACCCAAGCAGCATCAACACGAACTAGCTCCTGAATGGCACGGACAACGAATTCCTCATCTATTTGCGGGATACTGAGACGTTCACTAGAGCGGTTCAAACGTTTAGCATTTTGATCTGGTCGAAATAAAACAACGTCATCATTCTCGGTGCGAAATGCCTTCATACCTTCGAAAACGGCTTGCCCATAGTGGAAAACCATCGCCGCGGGATCATGGGAGATCGGACCATAAGGGATGATGCGCGGATCATGCCAGCCTTGGCCTTCTTCGTAATCCATCATAAACATGTGATTTGTAAATAGTTTTCCAAACCCCAGGTTTTCGTCTAAATTAGGCAGGGGCTTGCCCTTTACATTTTGTTCGATGCGAATGCTTCCGTACATACGTTGTGCCACCTTTCCTATTGAGGGTTCTCACAATCTTTTACCCTTAACTATAGAAAATTCGCAATCATTGATCAATTGCGATTTATCAATTACTATCATAGTTAATAGCTATGATCGGGGGGCGTCAGGTGGATTATCGATTGTTGGTGTATTTTTTGGCGGTGTGCGAGGAACTGCACTTCACCAAAGCAGCAGAAAGGCTGGGCATTAGTCAGCCTACACTTAGTCAACAGATCCGATTACTGGAGGATCGAGTGGGCTCTCCACTTTTTCAGCGAATCGGCAAAAAGATTTATGTGACCGAAGCGGGCGAGATTTTACGCAAGCATAGCCGGAATATTTTTCATGAGCTGGAGCAAGCGCAGATGGCAATGAATGAGCTCCAAGGCATGCAGCGCGGACGATTGCGAATCGGCTGTTCAGGGAATCATTTGCTGACGGCGACAATCATGACGTTTCATGCCAATTATCCCAAAATCGAGCTATCGGTGATGGAGTTGGCAACGGAAGAGACGAAAGAAAAGCTGCTGAGCAATGAGTTGGATGTGGGTGTTGTCTTTTTGCCTGAGGAGGACGAGCAGCTTCGATGTATGCCGTTATACCAAGAGAAGCTTCAACTTGTGGTGTCGGCTCAGCATGCATTTGCCCAAGAGCAGGTGAGGGAGATCAGGTTGGCGGAGTTGACCGAGATTCCAATAGCGATGCTGCAACAGAAGTTCTATGTTCGGCAAATGATGGATGATTGCTGTGCGCAGATTGGACTTGCTTGGAAGCCAATTGTGGAGCTCTCCACGCTCGAATCTTTGCTGCAAATGGCGAAAAATCATGTGTGTGGAGCCATATTGCCTCAATCCTATGTGGAGGGCATGGGCGATCAGATGCGTGAGCAGAAGCTGTGCGCAATCCCGATTATCGATCCCATTCCACAGAAGGAAGTGGGCATTGTGTATCGGAAAGATATGTTTTTGTGTAAAACGATGGATACGTTCGTGAAGCAGGTTATTCAGGAATTTGCTTAAGTGTGCAGGAAAGAGTGAGGGTATGGAGCAGATGAGTATGGAACATAAGAGTCTGGAAGATAAGAGTATCGAACATAAGAATATGGAACATAAGAATATGGAACATAAGAGTCTAGAACAAAGCGGGAAATATGTCTATGTATTTGCCTGTCATGAAGATGAACAGGCGTTGTGTCAGCTGGAGCTGCGCACATTGTTGGGTGCAGAGGCTGTGATTGAGGCGCGCTACGCCGTCAGCGCGCGCAGGGTGGAGCCGAGCCGCAGCCCGTTTCTGAAGCTGCGGATGGATGTTGCCTTTGAGGCCGACAGCCTGCCGGAGCTGGCCTCTGAACTAAAGACGTTGACCGTGCGCGGCGCAACGTTCAAGGTCGTGTTCGCGGAGACGGACACGGCGGTCAGTTATGACCGCCAGCGAAACGTCGAGCGCGAACTGGGGCTGGGGCTGCGCGGTAAGGCCGAGATGCGCAGGCCGGAGCAATACTTCGCCGTGACGGAGCTGGGAGGCCGGTGGTTGTTCGGCGAGGGCAGCTACGGCGAAGCCGTGTGGCTTCAGCATCAGCAGAAGCCACAGAACTACTCCACCGCCTTGGGGACGCGCCTCGCGCGGGCGGTGGTGAACATCGCCGTGCCCGAGGTGGCGGGCACGCGGGTCATTGACCCGTGCTGCGGCATCGGCACGGTGCTGGTGGAGGCGATGTCGATGGGGATCGACATCGTGGGTTACGACATTAACCCGCTGGCCGTACGCGGCGCGCGGGTGAATCTGGACCACTTCGGCATGCCGGATGTGGTCCAGGTTGCCGACATGCGGACGCTCGTTCCGCATCCTACGGCCCTGCAAGGCAGTCCAGAGCTCCTCTATGATGCGCTGATTCTGGACATGCCGTACAATCTGTGCTCGGTTCTGCCGGAGGATGAGAAGCTGGACATGCTGCAAACCGCCCGCCGATTAGCGCGGCGCGCGGTCATTATTACAACCGAGCAGATGGACCCGCTTTTAATCAAAGCTGGGTTTCACATCGACTCACGCTGCACCGTGAACAAAGGCAATTTCAGTCGGCAAATTATCGTCTGCGTCTAGCTTGTTTTAGTACATCATTTTCCCGAGCGGGCCGTCTTCCGCAATGATATCCTGGAGTTCATACACCGAAATTGGGAAGTATAGGAATCCATACACATAAGCGGCTAGTTCGTAAAGTTGGAAATAGATCACAAGCGATTTATCTGCGATATAGAAATCTTGATCAGGGCGAATGCCTTTAAACTCAACTAACAAGGGAATTTCGCGTTGTTTGATCTCGGCGGCAACGATATCACTAATTCTCTTGACGTAATCGCTGCCTGGTTTGAACAAATCTTTGAGGGTGTAGCTTTGCCCAGTTTCCGTGCTGAAAGTCAACGAATTCTGGATGGTCATTCCATGCGCTCCGCCAGAGAAAGCATAATTGAGCAATGACAAACTAAGCACGCGACGTTCATTCGTTTTGATTTCATAATAAGCGGTCACATCGGTTTCCGGGTTCTGCGGGAATCCTTGATCATGCAGCTGCTTGTTGACGGCATTGACAATCGTTGTATTGATTTTATGCTGTACCAGAGGGGCATTCAGATGAATAACAGCGGGGTACATCAGGTTTAATTTGCTCTTTAGCACTTTATAGGTTTGTATACTAACGGGTTGGTGTTCCAAGTCCAAGTCCTGGTCCATGTCTCTCATGTCTCTCATGTTTCATCATCCCAACGTTTTTGCTACACCATATTCAAAAACTGGGCGTTTGGTTCAATGGATGGAGGAATTCATACCCTTGCCAAAGATAAAGAGCTTTCCCTACATCGCGATTAGCGTGAGGGAAAGCTCTTTGTTTGGTGTGGAACTGAAGCGAATTATTCCTGTGAGGTGTTTTCCTCATCACTAGCATCGGATGTTGCACTTTGCAGCGCAGCAGATAATTCCTCTACCTGTTGCTGGGATTGGCTGTCTTCAGCATTCGCCTGAGCCGCATTAATTGCATGACTTACTACGTCGTCATTACTGTTGGTTGTTGACATGGTACAATCACCTCCTTCACGTTTTCGCCAGAAAACTGGCGTCGTAAGCATAAGCTAAGATTCAACCAACTAAGTATTCTTCGAATGGAGGAAAAATATGCAAGCATGACGCAAGTTTTTTGCTGACATCATTCCAAAATACCTGTGTTAAGAATCTTAACCTTAACTTGTGGCTTAATGCTGAGTTTCGGATACTGCTCGCGCCACCATTCGATGCCTCCAAATAGCTTCGGATGATAGGCTGAAACCTCATGTCCAAGCTGTAAGTAATCGCAATTCGTCCTTTGCAAGGTTGCAATCACGTTAGTCGCTTTTGCCGTAATATCAGCTGTGATTTGCTTTTCCAATTCTATGAGCATGTCTTTCGTATGTCTTTTAGAGTCAAGTCCTGCTTCGATTAATTTAATATCCAGATTTAACGAAATTTCAATGTCACGAAGACTGCCATCCTTATCGTTAATATGGAAATCCCGATGGGCGTTCTGCACCTGCGCCGAGTAATTCTTTCCGTCCAATTTACCCGTAATCAGCTGGTTTTTGCCCGATGTGCCACCCAAAAGAGTGGCGAAGATGGTATCCTCATCACCCAGATTGATGCCGGTATATGTCCCGTCTCGAAACAAGGAGGTACCCGCTAGACGAACCCCGTTCTCGTAAGGCTCGAACCGATTAAGTGCGAAGTCGTTAAGGAACCCCGCTCCCCCGAGTATAAATTGAACTAATTTGTTTAAAGGGATTTTCCCCCTCTTCTTCTCCTCTTCTAATAAACCTACCAGAAATTCCGATAAGGTCTGATCTTTAATTTTCTTCTTATTCAGCAGCGTCGAAAGATCGCCGTCATACACCGCCAGATAGCCGTATAACGGATTGGCGATGAATTGGCTGGTAATATTCAGATAGTTCAGCGGCTGATCTTTGGCGAATCGGGTGCTTATTAGAAATAATCTGGTTTCCAGTACAGAAAGAACGCCAGGAAATTCTTTGTTTGTTTTACTTACGGCGTCATAGATGTTATCGCCTGTTGACTCCACGAATATGTTGTTCGGACTGCCTCCCCCTTGATTGGCATTCTGAAGCGAGGAAATGACATAGCTGACCTTAAGCTGCTTGCTGTCACCCTCGTAATCTACTCCAATTACATCGACAAAAAGCAGCTTCTTCAGCTGAGACTGATCCCAGCATCCTGTCAGCAGTAAGCAGATGAGTAGCGCTGATATCACTCTCACTCTCTTCATATCTCTTTCCTCCCAGCGCCCCGGAGCCCGGAAATGATGAGAAGAACGACGGGCAAAGCGACGACTAACGTGACTGATACGAAATCCTGAATCGCGGCAATCTGCAAGATGTCGTTCCGCTTCGTTAAGAAGAAACCTCCAAGGAAACATAGCGCGACCATCGTCCATACCCAAACATGCTGCTTACCCAAGCCCTTGCTGCGTAGATGCAGGAATGCTTTAACAGCCATAAAGAAATACACATAAATCGTCGCCGAAACAATACATACATAGAAGATGAGGAACAAGATGTCAATGCTCTGCAAGATATCAACGCGATAGTTTTTTAATATAAAAATAATAGGTTCCGGAATAACCTCAAGTTGTTTCAAGTTGAACTTCATTGAGCAGATCAGGCAAACGGCAATATAAAACACGGCTGTGGAGGCGTTCGCTAGCGTCATCGAAAGCAGCAGCTTTTTTTTGCTTTGTACTTGTACGTACGGGTAAGCATAAAGGAGCAGGTCGTAACCAACATAAGCGCTAAATGCGGAATAGGTGCCCTTCAGAACAGGATACCAACCCTCTGGTAAAATCGGCAGCAAATTTTTCACATTTAGCCCGTAGATTCCGCTAAATACGATAAGCAAAAAGCTGATGTAAGCGAAGACCATAAAGGTTTGCGATACATTAGCAAGCTGTTTCAACGTTGAAGTGGCTGCATAGCCGCAGACTAGGAGAAGCATGAGAATCAGAACCCAGCTAGGCGTGAGTGGGAACAGCCATCTTTTTAAGATGTCGCTATAAAGTATTGTCAGCAAAAGTCCGGAAATGGCGTAATAGCATCCAAATATTAAATTGATACTAGCTCCAATGGGTTTACCTACAATAAGTGGGATATAGGTATAGAAGTTACGCTTAGGGTAACGGCTGCCTAGCCACCAAAGCAGCGTGATCCCTACTTGTGCAGTGAGAGCAGCCAGGAGGACAGCCAGCCATGTATCATGGCCTGCAACTCTCGCTTCTACATGGGGCAGGGATAATACTTCAGTTCCGAGCTGAACCATAATAACTAGCGAGACCAGCTGTCTTCTTGAGATGGTTTCTTCTTTTTTCAACGCTTCCAACTCCTTGGATTCCGGATCCGTATGTGATTGCTCGAAACCGCTCCTATCGGGCGTTTACGCGTGCTCCAAAGCGGTGCCCGAAACAGCGTATCCTTCGTATCACGAAAGGAGAAGGGCGGTGTATAATACGGGAGTCCCAGCGTTGTCATCTGGCACAGATGGATACAAATCATCATGAAGAAGAATGCGAGGCCAAACAAGCCGAACAACGAGGAAAGAAGGAGCGCAGGATAGCTTAGCAGGCGAACTGCACTGCTCATCTCGTAAGAAGGCAAGACAAAGGAGGCTAGTCCGGTTAAAGCAGTTACGATAACAATGGTATTGGAAACCAAATTGGCCTGCACAACCACTGTTCCGATAACAATACCGCCCACTACGCCAATGGTTTGGCCGACGGGACTCGCCAGCCGAATGGTCGCTTCTCTTAAAATCTCAAGCATGAACATCATCGAAAGCGCTTCGAGTACCGGTGGGAACGTGACGAATTTCAGTGAGCTCTGCAGCGTATTGACGAAATTGATCGGCAGCAGTTGTGGATTAAAGGCACTAACCGCTACGTAAACGGCAGGCAGGCCAATCGTAATGAAAAGGCAGCTAATGCGTAACAGCCGAAAAAAAGTGCCGAGCAGCCAACTGACTTGGTAATCATCAGGACTTTGGAAGAAAGACCAGAATGTTACCGGCAGAATGATCGTGTCTGGTGACCCTGCCGTTCCAATGACGACTTTCCCCTCCATTAAATAGGCGCGCGCGCGGTCTGGACGTTCCGTAATAAGCAGTTGTGGAAATAGGCTGAATTTCTTCTCCCCGATCATCTCATCGATAAATCCTGGGGCCTCGATATAGTCAAGATCAATACTTTTTAGCCTCTTGTCTATTTCCTCTACGATCGCTGTTTTTGCAATCGACTTGATGTACATGACAGCGACCTTCGTCCGCGAGAGTCGGCCAATTGTATATGTTTTTACGACGAATTCGGTAGAGTTAATTAGCTTGCGCATCAGGTTGATATTGGTATCTAAGTTTTCAATGAACGCTTCGTTCGCACCGCGTAAAACCCGTTCGTTGGTCGGGATATTGATGGATCGTTCCTTCTTTAAATCCACCCCGAGCAGGTAAAGCTTACTGTCTCCGCCTGGATAGAGTACGACTTTACCGCACAAAATGGCCTGAACCGCTTCCTCCAAGTGCTCCGTTTCGGCATAGTCGAGTATCGACACTACCTCGCGGATTGCATCCTGAGGATGGAGAAACAGCGGCTTCAGAATAAAATCTTGAACGAGGGACGAATCGACCAACGTGTCGAAATAAAACAGCTTAAACACAGTTCCTCCAATGAGCAACTCTTTCGATTGGAAGTCACTCTGTTCGGAGAAAAGTTGTTTGAAATAGAACTCTGCCGCTTCAATCGATGGATTTTGTTTCACACGTATCCCTCCCTCATCATCACTTCTCCTTACTTTAACCTGTAAATTCCATAAATATGTAAAAGCTGTCGGTGAGAATTTAATTGATGGATATGCTTTAGATACATTTTGTTATAGGTATTTCCTATGAAATAATAGTGATTTATGTATTTCACAAATAGAGATAAGGAGCGCATAATAGAAGAAAATGGAAAGAGGAGAGTGCGACATGGGGAAATCGTTCGAGGCACTTTTACCGGAGCATGAGGCATTTATCGCCAAGCAACATATCTTCTTCGTTGGTTCAGCACCATTATCTGCGGAAGGGCATGTCAATATTTCACCGAAGGGACACGATGTGCTGCGGATTCTATCGGCCAATCAAGTGGCCTATCTGGATTTAACAGGGAGTGGGAATGAAACCAGCGCACATCTAGCGGAAAATGGCCGCATCACCATCATGTTCATGGCTATCGAGGGACCGCCAAAGATTATAAGACTATATGGCAAAGGCCGTGTGATACTGTCTGGATCTGACGAGTGGGATCGGTTGGCACCGAAGTTCGAATTGCTGCCAGGGGTGCGGCAAATCATGGTCGTTGACATTCACGAGGTGAAGTCATCCTGCGGATTCAGCGTTCCTTTTTACACCTATGAAGGTGAGCGAAATACGTTGCAAAATTGGGCGGCGAAGCAAGGGGACGAAGGATTGCACGCCTATTGGCAGAAGAAAAATATGACGAGCATGGACGGACTTCCGACACCGATCGGCGAGAAGTTATCCACAGACAATATGTGAAACTGCTCCATGTGGTAATTTCCATTTGATTCGTCATTAGGATGCATAATTACATCCGAGTCGGAGGAAACTACTACCAAAAAGGAAGCTCCGTATATGGAATTGACGCAATGGATCCGCGAGAGGCTGCAAGATCGTTTAGACATGGTCTCGCAAAGGATTGAGCAGGATGACTTCATCTGCACAATTTACTATATGATGGATGCAATTGATTTGGAGATGCTGCAAACGCATGTACTGCGTAAGTTGCTGCTGCCATATTCGGGACGCAGCGACGAGCGTCTCCAAAGCATTTTTCAGAGTTACACGTTTTTTCCGACTACGTATAACGTTACACATACGCCAGAAGAAGCGCTAAAAGGCTTGTTCGACGGGTATGTCTTACTATGTATTTCGGGTGAGACAGCGGGCGTCTTGTTCCCATTTCCTCAAAAAGCGAAGCGAGAAGTTAGTGTATCTGAGAATGAGAAGACCATTCGAGGCCCGAAGGAATCCTTCGTAGAAGATGTATGGACGAACTTGTCACTCATCCGTCAGCGCATCAAAAGCGAAAATCTTGTCGTTGAGCAATTTATTATCGGAAGCGAATCACGAACCATTGTTCTTCTGGTCTATATGAATGGTCGCTGTGCCCCTGATATGGTGCAGCAATTTAAAACGAAACTTCAGGAGATTCGAACGGACCGTCTTCCGGGCAGCAGCTTTCTAGAAGAGTTACTAGACGAACGTCTTATATCTCCATTTCCGAAAATGCTGAATACAGAGAGACCTGATGTGGTGGTTTCTTCGTTATTTGAAGGACGCTTGGCGTTACTGACAGACGGAACACCAAGTAATTTGGTCGCCCCTGCGACCTTATTGTCGTTTATGCAGTCGGCGGAGGATTATTATCAGCGCTATTTCTACAGCAGTTGGATCCGTCTGCTGCGATACATATTTGTTGCTGTTAGTTTAGTTTTGCCATCAGCTTATGTGGCCATTACAACCTTCCATCCAGAGATGCTTCCCTATAATATGCTGATCTCTTTGGCCGCAAGCAGGGATATTGTACCGTTCCCAGCGATCTTGGAGGCCTTAATTATGGAGGTAACGTTTGAAGTTATGCGAGAAGCTGGGCAGCGTATCCCTACAACGATGGGACAGACGATCTCCATCGTCGGAGCCATTGTCATAGGGGAAGCGGCTGTTCAGGCTGGCATCGTGAGTGCGCCGATGGTTATTATTGTTGCCCTTACTGGGATTTCTTCCTTTGTTGTACCGCATTTCTCATTAACCTTAACGATTCGAATCCTGAGATTCGGGCTATTGTTTATCTCGGCCATATTTGGGCTTCTCGGATTATTGATTGGGGTCTTTTTTATTTATATTCATTTGTTATCGATGGAGTCTTATGGCACGCCTTATCTTTCTCCGTTCATTCCTTTTAAGTCTGAACAGATGAGGGATGCCGCTGGCCGATTTCCTTGGACGAATTGGATTAGCAAAAAACGACCTTGATCAATCAGGGAGGGGCTGCCATGTTGCGAAATATAAAGCGTGTCGTTGTTATGCTGGTGCTTATTACGGCTGTCCCAACAGGGTTAACCGGATGCTGGTCCAAACAAGAACTCAATGACCGCACCTTCGTATCGACGATGCTTGTTGATTTGAACGAAGATGGACAGACCGAAGTTTCTACGCTGTTCATGTTGCCAAATCGCATATCTAATGGAGTCAATTCGAATAGTGTTAATCAAAAACCGTTCGTATCGATTTCGGGCAAAGGCTCCGATGTCGCTGAGGCGCTCCAGCATATTCAGGCGGAGTTACCTAGATCGGTTACGTGGGGACAGATGCAAGTCGTCGTGATTGGTGATCGTTTCGCACGTGCAGGGTTGACCCCTCTGTTTGATCATTTGATTCGTGCAACGGACTTCAGGTTGCCGATCTATGTGTTTTATTTCAACGGCCTCGCCAGGAATCTAGCGAAGTTAGAATCTGTGTTTGAGCGGTTCCCCACTGAAATTTGGCGAGAATCAGCGCATACCAAGCGAATTCCTCCAATCAGAATCCGAGAATTATTATATGCCCAATGGAATAACTTAGGGGACTCTTATATTCCGGAGTTAACTTTGCGTGACCTTAACCTGCTGACAGAAGCTAAGACTGTGAAGTGGTCGGGGGTTGGAGGCGCAGCCATCATGAAAAATGGCGCCGTTATAGGTAGATTTACGAATGAAGAAGCGATGGGCATTTTAATCATGATGAATCAGATTCCTGAATTGATCATTACGGGGAAACTCCCAGATAAACAAGGTGTTTTCAGTGCTAGGCTTATTGATGTGAAGCATAGGACGCGAGCGATTCGTAACGGGAGTGGGGTCACGATTCAGGTATCTATTCAGGCAAGAGCAGATCTCATTTCCATTGAATCCAATATGAACTTAAGCTCCACAGAAAATATTAAATTGGTGGAGGCGGCAGTGAATGATCGTGTTAAACAAATGGTTCAATCTGCTGCAGATAAAGCGCAAGAGCATCAGGCTGATGTATTTCAGTGGAGCGAGTTAGTGAAATATAAATACCCCAGGATGTGGCAGGAATGGGGGGAAAGCCCCCGCGAGATGATGTTTACACATACGGATCCGGAATTTCATGTTCATGTGGGCTTGCGAAGCACGGGTATAAGCCGTTCAGCGAAACTTTGAATTCGAAAGGAGATCATAGTCCTTGTTGTATTTGACCATAGGTATTGCTTGTATCCTGTTCTATCAAATATCGCTGCTGCGACGTCAATCCGTAAGCCCGAAAGAAAGGAGACTTGCTCTGTCGGTTACCGGTGTCGCGTTTGTTTTTGGCACCATCAGTATCTTCTGGCCGGAGTGGGTAAATCCCAGTCAGGCAATTCGATTGCTATTTGAGCCGATTCAAAACTTCATTATTCAAGGATAGGCATATGCAGGGAGGCGGCAAGGTGAAGCAACGTGGAACAGTGACAGGATTGCAGTTGGGTGCCTTGACCTTTGTGTTCGTATTTTCTACCACGATAGCCTTTCTCATCAGTCCTCTTGCGGGTGCGGCCTCCTTTGATGGCGGATTATGCATAGTACTTGCTTCAATCTGTGGCACAGGGATTGCCACCCTCAGCCTTCGGTTTGCGCTGCGCCAACCCTCGAATTATCTTGGTGAGTACGGTGGTACCCTCATAAACAAGTACCTGCATAAGGGTATTCTGTTTCTGTGGGCATTCTTTTTTCTACATTTGGCCTCTTATATTTTGCGCGAGTTTACCGACTTCTTCATACCGACTTATTTGCGGGAAACACCGCCCGTCGCTGTTGCTGTGCTGGTTATGGCTACCGTTGCATCTTTGACCCAATCCGGTGTTTCAACTGTGTTCAGATTTGCACAGGGGTGCTTTTTATTTATAGGCGTGCTGTTCGTGTTCAAACCATTATTTTTTCTTACGGCTATGGATACACCCATGTGGTACGAGTTTACGCGTATTCATGATTGGAAGGCACTGTGGGCTCAAACGTATGCGATTATCCCATGGTATGGTGAATTAATTATGTTCTCGTATATTGTCCCGGAGCTAAATATGAAGCAAAAAAACCGTAAAATCATTTGGATTGGATCCTTGGCGGGCACTTACATCCTCCTTGTAGAATTTCTATTGATGATGTTTTTTTTCGGGCCTAAGCTTGGGGCTACTTTAATGTATCCTGCGCTTGAGCTTACCGGATTCCTGCATTTAGGCGACTTTCTACGCAATACAGATGCGCTCATTGTTTCGATCTGGTTCACGGGCTATTTCATTAAGCTAAGTATTATTTTTACGCTAGGGACGCTGCTTTGTTCGCAAGCCCTGTCGCTAAGTAATTACAAACCAATTACATTCTCGCTGGCGGCTATTGTTGTCTCGCTTTCACTTATTTTAGCTAAAAATCCCGTAGAGCTGGCGGAATATTTCAATAGCAGTTGGGCGACTTTTGCCCTATTCGTAGAGAGTCTGTTCTTCATCTATCCAATCGTCTCCTGGGTCAAAAGCCGAAGAACCCGCAGTAATTAACCGTCTCTCAATCGTAATGCGGTCTATGGGTCCAATTCCTCTCATACATTTTGAATGAAAGAAAGGCGTTCGGAGGAGGGGGGACCAGCATGACGCAAGAAGGGCGAATATCCTTGCAAGAGGAACATTTATTTTGGCTCGAGGTGCTGGAAGATCATGCGCATTTTCTGAGGGATTATTTATCTCCCGTGGAAACCAAGTGGTGGCAGGAAGCGGAGAGGTTTATCCCGCTATTTCAGGAGGCTATCCGACAGGCGAAAGGGTTATCACCGTTAGATACAGCGGATGCTCCGAACATGCAGGCTTTTGCGAGATATGTATATCCCCTAGCGGACGCCTATTGTAGGCTAGAAGGCCACATGCAGCATTTACGGCTGTGGAATCGCGTCAATCTGAATCTGACGCCTTCTTACTTTAATGGGACGATTAATGAAAACCGCGAGTATTTACGGAAACTTACGTATTGGACACAAGGCGTTCCCGCTGCGCCCTTAACGCTGACTCAATTGTTGGATTTATGGCTGGAGGATCAACTGGGGCATGCCGTATTGCTGAATGGGCTGCTGGATCCAGTGGAGCGTATCCTCGGCATGGAGACGGATAAGTTTGCTTCGATTTTCTCGTCCTATATGGTAAAAAATCGTGCGATGCAAGGTTACCTGCGCTTTACGCCGCCAGGTTTTCCAGCCGAGGCGCAGTTCGCTAAGGAAGTACTCGGAACCGTGAAAGCCTTCTATGATTTTGTACAGCGAATCATCGTTGAGTACCGTAACGACCAATTGCTATCGAAAGCAACGCTGCGATTTCTAGAACATCATTTTCCAGAGTCATGCTATTTCATGCGGAAGTTGACTGCATTTATACCGGACGCGCTGCCATTAGGAAGTTGCCCGCTAACGCGTCCTTCACTGAATCAGACCGATTAAGCAAAATACTTCCTTAATGCCGCCGGGGCCTCCCGGCTTTTGCGCGTTATGCTGTCCATCGTCACGCTGGTTACAAGGGCATCCGCACATAGTTCACCTTGCGCATTGCGAATCTCCTGGTGCAGCACATAGCTGGTGTTACCTATCTTCTCAGGGCGGCAACTCACTGTCAGTTGCTCCCCTTGCTTGCACTCTTTCCGGTAATTGATGTTGATATTAACAGTCACCGTTTGAATACCGAGGGCACTGAAAGTCTCGTAGGATAGCTCACAAGCCTCATACCACTCTTCGCGTCCCCATTCGAGGTATTCTAAATATTTCGCATTATTCACATGTCCGTTCACATCAATTTCAGTGGAGCGAACGATGATCGCTAACTTCGTTTCCATAGGTGTGATCTCCTTTGTTTGAATGAGTAGTCTACCTATTATAGCTTTCCTGCTAGTGGGATAACCAGCAGCGACTCATAAGGTTCCAACATTTGGGGAAACTATGCGAGGCGTGTTTCTATGTACCTAAGTGTGGGTAGTAGTGGGTACGGTATTAAGTAAAATAGAAGTAGTCTGACAAGACCAAGGAGGGAAATTATGAGTCAAGAATATCGCATAGAACGTGATACCATGGGAGAAATCAGAGTACCTGTGGATAAGTTGTGGGGGGCACAGACGCAGCGCAGCTTCGAAAATTTCAAAATCGGCACGGAGCGAATGCCGCCTCGCTTGATAAGCGCCTTCGCACTGCTCAAAAAAGCAGCCGCCCACGTCAACCGCGATCTAGGCGGATTGCCGGCGGATAAAGCGGAGGCAATCTCCCAAGCGGCGGATGAAATCGTACAAGGTCGCTGGGACGACGAGTTCCCGCTTGTCGTCTGGCAGACTGGAAGTGGGACCCAGTCGAACATGAACGTCAACGAGGTGATCGCTCACCGCGGCAATGAACTGCTTGGGGATGGCGCTTCGCGCATCCATCCCAATGATGATGTGAATCGTTCGCAGAGCTCGAACGATACGTTCCCGACCGCGATGCACGTTGCCGGTGTCATCGCGGTAGAGCAAGAGCTGCTGCCTGCGCTGGAGGGACTGCAGGCGACGCTGCACACCAAGATGTCGGCCTTCGCCGACATCGTCAAGATCGGCCGCACCCACCTGCAGGACGCTACCCCGCTGACGCTGGGTCAGGAGATTAGCGGGTGGTGGGCGATGCTGGACATGACGGCGCGCATGGTGCGCAGCGCCGTGGATACAATGCGCGAGCTCGCGATCGGCGGGACCGCCGTCGGCACGGGGCTGAACGCGCATCCCGAATTCGGCGCCCGCGTCGCCGAAGCCCTGACTCGCGAGACGGGCACGCGCTTCGTCTCGGCGGCGAACAAGTATCATGCGCTGACCAGCCATGATCAGATCGTTTACGCCCATGGCGCGCTGAAGGCGCTGGCGGCGAACTTAATGAAGATAGCCAACGATGTTCGCTGGCTATCGAGCGGCCCCCGCTGCGGAATCGGTGAAATCACGATTCCGGAGAACGAGCCCGGCAGCTCGATCATGCCGGGTAAGGTCAACCCCACGCAGAGCGAAGCGATGACGATGGTCGTGTGCCAGGTGATGGGCAACGATGCGGCCATCGGCTTCGCCGCTAGCCAAGGCAATTTCGAGCTGAACGTGTTCAAGCCCGTGATCATCCACAACTTCCTGCAGTCTGTGCGACTGCTGGCTGACAGCATGCGCTCGTTCAATGACCATTGCCTCGCGGGCATGGAACCGAATCGCGTGGTGATTCAGCGCAATCTCGAGCAATCGCTTATGCTAGTTACGGCGCTCAACCCGTATATCGGGTATGAGAAGGCAGCCAGCATTGCGAAGCAAGCGCATAAGGAAGGGCTGACGCTGAAGGAGTCAGCGGTGCGCAGCGGCTACCTAACAGCGGAGCAATTCGATAGCTACGTGAAGCCAGCAGATATGGTGCATCCGAAGGCATAAGGCCAGAACATAGGGAAGAGGGTATCCCAAAGCCATATATGTGGCGGGATACCCTCTTCTGGGTGTATGCAGTGTGAAGCATGTGAAATGCAATAGTACACTCTTTCTTATCGAATGAAGCTCCTAATCAGAAATGCACGCAAATAGGCAACTATTTCTGCTAGCATGCATCAATTTGGAGCTTTTTCGGTCATATAGGTTGCACTTTCGCACGTATTTGCCTATGTTTAGGTGGTTTCGTCGAAAAAGCGTGCTCTTTTGCATCTTTGCCCATGTACGCTTACATGAGCTATTCTATATCTTCCGATTGTGGTCCTCTCCACCTCTCCAATCCACTACGGCATCGGATCAGGAACCATATCATTCTCTATGAGCTCGCTATTGGTTTTCATATGTTTCATTTCATTCCCGAGCTTCTTCATTTCATCCATATCCTGAGCCATGGAGCCATTGTTGGCTTCTTCAATGGATTTACCGGCCGATCCGTTGCAGATCTGCTCGAGTTCAATTAATTTATCCAGCGCGGCCCGGCGAACTTGAAGAGGAACGAATTGGTTATCATTGAAATCGGCCTCATGGAAATGCACGGTTGTGTTCCCAAGTTCGGAAGTTATGGTGGTTAACGTCAACGGATAAGCCGCTGAGGTAGCATCGTTGTAAATATCAATGCGGTACACGGACTTCTCGACGTATTCCACACGTTCAAGTCCAAGGTCGATTAATTGTTGATGTAAGGCATGTTTGTCCATCGTAAAGCACTCCTTTGGTGGGGATGCCCCCATGTACAACTGGTGTTAATTATTTTGAAAGGTTGTTTTTGCTGCCTGGATCGAGTCTGTGACACGATGCTGACTTTCTTTGGCTGTTTCTTTGGCTGTATCGACAAGATCCTCTGTTTTTTGGCTAACGGTTTCCGCAAGGGCTTTGGAGCTGTCGCTTAGGGTTTCCGCAAGGGCTTTGGAACTTTCGCTTACGGAGGAGGCAAGCTCTTTCGTTTTATCCTGCCAAGTCCGATAGGTGCTCATTAGGTCTTGGCGTAGCTTGGACCCCGCTTTAGGGGCAACTAACAATGAGGCAATCGCGCCGACAGCACCACCAATCATTAGACCTAACCATAATCCGCCTTTGTTCGTCTCGACTACTTCACTCATACGTCATCTCTCCTTCAGTTTGGGGTATATGTTACACGTCCATACTTAGATGTACCCGCATAGAGGCATATTGAAACAGGGGAGGGTACAAATAATAACTTGCCGAGTTTATTTATGCCTTGGGTAATGTGAATAGTTGGTTAAATTATAAAAGTTTCTTTATTACATGATTGAATTGTCTGCGATAGGGTTATAGGATATATGATAGATTATACATTATACATATGGGACTCAGTTCCTATTTACCCGAAAGGGGTTAGCGCTATGAGTATTGCCATTGTGGATGATAATAAGACGAATTTATTAATTATTGAAAAAATTTTGGAGAAAGCGGGCTACACGGATTTAATTACGCTATCTTCGGCAAGAGAACTCTATCACTTGCTAGGCATGGATGCACCCGATCCTGCGGAAGTAACGGTTGATCTGATCCTGATGGATATGATGATGCCGGAAATCGATGGGGTAGAAGCATGTCGTACGGTACAAGCTGATGTGCGGTTAAGGGATATTCCCATCATTTTCGTAACGGCGATGGGGGATTCCAATAAGTTGGCGGAGGCATTGGACGCAGGAGCGCTCGACTATGTGATGAAACCGATTAACAAGGTGGAGCTTCTGGCGCGGATTCGTTCAACACTTCGCTTGAAATATGAGAAGGATTGGCATAAAGAGCGCGATAAGCGGATTAAGTATGAGCTTGATTTGGCTAAACAAGTCCAGCTTAGTGTGCTTAGTCATCCGCTGAAGAAAGATAACATCGAGATTTCAGCGGTGTATCGGCCTTCATCAGAACTTGCGGGTGATTTTTATGCGTGGTATCCGATCGGGCCGCATCAATATGGCATTATTTTGCTCGATATGATGGGGCATGGTATTTCTTCCTCCTTGGTGTGTATGTACATCTACTCGGCTTTGAAGGATACCATCACAGCAATAGGTGATCCAGATTTGGTGATGCAGGAGCTTAATCGGCGAATGAATCAGCTGCATGTTACGGATAGTCTTATTAATTATTACTTTACCGCGATCTATCTGGTACTTGATACCGAGCAGCGCACCATTGAATATGTGAATGCAGGGCACCCAGCTGGTGTTGCTGTGCTCGATGGGGAAGTGCAACTGCTCTCGGAAGGGTGCTGTGCAATTGGCTTTTTTGAAGGGATTGAGATTACTAAAGGATACGCGAGTTACGAGAAACAAGCTCAAATTGTCTTATATACCGATGGATTGACGGAATGGATCGCAGATGAGGAGCATGATGGTCTGGCTCAAATCAAGAGCAGCCTTAAGCATATGAAGGGGCATGACCCAGAAGGAATGGTCGAAAGGCTTTCTGCTACAACGAAGAACGGCCCTTCGCAGGATGACATGTGCTTAGTCGTGATCTCTGCCTCCTAGCTTGCGCAATTCAATGAAACTTGAATACTAGTAGTGGTCTTGGTACGATTAAACAATAATGACTAGGGAGTGTGGCTTATGTCCTCAGAAAGATTTCAAATTAATCTTGAAGAATCGGAAAAGTCAATTCAGCTCAGTATCCATGGGGAACTTGATTTGGCAGCAGCACAACCCTTCCGCCAGGCACTTGAGGCCGTCGTTCATCGTGAAGATAAAGCATTAATTCTCAATGTGAAGCATTTACGCTATATCGATAGCACGGGGATTGGCATCGTGGTATCTACTTTGAAAATTCGCGATGAAATCAAAGCGCCGTTCGCCGTTCAAGATATTCCGCCAGGAATACGGAAATTGTTTGATCTGACGGGGATTACTGGATTTCTGAATGAAGGGATCGAAGGCACTGTATGAAGGTCATTCGCTTACATATTCCAGCAGCAGCGGAGCATTTGGAGATCGTAAGGCTTAGCTTGTATGGTGTAGCAACGAAACTGGGCTTCACATATGAAGACATTGAAGATATGAAGGTGGCTGTATCTGAGGCTTGCAACAATGCAATTTTGCATGCAAAGCCTGGAGATGACAGCAGTCATATCGACATTAGCTATGAGCTTAGTGATGATGCACTTCGGGTGAAAGTGAAAGATAACGGGACTGGCTACGAGGCGTCTAACGAAAGTCGGCAAACGGGTCCTTTCACGGGGACGACGCCGAGCGAGCTTACCACTGGTGGTTTGGGCATTTATCTGATGGAAGCATTAATGGATGAAGTCTTGGTCGATACAACGAGTGGCACTGAGGTTACTTTAGTTAAATATGTTCACAGCAAAAACCACGGAATGACGGAATAACCGCCAACCGTGGTTTTTCTTACTTGTCTACTTGCCGAGATAGGCGGCCAGCATCCAGCTGTGTTTCTCCAAAGAGGAGCGGATGGTAATCAGCATATCCGCTGTAGGCTGATCCTTTTGGTCTTCAGCCAGCTCGATCCCTTCGGTCAATTCGGAACATAATAAAGTGAAATCATCAACGAGCTGTTCCACCATGAGGTTAGCATTATTTTCAGTCTTCTTGGCTTCTTTAATTGAAGCCATTTGCAGATGCTCTTTCAGAGTGGCAGTCGGAATCGCACGCAGGGAAAGCATTCTCTCAGCTATTATATCCAAATGGAGAGTGGCTTCCGTGTACAATTCTTCGAATTTGATATGTAGGGTGAAGAAATTCTCACCTTTCACATACCAATGGTAATTATGAAGTTTCATATAGAGTACCGAGAAGTTGGCGACCTGTTTATCGAGCATGTCTGTTAGCGGGCTAGCCTTCGTTATAGTTGAATTAACCATGATCATTCCTCCACTTAATTAATTTAGTTGTGTCTACAACAAATAAGTACCCTTACGAGGGCTAAGTGAAACAGTTAAGTTTAGATAAACCTATTTTGTGCCTGATGTGTTTCAACTTTTTCAAACGTGGGTAATTACGTATTAACACGGCAAAACAGGAGGGATTCCCATGTTGCTTCAAATAAGTGTATGTGTTGTAGCAATTGCATTTGTGTTTCTGGTTTTTTATTTGATCCAAACCTTAAAATCCTTGAAGCATTCCCTTGATGAGATAACCTCAACAATGGGACAGATGAAAAATGAAGTGACAGAGATCAGTTCTGATGTGAAGGATGTCATTCTCAATACGAATGAGGTTGCGATCGATATGCGAATGAAACTTTCCACACTTAATCATCTATTCGGAACCGTGCAGGATGTTGGTCAAGTACTTCATGAGCTATCTTCTTCCGTTAAACAATCAGCTTCAAGCCTGATCGCTGCTGTCAAGCCAACAGAAACGTCTGCGAAAACATCCCCGCTTAATGGGAAGTTGAAGGCTATTCTGCAAGGAGCGACTATGACGCTCGAGATTTGGGATAAAATTAAAGTGAAGAAGTCATCACCGCAAGCCGGTTCGATGAAATAGAGAGGGGTCATCACGTGAACGCTATACGTAAATTTATGTTTTATAAACAGTCAGATGGGAAAGAAAATAGGATATATCTCAGTGGGGAACTTGATCTCTCAGCGGCGTCTTCCCTAGCTAACGTACTGGATTCAGTAGTAAGGAAAGAGGAAGAAACACTTATCCTAGATTTGAAAGAACTAAAATATATAGACAGCACGGGAATTGGGCTCATCGTATCCGCGATTAAAGTCAGGGCTGCTATGCACGCAGCGTTCCAGATCGATCATATCCCAGCTAAAGTTAGGCGGTTATTCGATATTACAGGCGTTTCCAGTTATTTGCATAACAATGGCAGCTTAAGAGAAAATCAACGTGTAACTGAAAGGAAAGAAGAAATCATATGAGCCCATACATTGGCCTGACCATACCTGCACAAGCGGAATATTTGGATATTGTTCGACTCACCTTATACGGCGTTGCAACCAAAGCTGGCTTCTCCTTTGAGGATATTGAAGATATGAAAGTCGCTGTCGCGGAAGCGTGCAACAACGCCATTCTTCACGCCTATGCAGAGGGGCAGTCAGGTATCGTAGAGATTCAATTTGAGCCTAGCGAGGGCTATATGAAAATAACGGTGAAGGATGAAGGCGATAGCTTTCATTACATTCAAACGGCCCCCGAAGAAGTAACGCTGCACCATAAATCGATTCAAGAAGCTACGGTTGGTGGACTTGGTCTCTTTCTAATGCAAGCATTAATGGACGATGTGCAGGTGCTTGCACGCGGAGGCCAAGGAACTAAGGTCATTCTGACCAAGCAGGTGTATAGAAAAGAGGAGATTGTATGAATGCGAAGGGAACTGTCTCTTCCTCCGACCCTTTATATGAGATCTATGAAAAGAAGAAGATTTATAAGGAAACCGGATGTCAAGAGGCAGCTACCGCATTGCTCCTGCACTATGAACCGATTGTGCGAATGGCAGTAGCCAAAATGTCGCGAAGCCGCCCTGACCTCTATGAGGACCTCTTTCAAGTCGGTCAGATGTCGATGCTCAGGTTGTTTACGCAATATGACCATGCGATGGAAGTACCTTTTGAAGGCTATGCCATGAAAAGCCTCATTGGTCATCTCAAAAATTATTTGCGTGACAAATCCTGGTACATACAAGTCCCCAGACGCATTAAGGAAAAAGGAGCGCAGATGGGACGTGCGTTGGACGAGCTGACGGCTAAGCTGGAGCGCTCGCCGAATGTGGACGAAATAGCAGCTTATTTGGAGCTGAGTCCGGAAGAAACCATTGAAATCTTAGCTGGACGCGATTATTATCACTACACATCCCTAGATACCCCGCTCACAAGTGAGGGGGATGGGGCTACGATTGGGGATATGATAGCAGGTGCCTCCGATGACTATCAAGCCCTAGAGCGGCGTATGGATCTTGCAGAAGCTATGGATTGCTTGAAGGATGAGGAACGTACTGTTATTGGGATGATCTACCAAGAAGGGCAGTCCCAACGCCATATTGCCGATCAGCTAGGCATCTCTCAGATGAGTGTATCCCGTATTCAGAAGAGAGCGATGTCGAAATTGAAAACGGCCTTAACGCCGAACGTATAGATGGTTAGTTACCTGCTAGGAGCTGAAAATGTGGTATAGTAGATTAGTATAATGTTATCTTACATTTGCTACCAACTGTACCAGGAGGCACTTTCTTATGTTTAATTCCATGCTATTTAAGATTAAACCCAAGATTATGCTGGGTTACATCTTAATTCTTGTCTGTCTGGGTCTATCGCTATTAGTCGTAAGTAGTCGCGTAACGGATCTACAAAAAGAAGTTAGCTTTATCTCTTCACATGATATGGAAGTGCACGACCAACTAAACGAATTGCAGAAAAGAATGCTCGATTTGGAGACAGGCATGCGAGGCTTTGTCATCACAGGTGATGAGCAGTATCTGGAGCCATATAATGAAGCGAATCGTACCTGGCAGGAAGCGTACAATAAAATTCGTCAACTTGTCAGTGATAATCCCCCCCAATTGCAAAGCTTGGAGGCCATTAAAGAGACGATTCAGATCTGGCTGAAAACGAGTGGTGACACCGTTGTCCGCATGAAAAAGGATAACAATACAGCAGCACTCAATGATTATTTTAAACAGAATGCAGGCAAAAAGGTGATGGATCAGTTGCGTACGCAATTTGATTCTTTTCTCATCACGGAGAAGAACCTAACGGCCTTAAGAGTCCAGCAAATCGCCAAAAGCAACTATAATCTTAAAGTTGTTCTTTTTACTATATTGGGCCTTATTTCCATTGTTGCTGTTGTTGTGGCATTCATTCTATCGAATTCGATAACGAACGCCATTAAACAAGTTACCCAGAAGATTCGCGATATTACCGCAATGGAAGGGAATCTAGCTTCTCGGATTGAAGTGAGGACGAATGACGAGATCCGTGTGTTGGCTGATGCAACGAATGAGCTATTGGCGAGTTTAGAGAAACAGAGCTGGATTCAATCGGGTATCACAGAAGTTGCAACACTATATCAAGGCATACGTGATATAACATCGCTAAGTGAAGCCTTTATCCATAAGCTGGCACCCATGTTGGATGCCAGCTATGGCGTTATCTATCTAAGGCTGAACGAAGAAGGACAACCTACTTATGAGAAAATTGCTGGATATGCAGTCTCCGGACAGGATCAAGCTGCTTCCCGTTTTCAACTAGGCGAAGGCTTAGTTGGACAGTGTGCAGTCGATAAACGAATTTTCCTGATGGATAACCTTCCTGATAATCATGTAAAAATAACGTCTGGGTTAGGAGTCTCAACGCCTCGCAGCCTTCTATTAGCACCGATTCTTGTAGATGGAAGAACCGAAGCCGTTATAGAGTTGGCTTCCAATCATCAATTTCAGTCAAAGCATCTGACTTTGGTTGATTCTCTGCAAGAGAAGTTCGGGACGGCGATTACGAGTGTGCGCAGCCGTATGGAAGTGGAGCGTCTCCTCTCAGAGTCGCAAATTCTGACGGAAGAGTTGCAAACGCAATCGGAAGAGCTTCAGACACAGTCTGAAGAACTCCAAATGCAGCAGGAACAGCTGCGGATGACGAATGAGTTTCTGGAGGAGCAGAATCAATTTTCTGAGCAGAAAGCAGCGGAGCTCGAGAAAGCCAAAGACGAGCTTGAAGAGTATTCGTTGAAGCTGAAGACAAGTTCTCAGTACAAAACCGACTTCTTGGCTAATATGTCTCATGAATTGCGTACACCGCTGAATAGCATCATGATTCTTTCGCAAATGCTAGTCGAGAGTAGCGGAGACATGCAAATGTCCGAGATCGTGGAGTATTCGCGTGTGGTGAATGCGGCGGGGCATGATTTGCTGTCACTGATCGACGATATTCTGGATTTATCCAAGGTCGAAGCTGGGAAAATAGAGATTATGCAGGACGAAGTTAATGTGACGGAGATTCCACAGTCCATGGAGCTTATGTTCGCACCAGTGGCTGCCAAGAAGGCGCTTGATTTCCAGGTTATTCTGGATCCAGATGTGCCGTCTGTCATTGTGACTGATGGTCAACGCCTGCAGCAAATTCTGAAGAACCTGCTGTCAAATGCTTTTAAATTTACCGAAACAGGCTCTGTTACGATGAGAATAGCTCTCTCTGATTCAGCGCGTATTAGAGAACTTCTCCATCGAGGTTCAGAGGAAACGATTCTTGCAATTTCGATCAAGGATACAGGTATTGGGATTCCAATTGATAAGCAGCACATTATTTTTGAGGCCTTCCAGCAAGTGGATGGTACAACCAATCGTCAGTATGGCGGGACGGGTCTTGGTCTATCGATCTGCCGCGAGTTTACCCGATTGCTTGGAGGCACGATTGTTGTGAAGAGTGAACTGCAGGTAGGCAGTACGTTTACCTTATATATTCCAAATGGCCCAGAAGAACGAGCGCATCCTGACAGTACCTCCGCACAAGAGCAGATCGCCGCTTCTACTGAGCAGGTGATTCCGTATATGGGGGGATCTTCCTATCCGAAGAGTTACTTTAGCGATGCTGAGCTATCCCTAGATGTGCAAATTAACGCGGATGCACAACTGTTTGAAGGGAAGAGAGTTTTGCTTGTCGATGATGACGCCCGTAACGTATTCGCACTCGTTAGCGCATTAGAAATAAAAGGTGTAACGGTCGTTGTCGCCGAGAATGGTAGAGAAGCTATCGATCTATTAGCCGTGGAGCCAGATTATGATTTGGTATTAATGGATATCATGATGCCAGTTATGGACGGTTACGACGCCATGAAGGAGATACGGGTAGGGCTGGAGTTGCGCCACTTACCCATCATTGCCTTGACAGCGAAAGCTATGAAGAGTGAGAAAGAGAAATGTCTCGAAGCGGGAGCATCGGACTATATTACGAAGCCGCTGCAGATGGAACAACTCTTCTCGCTGATGCGGGTGTGGCTCACGAAGCAGGTGAAGAAGCATTGACACGGGAACCTCAAGATGTATGGAATGAGTTGGAAGAGTCCACTGTCGATGAGAGGGAAAATATTGAGATCAATCTGCTCCTGGAGGGCTTATATCAAATGTACGGATTTGATTTCCGTCATTATGTGCGCTCCTCTTTACGCAGGCGTATTCTAAATCGTATGAAGATGGAAAAGCTGACCACGATAACAGCGCTTCTGGAGAAAGTGCTGCATGAGCCGCTATTCGTGGACAAGCTACTGGGCGATATGTCGATTCGCGTGACGGAAATGTTTAGAGACCCCAGTTTCTTCAATGCTTTTCGGACCCAAGTCGTGCCAGAGCTTCGGGTCTATCCGGAGATTCGAATATGGCACGCGGGTTGCGCAACAGGCGAAGAAGCCTATGCCATGGCAATCCTCATGCAAGAAGAGGGCTTGGCGGAGAAGACACGAATTTATGCTACTGACATGAACGAGCAGGCCATAGAATCGGCGCAAAAAGGCGCCTTCCCGCTGAAGCAGATGCAATTGTATACGACTAATTATTTGGAATCCGGTGGCACCAAAGCGTTCTCGGAGTACTACACAACGGATCATCAGTATGCGTATTTCAAACCGCAGTTGAAAGAAAATATGATGTTTGCTCAGCATAACCTAGTGACGGATGGCTCCTTTAACGAATTTCACGTTATCCTCTGCCGGAATGTGATGATCTACTTCGATCCGAAGCTGCAGCAGCAGGTGCACAGTTTGTTTTACAGCAGCTTAACCCCGCAAGGTTACTTGGGTCTCGGGAAGAAAGAGTATATTCTCCACGTGCCTGAAGGTGTGAAGTATGATGATTTTGTACCACATGAGCGTATATACCGTAAGAAATCATAGCAGGTGTTATCGGAAAGGGTGTCCCAAAGCCATGTATATGGCGGGGGCACTTTTTTTCTTTTGCAAGAATGACCACATTCGTTTCAAAGCCTGTTTCAATCCTAGGAGGGATGGGTAATAGAAAGCATAGCAAGATGAACACTATCGAAAAGGAAGAGAGAGGTGTTGGGTATGTTAGGATGGGCTATGACGTTTCTAGTAATTGCGTTAGTTGCAGGTGTTTTTGGATTCTTTGGGATTGTCTCAACAGCAGTAGGTATCGCCAAAATCTTGTTCTTCGTTTTCCTTATTATGTTCGTAGTATCACTAATCTTCGGCAGACGTCGGAGCATGTAGAACAAAGTAGCTGCTCAAGGTAACACGGATACACCCTATAAAACCCATTGACGAGGAGGAATTGCCATGAGTACGTATACCAGAGTAAGTGTGACATCCAGTCTTGAGGATACGCAGAATAAGGTGCAACAACTGCATAACGAAGGCTTTAAAAAGGATCATATTTATGTTCTGACACACAGTGCTGAAGGTACAAATTACGTCGCGGAGTATGCGGGTGCAGAGCAGATTTCGATGGCCGAAGAAGGATTGTTCACGTCGATCGCCAATCTGTTCCGATCACGTGGCGAGGAGTTGAGAGCGAAGATCCTGGCGCTCGGTGTGCCTGAAGCGGAGACGGACAGACTCGTAACTGAGTTGGAGTGGGGGAAAATCCTCGTATTAGCTACCCCTCATATGAGTGAGGAAGATACCTTGATGATGTACCAAGGCGAAGCATTTCAGCGAACTATATATTAAGTGGATTACTATCATAAAGTCCTATAACAAGAAAAGCCCTTGTCTCCATTGGAGACAGGGGCTCTTCTGTGCCGGATTCATCGCCTGCTGCTTGTGTTCGATAAGGTTGGGAGCATCTTTAAATCCTTGACCATGGATGAATTGCAAATCGGACATGCGGGACTATCCGCGAATGAAAAGTTATCTCTCATCCAGCAAGAGCACTGATCAGTGCTGCAGGTCCAGATGCTGGTTTGTTCCTCCGGTACTGGTTCCAATGATTTTTTTGAAAAGTACAATCGAACTCCTCCTTGTCATAATTGACTCTGACGCGCAAGCAGTTAAAGCAATATGTGATGAAGGACTACAGCTTGACTACATTTTCAGCTTGCGGTCCGCGGTTACCTTGAACAACTTCGAATTGCACACGTTGGCCTTCATCCAAGCTTTTGAAACCTTCCCCTGTAATGGCGCTGAAATGAACGAATACGTCATTGCCGCCTTCCATTTCGATAAACCCAAATCCTTTTTCTGCGTTAAACCATTTTACCGTACCAGTTTCCATGTGTTCATAAACCTCCAACAATAATTTGTGCCTGCGATTCTCATCGGCGGAATCAACTCGTTCCGAAGAGCTTGTAAGTCATTAACGCAGCTTTGATAATATATCCATTATTAGGGAAGCTTATTCCACTTTTCTGAAAAAACATCATAGTTATTTTCAACGGCAATGCCCTCTTGACGTTTCTTTATTAGCTGATCTATACTATTCCTAAATTTAGCAAAAGTTTTACGACAATTTCATAGTTCGTATAACCTCGATAATTCGGTTCGGGGGCTCTACTGGGAACCTAAATCCTAACTACGAACACAATATATGCGTATATTGTGTTTGTGGTTAGGATTTTTTTGGTTCCCTTATTCTATTTTAGGAGGCTAATGAAAATGGGTTCCATCTTGATTCAAAATGCGAAGGCAATTGTAACAGTAGATGCAGAGGACCGCGTGTTGGAGCATGCGGATCTGCTGATCGAGGGCAATCAAATTGTACAGATAGGGAAGGGATTATCTCCGAAGGATGCCTCCACGCAAATTATTGATGCGTCCAACATGTTCGTGTATCCTGGTCTCATCAATGTGCATCATCACTTGTATCAGACGTTTACGCGTAACCTGCCGCAGGTGCAGAAGCTTGAGCTATTCGACTGGCTCCGCTATCTGTATGAGATTTGGAAAGGTCTTACGCCGGACGCTGTTTATTATAGCTCACTAACCGGAATTGCAGACCTCTTGAAGAACGGTTGTACGACCGTATTTGACCATCATTATGTTTTTCCTGAGCAACATAGTGCTCATTTCATCGATAAACAATTCGAAGCGGCTGATCGGCTAGGCATTCGTTTCGTGGCTTCTCGTGGATCGATGACGCTGGGCAAGGATCACGGCGGATTGCCGCCGATGAGCGTCGTGCAGGATATCCAGACGATCCTAGCGGATAGCGAGCGGCTTATTGACCTGTATCACGACGCCAGAGCAGGCTCGATGCGGCAGGTCGTGCTCGCGCCATGCTCGCCATTCAGTGTTTCCGCAGATATCCTGTTGGAATCTGCGAGGCTGGCCAGAGCCAAAGGCGTGCGCCTCCATACGCATCTCGCCGAGACGAAGAATGAGGAAGCCTATACGCTCGAACGATTCGGCATGCGGCCATTGGCCTATATGGAAAGCTTAGGCTGGTTAGGCTCCGATGTGTGGTATGCGCATGGCATTCATTTCAATGATGATGAAATGAAGCTGCTTGCTAAGACGAAGACCGGCGTCGCCCATTGCCCCATTTCCAATATGAAGCTATCCTCTGGCATTGCCAGAGTGCCTGAGATGCTGGAGATGGGCATTCCAGTTGGTTTGGCTGTCGATGGCAGCGCTTCTAATGATGGCTCAAATCTGCTGGAGGAGCTTCGCATCGCCTACCTGCTTCACAGGCTGCAATCTAGCGCATTGGCGCCAACCGGATATGATCTATTGAAGGTAGCAACGAGGGGTGGAGCGGAGATCCTAGGTAGATCCGACATTGGGTCGCTGGAGGTAGGTAAATCAGCTGACTTGTTCATGGTGCGAATCGATCAGATAGACGCTGTCGGAACGCATACCGACGCTAAGTCGTGGTTGGGGACAGTAGGCCTCAAACGTGCGGTCGACTACACGGTCGTCAATGGCCGAATCGTAGTGGAGAAGGGGATTCTAACGGGAGCAGATGAGGGAAGGCTGTATGAGGACTGTCAGGCCTCCTACCAGCGCTTCATTCAGCAATAACGAATAAAGCTCGCTCTCTCAGCCTAAGTGGCCTTGAGGAGCGAGCTTAATGTGTTTTAGGCAAGCAGTAGAATAACTAACAGTTCAAAAAGCACAAGCGTCAAAATTTGATTATATTGTGCTGGTGTGTAGATCGGTCTGTGATGCCCTTGTTGGTGACCATGATGAGGATCCGTATTCAGATACACGTGATGGCCATCTGCATTAATGAGAACACCTTCATGTGTATGCCCATCAATTGTCGTGACACGAATCTTACGGCCCATGTGTGGATGTAGTGCATGCATGAGGGCATCTCTTTTGTGCTTCATCATGTGCTGCCAGTTGGGCTCAGCTTGATACAACATATGAGGTCCTTGGTGTCCGTGATGACCTTGCGGCCCTTGTGGATGCATAGGGTTTGTATACATAAACGTTCACTCCTTCTCGTACAACTGCGCTCACGCAGCAGGCTTTCTGCCTAGGTTCATTACTAGACTATTCAGCTATACGAAAAGGGTGATCGCCTATGTAAAAATTACTTAGTCGCGGTGGATCGTGACGACACGCGTCTCATTATTGAATGAAACTACGCAGCCTAGCTGCTCAGCAATGAAGCGAATAGGAACAAAAGTTGAGTTGTCAGACAATGTAGCGGCACTCTCCAGCTCAGGAACAGCGGAGCCGTTTACAGTTGCATTTTTGCTATCCAATGTCAAAAGCAATGTTTTCCCCGTGAGGAAATCAGTAATCGTAACTTGGCGTAGATCACCATTCCAGCCAACCTCAGCACCTAACTGCTCGGAAACAAAGCGAACCGGTACCATCGTCGTGCCAGTGGCATTAATAAATGGTTGAGGTGCGTCGTCTTTAGCTCCCGACCCGTCGGTAACCATATTGATATCTTTTTTGGTCACTTGCAGATCGTTCTTAAGCATTTTATAAAGCGTAGATTGCTTATCTAACGTAGCAAGCACCCTGAAGATTGCCGTAGCATCTGGTTTAAGTTGAAGCGCACCGGACGTATCTACCTTGCTAGCCGTAACCGGTTTATTCAAATTCCAAGATTCACTCACATAGGAAATCTTAATCGCGGTAGCGCCATTGTTTGATTTCGTAAGAGGCATATTGATCGCAATGTTCTGCTTACGAATTTGCTTGTCACTATCAATGAAAAGATCTGCTTGAAGCGATGCCTTAGCACTGAACATATCTTTCGTTGGATCAATGGAATCTGCCAATCCCGCTAGGTAATCATGGATCGGGGAGTACACAAAGCCAAGCGTCAGATCTTTATTCGTTAGCAGACTCAAAGTAATGCTCTTATCTCCAGCTGCAATCTGTTCTTGAATCACAGGAGCAAGCGCATCGTACAACTGGCTAAGCACTTTTTTGAGGCCAGCTTCATCGGCAAGAACGTTAGCTAGCAGCTTTTGCAGAAGAGAAGCTAATTCCGTGCCGCTAAGCTCTACATGTGCTTTTTGCAACGAAAGCGATTCATTATTGACTTTATCCGTTACGGAAGTAATTGCTAGATTAGCAGGATCCGTGGTATTCGCTAAAATAAGTTCGATGAGTCCTGATTTAATCTCAAGTAATTTATTGCCGAATTGTTCTTGGATGGTCTTAGGTAAGAAACTTAAGAAAGAAATATCAGCCCCGCCTAAAAGATCAATAACGATAGGCTGTTTCGCACCTTCAATGCTAAGGTTGATCTTCGTACCCTCCATGGCAACGTTAAAAGGGATAGTACCTTTACTGTAAATAATCTTTCCTTCAGCAGATAGACGTTGGCTGTCCTGCGTTTTTACTGCGAGCTCAACCTTCACATCCTGCAGGGCTGCAAGTGCGGCCTTTTCCCCCGCGGATAGCTTAGACGTATCGCCTGGAACAAGTTCAAGCTGCAAAGTACCTTTCGACTCGGAAGACTTCACATTCGCGCCATTCTGAACGGCCTTTGCCAGTTCCAAACCTTGTATTGATTGACAACCCGTTAGCGTCAACATCATGATTACCAGCGCTGCCGAAATTAACCAAGTCCATTTTTTTGAATACATGGGATAATCTACTCCTTTTGTTTTAATAGATTTAACGATAAGTCATCGAATGATTATACGCAAGTAGTACGAGAAGGATGCGCTTTATATGTTTAAAATTAACGAAGGGGAATTGCTGTCCTCCTATGCGATATAGGGGGATTTTTCTTTGAATCGAAACCTTTTATTCCCAATTTCGTCTAAATTTATGTGGGAGGTAAAGCTGATGATGACGATGTTTATTGTTTGTTTTTTCGTAGGTCTTGTTCTTACGTTGCTCATCACACTTTTCGGTGTGGATAGTTTCGAGCTGCATGGCGATGGAGGAGGTACACATGGTCACGGGCACGGGCATAGTGGCCCATCTTGGTTCAATATGTCTTCGTTGCTCGCGGGTTTGACGGTGTTCGGCGGCATGGGGTACATCCTTAACAAGGTTGGCATGACAAGCGGTTTACTCATTCTTCTCTGTGCTATTGCTGCTGGGTTAGTGATGGCGTGGCTCTTCTTTCTTTTGTATGCGAAGGTTATTTATAAGCACGATGACAGTATGAAGGAGAGCGATTTTGAGCTCAGCGGTCAGTTGGGGAAGCTTACAGTTCCTATTATTGGAAAAGGCATGGGTGAAATGGTGTATGTCCTCCAAGGAACCACGCGCTCCATCAGTGTTCGTTCCGAGAACGGTGAGTCCCTGGCGAAAGGGACGAAGGTTGTTATTTTGAACATGAGCAAAGGTGTGGCAACGGTGACGGAATTTAGTGAATTTGAATAGTAGGTTCTTGCTTCAAACAATAGTGAGGAATGACAGGGAGGTAGGGCAGGAATGATGTATTCAGTGCTTATCATGGTTGTTGCCATTGTAGTTGTTGTTTTTATCTTACTGGCTTCGATTGTAAAAGCGTATAAGAAAGTGCCGCCGAATGAAGCGATGATCGTGTTTGGTTTAGGTGGCAAAAGAGTCGTGCAAGGCGGCGGAACGTTCGTCATCCCCGGTTTTCAAAGTTACAAAACGATCTCGATGATGCTCACGAGCTTTGACGTGAAGCCTGACCAACCGATGTTCTCTCTGCAAGGTATTCGTCTCAAAATTGAAGCTGTCGCTCAAATCAAAATCCAAAGTGATCCCATCGCGATCGCAACCGCTTCCGAGCAGTTCCTGGATCATTCGATGGCGGAGCGGGAAGCGATGATTTTGCACTCAGTAGAAGGGCATCTGCGGGGGTTAGTTGGGCAGTTGACGGTAGAATCGATCCTCAAGAACCCGGATGAGCTTAACAGTAAGATGAGGGAAACATGTTCGGAGGATTTGGATAAAATGGGGCTAAACCTCATTTCCTTCGTGCTGAAACGGGTAGCGGACGATCAAGGCTACATCGAGAATTTGGGTGTACCTGAAGTGGAGAGGATTCGCAAAAGCGCGAGTATTGCCAAAGCGGAAGTCGAGCGCGATATTCAAATCCGGCAGGCGGATACGGAGAAGGAGTCGGCTATTCGCAAGGCGGAAGCCCATCAATTGACGATTGAAGCGGAGAGCGCGGCGTCGGCGAAGGAAGCTCAGTACCGCAAGGAGCTCAGCATGAAGGAAGCGGAGTTCAAGCAGGAGACGACGAGTCGTCAGGCGGAAGCGGATTTGGCCTATGAATTGAAGCAAAAACAAATTCAACAGCAGCTCGTGACGGAGCAGGTACGGATCCGTCAGATGGAAGCGGAGGCGAACAAAACCGTTCGCCAGATCGAGGTCGAGCTGAAGCAGAAGGAGCTCGAGGCTTCTGTTATTAAACCGGCCGAAGCGGAGAAACTGGCGGCGATCATGCGCGCTGAGGTGAGCAAGCAGCGACAAATCCTTGAGGCCGAGGCGGAAGCGGAGTCGACGAGAAAGCGCGGCGAAGCTACGGCGGAGGCGGAGCTCGCCAAAGGGAAGGCGAACGCGGAAGTCGTGCGCCTAGCGGGGCTTGCGGAAGCGGAGGCGCTGGAGAAGAAAGCCGAGGCCTATAAGCAGTATACGCAGGCGGCGGTGACGGTGGAAATTCTCCGCATTCTGCCGGAGCTGGCGGAGAAAATTGCGGCGCCGCTGAGCAACGTGGATAAGATCACCGTGATCTCGCAGGACGGTTCGACGTCCGGCGTCAACCGGATCACCGGCGATATTGCCAAAATGATCGCGCAGGTGCCGGAGGTCACCCAGACACTCACAGGCAAAAGCGTGACCGACCTAGCACGCGCGTTCCTTGGAACGGATGCTGACCCGACGTTGAAGCGGGAAGGATAGGGAAGGGCTTGCGCGGGTGCGGTTAGGCCCGAAAAAAGGGCGCTAAAGTCACGGACACGGAGCTAACAACAAAGCTACACTCTTAACTATAGAGTGCGGCTTTTTTCTTTTGTCAGAACAGCTAACAAGCTAGTCGATTCTACTAGAGATATCAAGCAGATTTTGCTAGATTACGATACAATAGAGAGGATGCGAGTCAACTTCGATGTGAGGAAAGTTTTTGATAGAGGCGGGGAGACATATGCTGATATATAGGAAGTTTCTACGTGATCTTTTACGAAATTATATATTGGGTTCGGGGATTGCTGTTCTTGTTGTGGGCGGGGTTATTATTTCGACAACACTCACGATTTCGGGGGCCGAAATGCTCCGAGTATTTATTATTATGATTTTATCGTTATGTGTCATGATGTTTGCGGAGTTTCTGATATTTCGGAGGCACATTGGGCCTATTCGCGAAATGATGGGGCAAGAGAAGCCAGCGCTTACGACTATTCGTGCAGCCTACTTACAGACACATCGCTTTCCTGCCTTGTCGGTGATGCGGATCATGGGGCCGCACTTTTTGGGGCTATCCATTCCGGCAATGACCATGGCGAGCTTAGGGATCGCGTGGGGTTGGTTGACACTGCCTGCTTTTTACATAGGGCTGGCGGGCATCGGTGCCATACTGATTGCTAGTATGCATGCGTTGCTTGAGTTTTTTACGACGGCGCAAGCCATTCGGCCCATGTTGATACATATACGTGAGTTAGGGCAGCAGATTCATGGGGAGGACGTCTCGTTGGATGGACGCGTCATCGTGTCAATTCAGCGGAAGTTTCAGCTGAGTGCGTTTCTCATCGGCACGATGCCGCTATTTCTTTTTAGCTTAGCAACGCAAATTCGGTTGAGCACAAGCGTGGACTCCTCCCAGCTGATCGCTGATTATTGGAAATGGGCAGCGATTATTCTTTTGCTGGGCGTTGGCTTCTCGTCTTTGGGCGCACGGCTGCTGGCCAGTGATATTCAACAGCCGATTGAGGATTTACATCGCGTGATGAAGCAAGTACAGTCCGGTGATCTCAAAGTTCGGGCCTCTGACTTATACTCGGATGAGTTCTCGCGGTTGATTGCGGGCTTTAACCATATGGTGAAGGGCCTCGATGCCCGTGAAAAAATGAACAATCAGCTCCTGCAGAGCTATTACGCTACGCTTGCGGCAGCTCTCGATGCGCGGGATGCCTATACAGCAGGGCATTCAACGCGCGTTGCCAAGTACTCTTTGTTAATTGGACAAGCGGTTAGCCTGAGCGAACAGGAGCTTGACTGGTTGTACAAAACAGCGCTGCTGCACGATATCGGCAAAATCGGTGTGCGCGATGCGGTGCTGTTAAAGGATGGCCGACTAACCGACGAGGAATTCGAGCAAATCAAGCGTCACCCAGATCTGGGTGAATCGATTTTGAAACAAATTGAGCCCGCTGAGGCGATGGCTCCTTTGCTTCCAGGCGTGCGCTCGCATCACGAGCGCTACGATGGTGCGGGCTATCCGGATGGCCTGAAGGGCCAGGATATCCCGGTGTTCGGCCGCATCATTGCGGTAGCCGATGCGTTCGATGCGATGACGTCCGATCGGCCGTATCGGAAGGGGATGCCTATCGAGAAGGCGATGGCCATTCTCGCAGATGGGAAGGGGAGCCAGTGGGATCCCCGTTTTGTTCAAGGCTTTATGGATGCGTACAAGGCCTAGTTGCTGAGAGTGGTAGTCACATACAGCCCAACCGAAACCACAATAAACCCGCTGTCCAAGAGGACCAGCGGGTTTTATGATCTAGCGGGTTTTCACTTGTGCTTCCACTTCCACGGGCCGAGACTCTGTCTCAGTGGACAGGTAGCGCCCGACCTTGTCAATCCACTCCTGAACGTAGTGATCTGTGGCCCATTGTGCCATGACCAGCTGTTCACCAGGCTCCAGGTCTAAGGTAAGCTGGGGAATGCTGCCAGGTGCTTGCCCGTAGGAGTAGAATTTGAGCGTATCTCCCTCGAAGATGACGAGCATATCGTCCAAGGGGGAGGTTAGCGCATCCGTAGCCTTCGGCCACGAGGACTTGATATTGGTCCAAGAACAACAGATCTCGTCGTGATTAACGACTTTGTCAGGCAATTGGCGTGGGAAATCACGCAGTACGTAAGAATCAGGTCTCGATAAACTAGCTTTCGGTGTTTCAGCAACTTTGCCAACCCACTGTCCTGCCTCACGCTGCACGGTCCAACTCTGTCCCGATACCTCGCTCATTGCATTGTCTGCCATGCTCGACATCCTCGCTAGATCCGTACTCGTACTTGTGCCAAAGACATCCATCAAGGACACGTGGTTCTTGTCCACTGGCTTTTTGTAGAATTGCAAGGTGCGTGCTTCCTTCAATTGTGGAAGCGTGCGCACCCAGATGCGATCCGCATGATAGGGCGCATTGCCATTCCAAGCTGCCTCCGACTCGGCAATGGAGACGTACTGGTTGCCTGCAAACAACAGTGTTTCTACGCGATTAAATTCTTGATCCTCTGGCTCTGTGAAGCGTTCTGTCTTGATGGGCTGATCAGCCAAATGAGCAGATAAATAGTGAGACTCACCTTTGTTCGTCAGATGTGTGAGGGAGTCGATTTTCCAGAAGTTTTGCTTATACGGCATCAAAATACCAGTGCCTTCGGAGGTCTTCTGCAATTGCCCGCGAACGGGCGCTATGAGCATCGTCCGATAGGTGCTGTAACGAAGTGGCGATAGCACGCGCCCCTGGCCGCCACTTGTGGTAGACTGATGCTCTGTCCGTAGCCCAATGAGCAAGGCTGTGTTGATGGGAGCAGGAGGGGGCGTGGAAACGGTGACTGCCGCCGGCATCATTTTCCCTTCGAGCGCAGCAGCCTCACTTTGCGTATGCATCGTATGCCATGGGAAAAGAAGTACAACAGCCATGACCGTACCTATACCAGCAACGCAGAGAAGAGGTTTTACCTTGGACTTGTTGCGCTCCTTCTTTCGAATCTTTTGCTCAATATCCTGCTGAAGCTTGGAGGTGAACCCCTTCTGTACGAGGGGCGCATCTTCCAATTGCTTCTGGAAGTCATCCGGCTCAGGAGTGTTCAAGCGCTTCACGCTCCTTCAGACTAAGAACCTTAAGTCTGGCGTGGTGAAGTCTGGATTTAACGGTTCCTTCCGAAATATCCAGAATAGCTGCCATTTCCTTGGTTGTCATCTGATAATGTGCGTGAAGAATTAAGATTTCTCTATATTTTGCGGATAAAGACATGACCTTCTGCCAAATTTCACTTGCATATAAATTTTCAACCGCTTCTGTTTCAGCCGAACTTGCGGTACCTCCCGATTGCACGAATCCAACCAGAGTCACCTTGCGCCAAAACGCTTTGCGCATATAATCATAAGCGGTATTGCGGGTTATCGTAAGCAACCAGGTTTTAACCGCAGCTTCACCACGGAAAGTCGTCAGATTGCGATATACTTTTAAGAAAGCATCCTGTGCAATATCGTCAGCTGCATCTTTATTACGACAAATACTGAAGGCATAATTCCACACATCATTCCCGTAGGTTTCCATTAAATTACGAAGGATCACCTTCTGATCTGTTGTTTCTGCAATGTACTTCAAATAATCAAATACATGGACACCCGTCGTTTCCAATTCTCTCACCTCTCCTATATAGACGCATCTATTCCCGAAAAGTTCACCATTGGAAATAAAAACATTACTTATAACTTTCGTAAGCCCCTGCCCCTTTGTGCCTCATCAGAGCCTATTCTTTATTGAAACTGTTCATGCCCAATAGTTAGAGCGTGATCGGCAGGAAATTGTACCTAGAAAACAGAACAATTAAAGATAGAAACTGGAACGTATGCGTTCTTGCTTGACAACGAAGCGCTTTAGCACGCAATATGAAGGAAGGACTAGATCCTTCGGAGAGGAAGAGCAGCATGAATTTCGTTGAGCATATAGCAGATCATTTGCGATCCGGGCTAATAAGCAATTATCCGCAGCCGATTGCCCTGAACCTAGGTTTAGTGTACACCGTGAAGCTAGAAGACAAGAAGACGAATTTAATTTGGCTTCCTTATGAATATACAGGTTTAGCTTACATCGATATGGGCCTGCAGGTGAATGTTTACCCGTACTACCGGGGCACAATTATCGAGGAAATTGAACTTTCCCGAGGAACGGATCTCTACAAGCCACAGACGGAAGAAGCGTTCATGAAGACTCTCTATACAAAGGGGTATGAGCTGCATCAACTGCTGCAAGAAGAGCAATACAGTCATTTACAGGGGAGTGCACCTGATTACCTAGCTAAAATGATGTACATTGTCGACTGGATGCGCTACTACAATTCTGCTAAAGCGGTAGCAGGGACGAAAAAGAAAGAGTAATCATGTTCACGATAGCGGATCTTGCTTTCTACCTAGTAGAGGGCAGGGTCTTTTTGGCCTTTTATATGGCTATAGACCCAGTTAAGGGGGGCGTTTCCTGCCTCAATGAATGGGCTTTTTAGCATGTTCTCAAAGACTAGTAGAAGGCTTATCCTAGAGAATGGTAGAAGTTGGTGCCGAAAATTAGGATAGAAGCGGAGAAATTGGCGATGATACGATGGAATAAATGGCTGACAATTGCGACGATCGGTTGCCTATTAACAATAGGTGGCCTGCAAGGTAGAAGCGAGGCAGCAGGGTTTAAGGATATTGGGGGTCATTGGGCGGAGCAGACGATCGATCAGATGGTGCAGCAAGGTTTATTGGATGGCTTTCCGGATGGAACATTCCGACCAGATGAGACCGTTACCGCAGATCAATTTGTGAAAATTGTACTGCTAGCCTTCACAGATAAGTTCCCAAATGGGGAACGGAAGTGGAAGACAAGCTTTTTGCAAACGCTGAGTGCAGGTAATCAAAATATTTTACAACAGGACTACCGGGATTTCACGTTTAAGCCGAACACGGTCGGTTACTGGGCTAAGCCATATTTGGATTTGGCAAGTGATCTTCATTTTATAAGCAAAGGACAATTCACTGATTATAAAGCTTCATTGAAGCGAGAAGATGTCGCGGAGATTTTGTACTATTTATTGAAGGAAACGGAATATTTGGAGGACGAGACATATAGTCTTGCAGCAGCATCTCATTTCGGAGATTTACAGAGCGCAACGAGCAGGCAGCAGAAGTTTATCGGAGAGTCGATGACGAAGGGGATCATGGAAGGGTATCCGAATGGTTACTTCGGGGTAGGTCAATATGTGACACGTGCCGAAGCGTTGCAAATTATTACGCGTTTGCAGACGAAATCAAAGCGCGTCAGCGTGAAAAATGATAACGAAGCTTTCATCAAAGTCGTGCCAACCAAGGATGGCAGCTACAAGAAGCTCGTTTTCCCAGATGAGCGCATGCTGCAAGCCTACGAAGTGATGGAAGGGGCAGGCAAGCTGCGCGGGACGAATTACGATCTGGAAGAAACGACGCTGCGTCTATTTCGGAATTCAGAAGCCAAAGCGCAATCTCTGAGCGGAGCTACGGCCGAAGCGCGCAACAGCAATGAAGCTTCTCTCTGGTTGGATCCACAGTTTGCGACCTATGGCGTCACTGTCCGTCTGGAGGACGGGGTGCTTGCTCGTAACACGGAAAGCATCCGCAAGTTTACGGATTTCCTATTCGGGTATGATGCAGACATTTTCAACCGCCAGTTTACGGATGCCTGCGCACGTGCTGCAGCGAAAGGTGTTCTTGAAACAACGACAACGCAAATCGGTAACTATTCGGTGGAAACACGACTGGAGTCGGATGGGAAGACGATCGTTTTCTCTATTATCCATTCTTAATGGTCGTTATAAGCTGTACATACAAGTTTAATTATATGTCCTTTAATTACGAAACACCTAACTAACATATACGTACAAGTGTATAATGTCAGAAGACCTCGTTGTCGTGGATCTGCAGGGTAACCTTGTGGAAGGCAAATTGAAGCCATCTTCGGATACGCCAACGCATTTGGCGTTGTACCGCGCTTTTCCATCGATTGGAGGTATCGTTCACACGCACTCGCCGTAGGCGACAAGCTGGGCGCAGGCTAGCCGCGCGATTCCGGCACTCGGTACGACACATGCTGATTACTTCTACGGCGAAGTGCCGTGCACGCGTCTGATGACTGAGGCGGAGATTCAAGGGGCTTACGAGTTGGAAACAGGCCATGTGATCATCGAAACGTTCCGTGAGTTGGATCCCGCGATGGTTCCGAGCGTGCTGGTGAACTGCCATGCACCGTTTAGCTGGGGTAAGGATGCCCACAATGCGGTTCACAACGCAGTTGTACTGGAAGAGGTTGCGAAGATCGCGTATCGTACGTACAACCTGAATCCTTCCATTCAGCCGATGGACCAAACCTTGCTGGATCGTCATTTTCTAAGAAAGCACGGCGCAAACGCATATTACGGACAAAAATAAGATCTTATTGAGGGCAATCTGCTGAATTAGCGGATTGTCCTTTTGTACACATACATAAGGAGAGGAGTTAGTCGATGAAATAGACTAACTCCAGCGCGACAGCGGCAATTGTAGAAGAGATAGTCGGTTTTGTAGACTAATTCCGGGGTTTCAGGCTCAGTTTCACCAAAGTTAATCGGTTTTGTAGACTAACTCGGGCGCGCTAGTGGCAATTGTAGAGGAGTTAGTCGCTCCAGTACCTTTTGGCGGGGAGCCGTTCATTTGGTATGATGAAAGTAGACTAGGCAGAAGAGGATGATGACAGATGTTTGCGAAATCGAATTATAGCGGAACAAGAGAAGAACAATATACATTGCTGATCGGGCAAGCCCACGCGTTAATACAGGATGAACCGAACCGTATTGCGAATCTGGCGAATGCATCTGCATTGCTGGGGCAGTTTCTAGAAGACATCAACTGGGTAGGATTCTACTTGGTGGATGATCAGCTTGAGCGGAAGGAGCTTGTGCTCGGACCTTTTCAGGGATTGCCGGCCTGCGTGCGAATTCCTTTCGGTAAAGGGGTGTGCGGTACGGCTGCTGAGCGCATGGAAACTGTGCTTGTTCCTGATGTCCACGCTTTCCCGGGACATATCGCTTGTGATGCGGCTTCGCAATCGGAGATCGTGATCCCGATTATAGTGAGAGACGAACTTGTCGGGGTGCTGGATATCGACAGCCCCAGCCTCAATCGGTTCGATGATGTCGACCAGCGTTATCTGGAGCAGTTTGTGCAGAAGCTCGCCGCTGCGTTGTAACCTAGATATCTAGCGAGTTCTCGCGGCGATAAGCAGGAAAATAAGTTCCGCCGTCATTTCGGCGAAGGGACGTTTCACAAAGAACCGCCAGCTGCTTAAGCAACTGGCGGTTCTTTTGGTCTCATTATGAAGAGTAAGCGTCGGTACTGATAATAGCCGATAGAAGTTTGCGCATCGATCGCGTGCCGACTTTATCCATGATTTTCTCGATGTGTACTTTGACTGTTTTTTCACTGATGAAGCAATAATCTGCGATTTCTTTGTTGCTATAACCACGCAAAGCGATAAGGCTAATAATTTCGGCTTCACGCGTTGTAAGGACATGTCGAGATGCAAAATGTGTGATAACAGAAGGTAGTTTGGTAGGAAGAAGATTTCTAACAAGGTTCTCTTGAACAGGGGGCATGCTTAAACGACCTCAATATCTCAATAAATGTCTAGCGTATCCTTTATTATAACAGAGTTAGCTATCCTATAGCAGGGAAGAGCGTGTCGAATTTCCAAATTTTTATGTAATTTCTGTCGAGTTAAACTGACGGAACGCTGATGCCACGGTCAATTCTAGCCGGCTTTAGAAAATTAGAAAGAGTGGGAACCAGCATCTCACTAATCCTTGCTTTGAATCACAAGTAGTAAGCCTGAGGTAAGCTCAATGAGGCCTTCTGGTTCAAGGAGAATATTACTGATACCAAGCGACATCCCAATTTCAAGCGTTGCTTGATGAAGGGGATATTGAAAGCCATGCAGTGTGATTCCCGTTACCTCTAGGCTTAGTGGAAGCAGGGAAGTATGTGTGTACGGACCCTTCCTCACGCGAGTCGGTCGATCGATCACCATAATGAGATTATTAGCATCCATAATCGCACAGGGAATGCCATGCGCGATGCCTTTGCGAAGCAAATGCACATTAGCAAGGGAATGATCGAACCGTGTGCCTAACGCGCCGACGAGCAGAATTTGGCTTGGATTTTGATCCAGCGCCCAATTAAAAGCCATCTCCGTATCCGTCAGATCCTTATAAATCGGATCACAGTCTATGAACTCTTGGCTGGAAGCTCGAATAAGGGCAAGCTCCTCGGTTGTAACGGAGTCGAAATCCCCCATCGATATATGAGGGAGGTGGCCGTTTTGAATGAGAAAAAGGGCCCCACGATCGGAACCAACCAGAATATCATCCGCGCAAATCTCCTGAAGTGCCCAATCGCCAAGTGTGCCGCCTGTTATTATCATTATGCGTGTCATATAGGAATCCCCCGGGGAAAATTAACCAATGTATTCCCCTAGTATAGCACAGAAAAATAAAAAACCGAGAAGCCATAGAGGCCGCTCGGTTTCTTTGTGCAGGATGACGCTTAGTAAAGCTTAGGTTCTTGCATCTACACGCTTACGCATGGGGTTAAGTTCCGACTGATCATGATCAATCTCCGCCTCATCTGCAAAGCCTTGCAGCTCATACGTACTACGGCCTAGAACCAGGTCGGCGGGGAACTCATCACCTCGTTTAAGTGTAACCTCTTGCCCAGCCTCATTGGCATAAATACCGTCGGTTTCGACCGTATCGCCAGTCATGGGATCCATTGATTTGTTCTTCGACATTCAACATGCCTCCTTTCCTGTTGCTTATCCTTACCATTTCCAAGGTTGCAGGAAATTATGAGGAGAATCATGTAGAATGAGAAGGTCATTATAGCTTGTACGCAGAGAGGAATGAAAGGCATGGCTTTATGGGGGACGATCGTGAATGCAGTGGCCATTATTATCGGTGGATTATTAGGCATCCTGCTGCCCCGCATCTCAGAAAGTATAAAAAACACAGTTCTACAGGGCCTAGGGCTCGCAATTACTGTGCTAGGTATTACAATGGCACTCAAAACAGATCAAATTGTGCTCGTTATCATGAGCATTGTGATTGGCGGTATTCTTGGAGAGCTCATGCGAATAGAAGCGAATCTGACCAAACTTGGCGATTGGCTGCAGACCAAGATAAGCAAGCAACCGACATCTCATCCAGCGGCCCCAACTAGCATATCAGAAGGCTTCGTCACCTGTACGCTTGTTTATTGCATCGGTGCTATGGCGATACTAGGCCCTTTGGATGGCGGGCTGCGTCATAATCATGATATTTTATACACCAAGTCGCTGCTGGACGGTTTCTTATCCATTATTTTCGCATCCACCTTGGGGATTGGCGTTGTCTTCTCTGCCGCATCCGTGTTTGTGATGCAAGGAACGATTGCGTTGTTGGCAACTGTGATCGCCATGGCGTTCAGCCAAGCGTCTCTGGATGCCATGATTGTACAAATTACCGCGGTAGGTGGCGTGTTGGTGATTGGTGTGGGAATGAATATTTTGCAAATAAGAAAAATCAACGTGGCCAACATGCTGCCTGCTCTAGTTATTGCCGCGGCAGCAGTGCCTCTCCAGCAGTTCATAACGGAGTGGTTGCATCGCTAGATTTATATAGCGGATCCGTTAAATTTGTAGCCTACGCCTCGTACAGTAATGATGTAGCGGGGCTCAGCTGGATTAAGTTCAATTTTTTTGCGTAAATTGCTAATATGTACAATGAGTGTGCGTGGATCGCCCATGCTGTCCAAGCTCCAGATGAGTTCAAAGAGGTGTTCGATTTTATAAACACGGTTAGGTGTCTTGGCCATTAGGGAGAGCAGGTCGAATTCTTTGGCTGAAAGGGAGATCGTTTGTCCATGCGCACGTACGATGTGGCTCACGAGATCAATTTCTAAACCAGGGAATTTAACCAATTGGGGATCATCCTGATGCTGCTCACGAATGGAGTTGCGGCGAAGAAGTGCTTTGACCCGGGCTACAAGTTGACTAGGGCTGAATGGCTTCGTCATATAATCATCGCCACCCATGCTGAGACCAAGAATGATGTCAATATCCTCACTTTTACATGAAATAAATAGGATTGGCGTATTGCTCGTTTTGCGGAGCTGACGACACACCTCTATACCATCAAGTCCTGGCAGCAAAATATCCAGAATAATGAGATCAGGCCTATGTTCTCTAACAATGCCAAACACATCATGTCCGTTATTGGCACTGATCACTTTATAGCCTTCACGCGCCAAGTAGAGTTGAATTAACTGGACAATTTCTTGCTCGTCATCAACGACTAAAATGGTTTCTCCTGCCATGTTTGAAATCCCCCTCAGTGATGAAACAACTCCTAATGTAAGAAGGGTGTTTCCCTCTCTCAAATATTACATATATTACCTACATTATAGAACGATTCTCCCAATAATTTCTATCCATTTATTGACAATGAGGGGGTTCTCGCATGCAAAAATGACACATTTAGGTATAAAGTAGTGTTAGGTTATTCAAAATGGGAAGTGTAATGACAGCAATCGCTAATTTTCGACTTTCTTATTGATAAAATTTTAGAAAGTTTTAATTTGATTTTTATGTATTCGTGTTAAGCTACCAAAGTCTCTATGTATGGCATAAGAGAGGGCGGCAGAGGTAATGAGCAATGAAATAGGTTCAGATTATTTCAATCATTCAAAAGTACCCAAAGCGATACTCGCACGTCAAATCATCGAGCAGGCATGGGATTTGTATTGTCAGTTGGATGCGCATGGCAATTTGATTTATGCTTCTAGCCGATTTCACGAAATATTGGGATCTGAGCCTGTTCATATTGAGCAATTTATCGAGGCGGTTGATGTGGAGTTTCGCCTAGATGTGTATAAATTGTTTGTGCATACCTTGCAAACGAAGACGAGCAGCAAACTTGAGTTTCGTGTGAGAGGGGCGGGTGAGGCTTACCTATGGTTGGAGTGTATAGCGATCCCTTTTTGTGATGAAAAGGGTGAGTTGATTGAGATTGCATTTGCACTTCAAGATCGTACACAGCACAAAAATCAAGAGAGTCACCTTATTGCGATGGCTTTCCATGACCCGCTGACAGGTTTGCCGAATCGTCGATTGTTTAAGGAACATGTGCATCAACTTCTGAAACTGGCTAAACGAACGGATCGTATGTTTGCACTCCTTTATGTAGATATCGATGATTTTAAAATCATTAATGATACGATGGGACATGATGTTGGGGATGCATTTCTGCAGGAATTCGTCGAACGGGTACAGAGCTGCCTACGAGAATTTGATATGTTTGCCCGAATGGGGGGAGATGAGTTCACCATTCTATTACCGGCCGTGGACTGCCAGGAGCATGTAGAAGGAATCGCTAGGCGTATTTTAGCGAGTGTCGAGCAAACATGGGAAGTACAGGGGCACGCTTTTCGATCAACGGTTAGTATGGGCATTACAATGTATCGTTCCGATCATACGGATGTCATCCAAATGATGAAGGAAGTCGATATCGCCTTATATCAAGTGAAGGGCAAGGGGCGAAATCACTATCGATTTTATAGTCATGGGTAATCTGCTATGAAGATGGACACACGCTATGAAATGAGCGCTCACACATATTTGAAAACCGTTATGGCAGGGTTTTATCCCTTGGATGTAACGGTTTTTTGGCGTATCCCCCTTATGTTCCCGGTGTTTTGAAATAAGTTATTCCGGGAACTAAGAGTTTAATTCGGTGGTGATGGAGTTGGATGAGAAGTTCCCTCTATTCTTTCTCAAGCAAGAAATTTCGTATTGCTACGTAATTGAAATTGACAGCCATGTCAGAGAGATTCCCCTTTTTGTTCATCCAGTGTGCCAAAGCGGTGAGCTGCCATTCTATTTTATCTCTGGTTCCCAGGATCCAATCGTCGACGTAGCCTGATAGAAGATGTTGCGGAAGGTTTTCCCATATCTGAAGGATGCAAGCGACCTTCACTTCCTCATTCTGCTCGGCCATCGCTTCTTTTAGGTTATGTATCAAATCGAGCAAATCGCAACGTATATTCCCTTGTAGGGTTACATGCTCGCGGTCGATCCGCAGAAACTCATTGCCTTCTGAATGCTGCTCAAGTAATGATTTCAAATGATTCAAACAGACTCGTAAATAATTTTGTGCTTTCTTCAGTTCGTAATTCGGCCATAAATCGTCGTACATTTGTTGCCGCGTTGCATTGGGGAAGAGCAACAAATACAGCAATAGTTGCTTGGCGAACCGTTTATTCCAGCCAGTAGGAAGCTCAACACCATTTACACAAATCCGGAACGAATGCAGAAACTGAATATTCAATTCCTGCCGATTATGTAAAAGATGTTGTCCCGATTGAATGACTTTATGTAAGGAAATGGTGGTATCTGGCATCGTATTGTCAGTATCGATCGCATTGGAAGACAATGTGTCGATATGTTTACAAACCCAATAAGCTGTCCACTTGGGCTGATCTAAGAAAACGAGGTTAGCGGCGCCAGGAATGACCTGGAAGCGTCCTTGTGGAATATAGCTGGCACTTATAGCAGAGAGCACAGGTGTATAAACGGGGTCCTGCTCCCCTCCCAAAAGGATGGTTGGTGTATTCAAACTCTTTAAATCAGCAATCGTATCGTTGTCACGGAACAACTGTAAGAGTTTGAGATAGTTCCCTGTATGGACACTTTGATAGGCTTGAGAGATACGAGATCTTATTTCATTGGATTCATGCTGAACCGTCAATGAAGGCAGGATATGCGTAATAAAACTCGTGCGATCACTGCTTAGCATAAGTTTTATTCTATCTTCAATCCCTTGTTTCAAATATTCAGATGGAATAAATCCCGGCAAGGAGAGCAAACTGAGCGATTGTATACGTGAGGGGACTCGTAAAGCTGCTTTAACAGCGAGATTGGCTCCAAGTCCATGGCCGATGAGATGAACGTTGTTTAATCGGTTCTTATCCAAAAAAAAGACGAATTGGTCGCATATATCAGTCCAATTGATAGGGAGTGGATGTACATGCTCATTCCCGTGACCTGGCAAGTCATAGGTGATTACGTAATATGAATCATACAAATAGGGCGTCAAAGTTTCCCATAAGTTGCTATTCAGTCCTAATCCATGAATAAGTATGATAGTTTGCTTCGGTCCTTCTAGTCTGCTAGAAGGGGATTTGGCATCGAAAAAATCATGAATAAGACGCATGACAAACTCCTTACTGTGTCTAAAGTGCTAGCGTGTAATGCTATTGTAATTCCTTATTTAGTAAGATGGAAGTCGAAATACTAGAAAATTTGTCAAATTATGTACAAGGAGGAAGAGTGGGGAATGAGTAAAAAGACGTCATTACGTTGGTTACAGCTTGCGCTTGCCGTTATATTGTTGTTCGGCAGCAGTGTACCAGCGTTTGCAGAAGTTCAGGAAGTCAATGGTCTAATTGCCCAAGTTGAAAATGACACGGGTGCACCTATGCAAGATGGAGAGGTGAATCTCTATGCTTACATGCACTATTCTTCAAACGGGGAACAGCAGTATTATACGAACCAGGCATTCACGACCAAGGTTCGTAATGGGGAGTTCTTCATCCCGAATTCTTTTATTTTGCAAGGGAAGCAGTACGAGCTTCAAGTGAGAGGAAGCACTTCTACTGGTGAAGCCATTGTTTACCACTATAGCTTTACAGGTGGAGATATAAGTAACTTGAATTTCGGCAAAGATCAATTAAGAAGACTGACCTTCACGCATGATAAGACCGCATCAGGCTACTTACTGTTGATGCCCACAGATATTTATGGCAAGACAGATCGGGTATCCTACCCTATGTATACCCGTCAATTCAATGAGCAAAGACAAGTGACAGCATGGGTAGCTTCAAACGTAGCATTTAAGGCATATGCATCTCTTGTGACACAAGGTAATGCAGAAACTTATTTGCTAGAGAAAAGCATTCCTGCCGATGTGCAAAGCGGGCAATCCATTTCTTTCGGCGGTGAGACGGTCAAGGTTACACCACCGACGGGTTATAATAACTCAGGGGTAGCACTTGGATTGCAAAACATAGGATCAGAATTTCAGGGTCAAGTAGGTTATGTCAGCAGAGGCATGTTAGGCAGCGTAAATTTCAGTGTCTTAAAAGATAATACGAGATATATTTTTTCGAGAGGCAATATGTCTTTTACTGAAGACGTGACGCTACAACTGGACAGTGCATTTCAAGGGACAGTTTCCTATGTGAACAGCACTGGAAATGGCGGGTATTACACATATGCTTATTACTTTGATAGATACAACAATCAATTGCAATTCGTAGATACTGTATCAACGGGTGCTTTTAGCACGTCTATGCAAGAGACGGGATTATGGAATGAGACGTTAGGTACGAACGGAACACCGGTTCGATCTTCGCTCAACAGTGAAGGGACTGGCATCGATCCAGCTGGTGGCGTACAAGCGCTTAATTGGGATGACCCTGCATTGGAGTATCAGCTTAGCCAGAATGGCACATTACTGAAAACTATTTCAGGAATGAGACAGATCTCATATCCGATTCAAATTAATAATGTTTCTCAAGGCACTTATCGTCTTAAATTGAATAGGCAGTTGTTTCCTACCAATGTCGTGACTTTATCCTTGGATCAGTCCATTCAGATTGGACAGAACAACAGTTCAAAGTCGATTGGTGTTCAACTACCTTCTGGTTATTCAACCAGTAATTTAACTAGAGCAGCAATTTTTGAACTCGACGGCAACCGTGTGACAGCTAGTAACACGATGTCTGGCGGCAGTCTTGAATTCTATAAAGAGATTAATCCTCAACGGCAATATCGAATAGTGGCTGCATATCTACTTTCGAGTACGACAGGGAGTCCAACTGCCAGTTATCTGGTAGACCAAACTTTCACAGGCGAACAAATGCAGAATCTTCAATCGCTGCCGCTGCAAAGCGGACTAGTTCGGACGGTATTCTCCCTGGAGGGAACATCGATTACCCGAATGGCAAATGTGTTATTATCTCTAGCCATACCAGCTTTGAATGACCAGTTATCATTCTCAGCGCCAGGTGTATTATTAAGTGCGCCAATTACGTTGGATGCATCCCTTGTTGGTACAGATGGCTCAACGAATGCGTATCATTACAATAAGTCGGTTACGATTCCAGCACAAGAGCAGAACATCGTAAGTTTCGCTGAGTTGGCGAACAGCCTCATTACAGTGGAATTGAAGAACGGTCAAACTAACGTTCCTTTCGAAATGGTCAGTGTGCTTAAATCCAATTATTCCTACTCGTCTGGCGTACCATCCAGCAGTATAACTGAAGAGAATGCGTTAACGAAATTGTATACAACGCCAGGGGAATATCGCTTCCAGTTTTCTCAGATTAAGAAAGCGGACTATGAAACACCGTGGCGCTACATATGGAGTTCAGAACGAAGAGTTTACTCAGAAGCTACGAGCTTAAGTTTTAATGATGATATTCAAGGCGTATTCGGTCCAATTCAGGCATATGACTATACGAATCCTGATCGGACGTTACTTTACACATCAGCCATCATCAAAGCTGGCGATTTGAGTCTTAATCAAGTGTTCGTCAAGCAAGGCAAGAATTATCAAACGTTTAGCACTGCAATTATAGGGAAAGGTCCTTATGATGACGGAGGGTACAGCTATTATAATTCCGTCCCTGGGACGCTTACAGTCAAAGATCAGAGCGGCAATGTTGTGATAAAATCGGATTCTTCTTATTCGGATTCGGTTTATGCAGAGGTTCCGAACAAAAACGGCAATTATCTGTTAACCTACCAATTACCGATTGGACCTGGACAAGAAATTGTAATTTCTCAGTCTTATCCTGCAGGAGATCCGAACGCTCCTCCGGGCAAGCCGGATCCGAAAGCAACTTTCGCTGGCCAAGGGCTTAAGCTGACTTGGGATGCTGTTTCCGGAGCGTCGTATTACGACGTCTATGCGGCAGAGCAAGGTCAAACGTTGGTCAAAATCAAAGGCAATGTTACGGGGACTTCCTTCACTTATTCAGAAGCCCAACCTGGCAAGATCTACGATCTTAAGGTTGTTGCAGTAAATAGTAAGGGCATTAGCACGGAATCCAGCATTATTCACTTCACTGTTCCAGCATTTGCTGTGTCACAACTGGATGTGAAAACATCCACAGTTCAAAGCTCAGCTGGACTTCTCAAAATTGGCAGTCAAATGCCTATCGAACTGACTGGATCCATCGGAGATGGAATTAGCGCGAAAGCGGTTGTTTCTTTCAAGAAAGGTACGGGTACAGAGGTGTTCACGGAGGAGGTCGTTCTCACTCCTGGGCAAGGCAAGTACCTAGGTACATTCGAGATTAAAGAAGGTGTGACCGAGATTGTTTCGGTTAAAGCTTATTTGACGAGAGACGGAACGAACTCGGATGAGAAGAAAGTAGAGTTGAACAAGAAAATCGGCGCAACGCTGGCAGGTACCATTAAGCAGCGCGATGCAGCTGTCACAGACAAACCGGCTATAGAATTTATCATTGACGGCCAATACGTGAGAGTAAATGCCGATGCGGACGGCAACTTTACGGCAGCAGGTCTGCCGGGCGGTTCCGTTAAAATCAATGTGATTGGCACAGGTACAGACCGCTACACAGATGTGGTTCAGGGAATTACAACTGAACTCGGTGTCAAACAGACGGGTATTATTGTTAAATTACCAGTGCTGCAGAACGTGAAGCTTCGTTTGCTAGAAGAAGGAACGCAGGTACCTGTAGCCAGATCGCTGCACGTTTCGATCACAGGTTCTGTCAACAAAGAAGGGTATATCGGACAGGACGGTTACTTCGTGACCTACTCTGGTGAATCGGAGCTTAAGCGATTAAAGCCAGGCAGTTATACCATTTCCATTATGGGCGATAGCTTATATGAAGAAACGAAAACGACATTTAACGTAGATGAAGTTTCCAATTACGTAACAAATCCGGTAACGATCTCAGTTGCCAAAAAGATCAAGGGAATTGCCAATGTGACGTTAAAGCTCTTCATGCCAGAGGGTGCTGAAACGAGTCAGTTGGAATCTTATTATCTTTACAGTTCCTCAGCTTCTCAGTCATTCGGTTGGGAGTCAGGCTATCTCTACGGCTACAATCAATCTATGACTGTATCGGAACGTGTCTATGTGCCGAATCCATTGCTTGTGCTGGAAGGTGCAGATCCAACGGTTACTCAGAAAGTATACGGATATTATGGCACTCTTTCGCTTCCTGGGATTGCGGCTGCAAATGACTACACATTTAACGTTTCCGTACCTGGCCTTCAACCTGTGAACAAGTCCCAAGTAACTGTTGTTACAGGAACTTCGACGTTTGAGGTTGCGCTTCAGCCTTCGGTTGTGTATACCGGTCGGATCGTAGATGAAGCTGGACGCCCAGTCGTGGGTGCTGATGTATCTGCGTATGCAGGATCATCTTACGCGTATGCGCGTACGGATGCGGACGGAAACTACAGACTTGATCGATTAGGTGAAGCGAGTCAAATTCAGATTTCGGTGCATGCTATTGGATTTACGGATAATATGGTGGTTCAGCAGGTGACTGATCATCAAATTCCGGTGATAACGCTTGAAAATGATCAATTCATTCACGGTAAGGTTGTTGATAAAAATAATCAACCGCTGAAATATGTGAGTGTATATGCAAGCAACAGCAAGAACAGCGGATGGGCAAGAACAGATGCCGATGGTTATTTCAAAATTCGTGGATTGTCCGCAGGAACCTACAAATTCACTGCGTCATTGTACGGTTACCCGAGCTATGAGAATAATCTCGCAACTAGCGCAGATCAACGAACCATCGTTCTACAGTCACAAGGTGGACACTTCTTCGGAGAAGGGAATAGCTTTGCTCCGTCTGTGGCTACAGTTATTTTAGGAAAAGAATTTAGCTATAGTTTGAAATATAAAAATAATGGTACAACGCCATCCAGCAGCACGATATGGCAGTTTGAACTGCCGACCAATGTGAAGTTGGTCAATGGTTCTGTTGAATTGAATGGCAAAATAGTAAATGTAACGGCTACAAACGGCGTACTTCAAATTCCAGCCGGAGATGTTATTGTGGGGGGAAGCGGTGAAATCAGCTTTAAGGCTATCGTCGATCAAGCGGATGAAGCTTCGATTCGTACAACTGCTTACCCAGTCATTAACGGGAACAAAGAAGAGCCAACACAGATCGCTACTTCAAATGTATTGTACGTGACTTTGAATGCACCGGCAGTAACTGGGGATAAAAAGATCAAAGTATACGGGTCGACAAAACCAGGTTCTACAGTGGAAATTTTTGCTGGTTCCATGAGTCTGGGACGTGTGACAGCAGAAGGCCGTTGGTGGTACGCGGATGTTGTATTGCCAGTAGCCGATGGTGCGGATGAAGCTGAGCTTCGACTGACTGCGCAAGTTGTAGAAAATAATCAAAGCCAATCTTCGGAAGCTGTGAATGTGAAGTATAAGTCTGGCGTACCTGGGATTGATGAGGCTAGAATTACAGCAGGTTGGAACGTAGATGTGAAGTTGAATCCGAAAGTTTCAGTAGCTACATTCGCGGTTACGGAGAAAACGCCGATTTCAACAAAGGTTGTATTTAAAGAGGCTGTCAATGAGGCGTCCATTTCCTTTATCGGAAGCACGTATCCATTGACCAAATCTAGTGATGGGAAAACCTTTACAGGCGAAGTGCCTTATGGATGGAGCTCATACGGTGAGCAAATGCTTACGCTCACTTATGTTAAGAATGGGCTAAGTGTTACTGTGCCACTGATGGAAGTTATCGTGCTCATCGATCCATCTGGTTATGTATTCGAAGGTAGTATGGATAACCGTGTCTCTGGTGTGACAGCTGTCGTTCAACAGGAAAATCAAAATCAATGGACTAGCTGGGATGCAGACAATTATGGTCAAATCAATCCGCAAACCACGGATGTTGAAGGCCGTTACGGTTGGGATGTCCTACAAGGCAACTGGCGTGTATTGTTTAGCAAAGAAGGCTATGAAGACTATACTTCCCGGATCGTAGTGGTGCCTCCAGCGGAAACGCAGTTGAATGTACCGCTAGTACGTACAACAACGCCAGAGATCGCATCTATTACACCTGCGAACAATGCGCAGGATGTTAATGTAAGCTCGAATGTGGATATTGTCTTTGATCGCCCAATGGATGAAACGAGTTTGAATGCGGATGTTATTCAGCTTGTGAAGGTTGAGGGAGTGCAAGAGACAGCGATTGATGTTACGTTTGAGTATCAGCACATGAAGGGCTACAAAGAAGATCTATCATTGCGAGATGCCCAACTTCTGGATGGCAATAACCAGAGTGGTTGGTTTATCGAAGATGATTCGAAGAAATTAAGTAAGAAGCTGACGCTGAAACCGCGGACTGCTCTTGCGTCAGGTTCGACATATAAAGTTAACGTTAAAGGCAACTTGCTTGACTATAGCGGCAGCAACGTACTCGTGGCTGACAGAAGCTTGACGTTTAAGACAGCAACTTCAAAAACGTCAGCTCAAACTGGCGGTGGTGGCGGTAATTTTGTTGCTTCAAATGAAGTGGAACTGGATTTCGTTATGTTAACCAAATCCGTGGCTAACAATGAAGTCATTGTACCGCTGGCTGACAAACAAGATACACTTCTCGTTAAAGGGAATGTATGGAACGCCATTCAATCCAAAGGCTACATCGTGAAACTGCAGCATAACGATGCTGAGGTCACGATTCCTGCCAAGTCTTTTGCCTTAAAAGACGACGAGACATTGGAGCTAGTATTGCAACCGAGCAATGCGATTTATCCTATTGGCTATACAGCTTCAAGCCAAACGCTTCAAGTTAGCTTGGGCAAGAAGAATAACGGTAAAAAAGAGGAGCTTACAGCTGCTGAGTCATTGATCTTGAGGCTTTCAGCAACGCCTTCGAATGAACCTGAGTTGCTAGGCGCATACGAATTCGTTAAGGGTACGCCACATTACCTTGGTAGAGAAATCAATGTATTCTTCTCTGCATCAGGAACATTTGGGCTGGCTAAATTCGAACGTAAATTTATGGATGTGGATAACCACTGGGCAAAACAAGATATTCAATATTTAGTGTCCCATCATATCGTTGATGGTACCACGGATACGGAATTTGATCCTGCAGGTACAACGACACGTGGGCAAATTGCCAAATTGTTTGCACAAATGCTGCAATTAAAGAATTCAGATACAGCATCCTCCTTCGCAGATGTGCCAGCAGATGCCTGGTATGCGGATGCAGTAGCTGCTGTAGAGAAAGCAGGTATCTTCCAAGGAGCAGATGGACAATTCCGTCCTGATGCGGCAATCAGCCGACAAGAGCTGGCTGTTGTGATTTCACGTTTAGTGAAGCAAGCCGATCAGGCGGTTAACAAAACATTTGCGGATCAATCGCAGATTGCGGATTGGGCAAAAGCAGGTGTGAACGTAGCTGTGAAGCTGGGTATTATCCAAGGGGATGATACTGGCAAATTCCTGCCGCAAGCTAACGCAACCCGCGCAGAGGCAGCGGCTATGATTCATCGTCTAATCCAAGCTTTAGACAAAGAATAGTAAGATCTAGCGGTGAATAACCGTTAGATTTTGACCGTTACGGCAGCGTGCAAGCACGCAGCTGTAGCGGTTTTTTTACGTATCCCCAGTATTTACTCGTAGCGATTTTGGTAGCTTTCTAGGATGATAGAAGGAATCATAACGAATCGAATAGGGGATGAGACAAGGTGAAATCCAAACGTGGATGGCGAAGGCTTGTTGTGGCCCTAGTCGTCGTCGGTGCGATGTGTCAGGTTACGTTCGTATACAAGAATGATGTTTTAGCAGGGGCTACGGTGGCTCAGGGGAAGTTCAATATGTCCTACTTATTCAGCGGAGCACCTAGTACGTATACGTCACAAGTCAATAAGAGCGGAGATACCTTAGATGTGGTGTCGCCGAGTTATTATCATATTAACGAAGATGGTAGTTTAGAGGTTACAGATCTGCAGGCTTCCTTCATAACGGAGATGCACAGGCAAGGGAAGAGAGTTGTCCCCTTTCTAAGTAACGATTTTGACCGAACGATTGGTGGAAAAGCGATCGATGAACGCGAAACTCTAGTTAAAGAACTTGTGGCAAGTATCAAAGCTAATCAGCTAGACGGCATCCAGTTAGATATTGAAAATGTAGGAGCGGAATACCGAGACAAGTATACCGATTTCGTTAAAAAGCTGCGCGCGGAGCTGCCGAGTACGATGGAAGTTTCTGTAGCGGTGGCTGCGAATCCAACAGGTTCTACGACGAATTGGATCGGTCTGTATGACTATAAAGCTTTGGCGGCTGTCAGTGATTATCTAATGGTCATGACCTATGATGAGAGCTATCCTGGCGATCCTACGCCGGGTCCTGTTGCTAGCTTGCCCTTTGTTGAGAAATCCATTCAGTATGCGTTGTCTCAAGCTCCAGCGAATAAAATCGTATTGGGCATGCCATTATATGGCCGCTATTGGAACCAAGATTCTGCATCCGATGGGGCAGGGATCGCTGCTAAGAGTGTTCAAAAGCTAGTAGATCAATATCGAGGGACAATCCGTTATGATGCAGCAAGCCAGTCACCCGTTGCTACATTTACGATCCTATCAACAGATGCGAAAGCAACTGTGAACGGTAATGAGTTAGCAGCCGGTACTTACACGGTTTGGTTCGATAACGAGCAATCTATGAAAGCGAAGCTGAAGTTAGTGGGAAAATATGGGTTAAAAGGAACAGGCAGCTGGAGTTTGAATCAGGAAGCTGATGATACTTGGAGCTATTACCAGCTATGGGCAGATGGTTTTTACTTCACCGATATGCAAAAGCACTGGGCGCAGGCCGACGTCCTGAACGCAGCGAATCGCGGCTGGATGCTCGGCACAGCCGCAGACACGTTCGCGCCCGACGCGGCGCTCACAAGGGCTGAAGCCGCGACGATTATCGTGCGCGCTCTTGGACTAGAGAGCGCGGCAGCCTCCAGTGCCGCGTTCAAGGATGTGCCTGCGACCCACTGGGCGTCGCAGGCGATCGGGATCGCGCAGCAGCACGGGCTGATGCAGGGCATCAGCAACGATCGCTTCGCGCCCGATCAGAGCATGACGCGGGAGCAGATGAGTGTGCTGCTCTCCCGCGCGTTAAAGCTGACCACGCCGGGTAGCGGCGTGGCGAAGACGTTCACGGACGTGCCAGCGGATAGCTGGTCGGCAGAGGCTATTGCTGCGATGAGCAGCAGGGGCCTTGTCGACGGCTTCGAAGGCGGCACGTTCCGCCCGCTCGCATCCTTGACGCGAGCGCAGATGGCTGCACTGCTGAGCCGCGCGCAGCCGCTGCTTATGCCGTAAGTAGAAGAGGGTCCCAAGCCATGTGATATGGCTGGGACCCTCTTTGTGCGATATTTTGCGATAATCACCTGTTCAAGATGTGTTCGTGGTGTGAATACAACTGCGAAAGAGCTTGCAAAAGTGCAAAAGTGCAACCTTTTTGTTCGAATCAGCTTCTCGATACAGAAATAATTGCGAAAAAGCAACTATTTCTGTCTGCGCCCACCATTTTTGTAGCTTTAGGCGCTAAAGGATGCCTTTTTGCACTTATTCCTCTTGTTGAGTTGTTTACGCCAAAAATAAGTGTCTTTTCACATCTTTGACCTCTACGCTTACTCAATCTATTCGCCTTTGTTAGGATGTTTGCGCCACTTAGCGCCATTTTCAATCCTTACGTTGGTTTCCTTACGTTGGTTTAGATTGCTGCTGTTGGGTAACGAATACAATACGTGGCGGTTTGTTCTCAGCAGTTTCTTTCGGCTTCGTTGGGATATCGCCAATTGTGTCATCTGTCCCTGTATGCACAAACGTCTGTTGTCCCTTGGGACCAGGTTTATTGGTCACGAATTGACGTATGTTTTTGATGCGGGTTTCCGAGCTCGTTACACGATTGCTGCCAATTTGAAAAAGAGATGAAGCCGCAACTCCGAGAATACGGATGTTACGAACCGTTATATAACTCCCTAAGTTATCCACACACATTGTGAAAGGTTCGGGAGGCTGAGGGATAGGAAAAGGTCTTTGGTAGAAAGGGTAAGCCGCGAAGCTGCCCTCATTCCCATAATAAATAGGCACTTCACGCTGGACAGCAAAAACTCGGTTCTGCAAGGCAGTATACACATTATCACCTGTTTGCATCGTGCTTGCTGAGCCTATGCTATTAATATAGATGTTGCCAACAATCGATAGTCGAACCATCGATTAGCCCTCCGAAGCAAGTGGAACGAAAGGGGCGATGATGACCGATTCCGGTGGCGTGTCAAACATGGAGGATAAGGAGATGACCTCTGTATCCCCGATCAGGAAAACGGACGCACTGGATACCCCAACGATACGGACATCGCCAACACAGATTTGTTTGTTTTCAACATGTAAATTAAACATCTTTAGCCCTTCTCTCCCTTAAAATAGTTGATCTAGTTGGAACCATTTACTTGGGCAGACTGGATATGTAAGTCTCTATTGCTGTAAGGATGTCTTGCTTCGTTTTGTCCATAATATTGTTGGTTACAGCCTCCAAAGGTTCTTTGAACCCAACGCCGCGGTATTGATTCACATAATGTTGGATACGTGTATCCAGTTGCTTGCGAATATCTTCGATAATCAAATCTTTGTAATCCTCATCGAGTGGATGCTGATATTTATGTTCAAGGTTGTTAATATCGCCCTGTACGCCAAACCGCAAATACTGTTCAATGCCGCTAGCGACATCCGCTTGAATGTCTTTTCCTTGCTTTGCAGCTTCTCCGCGCACTGCCTCTTGACCCGTGCCGATCCCGCCGCTTGGTCCTGTCCCCTGATATTGCCCGCCCTGGTAAAAAGGATTCATATCCATAGGAGCCATACCGCCACCGTTACTTTCTTTGTTCAAGGAATTACCGTTCACACTGAGATCCTCAATTTGATCTATTGCGCTAGGACTGATTCCGATCGTTAGCGTCCCGTCTAGCTTTTCAACCTTAAGCTGATCAAAATTATATTCTATTTTATCAATGTGAATGCGCTTCTCGTCCTTCATGGCTTTCAGATCCGCCTGCAGCTTGTTTACGGTTTGCTCTAACTTATCGATGCGCTGTTTCTGCATTTCTAGACAAGCGGTGATCTGCTGGGCCCATTGCTGCCACGTGATCGCGTTATTCATTCGGACATGCACCTCCTTCCGGATTACTCCGATATTCAAAGGACTGCCTGGCTAATCTTGAAGCGCAGTAAGTAAGATTTGCTTAGCGTTATGTCGGTGCCGGCAGAGGAACAAGGGTTACAGGATTAACCTCACTTGTTCCAAGCTCCGGAGCAGGCTCTACGAAACCGCCTGTATTGTACAGATTGGACAAGGAACGAATCGATCCCGCTGTGCCAATTTGGAGGACGGATGAGTTGGCGACAGAGTTTACTTTTAGCTGCTGAATCATAATGGTTTGATGGATGGTCCAGTTCATACGCTGTGGAACACCTCGCTCTAGGCTGACAATTGTCAGAGGATATTGCCGCTCGCATTCGCATCGATAAAGTCAGAATCATTGGTGACCGTCGTACTGTACGTATTATAGACACGCGGAAAATCCCCGGTGTTAAATGAACCGGCTCCAGCGAAAGTCTTGGAGGAGCTAGTAGGTGAAATAATAAAGGAATCGCCGAAATGAACGACAGAGCTGGAGCCGACACTAATAATTTTCACATTCCCGACGATAGCTGGCATAATCCGATCCCCCTTGCGTTATCACACCTACAGTATATGAGGTATCCGCCTAGAGGTGCTCTGAATTTTCGGGAGGGTGTCACATCGGGAGGTAGGCACATATACTGTTAGCAAAATGAGGTGATAGGCTTGAGCGGATTTAATCGCCATCCTTGGCTGAAGTGGGAACAGGTTGAGAAGTTTCTTGGACAAAAGCTGCCATTCGCCGAAAAAGGGCAGACCTTTCTAGATAATATGACGTGGGCTGAAGGATATGTACAGGACATGCTGAAAAAAGCGATGCCAGGCATGGATGCCAACATTTCATCCTCTGGAACCATCGGTACAGAAATTTTTGAGACGCATGAGCACGTCATTGTTAAGGTGAAAATTGCAAAGGAAGAAGATCCAAGAGCGCTCCAAGTGTTCGTCAAATCGAATCAAATTAAGCTGACAGGCTTTACGAATGGTAAGAACCGCATTATCAAAGTGCCAACGCTGGTGCTGCCGAGAACTGCCAATGTCACCTATAAGCAGCGAGTATTGGAGATCAAGATTCGCAAGCGAGGGTTGAAGGAGAGCTATCATGAGGCGTATATCCGGTACTAGTCACCGCGCTGTAACCAAAAGAACCCCCTTAGGCCATATGGCTGAGGGGGTTCTTTTGGTTTTGGCAGGGAGGAGGAGCGGCCGCCACAACAGGCAAGAAACGCTTATTTTACTAGGTCGTACAAATTGCTCAACTCCCACCAACTCCACAGCACAACACACAGCACAACACACAGCACAACACACAGCACAACACACAGCACAACACACAGCACAACACACAGCACACCAATCTCCACATCAGCTCTCGTAGCACGCACACCGCACGATTACAGTCCGGCGCCACTCCCCCCTCCACAAATTAGATGTATTTCCTGTCGTTATTTCCCGCAGAAAACAGGCCGAAAATGAAAACAAATGGATTATATGCAGCTAATTTCAGCGTTTCCTCACCAATTCGCCCAAATAGCCAATATTAACGGCAGAAAATCCAGCTATTTTGTTTTATCACGCAAAAAGAGCCGAATTAGATGGAGGTTTTCCATCTAGTTCGACTCTCGGTTATCCGACTCTCGTTTATTTGCTAGTTAAGCAGTGGCTGCCGTTAACCTACTACAGCACGCGACGTGCTGTCATATAGCGGGAAGCCCACGTACCGCTGTTCATGTTGGTGATACGAACGCCGCCAGCGCCGTAGGTTTGAAGGATTTTGTTATTGCCCATGTAGATTGCAACGTGGTGAATCACACCTGGCTTACCTGGGATCGAGTAGAACACCAAATCGCCAACGCGCAGATTGCCACGAGATACATACTTACCTACACGTGCTTGTTGTTGAGATGTACGCGGCAGGCTAACGCCTACTTTTTTAAATACATATTGTGTGAAGGAAGAACAGTCAAAGTTACGTGTTTGACCTGCAGTTGCTCCGAATTTGTAAGGTGTTCCTAAATATCTTTTACCAATGGAAATGACTTGACTACCTCTGGAAGTCGATGTTGCTGACGCTGTAAGCGCTGTAGCATTGGCTACTTCTGTTGACGCGCTCGTAGCTGCTTCTGCCTTACCTGGTGTAGCTGCTGCAGCTACTGATAATCCTATTGATACGGACAATGCCGTAACGACTAATTTTTTGTACCAAGTTTTTTGTGGGTTTTTCATGGGGTTTACCTCCTTAGAGTTTTCGCTGAGTTTTCGCCAAACTATCTTGCATTGAAGATTAGATACTTCAATGAATATCCGCAAGAATCTTGGTCAGTTGACTCTTATTTGAGTAACCTTGCGATGTGGTTGTCCACCTGAGACTCAGTATACCAGATGAAAATTGCCCTATTATTTACCATGCAACCTTTTAAATCGCGCTATATCAGGGGGGAAGCCCAATTCTGAGAGAATGATGAGAATCCCCTTATAATGTTCTTATTGACAGGATTGTGGAAGCGTTACAACGGCCGTGGAGCCTAGTCCTAGACTGCTTAGGAGCTCTATGGTTCCTTGATGTTTTTGCACAATATGCTGGGCAATAGCGAGCCCAAGACCTGCTCCTCCTTGCTTACGGTTCCTAGCTTTATCAGACCGATAGAAGCGGTCAAAGACATGGGGGAGGTCCTCTTCCGCGATGCCAATACCTTGATCCATGACTTTGATAATCACCTGTTTCTCTTGCAAACAGATGCGGATATCCACGATCTTCTGGCTATATTTTAACGCGTTGTCTATTAAAATAATAAGCAACTGCCTGATCTGATAGGGATCGCCTGTCATCGGGAGTTCCTTCATATTGTGCTCGAACTGTACCCGAATATCTCGGGAAGAAGTGACGCGGAGAGACGCGGCAGTTTGCTCTACCAGTGGAATAAGGTCGAATTCTGTATTCTGCTCACAATTTGTACGGTTTGTATTCGTGAGTGAAAGCAGATTTTGCGTGAGCAGCTTCAGCTGGGCAGACTCAGATACGATGGCTTCTAGGGCCTCTTCCCGCAATTGATCATTGCTGGAAGCCCATCTCCGCAAGAGACTCGCATAGCTTTCAATAATCGTGAGCGGGGTTCGCAGCTCGTGAGAAGCATCGGCGAGGAATTGCTCCTGTTTACGAAACATATCTTGCAGCCTGTCAATCATGCGATTGAAGGTGTTGCCAAGCATCATGAGTTCATCATTAGCTTGGTTGGCAGGCAGTGTAATACGACGGAATGACCCGCTTTCCTCAATGTTTTGCATGGTAGCGATGAATTGTTTAAGCGGTCGAAACAGCACATTCGTATAAAAATAACCCCCAATCAGAGCCAATATGAGCGCACCAATGGAAGTCAGGACAAGAATCGAGATCAACATTTCGGAGTACATGCCAAGTCTTCGCAGGCTGCGTCCTATTTCTAAGAGGGCTACTTGTTTCCCGTCTTTGAACACGGGTGTCCGAACGAATAGTATGATGCCATCTGCATCAGTTAATAAGGCCTCAGACGCCTTAGTTGAATAGCTTGCTGGGTAACTGGCCAGATTCGTATCGGAATAAATCTCATGTGCGACCTTCGAGTCTGGTGTAATATATCGCAGCATTTCTTGTGGGATGAGCAGCTCATCCATTTGCATATTATCTTTCCAATACTCGGGATGGTTAGGTAGATCCTTCAGCAACAAAGCGCTGGCTTTATCCTTCAAAAGATCAATTTCACCCTTCGTTGTCACGCGGATAAACATGTAATATACAAAAGTAAAGCTGAAGAACAGGATTACCATCAAACCGATTGATACCCATAACGTAATTTTTAGTCTCAGGCTCATACAGATTCCTGCCCATCGGAGGAGGAGTTGCCTTCTGAATCCGTCTTTTCCGCCTTAATCAAATAGCCGATGCCACGGATCGTCTGAATCAGCTTGGTGGTGAAAGGCTTGTCCACTTTCTGACGTAAATAACGGATATACACATCGACAACATTCGTATCCCCAATAAAATCATAGCCCCACACTTCGGTGATAATTTGCTCACGCGACATCACCTCGTTCTGATGCTGAATCAGGAAGCGCAGCAAATCAAACTCCGTTGGCGTCAGCTCAATGGCTGTGCCCTCACGCGAGACCGCACGGCTCTTCAAATCCATCGTAAGCTCATCAATTTTCAGCAAATGATCCTGTTCGGGCACTTGCTCTTGCAGGCTCTTCTGCCGGAGTAGACTGCGAATGCGGGCTAACAGCTCTACTGTGGCAAAAGGCTTCGTGACATAGTCGTTGGCGCCCTGATCCAGCCCGCTGACACGATCAGGGATGGCGTCGCGCGCAGTCAACAGAATGACAGGCAGCGAGGCATTGACCTGTCGAAGGCGCCTAAGAACCTCAAGTCCGTTGAGCTCTGGGAGCATAACGTCAAGAAGGATGAGATCCCATCCTTCTTCGCTCAAGGCAGCTTGAAGTCCAGATCGCCCATCCCCACAAATAAGTACCTCATAGCCTTCATGCTCAAGCTCTAACTGCAGCACACGGGCAATACGTTCTTCATCTTCAATTAGCAAAATGCGGCTCATAGCGGCTCATATTCACTCCCAAAGCCACTGGATACAGGCAGCGGCGTTTATTTGTATGGATTCGGCGTCCAGAAAATCTCTTCGCATTTAATAAAAGATTGTAGAAACTCCGGTTCAACTGGAATCTGCGTACGGTAAGCAAGCAGTGCCTGCCACTTGCAATAGGCCTGAGCCAATGTCAGTGGCCGGCGGATCGGCGGCGGCCAAGGCACGTTCAACGGAACGCGATGTCCCTCTACAAGATGCGCTTCGAAAGGAAGCTCAGGCGTGATGCCGCGTGGCCATGGCCACTGAGATTCCGCACCGCTATGGATCAAATACGTGTAGACCGCACCCATATACCCAGTTTGCAGGATGGCTTCCATGACGAAAGCATGAGTCGCCCCATGGTCGAGATGGGTATCAGCGGCATCCGTGACATAGATTTCTTTGGGCTGCAGCATCGTAATCAATGCCTTCGTATCACCGAGGGCACAAGCCTTTCGATACGGTGCGGGGCAGCCGTAATACATCGAGTGAAAATCAGGCACAAGCCCGCCGTAGGTTGCCTGCCGCTGCGTAAAGCGCTGCTGAAAGGGCGGCATAGCGCCCGTAGTCGCATATACGCGGCCCAGACCGGCATCTGGATAGCCGAGGAACGTGAGATCCTGTGGGCGAAGCCCGATCAGCGCCGCGGCTGCCAGAGCCTCTTGCTGGCGTATACGCGCCAGCTCCAAGTAATGCGCTGGCCCTAGCTCTTCTGGCGGCTTACCGAATAAGAGGGTAGCCGCTTCTGGGTAGCCATCGCCATTCGTGAAGAACACGACATGAACTCTCTTGCCGCAGGCAATGGCGTCCATGATCGTGCCAGCTGTCCCTAGTATTTCATCATCAGGATGCGGGGCAAATATAAGTAAATCAACCGGATATTTCTTCAAACACAATTCCTCCCACGATTACATTAATCAATGAGATTAATGTATGTGGGCAGAAGCGGATGCGTGTTAACCCGACCTACTCCCAGCCAGGGAATAAGGGTTTTGTAGGTTCTGGAAGACGGAATCCGCCGATAAAGGCGCATCCGATCCCCCAAGCTATGATCATCCAGAGGAGAAAGACCAAAGCTTGTTTGCGGCTTCCCTGTTTCGTCCAATAGGACATTTGCTGGATGGCGATGAGGATGGATGGAATCGTAAGTGCGGTCAATTTAATCCACATTATTGACTAATCTCATCCTCTCTTAAGTAATAAGGAGCGCCTTGAACACCGATTTGATAAATATTAGCGGCAACCTTAAACTGGACGTCTACTTCAGGGAAGATAGTTTCCCAGTCCTTCTCGATTTTTTTCCACAGCTTTGGATACTTCCGATAGACAGATTGTCCGAGACCGGCATTGTCCGTCTTATAGGTCGTTTGCAGGGTGTGAAAAAGCTTCTGATATATCTTCGTAATTTGCTCTTGAAAAGATGCATTGAGCTTCTCCACAATAGCGGGATCGCTTGGATCCAGATTCGAATTATTATCCATAATACGGCCAGTTGCTGTAATATCCATAATAAAATGCGGTTGCTCACCGGAGATTTCCACTCGTTTCTTAACATTTAACGTAGTGACTCGAACAGACAATTTATTTTTCTGGTCAGGGAGAGCTATCTCCACGTCGCCGAAGGGCTTATTGCCTAACAGGCTCGTAAGCGCAACAGCTTGCATGTCGTCCACATAGCCTACCAAAGCGGTTCTATTAAACAAGGCAACGCTGTTCAATAGAATTTTACCATCTTTATCTTTGGAGAACGCAGCCGCAATGGGCTCAATACCGGTAGCGGCGGAGGAGGCATAGAAATTGCGGAGCATCGAAGGGACCACCGTTTTTCGAACAATGATTTCACGCAAGGCTTCTTCCTTTGTGGCTTCCAAGGGGTACTCCGTCTCGATTAGACTTTTCGCATCGGTATCCCGAGCAATAACAAGATAGGTGCGTAAACGATTTTTGGGATTTCTTGAAATGAAATCTAGCACAGGCGCCATGTTTTGCCGGGCTAAGGATTCTCCGACCATGAAGATCCTGCGGTGTGAAGGCAACAGATCTCTTGAAAGCTTGCGCTCTAGCTTCACGGACATAGCCTCCATATTGTCGCCATAATCGACGAGCGACATGTACGTCTTCTGTTGTGTACCACCACTTGTGGTCAATTGGCCTGCACCAATCGATTTGGGGATCGCAATTTGAACATAGCCACGGTACTTGCCTGTATCCATCATCAGATCAAATGCGGAAAGCTGCATAATGGCAATATCATTAATTTCTTTGCGGTCCCAGCACCCTGTCAACAGGATTAGAATCATCGTGTACGCCATCAGTTGATTTACTTTTCTCATCATTCGTGCCTCTTTATATCCGCCTCTGGCGGAGTAGGAACCAGATCACGGTCAAGGAGCCAATGAGGAGAACGAACTAGAAAGTCCCGCAGTCCTTTTAATCGCAAAGGTCCAATCGGAGATAGGTAGGGAACGCCAACGGAACGGATTCCCGTCAAATAGAGGGCAAGTGTAAACAGCCCCAGCAGGATTCCGACGAAGCCGAGCGTACCTGCAAGCAAGAGCAGCAGCAAGCGCATAATCCGAATGGAAAAGGTCATGTTATAGCGCGGAATCATGAAGGAAGCGATTCCCGTCACTGAAACAACGATGACCATGGGCGTAGATACGATCCCAGCCTGTACAACCGCTTGTCCGATGACGAGTGCGCCGACGATACTGACGGTTTGTCCCATGACGCGTGGTAATCGGAGTATCGCTTCCCGGAGTGCTTCAAATGTAATTTCCATGATGAGTGCCTCGACCATAGCAGGGAAAGGGGAGGCTTCACGGGCTCCTGCAACAGCAAGTAGTAAATTCGTCGGCAGCATTTCAGGATGGAAGGTTGTAATGGCCACATAAAGAGAAGGCAATAGAAGAGCCAGAATGATAGACAAAGAGCGAATAAACCGTATGAAGGTTGCACTGGTGAACATCAAGTAGTAGTCTTCGCTGGACTGAAAGGCCGACCAGAATTGAAAAGGAGCAAGTAACACGAAAGGCGTATTATTGGTGAAAATAGAGACTTTCCCTTCTAGGAGAGCGCCAGCTACCACATCGGGCCTTTCCGTGTATTCCATGGTAGGGAAAATACTAAAGGGATTATCCCGAATCATTTCTTCGATATAGCTGCTCTCCAGTACGGCATCAATACGAATAGCGGATAACCGCTTCATGATTTCATCGACAATTTCTTGATCCGCGATGCCGTCCAAATAAATGAGCCGTACCTCCGTTTGGCTGAGGGCGCCGATTTGCCAGGTTTTGATCCGCATTTTGTCTGTTTTCAAACGACGTCGCAGTAAGGCAACATTCGTTTCCAAATGCTCTGTGAAGCCCTCCCTGGGGCCGCGGACACCTGATTCTGTTTCAGGCTGCTCGATACTCCGATGTGGAAAGCAGGCCAAATTGGCCAATAGTACTTCCATCTCCCCTTGCTCAGCGATCATAACAAAGCCAATGAGCAGACTGTCGATCAACGTTTCAAAGAGATTGGTTTGTTTGACTTCCGGCGTTAGCAGGTGGGAGGAAAGCGTTCCTGTTGTTGGCTGCGCTTCAGATAAGGGTTTGGTTATCTCGCGTTCAATCCGCTCAGCGTCAACCAAGCCTGAGATGTAAGCGATAAGGGTAGAACGGATGTGTACAAAGACTAAATCTGGATCGTGATCAAGCTGCTGATTGATCTCAGCTTGCAGCTGAGCAATATCGATGGCTTCATCAACGGGTGTTTGTTGCATCCGATTTCCCTCCTTAGCTCCCTACGCTGCGTTTTTTGAATACCCCGTTCAAGATGAAAATAACCAATGGGATTACGACGAATAAAGGGAGTTCAATAATCCAAGGAACAACCTTCAGGCCTACAAAAATATGGCTGGCAATGTTTTTGGCGGTGTAGATGGAAATAAACCAAATCAGTAAAGCGACCGGTATAATAACCGCGCGATGATTTTCCGTTTTCCACTGCATGGTGATTGTTGTGCATGCCGCATAGGCGTACAGCATGATTTTGAACAAGCCGCCTGTTATGAAAGTTGTTACGACAAAGGGATCCAAATTGTCGATGAAATCGGCAATTCGGATCAACTGAAAGCTGGTGAGCAGCGGATAAAAGGAACGGTAGAACAGGTCAGGTCCCAGCGTACTAACGGCAATAAGATCAAGTACGACAAAAACTGTGCCGACTAGAAGGGAGGAGTACAGCGCAGCCTTACGAAACTTGCTAGGGCTGACAGTTAATTTCCAGAATACGGCGAAGATGATAACTTCACCGAAGGTTGTTGTTAAGCCTAGTGGGAATATCGTTACACCAATGCTTCGCCAATCCGATGCAACAGGCAGCAGCCACGAGAAGTCAATGGCATCCGAGAAGAAAAGCAAAATGAGTTGGATGCAGGTAAACAAAATAACGATGATAATACTGAGTTCAGCTAACCGAGCAATTCGTTCAATCCCGGCATAACAAGCATAAGCAACTAATAAGACAAGTAGCAGCATTAAGAACGGGGCTGGTGTACTTGGGAGTAGAAATGTGCTCATTAACTCACCTAAATCCCTTAGAATACGCCCCGATTCGTAAATAAAAGCAAAAATATAGAGAGAGGTTAACAGGTGGCCTACATACTTGCCGAAGGTTATTTGAAGCAGGGAAACCAAGGTTTCACCTGGATTGCGTTCATAAATTCGAGAAAACATCCATACGATGCCTATACCAATGGTGGCACTGAGTAGGGCAGCTAACCAAGCGTCCTGCTTAGCACCGCCAGCGAAGCCAAATACAATGGTTGTACCCAGCTGGAATAAAAACAACAGACAGAATGTTTGCCATGTCGAGAGCACTTGAATCACACTGAACCCCCCTGACGTGCTAATGATCTTACTATTTTCAAATTAGGGAAAAAATATCCTTCCTTGCCTTTAAACACCTGAAGTCATACAGAATAGATAGTGAAATCGTCCATTAGCCTAGTCCACATGACCCTATGCCGACATAAAATAACTCCATAGACGTAATGAAGGAGTAGAACCTATGAGCATATCTCCCAAAAAGAAGGTGCGCATTAAAGTCAAACACAAGGTAGTGATTTTACTCCAAGATCGTGATGCTACTGCTAAAGTTTACGTGGAAATTCTTGGGGATTTAAAATCGCGGGAAGTTATGATGGAAGCCATGAAACGCTTAGAAAATGGGTTAATCTATACGGATGAGAAATGTACAATGCTCATTGATAGTGATTATATCGAGGTGCATCCGAGAAGGAGTCTCAGTCGTAGAGAAAGGGAGGACTTCATTTTCTTAATCGATCGGGCTTACGCAGAAAACTATGTCGTTTCGGCAAAAATTATCAAGTAATGGTTTTCATGTGGTGCAAAAAACCCCTAGTCGTGCAGTCAGGAGCTAATCTTTCCTGAACTGGCGAGTAGGGGTTGTTGAGGTTAGGTTGATTATTTTTTGCTTGCAGATGGGAATGTTTCTACGGAAGTTAAACGATCGTAGAAATCAGTGAAATTATTTCTTTCAGCTGAGTCAAGCAAGGCCATTGCTGTACGAGGGTGCTCGTCTAGTGCACCAACGATCATGTATGGAATGAGGTATCCCCAATCCCATTTCTCACGCATTGTAATCATGTGCTTCTCAATGATTTCAAGAACAGGACGTACATCGTAGCGTGCACCTTTGAGGTGGCTGAGCAACAATTCAGTCGTACAGTTACCAGCAGCGCGACCCATACCGTATACGGATGAATCCAAGAAAGTTACGCCTTTGGAGGCTCCTGTGATCGTGTTAGCGAAAGCAAGCTGCATGTTGTTATGCATATGCAAGCCTAGCTCCTTCTCAGGAAGTAAGCGTTGGAATTTGGATACTAGGTAGTCAATATCTTTGCTGCCCATGCTGCCGTAAGAATCTACGACATAAACAACGTCAACTGCGCTTTTGTTGATTTCTTCAAAGGCTTCCGTTAATTCGTTCTCCATTACGTGGGAAAGCGCCATGATGTTCAGGGATGTTTCGTAACCCATGTCATGAAATTTCTGAACAAGCTCAAGACCTTTATCAACATCCTTGATGTAACAAGCAACGCGGATAAGGTCAAGTAAGCTGTCTTCACGAGGCAAAATGTCTTTCTCATCCACACGTCCGATATCAACAAGAGCGGATAGTTTTGTATCTGTTTTTTTGGTGATAACATCACGCAAGAAGGATTCGTTTAGGAATCTCCAAGGGCCGGATGATCCGCCTTTTAGTAACTTTTCTGAGTTTTTGTAACCAATTTCCATATATTCTACGCCGGCAGCGCTCAAGCCGCGATACATATCTTGGACAAACTCCACGCTAAAATCCCAATCGTTAACTAAACCGCCGTCTCGAATCGTACAATCCAAAATCTTGTGTTGATGATGCTTTACCATACTCGCAAATACCCCTTTCGACAGCTCTTGTCGCCTTCTGATTTTGCTATATTATCACTTATGAACAGGTGGCTTGTCAATGCAAGCGTAGGCTTTCACGCAACTTTCCTAGGTAGGATATGGTAATATGGAAGGGACAGAAGTGATCACGTGAGGAGGATGCACGGAATGAATCGGAACGAATGGACATTAGCAAGAGAGGTTGCTGTAGGAGCAGCTGTGAAAGCAGGTGAATTGGCCAAGAAACGTTTTGGTGGTCAATTCATCCTTGAGCACAAAGATGAGCGTGGTGATCTCGTGACAGAGGTGGATGTGCTGGCGGATCGTCTTATCGTGGATGACATCCTGAGTGTGTTTCCGACTCATCGCATCTATAGTGAAGAAGCGGGTGAGGGTGGATCAGCAAGTGATTGGGTGTGGCACGTGGATCCCTTGGATGGGACGAACAATTTCGCACTGGGCATCCCCTTGTACGGTGTTTCCATTTCATTGAGTTATCAAGGTCGGATTGTACTGGGTGTCGTACATGATTCGGCCATGGAACTGACTTATGTGGCTGTTCAAGATGAAGGAGCTTGGCAAGGTGACAGACGGTTGCTGGCGAGGCCTAGCGGTGCACTAACGAAGTCTACCGTTTCATGGATTCAAGGGCATGCCGTAACGAAAGACGATCAGCGGGCATTAGCGCTCCGACATCATCTGGAGTATTCGGTCAAAAGAGTGATGCGCTTATGGGCGCCTTCCATTGTATGGGCGATGCTGGCCAGAGGAGATCTGCACGGGGTTGTTCTGTACAACTCCGAAGGGGAGGATCTCTATGCTGGCTTACTGCTTGCGCAGGAGGCTGGTGTGAAAGTGACGGATTTCGCGGGGAATCCGGTAGCTTTGCTCGGTGGCACAGCAGTCGTAGAGGAAGCGGTGATGGACGGAGCTATCTATTTGGTCGCAGCTGTGCCGGCCTACCACTCGGAGCTGCTCCAGCTCGTTCAAGAAGCACTGATGAAGACGGTGAAATAGGTTTCCGAATAGGATAGGAACAATTGGTCAAACCTAATGGCAGACTTTCCATTTGAGCTTATGCTTACGATGCCAGTTTTTCTGGCGAAAAACTTTTAGAAGAAAGGGTGCTGTTAGATGAAGGACTTTGTTCCTATCTTTTTTGAATTCGATCAAACGCGAGATGCGTTGCTGGCGTTAGACACATTAGAAGAGCTCGGCTACAAGCCGGAGCTGCTGGAAGGGGAGCGCGCAACGCTGCACATTCATCTAGATGCGCAGGAGATCACCTCAGCCATCGAGATTGCTCAATCCCACGGCGGACGGCTCGTGGATCGGTCGCAGATGCAATCCGAGCAGGCCACCTTCGCAATGGCTTATGACCTGGAGGGCTCCATCCGCATTCCGGCACATACCGTGAATGAAGATTGGCCCGACAGCTATGCCGCATCCGCGGTGGTAGCGGACCGCGATGCGGTACCGAGTGATGACGAGGCGGCCTTCGATCCTTCGGCGGATGACTACAATCACTTTAGCGCCGGTATTCGTATTTAACTGGCGGTGGTAGTCGGGCGATGCGAAGCGGGTCTGAGCCTGGACGTGCAGAACGAGCAGAAGTACGGACCAAGCGTGGACAATGATAATAGCTCGAGGGTATGATCCTCGGGCTTTTTGGCCTGGCGACTTTTGTTCTTTTAAGAATAGATGGATTTTCTACAGCTAATTCAAGAGTTTTTCCTCCAAAAAACAGAATAGATGGATTACCTACAGTTAAATTCAGAGATTTCCGTCCACATGACCAAATTTGGAGATATTAACTGTACGTTTTCCATCTAAATCTAATATTGAAGGGAGATTGCCTTGAATAGCTGTACATTTTCCAGTTATTTTGTGCCGTTTAACTCAAGTCATCTTCACCTTAGACCGTATATCCGGGCTCCGATAGTTACTCTTCCCTTTTCCAACATTATTTCATGAGGTGTTGAAAAGAATGTAACCTTTCACGGCTCGCATACGTTTGGTGTAATAAGGAAGATATTTGAAAAAGGAGTGGTTCTCATGGGATGTAGGAGGAAGATCGCCATGGTCGTGGTTATGGTTAGTTTGGTCAGTGTACTAACAGGCTGCAGTGAGAAGATGACCGTAAATGGGGTCTCGAACAGCTCGGAGCCAACCACGATGCAACCAACCACAAGTGTCACTTCGTCGCCCTCTCCTGTGCCAACGACACCAATTGCGACGTCTACGCCGCAGGCAACAGCTAGCGTGAAGCCTTCTCCAGCAGCAACGCCTCCCAGCTTCTCGACATCGGCAGATGCGAAGAAAGTCATCGAAGCCCGTGCCCAAGAAGTGATGTCCCTACTAAAGGAGAAGAATATTTCGAAGCTTGCAGGTCTCGTGCATCCGCAGAAGGGTGTCCAATTCTCACCATATTCCTACATTCACACAGCGACAGACATTCAAGTACAAGGTAGCAATCTTGCGACGTTATGGGCTAGCTCAAGTCTTACGCATTGGGGAACTTTCGATGGGTCAGGTGACCCCATTGATCTTACGATGCCCAACTATTGGGCGAAATTTGTGTATAACGCTAACTTTGCCGCCGCACCACAGATTAGCTATAACTCGATTATTGGCAAAGGGAATATGATCAACAATGTGTTCAGCGTGTATCCTACGTCTTCCTATATAACAGTTGAATACCATTTCCCTGGTTTCGATCCCCAGTATCAAGGTATGGATTGGACCAGCTTACGACTTGTTTTTGAATATACAGGATCACAGTGGTATGTGGTTGCTATCGTTCATGATCAGCATACGATGTAGAAAATTTACACGAAATTTTATAAAAAAGAACTAAAGCCGAATCGACCTTCGTATAAATAGGAGGAATGTTCGGTTTTTATGTTAACTGGAAAATGTAACCATTGACAGCCTATGTGAGTTGTCATATATTTATCACAATTAAACCAAGTGAACCAATAGGGATTGGAGATGTTGACCATGCAAAACAACTTAGTTAGTGCATTTCAAACGAACTGGGTCAGTTTAGTCGTATCATTAGTAGTGATTGGATTTATCTATTTTTTAGGTAGAAAGAGAGTCAGTTTCGGTAACCGCGTATTTATCGGTTTAGGCTTAGGTATCATCGCAGGGGTCATTTTCAATCAGGCAGGTCTGCAATTTAAAAGTGTTAGTACGATCGGAACGATTTACGTCAATCTGATCAAAATGCTTGTTATGCCACTGGTATTTATTTTAGTTATTAACAGTATTTCGTCGTTGTCCAGCATGGCTCAACTTCGTAAATTGGGTTTCAAGACTATTGGTTGGTTCCTGCTCACAACAGGAATCGCAGCATTAATCGGTCTACTTGTGGCATTGGCGATTGATCCAGGTAATGGGATCGCTCAAGCAGTTCCGAAGGATTTTAAAGCCAAAGAAATTCCGACTTTCTCCCAAGTTATTTTGGATCTAGTACCATCCAATCCAATTAGCGACATGGCGAGTGGTAAGGTTGTACCGGTTCTAATCTTCGCGATTTTCGTAGCTGTGGCGATCGTATCCATAGGCTCCAAAAAACCTGAAGCTGTTGCATCCGTGAAGTCTTTCGTTACTTCAGCAGCTGCGGTTATGCACCAAGTTGTTAAGTATGTTATTCGTTTGACACCTTATGGGGTGTACGCGTTGATCGCGGCTATGGCAGCTAAATACGGTTGGGAAACATTGGAGCCGTTAGCAAAAATCATTTTGACTTCCTACGTGGCATTAATTATTCACTTCGTCTTGGTATTCGGTGGCCTTGTGCTGCTGGTAGCGAAAGTGAATCCAATTAAATTCTTCAAAAAGGCATATCCGACGATCGCTGTTGCTTTTACAACACGCAGTAGCTATGCAACACTTCCTGTGAACTTGGAAGTTATCACGAAACGCCTTCGCGTTTCACCGCGTATCGCAAGCTTCGTGGCACCATTAGGGGCAACGATGAACTTCAACGGATGCGGCGGCGTTTGGCCGGCGGTTGTAGCGATTTTCGTAGCAAAAGTATACAATCTTCCACTAGGTATTTCTGAGTATCTATTGTTAATCCTAGTAGCTGTCATTTCCTCCATCGGGGTAGCTGGTGTACCAGGTCCTGCATCCATCTCAACAACGGTTGTATTGACTGCACTTGGCTTGCCGCTTGAAGGTATGGGTCTAGTTCTAGGCGTTGAAGCCTTGATCGACATGGGTCGTACAGCTGTTAATGCAACGGGAACAACAGTTACAGCATTGCTTGTAGCTGAATCCGAAGGTGAATTCGACCGCGCTTCATTCGATCGTGATGAGGAAGATGAGTTGGAATTAGCAACTGCTTAATAAATTGACATGCAAAAAGACGAACAGCACCTTGGGTGTGTGTTCGTCTTTTTGGTTTTGGGGTAAGCGATGCTCCCCCTTTGTCGGTATCTAAAACCGCGGGAATACGTAACGAACCAGGAAATACAGCAGTCCGAAAATGATAATGATGTACGCTGCATATTTGATAAAGGTTGATGCGACAAGTCCCTTGTCAAATTTTTGCTCAATTCGCTTCTGCTCAATGTCCACGCTTTTCGTCGGCTCCATCGTTTTCAGCTCCCTTTTCTGGTATGGGGGTTGATCTCTATACCAACTAATACCCGTTAGGGAGAAGGCTGAATCACCGGACTGCTACGTTTTCGCTAAAAAGTTTTTGGGAAGATATCACTCCTGCATCGCCGCATGCGTACCCGCCATATAGCCCGTCGAGAATGCGGCGGTGATGTTATACCCGCCCGTGTATCCGTGAATATCGAGGATTTCTCCGCAGAAGTAGAGACCTTGAACCAGCTTAGATTGCATCGTGCTAGGATCGACTTCCTTGAGCTGAATGCCGCCGCCAGTCACGAAAGCTTCTTCCAAAGACAGCGTCCCCTTGACGATAACAGGGAAGGCCTTCATGAGCTTGCACAACTCCATCCATTTCTGCTTCGGAATGTTGTCGTACGTTAGCAGTTCGTCCAGCTCCGACTTCGCAAGCAACAACGGGATGAGCCGTTCGGATAGCAGGGACTTGAGCACGTTTTTGATCGCTTTCTTCGCGTCGCTTCTAGCGAGCGTCATGCTCTCATTGTACACCTCGTCGGTGCTCAGATCAGGGAACAAATCCACCGTGACGAGCACTTCCTTGCGCTCGGACTTGTTCAGTTCCTTCACAACGAACTGGCTGCAGCGCAGCGCGATCGGCCCTGACAGACCGAAGTGGGTGAACAGCATATCGCCGCGATGCGCGATGATCGGCTTCCCCTTCGCGTTCAGCACGCTGAGCGTCACGTCGCGCAAGGACAGTCCTTGCAGCTCGCGGCTGCGGATGAAAGGCTCCTTCGAGGTTAACGGAACCTCGGTCGGAAAGAGCGGCGTGATGGTATGCCCGCCTGCCTCAGCCCACGCATAACCGTCTCCCGTGGAGCCGGTATGCGGCACCGAGCATCCGCCGGAGGCGACGATCACAGCGCGGCTACTAATCGTCTCTCCGCCCTGCAGCTGAACGCCGCTGACGCGGCCGTCCGCGTACAAGACCTTTTTGACCGGACTGTTGGTCCGGATCTCCACGCCCTGGCGCCGCACTTGGCCGATCAACGCGTCGACAACGGTTTTGGCCTTGTCGCTGATGGGAAACATCCGACCATTGTCCTCTTCCTTGAGCTGGATGCCGAGATTCTCAAAGAAAGCAATAATATCCTTATTCCCAAAATGGGTGAATGCACTATAAAGGAATCGCCCGTTGCCAGGGATATGCTTGATTAATTCATCCATGTCTTTGTTGTTCGTCACGTTACATCTGCCGCCGCCAGAAATGCCGAGCTTGCGTCCCAGCTTATCTCCTTTATCGACGAGCAGCACTTTTGCGCCGTCTCTGCTTGCGGCAATACTAGCCATGAGGCCAGCAGAACCGCCGCCAATTACGATTACATCATATGTCATTCCATAAAGCCCCTGCCTCGCGTATTTTCTATATCATAGCATGTAAAGAGCTAGATATTCAAAAGATACACACAGCACGTGGATAACTTGTTGATAAAACAACTGATTTCGTGGATAACTGACCTATCGACTGTGGACAAACATAGGTGAATTGTGGATAACATTTATTTTTTCCTAATATCATCCACAATCGATCTTCCATGCAATCCTTTAGGTAAAGCTATCAACACCCTGCTTGCCATGTCCGTCGCTAAAATGATAGTGATCGACCTGAAGATCCAGCCATCGATGCCCGAGGGAGGTTTCCCGCCCGTAGTAGTGAAGCTCATCATGCTTGGTAAGCACAATCGCTTCACAAGCGTCACTGCGTTTGGCGAAGAGGGACAGGCCAGCCTCTAGCCCAAGTGAGCCTAACAATCGTGCCCATACATGGCATGCCACGAGATCCCGACCAGCAACTGTGCATTGCAGTACATCGCTGCCAGAGTCAGCATCTCTGCGATCTTCGAGCGGACTGTACGTAGATAGCGCTCCCTCTGGCATCGCAATCGCACCTAACTTGGTGTTCTCGTGCCATGGATTTTGAATCCCGATCATCCATGGCTCCTGCTCGGAGCTAGATGGTCCCCATATCGTGACATCGCCCTGAGATAGCAGGCGTCCCCGTGAAATAGATAAGGTTTTCTTCAAATAGTCGGTTAATCTTTTCAGGGACCAACTTTTGTCGAGTCCTTGTAAATGAATACAGGTATGCTCCGGCAGTGTAACTGATTTGGTCGTTGGATTTACCTTCCAGCCTTGCGTCGCAGGAGCTGGTATATGGGTTAGCGTGGTCTTCTCTTTATATAGAAGAGGCGTATATTTACCATCTGTAATAGCTTGATACATTTCAGCAAGGAACAGCACCTCTAGCATGGCGTTGGACACAAGGCAGCTTTCACCGGCTAATGTATTTAAAAGGTTAATTTCACTGTCAGGGAGGCTGTGGCTGAATCGCTTTTCTTCACGCCCGAACCATTCGTTGCCGATCTCATGAATCCGCAGCTGTTGTCTCTGCTCACCAAGGGGAAGAAGAAGTTCAATAGCCGAGTCCAGCGTTTGAAAATGAAAGGGGAGGAAGGTGTTTGTTGTCATTGTCATCAGGAATTCCTCTTTTCTGTCGAAACCATACTTATTATGAGATCAGTATATGAGGGGTAGCTGAGATTGAATTGACCGTTAGCTGAAAAGTAGCTGAAGATATGTTAACTTTCAGCTAGCTTTCAGCCGCTGTTCAGATTGCTTTTAGGCAGGATATGGGATACTGATTGTAGAAGTCGTGTACGAATGAATTTCTCGGGGGAGACGATTGCAGATGCGTCAATTAAAAGGGATTAAAATACTACTCGTCGATGACGAGCCGCATATCTTAGAATTTCTAGAGCTAGGGCTAACGAACGAAGGCTTCGAAGTGATGACGGCACAAGATGGCATCAGTGCGATCACAGCTTGTAATAAATTTCAGCCGCATATCGCGATTCTGGATGTCATGATGCCGGGGATGGATGGTTTCGAGGTATGTCGCATGATTAAGAAGACAGACAATGTCGCGGTCATTATGCTAACAGCCAAAGATGAAATCGATGATCGGGTAAAAGGGTTAACACTTGGAGCCGATGATTACATGATCAAACCGTTTAGCTTTGAGGAGCTGCTAGCGCGGATCTATGCGCGGATTCGGAACCATTTTCCAAACTTGTTCGGGGAAGTCGTTATTGGACCGCTTCGCATGGACGACCGCCGCAAAGAAATCAGTATGCATGATCGGATCTTGGAGCTATCGCCTACGGAATACGAGTTGCTTAAATTTATGGCGATCAATCACGGTCTCGTGCTGAGTAAGACGATGATTCTGGATAAAGTGTGGGGCTATGATTTTGGCGGTGAGGAAAATATTGTGGAAGTGTACATACGCTCCCTGCGTGACAAATTAGGAGATAAGGAGCACAAGCTGATTCGCACCATTCGCGGGGCGGGGTATCGGATGGATTTGACATGAAGACGCGCGGTTGGTTCGCTGCTGTCTTGGAGACGAAATCCTTAAAGTTTCAAATTTTATCTCGTACCTTATTGGTTATGTCGGCACTCTTGCTGTTAATTGGCGTGTTTCAATATGTATTCATGCAGCAGTTTATGTTTCAAAATAAAGCAGAGACGATTCGCAACCAGCTTGCAGCGCTGCCGCCTAACGTGTGGCTTCGGGCTGAGCTAGGAGGAGATAAGAGTACGAGCCCATTTCTGCCTAGGCAGGATTTCATGCGCAACAATCGGCAGGATAATTTCGGCGAAGGTCCGCGGATTTTCGTACCGGATTTAACGATTGCGCTGATTGATGACAAAGGGACCTATAAACTCGTTTCCTCCCAAGATGAACAGTCGACGCTGGAGTTGGACAAAGAAGAATATGTGAGAATCCTGCAAAAGCGCACAAAGAAGCAGGAACATCTAATCATGAAAGACAGCAAAGGGAATGAGCAATTAATTGTGTTTCATCAAATCGGGGGAGGGGAACCAGATCGTTCCCGCGGCTATCAGGGGCTCATTCAAGCAAGTACAAGCACAGCGCCGATTAAGGATGTTCTCCTAAGGCAGCTGCTCACGTTCCTATTTCTATCCATGCTTGCGATGGTTATTGGGTTGCTAGGCTTCCTGCCTGTGCTGCGCCGGACACTTGTGCCACTGTCTAATTTGGTAGATACGGTAAAAAGTATTGATTCCGGTAACTTGAATGAACGCTTCCCTGACCATCAAGGGCAGGCGGAGATGGATCGCTTGGCGACTTCCTTTAATAGCATGCTAGAGCGGTTGGAATTTTCTTTTGAGGCGGAAAAGGAAGCGAAGGAGCAGATGCGGCGTTTTGCTGCGGATGCCTCGCATGAGCTTCGCACGCCACTTACTTCCATTCATGGCTTCCTGGAGGTGCTGCTGCGTGGGGCATATCAACAGCCTGAACCGCTGTTGAAAGCTTTGAAAAGCATGCACGGCGAATCCGTCCGTATTAATAAATTAGTTGAGGACCTGCTGCTATTGGCGCGGTTGGATCGAACGCCGTCTTTCCATAAGACGGAGGTAGCCATGGACGATGTGCTTCATGAAATGGAGCATCAGCTGCGTCTGCTCGCAGGCGAGAGGGCGGTTACCTTCCTCTTGGAGCCGGAGACACTGTGTCATTGCGATCCGGATAAAATCAAGCAAGTGATCCTCAACTTGTTCCACAATGCGGTCCAGCATACGCATTCAGAGACAGGTGAGGTAAGGGTCTCACTGACGAGAAGGGACGCAGCCGTTGAGATCGCTGTACGTGATAACGGCCCAGGGATTGCGCCGGAGCATATCGCCCATTTGTTTGATCGGTTTTACCGCATCGACTCCTCGCGGGCAAGACGCAGCGGCGGAGCGGGCTTAGGCCTTTCGATTACGCGCTCCATTGTGGAGCTGCATGGCGGATCTATTCATGTGGAGAGCACCGTCGGTGAGGGAAGCGCGTTTATCGTGCGGTTGCCGCGATAGGTAGGGATAGAAGGGGCTAACGCTGAGGCGTTGGCCTCTTTTGGTCTGTTGACGTGGCGAGTGGAGAGATAGGGTGGCAAAGAAGCCAAGAGTGAGGGTATAGCAGGTTCATGCCGAGTATGCAGCCTAAGCGGAGGCAATAGATGGATTTCATACAGTTAATTTGGATGAAAATCCTGTTTTTGAGCAAATGGATGGATTTCATGTAGCTAAATTTGGCTGAAGTGGCTGATTTCACTGAAATCGTCAGAAATAGATGGAGGAAATCCAGTTAAAGGTTGATATTAGGGAATTGGGAGGGGATTAACTGTATTTTTTACAGTTAATGGTTGTGGGGGGGGGGGAAGTGGAAGTGGAAGTGGAAGGAGTTGAGGAAAGTAGTGAAGTGAAGTGAAGTAGAGTTAGAGTAGGCGAGAAGTATTAAGTATGTGGGAACGTACCAGTTATCCTTTTTACAACAATAGTTCAGCTACTCTCCGCGCCCTCGACTCCACCAACAGAGCATTCGGACGCGCAGTTATCGCCGCCCCTACAAACTAGCTACTCTAACCCCGCGCACCCACCAACATAGCATCTAAATGCACACAGTTATCGCCTTCCACCTACAAACTAGCTAATCTAACTTATCCTTCAACCAACATAAACACGAAAGGCCAATCGTCGAACGGTTGGCCCTTGGCATCAGCTAAGAAACAAGCTTACGGCTACGTGGGCGAAGTGCCCATGAAGCCATGACGAGCGCTAGAAATACTAGCGGTTGGGCAGCGAGAGCTAGGCTGTCGCCATTCAAAATATGCGAAGCCGCGGCTCCCGAGAGCTCGAAGAAAAAGCCAGCGTATGCCCATTCTTTCAATCGCGGAAAACGTGGGATCAGGATGGCAATGACGGCCATCAGCTTCCAGAAGCCCAGGATGGTCAAGATATACTCGGGATATCCTAGTCCAGTCAATGTAGTGATTTGCTGCTCACCATGGGTTATGAAGAAGAATCCGCCGATGACGAAACTCGCAGGTCCTAGGATGGTGGTTACCCAGTAAGCGATTAACTTATTGCGCTCTTTACGATAAGACATTAGACAGCGTCCCCCTATCTATTTCGAAATTGTGCTCATATGATCCTTATTCTACCATAAAGAATGCGAAAAGCGAACACCAGTACGTAAATTTTATTGTAATTTATGCCATACCATTTTCAGCCAATTCTCAGATAGCTCTCAACCAACCTTCAGTTTACGCTCAGATGGGTTTCAGGTAAGGGGGCTATACTTGGTTTTGTAAGGGAAACACAAACACAAATCCAAAGATGAGGTGGAATACCATTATGAAAAAAATCAGCAAAAAAATTCTAGCAGGTTCACTAGTAGCATCTTTTGTCATCGGAGTTGGCTTAGTAGGAGCCCTACATAACGAAGCGTTCGCAGATACAGCAGTAGGAAACTCCACAAGCACAGCGGCACCAACAGCAGGACAGGGCGGCAAAGGCTTTAACGATAAAGGTCGTGGACAAATGGGAGATCGCGGTGGCTTCCGTGGCGGTAACGTGATCAAAGAAACAGCAACGATTCTAGGCGTTGAAGAAAGCGTTGTACAGGAAGCGCTGAAGGCTGATAAAACGTTAGCTGCGTTTGCCGTTGAAAAAGGACTAACGAAGGAAGATTACTTGTCCAAGCTCGTTGCAGCTGAGACAGTTACAATTACAGCTGAAGTAACCGCTGGCAAGCTGACACAAGAGAAGGCCGATGAGATTATTAAAGGTCTGAGCGACCAATTAACGAAGCAAATTGATAGCACTGGCTTCAAGGGCGGTTTTCCAGGCGGCGGTAAAGGTGGACCTGGAGGTAAAGGAGGTCCAGGAGGCTTCGGTGGTGGACACTTCGGCAATCCAGAAGTCATCACGACAATTCTGGGTATTACACAAGATGAGTTGAGAACAGAGCTAGAATCTGGTAAATCCCTCGTGGATATCGCAACAGCGAAGGGTATCAGTGAAGATGATTTAATCAGCAAAATCAAAGACGGCATGACAGACTCCATCAAGAAGGCTGTTGAGGAAAAGGGTACAGCTCATAAACGCCCTGATGGCGCACAAGGTCGTCCTGATCGTAACGCAGCACAAGGTACAGCAACACCTGCCCCGACAGCTACAAACTAAGGGGAAGTGTGCAATAAAAACAAACAAAGGAGCTAGGCACCTACAAGGTCGCTTAGCTCCTTTGTTATTTCCTTATCCCAAATCAGGGGTATCTACCAGCATGATCTCCGGATTGTCCACGCCGTGTAATTCAAATACAATAATTTCATTATTGCCTTTGCGCAGTAAAGGGCCTGGGATGTACAGTGTTTTTTGCGGTCCACGGTCCCAATAACGCCCCAAATTGAAACCGTTTATCCACACAACACCTTTCTTCCAGCCGTCCAGCCGAATGAAAGTGTCCGCAATGTCATCGATCTCAATAGAACCTTTGTAAAAGGCAGGTCCTTCGCTAGTAACATCTCTAAAATGCGAGTATTGTAGGCCTGACAGCTGATCAAGTGGCAAAGGGGAAATCGTCCAATCGAACAAAAATTGACCGTTCAACCGGACACCTTCCGTTATTCCTTTGGCATCCTTCAGCTTAGATCCGTAGTTAATGCGCCCCATATTCTCGACGAGTATATCAAGCTTGACGCTACCAGTCGGGATATCCAGATCCAGCGGTTTGGGATCCCATCGCTCCACGGTACCGAGATAAGAGCCATTGACGAAAACCATTGCACGGTCATGCACATCTTGCAGATGCAGCTTCATGTTTAGGCGGGGACCGGATACGGTAGTCGAGTACAGAATGAACCCATAGTCTTGCCCAACTTGCTCCATTGTCAGCGGGTATACGCTGGTAATAGAGTCTGAAAGTTGTAGTAAATGATGGAACAAGTCAGCTTTCTGTGTCAAGTTGACACCACCATATTGCTTTTTCACAATGGGCTCAGGTAAGACACATTCACCTATGTCCATGTGTTGTGATAATACCCGTCGGATAGCATGAAATTTCGGGGTGAGATCGCCGCATTCAGAAATAGGAGCGTCGTAGTCATAGCTCGTAGTCGTCGGCTCGTAAACTTCCCCGTAATTGGCCCCATTATAGAACCCAAAGTTCGTGCCTCCGTGGAACATGTAGAAGTTCACCGAAGCATCTAAGCTAAGCATGCGATCGAACACATCCGCTGCATCCTCCGCATCCCGAGTATGATGTGGCTTCATCCAATGATCGAACCAGCCATTCCAATATTCCATACACATGAGCGGTTCTGTCGGCCGGTACTCTCTAAACTTGGCGAACATTTCTTCCGGCTTTGAGCCGAAATTTACAGTCGCTAGTACATCCGGCAGCGTGCCGCCTTGCAGCATATAGTCGGTAGGGCCATCGGAAGTGAACAGTGGAACGTCAACACCATAGCGAAGAAGCGCTTGCCGTAAGTGTTCCAAATAAGTCTTGTCATTGCCGTAGCTGCCATATTCATTTTCAATTTGCATGGCAATAATAGATCCGCCATTTGTACTAAGATGTGGAATCAACTTCGGAATGAGCACATCGTAGTAAGCGTCCACCTTTTGGAGGAATGTTGGATCAGCGCAGCGAAGCCGCATGTCGGAGTAACGAAGAAGCCAAGAAGGTAAACCTCCAAACTCCCACTCTGCGCAAATATAGGGACTTGGACGAACGATGACAAATAAATCGAGTTCTTCTGCTGTTTCTATAAAACGTACAAGATCTGCCATGCCCTCAAAGTGGAACTCGCCTTCCTTTGGCTCATGTATATTCCATGCCACGTAGGTTTCCACGGTATTGAAACCGCAAGCCTTCAACTTCTGCAAGCGATCGTGCCAATATTCAGGTACAACTCGAAAATAATGAATGGCACCTGCTATAAGGCGGATGGGTTGACCGAGTAGATTAAATTGTTTATCTCCAACTTCTAACTTTTTCAAAATATCGCCTCATTATCTCTCGTTATGGGTCCATTCGTTGCTCATCTTACTCAGCAAACGATTTGGCAAATTCATTAATGTTAATTGACTTTCCATGATTCAGCCGGGACTCTTCGGCGGCAAACGCCATTAAATGGCTGCGTACAGAAGCGGATGCAGAGGTAAGTCCTTCTCCGCCATCGTAATTGCGAACTTCGCGCAGGAAGCTTTGGACGATACCCGTGTCACCGCCGCCATGACCGCTATTTGGCACATGCACCGTAATCTCATTCACTTCTTGGGTGACAAAGTCGTACATTGTGATTTTGTCATCATGTCCGTTAATTTGACCTCTCGTTCCCATGATCTGTATGATTCTTTCCTGCTTCATCGTAAATCCGCTCATGCTGAAAGTCGCAGTAGCTCCGTTCTCGAACTCCATGTTGACAACTTGATGGTCAACGACATTGTTATCGCATTTATATACACATCGCCCGTAAGGCGATGTTCGTAATCCTTCAACGATTGCTTCCTTAGATAAATCTGGCGTGAAATGTCTAGCCCAGTTCTTCCCATCACCTAGATAAAATCTTGTAGCGGAATACGGACATGTTGATTCCACCGCACACCCGTCGATGCAACGATCTGTTGATCCAACAGGCGCATTTCCTGAATGAAAATGCATCAAGGACCCGAAGGAGCTTACACGGACACAAGGCTGGTCCATGAGCCAGGAAAGAACGTCCATATCATGACACGATTTGGACAGAATCATTGGGCTGGACGTATCAGAATTATTCCAATTGCCACGTACGAAGCTGTGTGCGATATGCCAATAAGCGACGTTCTCGTTAAGCTGGATGGAAACGACTTCGCCAATGCGACCTTCATCAATCAGTCGTTTGATCGTCGACCAGAAGGTCGTATAGCGCAGCACATGGCAGATCGATAGCAGGCGTTCGTTCTCCTTGGCTGCCGCTTCCATCGCGATACATTCTTTGGGATCTGGGGACATAGGCTTTTCCAACAGAACGTGATATCCCTGATTTAGCGCGGTGATGGTTGGTTCAAAATGCATTTTATCCTGCGTGCAGATGACCATAATATCTGCGAGCTTCGGTCTTGCATATAGTTCTTCCCATGACAAGAAGCGATGATCTTGTGGAATTTGATGCTCGGCAGCAAATTGCTCCCTTCTATGATCGTCGGGTTCGACGACAGCGACAAACTTTAACTCATGTGGATAATCTAACGCATATGGCGCATAGCTTCGTGCTCCGCGGGCTCCAGCCCCGATTAAAACTGCTGTTAAGGTTTGCATGTTAATTTCCCCCGTTTAAGTCCGAAGAGGCTGCCCGCGCACATCCTACGATGACGGATGACGCATGGGACAGCCTCTTCGTTTAGATTATTTCCATTCGCCTTGGATGTTGCCTGCTTGCAGTGATTTATTGACTTCGGTAATCATTTCTTTACCGCCTTTGGCCATATACTCCTGCACCATTTTGTCCCAGTCAGTGAGAGGTCTTTGGCCGAAGATCATCTTCGTTGTTTCGTCCGTAATGTATTTCGCCAGCGTTGCATTTTTCTCCATAAGAATCGGAGAGATGATACGGCTAGTTGGGTTAATATAGAACTTCATGTTGTGAAGCATGTCAGCCAACGACTGTTGGAATTTGGCATATTCCGGTATCTTGGCAATTTTGGCAAATTGGAACAAGTCTGCATCATCCTTCACCCAGCCACCGTCCGTAATATAGGCGCTTGGAGCCACATTAGAGCGATTTTCAGCGATCGGTTGGGCAATGTTGTTGACCATTTTGTAGCCCTTACCTTCGCCGCCGTACAACCAATCGAAATCTTTATTTTGTGGATTCTTCTGTGCATCCGGTATCGTTTTATGGAAATAATCGATCATTTCAAGAATACGTTTTACTTTCTCAGGTTCATTTTTCAACTTAGCAGAAATCATGTACATTCGATAAAAGCCGCTGCCAAGTGTGAGGCCTTGTGATCCGTCTGGTGCCTTAAAGGGAGGAATCGGAACGACTTCAGCCTTTGGATCGTTTTGAAGGATTGTCTCCAACATCACGCCGTTAGGACTGCTCGTTCCTGGTTGTTCGTACCAAATACCGACTTTTCCGGCGTTAAACGCTTTGAAAACGTCCTTATAGGCTGTTACGGCCCAGTCTTTGTTAAGAGCGCCTTGCTTTTGAAGATCAGCCAAAAACTCAATTTTTTCTTTATTTCCTTTTGCGATAATCCCAGGAATGTACTGACCAGTTTCATCTTTATGGTACCAGGTGGAGTTGGCGTAATAGGAGCCGAAAGATGGGTCGTAATAAATATCTTTTGCAAGCCCAAGTCCGATGGTATCCGCTTTGCTGTTGCCGTCAGGATCGTTTTTCGTGAATGCGATGGCGACCTGTTTGAGTTCCTCATAATTCGTTGGCATCTTCAGGCCGAGCTTGTCGAGCCAGTCTTTCCGGATGATCGGCTTTTTGCCGCCTTTAGGTGAGAAGTAGGTTGGAATGCCATAAACCTTACCATTCACTTTAAATGCATCCCAGGTAAAGCTTGGAACGGTTTTGGTGGATTCATACTGCTGTAAGAACTCGTCTAGTGGCAGGAATGCTCCCTGTTGCGCCCACTTCAAGTAGTTGGCGTTAACTTCTTCCATGCCAATGACGTCGGGTAGATCGCCGGAAGCCATCTTGACCGCAAGCTTTTCATCATAGGTGTCGAAAGGTACGTATTGTGACTTAAAGTCTATGTTAAATTTCTCGTTGATTCGTTTAACGGCTTCGCTGTCTGGCCCAGGAACCGGTTCTTCCCAAGTACCGTCAAACCAATTGATGGTGAACTTTTTAGACTTATCAACTGCCGTTGTAGCCCCTGCATTCGGGCTAGCTTTAGGACTTTCCTCCGATTTGGTGGAACAGCCTGTTATACTGCCGACTAACGTGACCGAAAGAAGTATGCAAACGAGATTTTTTTTCAATGTCGAACCCTCCTTATTTATAAAACCTATGAATGTATCTTAGCGTGTTAAGGTAAGCCGATTCTTATCCTTTGACCGAGCCCAACATCACCCCTTTCGCAAAATGTTTTTGCAGAAACGGATAGATTAGTAAGATCGGGATCGTCGCGATTAATATTGCCGCCATGCCGATTGTTTCAGGTGGAGGCGCGTTTTGTGCCAAAGCCGCCTGTTGACCATCGGAAAGGGAATCGAGCTTCTGGCTCAAGATAACAATTTGCCGCAGAATGACCTGAACGGTCCATTTACTTGGATCACTGATATAGATCAGTGCAGTAAAGTACATGTTCCAATTGGTTACCGCATAAAACAAACCGAATGCTGCCAAAGCGGGCTTGGAGAGCAGAAGGACAATCCGTGAAAAAATTTGCAGATCATTAGCTCCGTCAATGACAGCAGCCTCCGTCAGTTCCTGGGGAATGCTTAGGAAAAACTGGCGCAATACGATCAGGTTGAATGAATTGATGGCTCCTGGAATGATGAGTGCCCAGTAACTATCGAGCAGGTGTGTCGCTTTGACTACCATATAAGTGGGGATGATCCCTGCCCCGAAGACGAAAGTGAATAGCACGAGGAACATATAGAATCGTTGGCCCAGAATGCCTCTCGTCAATGCATAAGCCATCATAGATGTGATCAGTAGACTGAATAACGTTCCTGCTATAGTAACATAAGCGGTAACGCCAAGAGAGCGGATAAACACTTTGGATTTGAAAATATATTGATAAGCGTCCAGTACAAAATCCGTTGGAAAAAGCACGAATTCTTTCGTTACATATTCCGTATAGGAAGTAAATGAGATCATGATCATATAGTAAAACGGAAATAGCATAACAAGTCCAACAATCGTAAGTATTGTGATATTTAAGCCATTTCCTATTTTTTCAGATACCGATTTATGCTTATTCAATTCTTACACCTCCTGCACGCTTTGCAAATGAAAGCGAAAGATCAATAGACGCCATCTTCGCCGAAACGTTTGGCTACCTTGTTAGCCCCGACAATCAAAATTAACCCGATCAACGATTTGAACAATCCTACGGCAGTTGCGAAGCTGAAATCAGACTTCTCAATACCTTTGAAATAGACGAAAGTATCGATAACGTTGCCGCTGCTCATGGTTAACGAATTCAACATCAGGAAAATTTGCTCAAACCCAACATCAAGCACGCTGCCCAGACGAAGAATCAGTAGAAGGATGATGGTGCCTCGAATTGAGGGCAAGGTGATGTGCCAGATTTGCCGCCACTTGCTTGCACCATCTACAACGGCTGCTTCATACAGACTTGGATTAACGCCTGCTAAAGCGGCGAGGAAAATAATCGTTCCCCATCCGGATTCTTTCCAAATAACTTCCAATACGATAAGAGGCATGAACCACCCAGATGATGTCAAGAATGGTGTCGCATCCATGCCGAACAGCGCGAATAGCAGCTTGTTAACAATCCCCTCGGACTTCAGAAAAACGGTCACGATTCCAATGACGACTACCCACGATAAGAAATGCGGCAAATATACGATGGATTGAATGATTCGTTTGAACATTTCGTTGCGCACTTCATTTAACATGATGGCCAATATGATTGAGACTGGAAAAGCGAAAGCGATCTGCAAAAAGGATAAGTACAAGGTATTCCAAAGAACGCGAATGACTTCTTGGTCTTCAAAAATCTTCTTAAAATGTTTCAATCCAACCCAATCGCTGTGCAGAAATCCTTGAAACGGACTGAAGTCTTGGAACGCTATAATGTTGCCTGCCATCGGGACGTACCTATAAATGATGAAATATAGGAGGCCTGGTAAAACCAGCAGAAATAAGTAACGTTCCTTCCACAACCTAGTCGTAATGGAGCGCTTTTTTTTCGCTTTACCGACCGTATTGGCCACAGTGCGAAAACCCTCTTCCGCTGTATGGATGTCCATGCCCGGAATCCCCTCCCTTTACGAAATCTTGATCTTTGTTGATATTGTCATGTTATAATGGGGACTGCTTCCTGAAAATCGGAGATTATTTGGAATTAGCGCATATTTGCGGGTTTTCGTAAAAATGCACAGTTTTCGAAAATGAGACTACACCGATGAATAGAAACTACGGTATAAGTTTTCTTGTAGAAACTCGAGGGAGGGAAAGCCAAATTGATGAGAAGTATACTGCAGTTAAAGCTCAATACCCGTTCGATATTAACAAAGTTATTGCTCAGCTTTTTGGCCATTATAGTGCTGTTTGTTTCGTTTAATATCGTCTCGCTTATTCTGTTCAGGAAAAGCATTCACGATGAAATTATTACCTACAACGATGCTAATTTATCGCATACAGCTCATAGTTTCGAACAGTATTTTCAATTGTTGAACAACGTCATTGTCAGCATGTATTTGGATGATCATTTACGGAGTCTTAAAGGCTCGGATATTGATTATGTAGCAGCGGGACAAATCATGGATGATGTGCGTAAAACGGTGAATAATCAACAATTATTTCTGAATAATTTATTTGTTTATGATGTTAAGCATTCACTAGTTTTGGAGCAAATACGGGGAAGCAGCTTGGAAGTCATGTTCTCGGAGCACTATACGAACCCGAAATATACGTACCCATTTTGGAAAAAGGAATTTACGGAGCCGTTCAGTACTCAACTGTACCCAGCTGCTGCATTTACGAGTTCCCAGACCCTTCCAATATCACAAACTGGTTTAGTCATTCCGTATGTTGTCAAAAGCAAGCTGTATCCCGAGTTCATCATGCTCGCCTTTATTGATGTCCAAAAGTTGTACAAAGCTTACCATCAGTCCATCAACGACAACTTTTATATCTTGAGCCCGCAAGGTGTACCCCTATACTCGTCCGATCAAACGGACAAACGTAAACTTCCTGCTTTAAAGTCCGAAAATGGATGGGTAAAAAGCGAAGGGAGCTATTATTTTTATGAAAAAGGCGAGCTAAGTGGTCTTACGTACATTAATATCGTGCCTGATGCAAGTATTTCAGCGCGAATCGTTCGCCTCAACGTTATATTAGTAGTGCTGCTCGTCGTATCTATAGCGATCAGTGTCATGGTATCCATATTTTTTAGCAGAAGATTCAATAATCCCGTGAAAAAAATCGTCGAGTCCATTCGTCACTTGAATGAAAAGAAGGATTCGGATCAGAGAGGGACTAATGAATTCGAATTTATTAATGAAAACATTGGAAGAATGCTTCGGGCGAATCAGAAAGTTTTAAGTGATCTGGAAGAGAAAAAGAGTCTTCTGCACTCCTATACCCTTGTCAGCCGTCTTAAACGCATCCGCGTCGGGCATCATGAAACGCTGGAGGGGATCGAGCCTGACGAAAGGCCGTTTCGATTCGTATTATTCCAGTTGGCATTCAAAGCTCGATTTAGGGAGGAGCTTCTCGGCGAAGAAGAGCGTGCAACCTCGTTTATACATGAGTATGTCAGTCGCGCGATTAGCGCAGAGATGAAGGGATCGCAGACGATCCAGATTGAAGCTGACCAAATCTTATCTCTCGTGTATTTGGACGAAGATGACACACGCGTAACGGTTTTACTGGACAAAATCAAAACGGAGCTGGCAGCGGATAGCCAATATTGCTTCTTTACAATAACCGTTAGCTCACGGCACGATCACGCATCGCAGATGACCGCTGCATACGAGGAAGTGGTGCAGTTAATCAAACTGCGACCGTTCGACGATGAAACCTGCGTCTTAGAGGCAGGTCAAGTCCAAGAGAAGTATTTCTTGCCGACAGCTGCGTTGGAGCATGAATTTAATGTGAACTTGCAGGAAGGAAACGACGCGCTAGCGATGCAGTCGCTTCGCCGCATTTTGGCACAAATGAAGAAAAAGGGCATTGGGACGGCACGTTTCCATCGTTACGCGGAGGAAACAACCGACAAAGTGATACGAATGCTTCATATGAGCGATAATGAAGATTTGTACGGGCTAGCTGATTTAATTCCCACAATCCATACGGTAGAGCAGCTAGAGCAGTATTTCGAAACATTGGTCAAAGAGGCGGCGCGACTGGTCCGATTGAAAAAAGAGGAACGTGATCCCATCGTTAGTTTCGTCTTCACGTATACGGAAGAGCATTACGCCGAAGATATCTCGCTCGAGCAGGTGGCAGGCAAGTTAAACATCACTGGTGGGTATTTATCTACGTATTTTAAAGAAAAAACAGGCATGAACTTCGTCGACTATATCAACGAATTCCGCATTAAACAGGCGATGAATTTACTGCAGCAATCGGAGATGAAAATCCAAGACATTGCAATAGCGACTGGATTTCAATCGCTAAGCTCGTTTAACCGTACATTTAAGAAGTTCTCTGGCGTGACTCCAAGTGAGTACAGGAGATTATAGTAAAAAAGTGAAGTTGCTGGGTCTCCCATGCAACTTCACTTTTTTTTGTTGATCCCCATTTTCAGCAAACACTCAGCTTTCGTTCAACTTACTTTCAGCTTATACTCAGACAGGTTTCAGTCGCCCCTAGTAGACTACATCTTGTGAAGATTGTACGACCTAGGCAACGAGTGTTTAGGTAAACCGTGAGAGGGGTTATGACGGATGAAAGTAGGCAGTAAGAAAAGGTGGCTCATAGTAGCCCTGGCGGCCATCCTGTGTGGGGCAGGTACATACTACTATGTACATAATAATGCGAAGCCAGCAACAGCGGCGACACAACAAACAACAATGAAAGTGGCTAAGGGAGCCATATCGATGGCCGTATCGGGTACCTCCCAATTGGACGCTAAGGATAAGCAAAACATTGTGATCCCGATCGAAGGGATCATTAAAACGATGAATCTAACCCAGAATCAAGCGGTTAAAAAAGGCGATGTGCTCGTCGAACTTTCTGTCCCGTCAACGGAAACGAATCTCAAGGAAGCCCAAGTAACTCTGGGGCAGCTGGAGAGTGATCTAACTGAGCTGCAGTCTGAACAAGGAAATATGAGCGTATCCTCTCCGATGTCGGGCAAGATCACCTTGAATGCTAATTTTGATGTTGGCAGTCAAGTGAATAAAACGACGAAGATCGGTACGATTTCAGATACAACGCAGTTTAAGGTGAAACTGCCATTTTCACTGCAAGAAGCGGTGCAATTGAAAAAAGGTGACCCCGTGGAGCTGAGCGTGGATGGTTACTTGCTATCGAAGGTTGGTGCTGTCGATACCATCGGTCACGAAATTAGCGCCGACGCGAATGGGAATAAAGTGGTTTTGGTCGATGTACTCGTGGATAACGACGGTACGCTTTCGGCAGGATTAAAGGTCAAAGGCAGCATCGGCAGCGGCACAACCAAGGTAGCTTCCTCCGATCAGGCTGAACTGGCTTATGTGCGCACGGCGTCTATTTTCTCCGAAGCCAGCGGTACGGTGAAAACGCTGAAATTTAAAGATGGCGATACGATTAAACAAGGCGATCTGATTGTGACCCTTTTTAACGACGACCTCCAAAAGAATATCGTCGCCAAACAATCTGCGATTGAAAGCCAGAAAATCCGTGTCAGCGATGCCCAGCAAAAAATCGATCAATTAACGATCAAAGCACCGTTTGATGGCGTGTTCTCGGCGGATTTTGCCAACAGTAAGAATAACGTCCTTCGGAATTACCCGGTTGGCGCGCAGATTAATGCGAACACCACGCTCGGTGCAGTGGCAAGTCTAAGCACGATGCAGCTCGCAATTGCTGTGGATGAGCTTGATCTGACGAGTGTGAAGGTCGGACAAAAGGTTAACGTAAAAGTCGATGCGATTGCAGGGAAAACTTTTACAGGTGAAGTGACTTCTGTATCGAATGTGGGGACAACGACGAATGGCGTGACTACGTATGATGCGGTTGTGGCCATTCCGAATACAGCACAGAATGATTTGAAATATGCGATGACGGCGACGGCTGAAATCCTCATCCAAGATAAGAAGGATATTCTCGTACTACCGATTCAAGTCGTGACGACAACAAGAGGCAAGTCGACGGTTACGGTGAAGAAGGCCGATGGTACAACGGAAGAGCGGGAGTTAAAAGTAGGTATTCGAAGCAAAACGCAAGTTGAAGTGCTCGATGGCGTAAAAGAAGGCGAAGAGGTAGTCATGCCAGTTCGCAGAGCGACAACGACGACAAATCAGCAACAGCAAGGCTTCCCAGGCGGAGGTGCTTTCCCAGGTGGCGCAGGCGGCTTCCAAGGCGGTGCAGGTGGAGCTGCTGGCGGCGGTGGTTTCCAGGGTGGCGGTAATGCTGGCGGTGGCGGAGCGCGTCAATAAAGAGCTAATCTCGCCCGGAAAGGAGTTAATGGGATGAATATCATTGAGCTAAATGAGATCACGAAGAGTTACACCCGTGGTGCGGAGGAATTGCAGATTTTGCGCGGCATTACCCTGCATATTGCAGAGGGGGATTTTGTCGCCATTATTGGTCCCAGCGGATCGGGGAAATCGACGTTGATGAATACAATTGGGCTGCTAGACAGCCCAACGTCAGGTTCATATACATTGGATGGCGTAGCTACTGAGAAAATGTCAGACAACGGACTTGCTCAGCTGCGCAATCGGAAGATTGGTTTCATTTTTCAACAGTTTAACCTGTTGCCAAGGCTGACAGCGATGGAAAACGTGGAGCTTCCGATGATTTATGCAGGTATTTCTCCTAAACAACGGAAAGAACAAGCCAAGCGTATGCTGACGAAGTTAGGGATGGGAGAACGTGGACATCACAAGCCAAGCGAGCTTTCGGGTGGACAGCAGCAGCGGGTTGCGATTGCGCGTGCATTGGCCATTTCACCGTCGCTCATTCTAGCGGATGAGCCGACAGGCGCCTTGGATTCCAAAACGGGCATCGAGGTACTCGAGTTGATCAAAGAGTTAAATCAGCAGGGCAATACGATTGTGTTGATCACCCATGATCATCACATTGCAGACAATGCGAAGCGCGTGGTGGCGCTGCGAGATGGCGAAATCGTCAGTGATACCCGCAATGATGCTTGGTCGGTTGAAGTGCCTAAGTTAGAGGAGGCGCATTCATGAGAATTTGGGAGCTTTTCCAAATGGCGATGAGCACCATTCGCTCGAATCCGTTACGAACGGTTCTGACCATGCTAGGCGTTATTATCGGGGTTGCTTCGGTGATCACACTTGTCTCGATTGGTCAAGGAACCTCCAAAGCTATCGAAAAGCAATATGAAGGACTGGGAACGAATCTCCTAACGGTTAACCTAATGGGGAACGGACGCGCCACACAGTTGAATTACGATGAGTTCATGACCCTAGAGGGCACAGCGGGCATCTCGTCGATTGCACCCACTATGACGCAGAATAGTAGCATTAAGTTCGACCGCACAACGGAGAGCTACAATGTGATCGGAACGAATGACCGTTATTTGGAGTTGCAAAAAGGGAAGATGGCCAGCGGACGTTTCCTCGCTCAAGCAGATCTGGATTTCCGCAATCACGTTGCAGTTATCGGGAGTGAAGTGGCGACGAAGTTTTTTGGCAAGGAAGACCCGATCGACGAAGAAATTAATGTGAAGGGCTACATGTACACGATTATCGGTGTTCTTCAAACGAAGGGCTCCAATACGAGCGGAACCTCATTGGATAGCTCCGTGTTAGTGCCGCTGCCGACGATGAGCCGGGATTTTAAGTTAGGTAATATTCGGACCGCCTATGTGGAAGCATCCTCTGGTGATCTCGTCAGCCGTGCACAATTAGCCGTAGAAGCTTACTTATATCAGAAGTTTAAAAGTACAACTGGCTACAATATTTTGAACTCATCCGAGCTCATTAGCGCAAGACAAACGGCGTCTAGTACGCTGACCAACCAATTGGTTGCTGTTGCTGCGATTTCCCTGCTTGTAGGCGGGATCGGGATTATGAATATTATGCTCGTGACGGTGAGTGAGCGGACGAGAGAGATCGGGATTCGGAAGTCGATTGGGGCGAAGCGAAGAAATATTTTGCTGCAATTCCTAGTCGAAGCTACTTTGATTAGCGGGATGGGCGGTCTGATCGGTCTACTGGTCGGAATCGCTTTATCACTGGCCTGGCCGTATATCAATCCAAGCCAAGAGACGAGTCTTTCGATCAACGTAGGGCTTTACGCGTTTTTATTCTCAGCACTTGTTGGTGTCATTTTCGGTTTATATCCAGCGAATAAAGCATCAAAATTAAAACCTATCGACGCTCTGCGTTACGATTAGGCAACAGGAGGTTTGTACTATGATTCGTCAACTAACATCGATTGGACTCCGCTCCAAAAACTCACTTAAACAGACAAGTCTAGCTGTACTACTGACGGGAAGTTTGCTGGCTGCCTCATGGGCAGCTCCAGTACCTTCCGCACACGCCGCATCAGAGGGCGTTTTTATCTCGAAGGATTCTTATTTTATGCTAAATAGAGCGTCACTTTCCTCATCATCCTTGCAATTTTCAGTCTTGTTCCATAATGGAGAAAATCAGACGCTTGATTTTAACAAGTATGGTGTACGCGTGACGGATGGTGCTGGACATAGTTACACGGCCAATTTGAGTGAGAAAAAGAGCGGCATCGTGAACGGCGGGCAAGAGGAAAGCTTCCGATTCTACGCGAATTTGCCGGCAGGTGAAACTGCTGCTGATTTGAAAGTGGATGTATTTCGCTGGGATTACAATAAATCCGACTTCATGAATCATCTCGGTGAGCTGCCGATTGCCTCCGTCATCCAAGATGGGCAGCTGGAAGCGCCAGAAGAGATTATTAGCTTGCGCACGCTAGACAGCACACTTGCGAATGATGCCTCCCTTGCTTTTGCGCTAGGCCAGAGCGTACGTGTGACCGAGAATGGCAAATGGTATATGTACACGCAAGTCGCAGCGAAGAACTTAGGATCTAGCAGCGTGAAAGTACCCGCAGGATTGCTAGCTAGACTTGTGGATGCCAATGGAATGAAATACACGGCGACAGTTGCGAGTGGAGCGGATACGGCTATTTTGCCCAATCAGTCCGATACATTGACGCTCAAAACGCTAATTTCTAAAGGCATGCCTACAAGCGGGCTAACGTTGGAATATTATTATCTCAATCAAAGTGAAGATGTTTCACTGGGAACTTTGAGTATGAATTCGTCGCTGAATACGGTAGCTTTGGGCGTGAAACAGAGCTATGCGGGGCAGCAGGATGGCGAGAACGTGACTGCGAAGGCAAGCTCGTCTACGTATTCGATTCAAGCGGATGGTGTCCACGTTCAGACTGTGGTTACACTGAGCAATGACGGGGACGTTGTCGCTCCTGTCCCTTCCTTGGCAGCCTCCTACCAGTTCGGTGACTCAGGCTCATCCGTGTCATCCACAGATAACAGTACGCGCAGCGGTTTTTTAGCGCCGAAGGAGACGGCGACTTATTACTTCAATGCAACGTTGCCAACGGGCATCGATCCGAATGCGGCACAGCTCGTGCTGTGGCAGAAAGCGGCGGCTAGCACGGGAAACACGGCGGGGAGCGGGACAACGACAACGACTGGTAGTACGGGAAGCGGATCAACGACAGGTAATAGTGCAGGAACGACGGGAAGCGGGTCAACCACATCAGGGAACAGTGCCACCACAATAACAGGGCAACAGCCTGTGGCTGTGTTCGTGCTCAAAGGCGCGACCGAAGCCCAAAACGGCTTCACCACAGCGGTAGACTATGAGCTTGGAACCAAGCTTGCTCTGGGCAGCAGCGTTGTGAACCCGAATCTGGAAGTATCGCTCATTGAGCTTCATGCGCATGAGAATGATGATCTTGGCTACAAAACCGCGATCGCCAAATACAAAATCACGAACAACGGCACGAGCACGCTTGCTTTGCCTGAGCTGCAGAACGAGCTTATCGATAATAAAGGCAATGCGTATACCGGCTCTCGCCAAAGCGCGGCGGCTACGCAAATTGCACCAGGAAGCTCCTATGTAGTCAGCTACTCCTACTTGCTGCCTAATAAAGAAACGACAGAAGATGATTCATTTGCGCTGAATGTGTACGATGATAAGTCCGTTTCAGAAGGAAATGTGTCCGCAGGGACGTTCAAAGTTGCATTACAGGGAGAAGAAACTGGAGATACCATCGCGATCTATCCATTCTCACTTAAGGTGAATGACAGCTCGATTGGCTGGACGTATAGCGGCGGAACCTATTCCTATGTTCTTCAACTAGACATGGATATTACACATGAAGATCAAGTCATTATTGATTCTAATTTCTCCAAAATCCAATTCGAAATGGTCGATTCTCTCGGTCGTATCGTTGGTACCCAAGATGCTTCATTAATGGGTACAGGCAAATTAACGAGCGGCAGCCAGAGAGTAAGCATTTCCGGTTTGAAAAACGAGCAAGTGCAAACTGGCGTCATCGTCAATATGTATGAAGTCATTGACACACCGAACGGAACGGCGAAGCGCCTTCTGAAGCAATTTAAGTAAAAGAGAAAACAGCCCTACCCTTGGATTTGCCGGGGGTGGGCTGTTTTTGGTTAATTAGCCGATAAATACGAAAGCCGAAATACCAGAACGAACCGTACGTGTACGGAAGATGACACCGTCTGCATCGAAAGTTCTAAGAACTAAAGTACGTGTAGTAGGGGTACCGATTGTACGGAATACGGCAGTTCCAAATGCATCAAAGCGAGCAGTTGCAAGACGAGTTCCATTTAAAGTACGAGCCTCACAGAAAAAGCCCGAAGTGACGAAAGGAACACCGGCGTTATCTACCCAAAGAATAGTAAGTCGTCTAAGTGTTTGTGTAGGACCGAACTTTTTGCCCAGAGGAATGCGCGTGTACGACTTGCCGAACTTGCCAGAGTCTTTGAGAGTAGGGATGCTGCGTTTTGTGTTTTGCATGTAAGTTTCACCTCCTTCTCTCTATCTGCTTATAGTAGATGTCGAAGGAGGCATGCCCGTTAACTAGATTTACCTATGTAATAGAAAATGTGTTAATAGATTGGTTGTTTAGTAGATTGGGGTTTGTGTGATGAACCCATGGTGGTACTTTAGCGGGAAAACATACAGTTAAATTCAGTGGGAATCTTCCTTTTTATACAAATAACTGTAAAAAATACATGTAATTTCAAGCTTTTACGTCGGAAACAGCAGAAACTCAAAAATTAGCTACATATTTTCCAGTTAAAATAAAAATTCACGCTAAAATAGGAAAAATAAATGGAGGTTTTCCAGTTATTGAGGAGTGTGAAGTCGATTACAGATCGTGTAGGCACTTGATTACGATGAATCAGTGAGCACACAGAATGTAGCGTAATCGGAATAAGACTGTCCTTCGAGTGATCCGAAAGGCTGACTTTCACTTGTCCAAACACGTCTGTAGGCGCGTTGCAGTCGGCCTGTATTGTTAATGAAACGAATCTGTGTGGCCGTCAGTGAAGCTCAGCAAGAAGAAGAGACCTTTCCATTACGGAAGGGTCTCTTTCCATGTAAATAGTTTCGGATCTTCCGACTTAAATGAGCTTAGTCGGCTCTGAAGCATGCTTTAGTCCGATTCTACCACAACTAATTAGCCGAGCAATACGATGACAGCTTGTTAAGGGCATCTTAAGTGGGTGAAATCGAACTAAAGCTGGCAGCGCTATTTCACATCATACCCCTTCGCGATGGATGGCTCGATCCATCGCTTTTCGGTATGCTCGCGGCGTAGAATAGCTACGCGATCTGGGTAAACATCGACGATGAGGCTCTGGCTAAGCGACCGCGTCTCGGGCTCGTTCTTAGCGCTCCATACCTCGCGGATGGAGGCGCTGGAAGCGGCAAGAAACTTCAGCTGCTTCACTTGGCTGGTCGTTTCAACGTTCCAGTGGGTGTGCCCACTGAACAAAATGACATTCGGGTGCGCGTCAAGCAGCGCACGCAGTTCCTTGTGCTGGACGACGCCCAGCTCCAGATCTGTACCATCCAGCGTGCTCGGCAGCGGCTGGTGGAGGAATACGAACACGGGCTTGCCGGCATCCGCCGAGCTCGCCGCCGTGAGCCGCTCGCTCAGCCAGCTGAGCTGCGTGGGAGAGAGGTACGCATCCTCATTAATGGATGCGTCCACGTCTCTATACGCTTCCCCGCTAAGGAATAGGAAGCGATAGCCCTCTACGACAAGCTCGTGATACGGCTTGTCGTACCCCATCATGCGGTCGAATAACGCGACCGCATTCGCACTCGACCACGAAGAATTCATCTTCGTGTAATCCATCGTGCCATCCGGCTTGCGCCACACGCCGTAGTAGTCATGGTTGCCCATGGTCGCCTGCACAGGGGCATGGGGCTGGCGGCTAAGCAGCGTCAGCAAGCTGCGATAATCGCTCTCACTGCCGTTCGTGAGATCACCGTTCAGAACAAGCAACTTGCTGTCTGGGCGCAGCTCATGGTGATCCGCGAGCGCTTGCCGCAGAAGCAACTGAGAAGCCGAGTCCGTCGATATGATATGAACGTCGCTCATCACCGAGAAAGAAAACAACGGTTCAGCGGTTTGCGGCTCTACTTGTGCAGCAACAGTTTTCAGCTCATCTTGTACCGCAGCAAGTTGTGAATCCTCATGTGCAAAAGTGGTTTGCGGTGCCACTTGTACTGTAGCATGCTGTGATGCGCGCGTAGACTTTATTCCTTCCCCAACAGGGTTAATCAACGCAAACCCCAACAAAACCACCAAACTACTCCGTATGATAGATAGAAACATAGATACCCTACCTTTCAATAAGTGTGTCGTCATTCGCTTTTTCTTTTCTATGTCTTTAACCAGCTCTTCTTGTATTCAACCATTTCTTGTCTTTATCTTTACCTAGACCGGTTCTCACCCCACGCCCTACTGGTATTCCCCTGCAAAAAAGAAATTATTTAACTACCCAATTTTTGTATTACGCTTGACTTCGATGTTATTTGGTTGTATGGTTAATTACATGAGTAACTAACCAATGTAGTGATGAAAGCGGTGGTGAGAATTGTGGGATTTATGATGGACGATAGCCGCCCGATTTTTGTGCAAATCGCAGAGCAGATTGAGGATGACATTATCGAGTCACGCATGCTGGAAGAATCGCAGGTTCCTTCTACGAATCAATTTGCAGCCTTTTATCAGATCAATCCGGCAACGGCAGCGAAGGGTGTTAACCTGCTAGTGGACCAAGGGATTTTATACAAGAAGCGTGGCATTGGCATGTTTGTAGCGGAGGGAGCGAGGGCGAAGCTGATGGAGAAGCGTAAAGAACTTTTTTACGAGCAATATGTCGTGACGATGGTGAGGGAAGCCGAGAAGTTAGGCATAACGGTAGAGCAATTAACGGAAATGGTGCGGAGAGGGGAGAAAGCGTAATGACGAACGTTGTTGAGGTAAAAGGACTGTCGAAGGCCTATGGCCAAGTTAAGGCTGTTGACGGGGTCAGCTTCACGGTAGAAGCGAACAAAATCTACGGCTTACTCGGCAGAAATGGCGCAGGCAAAACAACCATCATGCATATGATCTCCGCACAGCAGTTCGCGACAAGCGGTGAGCTCAAGGTATTTGGCGAAGAGCCTTTTGAGAATAGTCAGGTGCTGAATCAGATTTGTTTTATTAAAGAGAGCCAGAAATATCCGGATACTTTCCGTATTATTGACGTGCTGGCGGTTGCCAAAACCTTATACCCGAACTGGGATGATGCGTATGCTAACGCGTTAATTGAAGATTTTCGACTTCCGATCAAAAGGAAAATTAAAAAGCTCTCCAGAGGCATGCTCTCCTCGGTGGGTATTGTGGTGGGGCTCGCTAGCCGCGCGCCATTGACGATCTTCGATGAGCCGTATCTGGGGTTGGATGCTGTAGCACGTGTACTTTTCTATGATCGTCTGTTGGAAGATTACGCGGAGCACCCTCGAACCGTCATTCTTTCTACACATCTCATTGATGAGGTGAGTCGACTACTTGAGCATGTTCTAGTGATCGACAACGGCAAGTTAATTCTAAATGAAGATGCTGATGCGCTTCGCGGCCGTGCTTGTATGGTTTCAGGTTTGAAATCAGCGGTAGATGCGTTCGTACGGGGAAAAGAAGTGCTGGAGCGAACAGCAATTGGTTCTGCTGCAACAGCGACCATCATGGGGGCTCTTTCGGTGCAAGATCGCAAATACGCCGAAGAATTAGGACTGGAATTCGCTCCAGTTTCCATCCAGCAGCTCATCGTTCATCTGACACGCACGCAAGTCGCGGGAAAGGGGTCTGAATTACTATGAACCGAGTTAAGCAAGTAGTCATGCTTCATCTAAGGAACAAGAACACATGGTTTTTGGTTCCATGGGCCATCCTGGGCGCTAATTTTCTGATCAATGCTTTAATTGCTCTTTCATTGAATGACGGTGAAACCGTCAATACGGGTGCGGTTGCTTCTGTATTCGTATACGCATTTATAGCAGGAACGCTGACGATAAAAGAAACGTTCCCATTCGCCATCGGTCTTAGTATTCGGAGAAAAGATTATTTCTTCGGTACAGCCTTGACTGTCGTTTTAGTAAATAGTATTTCAGGGATTGCGCTAACCATTCTTTCGGCCATTGAACAAGCAACAGACGGGTGGAACGTGAATTTGCATCTGTTTAAAATAGGTTTTCTAAGCGATCTACCGTACATCGGTATACTGGGGTTTAATATCCTCGTATTGGTACATTGTTTTTTCCTTGGGTTTGCTATTTCTAGCTTGCATCGCCGTTTTGGCAGCATGTCCATGTACATCTTTTTTACAGCGATGCTGCTGATTGGGACAATTGGTTCTTATACGATGACACATTTCGATCTATGGAGCGATTTTGGCCATTGGGTAGCTGATCATTATATGGGTTTGTTCTGGTATATGATCCCTTTGGTCGTTATCTATTCGATCATTTCCTATGGGTTGCTGCGCAAAGCAGCTGTATAAATATCCTGTTACAAAACAAAAACGAGCCACAGAAGAGTTCTTCTGAAGGCTCGTTTTTTGTTTGTGTATGGGATTAAGCTGTAATTTTCGCAATGTAGTCATCCAATTGCTTGAACGTTCCGCCAAATCCTTCTTCCATAGAACCTTTCATCGAAGCGAAGAACTGAATTTCTTCTTCCGTCGCGTTGATCGGGCCGCCGCTCATGACGATGATCGTTTTGCCATCTTCTTCGGTGAACGTTAATTTATTCAAGATTTCAAGTGGGAAAATAGGGCTGAACGGTGCACGGATTACGTTTCCTTCCGGATCTGCGAAAGAAGTCACATAGGAAAGCTTTTCCGGTGCAACAACCTCTTGATACGCGAATCTGCCAAACATTTCAAAGCCTTCCGGTGACTTCATTCCGTAGTGGAAAAGGCCGCCTGGGCGAACATCCAGGGATACGACCGTCAACTCCATCCCCGTTGGCCCCCACCATGCAGCTAAGTGCTCAGGCTCTGTCCATACTTGATATACAAGCTCACGAGGTGCGTTAACGATACGAGTAATCACCAATTCTGTACCTTCATGATTCATCTCAAATGTGTTTTGTTGTGTCATGTCTAATCCTCCATTATATAAAATAGTTTACGGAAGCTTGATCGCGATTTATTTCGGATCAGCCGGTTTGTTTTCCTTTGCCTGCAAAGCCTCTATATAGGCCTCCATCCGATCAAATCGGGTTTCCCACAGACGTCTGAAGGAACCGAGCCAATTCTCAATGTCCTGAAGGGACTGCGGCCGCAGTTTATAGACCCTTCGATTCGCTATTGGCTGTACCTCTACGAGTCCTGCTTCACTTAGTACACGCAGATGCTTGGAAACTTGCGGCTGACTTAGGCCGAGCCGGTCGACGATCTCCCCTACAGTAAGGGGGCCGTCTCGTAATAGCTCAACCATGCGTAAGCGATGTGGTTCGGCAAGAGCACTGAATATCGTATTCATGTATTGAATATAACCCAAATGGAATATTCCTGTCAAGGCATATTTAGATGGGGAAATATATCAGACAGGAATCATCTTTTTGTTTTTAATATCATCCATAGGTTTACTATCGTAAACAGAATAAGGTGAGAATATACAAACCAGTCCTTATGGTTCTCTCTTAATAGTTTCTATGTATCTATCATTAATTTCATAGGAAATGTATAGAAAGTTTACTTTTAGCCGAGTCTAGTAGCTATAACTCTATTAACTTTTCTAGGAGGAGCTATAGCTATGATGTTTCGTAAAATATGTATATCGACCTTATCCCTCATTGTGTTGCTTGGTTTGTGGTTCATGCAATCGAAGGCATATTCGTATCCGACGAGCTATGAAGACATGGATATGTCGCCTGTCTATGTGGCCTCTACGAGTGGAAGCACGGATACATCGATCGCTGAAGCTCCAGCTACTGCAGTCGATCAAGCTGCGACAACGTACAAAGTAAGCCGAGGAGATACCCTGTTCAAAATAGCAAAAAGCTTTGAAATCGCTGTCGATGATCTCATTGCTGCCAATTCCATTTCGAATCCGAACCAACTGACGATCGGACAAAGTCTTACAATCCCTCTTGTCGCTGTAGCAGCTGCATCCGAGGGACAGCCGAAAATTATCAAAAAAGTGATTAATACAACGTTAACCGCGTACACCGCGGGCTTTGAATCGACAGGCAAAAAAGCCTCTCATCCTACATACGGCATCACTTATAGTGGTATCAAAGCTAAGGAGGGACGCACGATTGCTGTAGATCCGGCCGTCATTCCTTTAGGATCCACGGTGTTCATCGAAGGCATTGGCATCCGGAAAGCGGAAGATATCGGATCGGCGATTCGCGGCTCCAGAATTGATGTCTTCATGAATGATTTGGGCCAAGCACAGGAGTTTGGTGTGAAAAAGAACGTGAAGGTGTACGTGTTAGATAGGGAAACGGTATAGCAGCGACTATAAGCATAAGAAGAACCGCCGTCATTGACGGCGGTTTTTCTTTCATTTGCAAACATACATCTTGGGTTAATTACGCGTAACCGTATGTTGATCCAACCAATCTAGTAAATCAGAAAAAAATTGCTCTCGCCCTAGGTCATCAAAAGGACGATGAAGCATCCTATCGTAAGCGTAGCTCTTTTTATCTTGCGAACCCACCAAGTGCAGGAATTGCTGAAGCTTCGCGGGGGGCGTCAATTTATCTTCTAGGCCGTATTGCAGGAGAAGGGGGAGTTGAAACGATTGTGCGTGATTCAAAATTCTTGGAATGGCTTGGCTTAGTCCAAGGCCTAAACCCGGCGTTACGGTACTATGACGCAAAGGATCTGCTTGCAGCTTTGCAACCATTTCGGGATCTTGTGTTAATCCATCGACACTGCCTGATTTTTGAATGGTGAGTTGTGGTCTTATTTTCCCCAGAAGTTTAATGAGCCAACTCTCAAAGGTCGTCATTTCATACGAAATCGCGGGAGCCACCAAAACGAGTCCACGAATCCCAGTGCCCCGATCGAGCACATAGTCCGCACTAATCACGCCCCCCATACTGTGACCAATGATAAAGAGAGGCAATTTAGGATTTTCAGATTGGACGAGTTCCCTAAATACATGCAGATCTCCTTTGTATTCGTCCCATGAGCGTATGGATCCACGAATACCGGGGCTTCGCCCATGACCGCGCGAATCAGCCGAATAGACGATATAACCCCCCTGTACGAGTGCGTCACACATATTGACTAATCCACCGCTGTGGTCGCCATGTCCATGTACAGCAATAATGGCGCCTTTGACTGGTACTTCTGACGGAGTGGCTCTTCTATAGAAAAGTTCAACCCCACCAATTCCCTGAAAAGTTCCCTCCGAGATGTTCACAAGAGAATCCTCCTTACGCAATAAAGCGTGATAGTTCAAACCAGCCCTTATTTTACCATACTTCCTAAATGGCACTCACGATAATTTTAGCTATGCCAGCAGGGGGGAATGCCCGTCTATCATAGGTCGTAGACCCACCCCGACTAAGGTCTAGGTGCAAATACCGTCCACGGTCCGTTTTGGAAAGCCGCGATTTTACCTAGAATAAAGACATGAAGAAGACGACGACAAACAACGAAAGGCGGTGACGAAACGATGAAAAGAAATACAGGATTTGCCGCTCTGCTGATCGCATTCGGCGCACTGATTTTATTCAATAAGCTAGGTTTTCACTTAGGAGACTTTATTGGCTCGGTGATGGGATATGTGATTCCCCTCATTATGGTTGGACTGGGTTACCTAGGGATTAAGAACGATAAGAAAATAGGATGGGTAATTGCCGGTATCGGGATAATCATTCTAGTAAGTAAGCTAGCAGGTTGGATCATTATTCTTCTGGCAATCGGGTTAATCGGATATGGATTTTCCATGTTAAAAGGAAGAACAGCTTAACGTAAGCGGTAAGAGAATCGAATATAGAGTGTGAAAAAGGTGGAGTGAAGATGAGCCTATTTAGGCGGATGAGAGATATAACCGTGGCAACTTTGAATGAGCATTTAGAGAAGTCGGAAGACCCGGTACGCTTGATTGACCAATACTTAGCGGCCCAGCGTGAGCAGCTTGTGCAGTCAGAACGATTGTATCAGCAATGCGTAAGTCATGCAGCGTCACTTCGGCAACAATATTTAACTGCACTAGAAACGAAAGAAAAGCGCGAGCATCAAGCGCTGCTGGCTTTGAAGGCTGGCGAAGAGCATATGGCACGCATCGTGCTGCAAGAGAAGTTGCAGGCGGAAGAGAAAAGCGTGCAATACCATGATCTGTATGAGCAGGCGAAGCAGTCCATCCTTGAGCTTGATGAGGAGCTGCAACAACTGAAGGCAGATTACAAAGAAGTCGCAGACAAACGAAGCTACTACTTGGCTCGTATGGAGTCCGCTCGCTTGCAGCAGCGCATGCATGCTCGCAGCAGTGTCACACAAGATGGGGCACCGCGGATGTTCGGCCGATTGGAAGAGCGCGTATCCGATATGGAGCTGCACGCCAGGACGCTTCGCGACGTTAGGAAGATGGGTCGCGAAAGCTACTACAGTGGGGGTAACCCAGCTGTAGATGCGGAAATGGAAGCACTTCGCAATAGACTGAAACAGGAGGGAACACAGGATCATGAACAAACTATATCGCTCACGAAGAGATAAGAAATTAACGGGCCTATGCGGGGGACTTGCAGAAGCCATGAATGTAGATGTCACACTATTACGTTTACTAGTCGTGATCACCACGTTTTTCACCGGAGGCACCGTCATTTTCGTCTACTTTGTAGCGGCGATTGTCATTCCGAAGGAACCTGGGTTTGATCAGCCCCCATTTGATCCCTATGCAAGCTCGTATGGTCGTCAAAACTATCCAGGGGGAGCATGGAATCATCATAAATCCCATAACCACCACCAAGCGCCACAACCGACTAGCAAGTATGCTTCCTATGAAGCGAGCCAACCAACGAACAACATCGATGAGATGATGAAAGACATTGAGAAGAAAGCTTTGCAAAGAGAAGTAGACGAACTTAGAGCCAAAGTCGCTCGTTTTGAAAAACAAACATTGGATAGTAAAAAAGGAGACGTGTAAACCATGGGTGTATTCACAAGAATGAAAGATATGACGAAAGCTTCAATTCACGAGGTATTAGATAAAATTGAGGATCCAATCGTAATGTTGAACCAATACCTTCGCGATATGGAGCAAGAAATTGCCCAGGCAGAAGTAACGGTTGCTCGCCAAATCGCAAGTGAGCGCAAGCTGAAGCAGCGCCTTGAAGAATCCGTTCGCCTAGTAGCTGATCGTGAAGCGAAAGCCTCCGCAGCCATCAAAAATGGCCAAGAAGCGATTGCTCGTCAAGCTGTTGAAGAAAAACTGTACCACGAAGATAAAATTGTTGAGTACACAGATCTATACGCTTCTGCGAAAGCTCATGCGGATGAGTTGACACAGCAATTGCACGAGATGAAAGATGAATTCTACAAAATGCGCAACAAACGCAACGAGCTTGTATCCCGTGCTCAATTAGCGAAAGCGAAGAAACAAATGGCGCAAGTATCCTACAACGGTGTGATCGAAAGCGGCAACGCATCTCGCGGCTTCCAACGCATGGAAGAGAAGATCATTCAGCTTGAAGTTGAAGCTGAGATCGCTCGCAAGCCATACGTACCAGCTGGTGGGGTTGGCAGCTACACGCCGATCGACACAGCGAAGCAAGCTAAAGTAGATGAGCAGCTGAACCTGCTCAAAGAGAAATTGAACGGTCAAGCTGCTGAATAGCAGCTTGGACATTTAATTGGCGAAATAAAAATGGATAGAGTTTTCAGATTACATCTGAATCTCTATCCATTTTCTTGTCTATTTGGGAAATGAGATCCCAATGAGGTGGAGTATTTCATATCGTGATAGCCCAGATTCGTCAAAGTGCGACTCCTTAATTATTCCTGGATTGAGGGGGTGATTCTAATTGTTTCCTCTTGCAAAGTATCTTTTTCAGTCCAAGTTATCTTAACAGTTTTTGTATCTTTCCAATTATCTACCTCGGTTTTGGTAGGTAACTGTTGAGGACCAACCCCAACAAGAGATTCAACTTTTAGTGTATTTACAGTGGAACTATTATTTTTGTAATTTAGAGAAATGTCTACCTTGTTTACAGATAATTTCCCAATGTATTCAATTGTTTGTTTTTCAATGTATCCATGTTTGCTGGGGAGATAGTTTACTTTAAACTTCCAAGAATCGCTATTAGCTACTAAATTTACTTCTTCCTTGTTGGCGTAACCACTTAATATCACCAATATTAGGATAATAAATAAGGTTAAGTACCTATTCATCGTAAAATCAACCACCTTATTACTGTTTCTAGTTTTCATATCACGGATATTTTGAAGATGAAATTGTTTTATAGATAAATCTCTTGCTGTAACTGCCGCAACAACACATGTTATGTTAACAATCATTTCTATTGTTTGGAATAGGTATAAAGACTTTTAATAATACAAATTAGGATAATTTTGTTAAATAAAAAGTGGGGGGATTCTCTTATTTTCGACATAAGTAAACATAACCCCCGATAAAAAAATCAAAATACTACAAAAAATGAAGAATTTTGTAGTAAGATTGTCCTGAAATTTTTTTGGAACTGCCCAAGAACCGAAGTGATCACACTATCCTGCCCGTGAACGTGGTTCCTCAACTCTGGCGTATTCGTTCTTTTCACCGAAATAGCGGAACGACGTTCCGTATCTCCAAGGCATAGCTACTCCAAACAGGTTATCAACACACCGTACCTCCAGTACCTACACTTTCGCACCTCCATACTTCCCCCCCCCTCAAGCACGCCAACCTCGAATCAGAAGATTTTCAACGTTTTTGAAGAGATTTATCCACTCTCATTCCAGCTTTTGGCAGGTAGAATGAACTCATGAACGAGGGACATGACGAACTGGGGTACGAGGTGAGATAGACGATGAGTGAGGAAATTTTGCTCAGGATGGAAGGGATTGAGAAACATTTTCCTGGTGTTCATGCGCTGCATCAGTGTCAGTTGGCGTTAGCTGCTGGTGAGGTGCACGCGCTAGTCGGTGAGAATGGGGCAGGGAAATCAACATTGATGAAAATTGCCACGGGTGTGTACCAGAAAGACGAAGGTCGCATCCTGGTGAAGGGCAAGGAAGTGAATATCCCTCATACAAGAGCAGCGCAGCAGCTAGGTATTTCGATGATTCACCAAGAGTTGAACCTGATGCCAGATTTGACGATCGCACAGAATATCTTTATCGGCCGCGAGCCGAGACATGGCATCAAGCTATTCGTCGATGAACGCATGCTGAATGAGCAAGCGCAGAACCTCCTGGATCAGATGAACCTACAGCTAGACCCGCGAACGATGGTGGCGGATTTGACAGTAGCCAAGCAGCAGATGGTAGAGATTGCGAAGGCGCTATCCTTTCAATCCGAGGTACTGATTATGGACGAACCGACAGCCGCCCTCACGCACGCAGAGATAGAGGAGCTGTTCCGCATCATCCATCAGCTCCGCAGCCGCGGTGTGGGAATCGTCTACATCTCTCACCGGATGGAAGAGTTGAAACGCATCAGTGATCGCATCACCGTCATGCGTGACGGCCGTTATATCGATACGGTGCAGACGCAGACGACATCCATCGATCAGATCATTGCGATGATGGTAGGGCGCGAGCTCTACGTCAGCCCGAATCAACAAACAACCACCACCTCAAAGGAGAAGGTGTTGGAAGTTTCCAAGCTAAACCGCGGCTCAGCGGTGAAGGATGTTTCCTTCCATCTGGCCAAAGGTGAAATCCTCGGCTTCGCCGGTCTGATGGGAGCGGGGCGCACGGAGGTGGCGCGGGCGATTTTTGGCGCAGACGCCATCGATTCCGGAGACATCCGCATCCACGGACAGCAGGTCCGTATCCAAGCGCCGCATGACGCGGTGAGGCACGGCATCGGTTACTTGTCTGAGGACCGCAAGCGCTTCGGGCTCATGGTGGAGATGGATGTGAAAATGAACATCGCACTCGCCTCCTATCGAAAGGCGCGGCGACTCGGCTGGATGCAAGACAGCATCATCGGCGAGAAAGCGCAGCACTATGTGGAAGCGCTTCAAATCAAAACACCAACGATCCATCAACAGGTGAAATTCCTATCCGGCGGTAACCAACAGAAGGTCGTTATCGGTAAATGGCTGCTGCGGGACTGCGATATTCTCATTTTCGATGAACCGACAAGAGGTATCGATGTGGGAGCCAAAACCGAGATTTACAAGCTGCTCGATGATCTCGCGGCGCAAGGGAAATCGATCATCATGATCTCCTCGGAGCTGCCAGAAATATTACGTATGAGCCATCGCATCATGGTCATGTGCGAAGGTCGCATTACCGGTGAACTCACGCAGCAAGAAGCCACACAGGAAGCTATTATGCGATTCGCCACGATGCGGATCAGTTAGGAGGAGCCTCATGTCAACAAGACTTGCACATGCCTACAAAAAAACAATTCCCACCTTGTCCAAACAAAACGGAGCTGCACAGAAGCTATTGGCATTTGCCAGTTTAATCATGCTCGTTCTCATTTTTTCCATCTCGTCGAGCAACTTTTTCCAATTCGATAACCTCATTGCTATTATGCTCTCAACCGCCGTTATCGGGGTTCTAGCGTTAGGCTCTACGTTCGTTATCATCACCTCGGGGATCGATTTGGCCGTTGGAACCGTGATGACTTTTTCCTCCGTCATGGCCGGCGTGATCATCACGACGTGGCAGCTCCCGATGCCGCTCGGCATTGTCGGAGGCATTCTGACTGGGGCTGTCTGCGGACTCATTAGCGGGCTGCTTGTAGCTAAAATGAAAATTCCGCCCTTCATCGCAACGCTTGCCATGATGATGGTGACGAAGGGCTTATCGCTTGTCATATCGGGAACGAAGCCGATTTATTTTAACGATACGCCTGCATTCACGAAGATTTCGATGGGCTCACTAGTTAGCGACATTTTCCCAGGTGTGGAAATTCCGAACGCGATTCTCGTGTTCTTCGGAGCTGCGATCATAGCCAGTATTATTTTGACCAAAACGATCATTGGCCGTTACAACTTTGCCCTAGGCAGCAATGAAGAATCTACTAGGCTTTCTGGCGTCAACGTGGACTACTGGAAAATCGTCATTTACACACTAACAGGTGTGTTCAGCGGAATTGCCGGCATCATGATGGCCTCTCGCCTCAACTCAGCGCAGCCTGCACTTGGGGCTGGCTATGAGCTCGAAGCCATCGCAGCCGTGGTCATTGGGGGCACGTCCCTCAGCGGGGGCAAAGGTTCCATCCTTGGAACCGTCATCGGTGCGCTGATCATGAGTGTGCTGACGAATGGACTTCGTATTTTATCCGTGAAGCAGGAGTGGCAGACGGTTATTGTCGGGATCGTCATTGTGTTGGCGGTATACGCAGATATGATGCGCCGCCGCAAGAAATAACCTTGGTATTCACTCCGTCAGGAGTCCTATACAACCAAAATTGAGAAGCAAGGGGCGAGGTACAGTGCTTAAACGGACTAAGAAATTTGCTGTAGCATCATCTTTGGTATTGCTGTCAGCCATTTTATTGAGTGCATGCAGTTCCACGACGAAAACAGCGACATCCACAGCGGGATCAACGACAACAGTAAAGTCAGATAAAATCTATATTCCGGTCATCTCCAAGGGCTTCCAGCACCAGTTCTGGCAAGCGGTGAAGCAAGGCGCAGAGAAAGCAGCGAAGGAATTCAATGTGGAGATTACATTTGAAGGTCCTGAGACAGAAACACAGGTGGATAAGCAAATTGAAATGCTGCAAGCTGCACTGGGCAAAAAGCCACAGGCCATCGCATTCGCTGCCCTTGACAGTAAGGCGGCGACGCCGCTGCTCGAGAAGGCCAAAGCAAGCAAAATCCCGGTCATCGGCTTCGACTCTGGTGTGGATAGCGACATTCCGGTGACGACTGCCGCTACTGATAATAAAGCGGCTGCTGCGCTCGCCGCCGACAAAATGGCTGCGCTTATCGGGGGCGAAGGCGAAATCGCACTTGTCGTGCATGACCAAACGAGCCGCACAGGGATCGATCGTCGAGATGGCTTTACGAATCAGATCAAAGCGAAATATCCGAACATCAAAATCGTTGATACCCAATACGGCGGTGGCGACCAGCTCAAATCAACAGACTTAGCGAAAGCGATTGTTCAAGCACACCCGAATATCAAAGGCTTCTTCGGTGCCAATGAAGGTTCAGCTATCGGTGTTCTGAATGCGGTGACTGAGCTCAAGAAAGACAAAATCGTTGTTATCGGTTACGACTCCGGCAAACAACAAATGGATGCCATCCGCAGCGGTAAAATGGCTGGGGCGATTACGCAAGATCCGATCGGCATCGGCTATTGGTCCGTAAAAGCGGCCGTGCAAGCGATCAAAGGCGAAACAGTTGCCAAAAACATCGATACAGGTTTCCACTGGTATGACAAAACGAACATTGATGCTGCGGATATCAAGCCGCTACTTTACGAATAAAAACGACATCATGCGACGTTATATTTAAATGGGAAATGAATTAGAAAACTGTCTGCAGGAAGCATCTTTCACGCTAACATGGTGAATGATGCTTTTTTTGCTGCGTAGTTAAGTTCTCGGGATGATTGTTGATTCATGCTCGTTAATGTGTACAATTAACTTTAAAATCCGACAGAGACCGATACATCGTTCAATCTAAAAGTGGGAAGCTATGTATAGTCCACAAAGGAGTAAGTCATGGAGACGTATTGCAAGATATTAATTGTTGATGATGAGATGCTAGTTCGTCAAGGGATCAGACATCTTCTCGATTGGGAGAGCGAAGGATTCCAGATTGTCGGCGAGGCTTCTAACGGTCAGGATGCGCTTGACATGGTCAAGCGACTCGAACCCAACCTGATCCTGACAGATATTGTTATGCCGGTTATGAGTGGAGAGGAATTGGTCAGAGTTGTGAAAGGCCTCTATCCAGAGATTGAAATCGTGGTGCTCAGCAGCTACGGTGAATTTGAGTATGTGCGCTCTACGTTTCAGAATGGTGTAGCAGATTATTTATTAAAACCTAAATTAGATGCAAATTCGCTGTTAGCTGTATTAAAAAAGACTGTACAAGGGATGCCAGCCTTTCGACATATAGACTTTACGAATGAAAAAGGACAGTCTGTCGACTATGTGTTGGACAAGCTAATTTCCGGCTATGCCATGGAGATGGATGGTGCGGAGATCAGCGCTCAATTCCCGTATCCTTGTTTTATTTTATTCGTTGCAGATATGCAAGATAGCTCGTCCTCTTCAATGAAACGAAACGAGGAATGGATCGAAACCTTGCTGAAAGGGTTGGTTCAGGATGCCGAGCAACCCTTTATCATTCACCGTCTGTCCCATCAAGACAGCCATATCCGGTTTTTGCTGAATACAGAGGATGCTGGCAGAATGGATGCCATCCATTTATGTGAACAATTGGTGGATTCTGGCGTAAGAGGAGGCTCCTCCTTCTATGTGGCGCTTAGCAAAAATTTCAGGAAAATCGAAGAACTCCATGACGTGTATACGCAAGATATTCTCAAAGTGTTGGATCACCGTTTCTTTCTATCGGATCAACAACTGTTCTTTGCAGACGAACTGGTAGAACATGAAGGGAACGGAGAATCATTTGATTCGGAGGCGTTTAGCGCTGAACTGAATCATCAAGATTTTCAACAAGCTTTTGAACGTCTTGGCCGTTATGTAGCCTCCATGCCTGGCAGATTGGATACGGATATGTTCGAGTTTAAATCTTTTCTAGGCCACAGCCTATTCAATATTATTGTCTCTTTACTGCACTTTCACTATGAGGCCAGAACGCTGGATGAAGCGAAGTATGAGTATTTCCGTGCCATTCATGAGGCCAAACATATCGGGGAAGTGCGCTCTCTTCTAGCTAAGTTTCTTAATGAGGCGACAGACTGTGTGACAGGTAACAAAACAAGTTCTCCGGGCATACAGAAGATTTTAATGTATCTGGATGAGCATTTTACGGAACCGCTGACGCTGACAGAAGTAGCCAAACAGTTTCATTTCAACCCCTCCTATCTATCCAATTATTTCACCATTCATAATAAAGAAGGCTTCAATGAGTATTTGAATCGTATTCGGATCGAACGTGCGTGTGAATTACTAAGAGATAGCGCGCATATGTCGATTTCAGAAATTAGCTCTCTTGTTGGCTACTCCGATCATAGTTACTTCACGAAAGTGTTTCGTAAGCTGATGGGGACTTCACCTAGCCACTATCGCAAAAAATGAAGACGAAAGGAATCACATGACATATGGGGGCATGGTTAAGAAAATTCTCCGATCAAAGCTTATTTAGTAAATTGTTCCTTGTGATGGTGCTTAGCATGATCACTGTCACGGTGGCGACTTCTTGGGTTACCGTGCAAATGTCGGAAAAGCTTTTTGTGAAGACATTTAGTATCACAAATTCCAAAATAATTGAACAAATTAAAAGCGGTTTGGAATCCATTCATTATTCAAATGTAAATATTGTCGTTAACGCAGCGCAAAGCGGTGCGATTAAAAGTTTTCTGACCGAAGGAGATACCGATTCGGTAACCAACTTCAAGGTGGCCTTCGGTATGAGCGAACAGATGAAGCGAATCCAGTCGGGCATTGGAGCCAAGAACATTGGGATGATCATTTCGGGCATAAATGGCAAAAACTATACGAGCGACCGTACCTACTGGTCCGGTTCTTTGGCGGATTTAGGGCGAAATCCGATTACACAAGAGTCGCGGAACCAGCCAGGACGCTTATTATACAGCTATTTGGATGAAGGGAGGCCAGGTTCTGGAGATCCAGGACTGGTTGCCGCCAAAGCTCTGATTGATCCTGTCAGTAAAGATTGGTATGGGACGCTTTATATCATCATGAAAGAAAGCGATCTAAGATCCATTTATGCAAGCTTCACAAGTGATGGGAATGATGTGTTGATATTAGATCGTCAAGGTCTAATCGTTTCTAGCAATCGAGCTGAGCTGATCGGAACTACGTCCAAAGAGCTTTTAGGCAGTGCACAGAGGATTCAGCAGCAGGGTCTGGCCAAGGATGAAATGAAGATGTTCGATAAAGATGTCATTGTATTGGCTGGAGATTTGCCGTTGTATGGCTTTTACATCATGAATGTTATTGATAAAAAGGTGACACTCGGTCAAATGCTTAACCGGAAAGCGATTTTCTTCATTGTTGCGGGAATCGTGGCTATTGCTGTGCTCATTGTATATGTGATCACACGGAGATTGACGCTCTCGTTAAGAAAACTTGTTAAGAAAATGTCCACGGTAACGAAAGAGAATTTTCATAATTATATGGCGGTAACGGGCACCTATGAGACAAGGGAACTTAGCCGATCCTTCAATTTCATGCTCGATGAGTTGAACGACTATATTAGTCAGCTTGTTGATACGCAGAAAGAGCAGCGCAAGGCAGAATTAGCCGCGCTGCAGCAGCAGATTAATCCGCATTTTTTATATAATACGCTGGCTTCTGTTAACATCCTTGTTCAGCGAGGGAGCCAGGAGTCCGCCACGCAAACGATTCATGCGCTCATTTCTCTCCTGCAGAATACCATCAGTAATGTCAAAGAAACGATTCCTGTTGTGCAAGAATTGGTGAATTTAAAGCATTACGTGTTCATTAATCAGATTCGTTATGGCCAAGGGATTAAGGTCGATTACTTTGTTTCACCGGACTGCTTGCCTGCGCAAGTGCCTAATTTGATGCTGCAACCTTTTATTGAGAATGCTTTTTTTCATGCTTTTAATAAGAAAGGCACGGGATATATTTATGTCATCATCACGAAAGAGAGGGATACGCTGCTCTGTGAAGTCGTTGACAATGGGGATGGCATGGAACTTTCTAACGAAGCGGATGAGATGCCGAATCCCACAAGTGCAAGGCAAATGTTCACAGGAATTGGTATTCGTAATGTTCATGATCGACTGGTTCTTTTATACGGAGAAGAATATGGGGTTGCGATAACAAGCACATTGGGACAAGGGACGAAGATATCAATTACGCTTCCATGGCGTACAATTCAATCCTTGTAGAAGTATAAAAAACTAAAAAAAAATACAAAATATAAAAATATTACAAATGATCAAATAAGGATGGGATTCCAGATACAATAAAAACGCTAATTTCAGCAAATTTCGTTCTAACAAGACGATTTGCCCAAATGATATTATCTATAAGTAAGCACTTACAAATTCAAATCATCAGGGGGATCACATGAAGAAGAAAATTTCTACGGTTTTACTTGCAAGTTTTATGCTTTTGACGGCATGTTCAAGTAATTCGTCAGACACATCATCAACGACTACTCCTAGCGGCGGTGCTGCAAGCACTAGTAAAGAAATTACCGTTTGGGCATGGGATAAGAACTTTAATATCGCAGCAATGAACCTAGCGAAAGACGCTTATGCCAAGGATCATCCTGATGTGAAAATCAATGTTGTTGAATATGCACAAGATGACATTATTCAAAAGATGAATACTGGTTTGAACTCTGGTTCAAAGTCAGGCCTTCCGAATGTTGTATTGATTGAAGATTACCGTGCACAAAGCTTTTTGAAAACATATCCAGATGCATTCGCAGATATGTCCGCATCCATTAAAGCTTCGGATTTCGCTGAATACAAATTAGGTCCAACAAGCTTGAACGGTAAACAATACGGTGTACCATTTGACTCCGGCGTAACAGGTCTTTATGTTCGCAGAGATTACTTGGAACAAGCAGGCTACAAGGTTGATGATTTGAAAAACATTGACTGGCAGAAATTCATTGAAGTCGGTAAAGCGGTTAAAGCCAAAACAGGTAAAGATTTGCTGACACAGGATCCCAATGATCTTGGTTTAATCCGTATGATGATTCAATCCGCAGGCGCTTGGTATCTGAAGAGTGACGGCACTACGCCGGATCTGAAAGACAACGCTGTGTTGAAAGAAGCTTTCGAAACATACAAAGAAATCATGAACGCGAACATTGTGAAAATCAACTCGGATTGGAACTCCTTCCTAGCTGGTTTCAATAGCGGTGCTGTTGCTTCTGTTCCGACAGGTAACTGGATTACGCCATCGGTTAAATCACAAGCTGATCAATCCGGTAAATGGGCAGTTGTTCCTTTTCCTAAGTTGAAAAACACAGCTAGTTCCGTTAACGCATCTAACCTTGGAGGAAGCTCCTGGTATGTATTAAACAGCACAGGTAAAGATACGGCTGCTGATTTCCTTGGAAAAACACTCGGTTCTGATGTGAATTTGTATCAAAAATTAGTGACAGACGTAGGGGTTGTTGGTACTTATAAACCTGCTGCGCAAGGTGAAGCTTATACGAAAGCCGACGATTTCTTCGGAGGTCAAAAGGTGATTTCTGATTTCGCAACATGGACGGCTCAAATTCCTAAAGTCAACTATGGTCTGCATACGTATGCGATTGAAGATATTCTCAAAGTTGAGATGCAAAATTACCTGAAGGGCAAAGACATCGCGAAAGTATTCAGTGATGCTCAGTCCCAAGCAGAATCCCAACTTAAGTAAGTTTCTCTTCCCATTAACCTATGGAACGCTGACCTCTGAATTGCGAAAATGCAAAGCAGGGGACAGCGTTTCGATTTTTCATCGTAAATAATGGAAGGATTTGAAATCTAATGAACTACTCGATGCGTAGCCGTGCAAAGCTTACGGGATGGCTGTTTATCGCTATTGCCGTATTGATGATATGTTTGTTTTACTTTTATCCCATGATTCAGGCATTGCTGCTTTCTTTTAAAACAGGCGCGGGTGCTAATCTACATTTCAACGGGATCAGCAACTATAAGCGGCTCTTTAGCGATAAGACTTTCATTACTGCCGTAAAGAATACGTTTATTTATTTGATTATCCAGGTGCCGGTCATGATCATTCTGTCAATGATGATTTCCGTTTTGTTAAATGATAGCAAGCTTCGTTTTAAAGGGTTTTTCCGTACAGCTATTTTCTTGCCGTGCGTAACTTCACTTGTTGCCTACTCCGTTGTTTTCAAATATTTGTTTGGTAACGATGGTTTGATCAATATGGCTTTAATTAAGATTCACTTGATTTCACAGCCCATCGCATGGATTTCCGATCCTTTCTGGGCGAAAATTACGATTATCCTTGCCATTACATGGCGCTGGACAGGATATAATATGATTTTTTTCCTTTCCTCTTTGCAAAACATTGATAGCTCTATTTATGAAGCAGCTCGTATTGACGGAGCCTCTGCGTTCAAACAGTTTTTCTTTATTACGTTCCCAATGCTTAAGCCTATTGTTCTCTTCACGTCCATTACCTCGACGATTGGTACGCTGCAATTGTTCGATGAGATTATGAATATTACGAAGGGTGGCCCAGGTAATTCTACCCTCTCCATATCGCAGTACATCTACAATCTTTCTTTCAAATACACACCTGATTTTGGCTATGCAGCAACAGTTTCCTATTCGGTTGTGGTCATGATCATTGTGTTATCTGTCCTTCAAATCAAATTGGCAGGTGATAAAAAATGATAGGATTAAGACGTACAATCATCTATGTCTTCCTTTTTGCTGTGGCGCTTATCTCCATTTTTCCATTCATATGGATGGTCATTAGTTCCACGAATCTATCTGTGGACGTTACACAGGGCAGAATGTTACCAGGATCGCATTTCATGGACAACTTCCACAAATTAACCAAGTCAATCAATCTCGTTCCTGCACTTTGGAATTCCTTGAGGATCTCATTATCTACAACCATCTTGGCTTTAGTCGTTGCTTCGCTGGCAGGCTATGCCTTCGAAATCTATCGGAGCAAAGCCAAGGATATCGTGTTCAATATCCTGCTTGTCTCCATGATGATTCCATTCGCGGCGTTGATGGTTCCGCTTTACCAAATGTTTTCGAGTCTATCTCGCGCGGTTCCATTTATCGGGATTAACACCATGAACGCGGTTGTCCTTCCGACATTTACGACAGCGTTTCTCATTTTCTTCTTCCGTCAAAGCACAAAAATGTTCGCGAAGGAGCTTCTGGAAGCTGGGCGTATCGATGGCTTGACGGAATTAGGGTTGTTTTTCCGTGTGTATATGCCGACCATGAAAACAACGTATTCAGCTGCCGCTATCATTACTTTTATGTCTAGCTGGAACAACTACTTGTGGCCGCTTATTGTCTTGCAAACACCGGAGAAACGAACAATTCCTTTGTTGATTTCCAATTTGGGTTCTAGTTATTCACCGGATTTTGGGGTTATCATGACCGCTATTGTGATCTCAACATTGCCGACAGCACTTGTCTTTTTCTTGATGCAAAAGCAATTTGTCGCTGGAATGGTTGGTTCTGTAAAATAGTGTGTAATTCGAGACCCCTTCGTGGGTCTTATTTTTTGGGAGGCATAGATAAATGAAACATTCGGTACCGAGCCTTGATTGGCTTCAAGATGTACGGGTATTCAAAGTGAACCGGTTGGAAGCCCATTCGGATCATCGTTATTATCATTCAATGGCGTCTGCGGAGGCTGGCGCACCGATGGACATGCGGCATAGCTTGAACGGGCGCTGGCAGTTTAGTTACGCGGTTAACCCCGCAAGCCGCGTGCAGTCTTTTTATCAAATGGATTATAACTGCGCAGCTTGGGAGCATATCCAAGTGCCTGGTCATATCCAGCTGCAAGGCTGGGGTCAGCCACAATATGTTAACACGATGTATCCATGGGACGGTGTTGAAGCACTTCGTCCTCCTCATATTTCGCAAGAGCATAATCCAGTTGGCAGCTATGTGAAAAATTTCGAATTGCCGAATACGATGGTTGGCAAGCCCGTCTATATTTCGTTTCAAGGCGTTGAATCGGCTTTCTATGTTTGGCTTAATGGTGAATTTATCGGTTACAGCGAAGATAGCTTTACGCCTGCCGAGTTTGACTTAACGCCTCATATTCGTGAAGGCGAGAACAAACTGGCCGTAGAAGTTTATCAGCGGAGCACAGGAAGCTGGCTGGAAGATCAGGATTTCTGGCGGATGTCGGGTATTTTCCGCGAGGTGTATTTGTACACCGTACCTAAAGTCCATGTGTGGGATATGCGTGTGAAGGCAGATTTGGATGATGCGTATGAGCAAGGGCTGCTTGAGATTGAGCTCAAGCTTCGCAATGAGCATACGGCATCCGTTCGCGCTAAGCTTGAACTGAAGGATGCTGAAGGGCAAATCTGCCTGACAGAAGAAGGTGAATTCCGCGGAGGCAACCTATCTTTCAACCTTGCTGCAGGTACTGTTCAGCCTTGGAGTGCGGAAAGCCCATATCTATATGCCGCGTGTATCTCGATCTATGATGAGAGCGGCAATGTAGTTGAAGCCATCGTTCAGAAGGTTGGGTTCCGCCGGTTTGAAATGAAGGACAAGCTAATGTGCATCAATGGGAAACGTATTGTTTTCAAAGGTGTCAATCGCCATGAGTTTAACAGCCGCAGCGGACGTGCGATTACGAAGCAGGATATGCTGTGGGATATTCAGACGTTGAAGCGCAGTAACATTAATGCCGTTCGTACGTCTCACTATCCTAACCAAACGCTTTGGTATGAGCTATGTGATGAGTACGGGGTCTATGTTATTGATGAGATGAATTTAGAGACACACGGTTCATGGCAAAAGATGGGCGCAGTTGAGCCTTCCTGGAACATTCCAGGTAACGATATGGGGTGGCAAGATATTGTCATGGATCGTGCGATTTCGATGGTGGAGCGGGATAAGAATCATCCTTCGATTCTCATTTGGTCATGCGGTAATGAGTCGTATGCCGGGCAAGTGATTCTCAATGTGTCTAACTATTTCCGTGAAACAGATCCTACACGACTTGTTCATTACGAAGGTGTATTCTACGATCGCAATTATGATGCGACCAGCGATATGGAAAGCCGGATGTATGCGAAGCCAGCGGATATTGAAGCGTATCTCAACAGCGAGCCGAATAAACCATACATTAGCTGTGAATACATGCACGCAATGGGGAATTCCGTCGGAGGCCTGCATAAGTATACAGAGCTTGAGAACAAATATCCGATGTATCAAGGCGGCTTTATTTGGGATTATATCGATCAAGCAATTGTGAAAAAAGACCGAAATGGCCGTGAGTTTTTGGCATACGGCGGTGATTTCAAAGATCGTCCAACCGATTACAGCTTCTGCGGTAATGGTCTCGTCTTTGCCGATCGTCAAATCACACCTAAAATGCAGGAAGTTAAATTCCTTTATCAGAATATTAAGCTGGAACCAACGAGAACTCATATTAACATCGTGAATGAGAATTTATTTGCGAACACAGATGATTTGGTACTTGTGTACCGTCTGTTCCATGAGGGGAAAGAGATTGGCGCTGGGCAAGCGAATATCGAAGTCGAAGCTCAGAGTGAATTCAGTCTGCCAATTGAATTGCCGGATGTAGAAGGAACACCTGGTGAGTACTGCATTCAGGCTTCTTTAGTTCTAAGAGAAGCTACGCTGTGGGCTGATGCTGGATTTGAGACTACGTTTGGCGAAACGACGTTTGTGGTTGGGGCAAGCCGTCAGGTTGAGCAGCCTTCTGGCGAAGTCGTTGTCGTTGAGGGCGATGTTAATATGAGCGTGACAGGCAAAGGCTTTATCGCTATTTTCTCGAAACAAGTCGGATCACTCGTTTCGTTGAAATACGAAGGTCGCGAAATGATAGCTACGCCGCCTGTTCCATTGTTCTGGCGTGCTACCACGGATAATGACAAAGGAACTGCAATGAGTTTCACTGCTGGAGCTTGGTATGCCGCTAGTCTGGCTCGCAAATGCGTCAATTGGGAGCTTAGCCAAGAAAAAGGTTCAGCAACTGTCGTTTTCGATTACAAATTCAGCATTAACACGGAAGTGTCTGTTCGAATTGCGTACACGGTATTAGCGAATGGAAATGTTCGCGTGAATACACATTACAAGGGTGCCGCGGGTCTGCCGAATTTGCCGATACTTGCTGTATCATTCAAGATGTCAGCAGATTATAGTCAATCCGAGTGGTATGCGATGGGACCTGAAGAAAATTATATCGACCGCAATTTCGGTGCACGTTTGTGCGTATTTAGTCGTCCGGTGAATCAATTGCCTACGCCTTATCTGGTTCCACAGGAATCGGGTAACCGTACGGGCGTACGCCGTGTGAATGTGACGGATTTGGCTGGTATTGGCCTGTCGATTCAGTCAGATCCAGTTGCACCTGTAGAGTGCAACTTGTCTCCGTATACGGCATTTGAACTCGAGCATGCTGATCATGCCTTTGAGCTTCCGGAAGTTCATTATACCGTTGTGACTGTTGCAGGCAAACAAATGGGTGTTGGCGGGGACGACAGCTGGGGTGCACCTGTTCATGAAGAATATCAGATTCCAGCGGATCAAGAGATCCAGTTTGAGTTCTTCTTGTCTAGTCATAACGTACCTTCATAAGTATTGTAGAAGTAATCGGTTCTCGAAAATAATCATACAAGCGATAGGGGCTGTAAACATGCAGCCTCTTTTGCGCGTTTGTCAGCGCATCGACTAAGGAGTATGCATTGCCAGTTACTGGGACTGCTGTGTACAATACACATAGAGCCTAATTCGATGTAGCCAGAGGTGAACGGACCATGTACACAATCATCATGATAGATGATGAGGATGAAGTCAGAGAAGGCATCAAGAAGAAGACGAACTGGGAAGCTTGCGGCTTCCAGCTTGTCGGCGATTACGATAATGGCCGTGACGCCTACGAAGCGGTTGAGCGGCTGCAGCCAGACGTCGTTATCACCGACATTAATATGCCGTTCATGGACGGACTTCAGCTCACGGAGCGGATTGTCGCCAAGTACCGTACGATTAAAGTCGTCATTGTAACCGGTTACGAGGATTTTGACTATGCCAAGCAAGCGATTAAGTTGAAGGTAAAGGACTATTTGCTGAAGCCGATCAATAGCGCAGAATTCACGGAATTTCTGCAGAAGCTATGCCTCGAGCTGGATGAGGAGCGCAAGCAGCACGAGGACATCACGTTCCTTCGCCACCAATTCCAAGAGAGTATGCCCTTGCTGCGCGAGCGGTTTTTGGAACGGTTGGTCACATCCGGCATGCGGCAAGACGAGATCGAGCGAAAGCTTCCAATGTTCGGTCTGCACTTAGAGGGTGCCGGACATACTGTCCTAGCACTCGACATAGATGACTTTGGCAGGGAGCTGTACAGCGACCAAGTGGCGGAAGAGGAGCTGCTGCGATTTGCGGCTTATAATATTTTGCATGAAATTGTAGAGAAGGAGCATGGCGGTACGGTTTTTCGGACTCGTGATGATAAGCTTGTCGGTCTCGTTTCAGGCAGGGAGAACCAAGTCGAGGTCATCGGTCAGACGCTTGCCGAGCAAGCAAGATACAGTATAGAGAAATATTTGGGCATGACCGTCACAGTAGGCATTAGCCGCATGTACAAGGGACTGCAGGAGCTGCCGAAGGCTTTTCAAGAAGCGCTTGCTGCATTGGATTACCGCTTTATGTTAGGGAATAATCGCATCATCGCTATTGGAGATATGGAGTTCGGGAGCAGCCAAGATAACTCGAGCTATTTACGTACAGAGAAGAGATTGATCGCAGCGATCAAAACAGGTGAAAAGACTGCCATCACGAACACCCTGCACGAGTGGATCGACGATTTGAAGAAGTCAGCGTGTCCCATGGAATCTTGCTACGGCAAGCTCCACAAACTGCTCGTCGCCCTGATGAATGCTGGGGTGGAGACGGGGGTGGATGATGGAGATGTGCTTGGCGATCATTCGTTCATGGAACTCTACACACGCAAGACATTAGATGATGTGCGGCTGTGGTTAGAGGGCATTTGTTTAGCGTTCGTAGATCGGCTTGCAGAGAAACGTACGCATGTGTCAGGGGCGCAGTTGGAGTCGGCTGTTGCCTATATTCATGAGCATTATGCCGATGAGCAGCTTTCGCTGCAGCAGGTGTGCAATCATATCTATATGAGCATGAGCTATTTCAGCGCGTTATTTAAGCCGTATACGGGGGAGACTTTCATTGAGTATGTGACCCGATACCGGTTAGATAAAGCCAAAGAAATGCTAGCCACCACGCAACTCAAAACATATGAACTTGCAGCGAAGGTAGGTTATGGTGATCCGCAATATTTTAGTGTTATTTTCAAAAGACATACAGGTATGACCCCGAAGGAGTTCAGAGCCGTCAACAAGGCTGGGCTCTTATGAGAAGTCTACTTCGATCTTTTCAATTCAAAAGCATTCATACGAAGTTCGCGTTGGCCTTTTCTTGTTTAATTTTATGTACAACCGTCATTCTCAGCTATAGCGCCTATCGGCTCTCGACAGTCGCCGTAACGGATGCCTCGCTGACCTATACGAACCAACTGCTTGAGCAAGTGAATAAGAATATCCAAACTTATATTGGCAATATGGAGAGCATTTCTACGCTTTCTTTGAGCAATACGGACCTGAAGCAATATCTCTCTATGAAAAATCCGCAGGATACGGAAGCGCAGCAGTTGAAGCGTCAGATCAGCAGCTATTTCAGCACAATCGTTGCTTCGCGAAATGATATCGCTTCCATTGTGTTCATCGGTTCGAATGGTGCTGTTGTATCGGATCGGGTGTCACCTGAATTTAAGTCTTACGCCGAGTTGATTTCACAGGAATGGTACACCAAAGCGAGCAGGAGCAAGGGAGATATCGTCATTTCCTCCTCCCATGTGCAGCATGTGTATCAAAATGAATATAAATGGGTTGTTTCGATCTCGAAGCAGATGCCAAGTCCGCAGCCAGGTGGCGCAAGCGGGGTGCTGCTCGTTGACCTGAACTTTAACCTCATTAATGATTTGTGCAATCAAATTCAGTTGGGTCAGCGAGGGTACGTATTCATACTCGAAAAGAGCGGCGATCTCATTTATCATCCTCAGCAGCAGCTGCTGTATTCGGGCTTGAAGTCGGAGGATATCCGTGCATTGATGCAGGCCAAGGATAGTACGTTCGAAACGGTGGTGACGGATGAAAATAAGATCTATACCGTGCGAACAACGAGCTTTGGCTGGAAAATGGTCGGCGTAACCTATGCCGGTGACCTCAGTGGGAACAAAAAAGAGATGCAGCTGACCTCCGCCATGTGGGGAGGAATTGCGCTTATTATTGCGCTGGCGATTTCGATTTGGCTGTCGATCACGTTGACCAAACCGATTAAACAACTCGAAGTTCACATGAAGCAGGTAGAGAAGGGGAACTTCGATATCCGGGTCGATGTGGAAGGCGCGAATGAGATTAGCAAGCTGTCACGGACGTTCAATCTGATGATTAGCAAAATCAAAGAGCTGATGAGCCAGACGGTACTAGATCAAGAGGTCAAACGAATTAGCGAGCTGAAGGCCTTGCAGGCGCAGATTCAGCCTCATTTTTTATACAATACACTGGATTCGATTATTTGGATGGCCGAGATGGGGAAAGTCGATGATGTCGTGACGATGACTTCTGCCTTGTCCAAGCTGCTGCGTTCGAGCATTAGCAAAGGGGAGGAACTCGTTCCTATTCGTGTGGAATTGGCTCATATTGAGAACTATTTAACGATACAAAATATCCGTTACCGCAATAAATTCACGTACGACATCGAGGTGGATGCGGATCTATTGGAAGATCGTAGTTTGAAAATCGTGCTGCAGCCGCTCGTGGAAAACGCGATCTATCATGGCATGAAGCATTTGGCAGAAAGCGGGCATATCCGTATTACCGGGCGGAAGTCGGACGGTGTCATCGAGCTTAAGGTTATGGATAACGGCGTTGGCATGAGCGAGGAGCAGTTGAAGGCTTTAAGACTGAAAACGACGCATCAATCACAATCAGGTAAAGGGTTCGGTTTGCTTAATGTGAATCACCGCATTCAGCTGTACTTTGGAGAGCTGTACGGGTTGCAATTCGAAAGCGAACTCGAAGAGGGTACGACAGTCACGATTACGTTTCCTGAAATGCCGCCCGTTCAGGGTCAAAGTGAAGGTTAGAAGTGAGGTGTTTTTTTTGAAAATTAGAGTGAGTGCTGTTGTGATTATGCTTGCCGCTGCCGTTATTCTGATCACGGGATTTCTAGTCTTCGCTAACCAATTGGGTGCCAAGAACAATTCAATTATTGTGATCCCCAAGACGATTGATCCACATGTGGAATTCTGGCAGGTGTTGAATCAAGGCGTATTTGCAGCCGCGAAAGAGTATAATGCAGAGATTAAGATCGTGGGAACTGCTTCGGAATCACAAATCGAGGAACAGATTAAACTTGTGGAACAAGCCATAGTGGAGAAGCCGAAGGCGATTATCCTGGCGGCAACGGATTACAATCGGCTAGTTCCTGTTGCTCGGCGTGCGATAGATGCAGGGATTACGCTGATCACGGTCGATTCAGGTCTTGCGGGAGGCGTATCGGAGAGCTTTATTGCAACGGATAATTACGCGGCAGGGCGCAAAGCTGTGGAAACGATGAAGGGTTATGTGCAAGGGCCAGCAACGTACGCAATCGTTAGCTTTGTGAAAACCTCGACCACCCAGATGGATCGCGAAAACGGGGTGCGGGATAGCTTGAACAGTGATGCTTCCGTTAAGCTGCTAGATTCGTTGTATAGTAACGGATCTGAAGACAAGGCGTATGAGCAAACGATGGAACTTCTCAGGGAGCACTCGGAAATCAAAGGCATTTTTGGTTTGAATGAGGTTTCGACTATTGGCGCCGGGAGGGCCCTGAAGGAGATGGACCCTGGGCGAACGATAAAGCTTGTCGGCTTCGACAGCTCAATGAATGAAATTTCCTTCCTTGAGGCTGGGATTTTGCAAGCAACGGTCGTGCAGAAGCCTTTTAACATGGGATATCTCGCTGTCAAAACGGCACTCCAAGCGCATCGCGGCGAAACGGTCAAACGCGTGATGGATACGGGTTCCGAGGTCATCACCAAGGATAACATGTATACGAACGAGAATCAGAAGCTGTTGTTTCCTTTTGTCGGGAAATAGGATGGAGACAAAGAACTCTGGAGATCGTTCATCAGTAAGTTCGAGGGATTTTGACAAACGTTCACGCTCTTCTGCAAAATTTCCCAGGAAATAGTAAGCGTTTTGTCGAAAGTTAAGCACATTAATGTTATGTTTAGGTAAAAAGAGTCGGAGGTCACCTATGCCTGAAGTGGTACAAATTGGCCCGCTGCAATTGCAGGGGCAGTTAGTCGCGTTGTTGTTGGCTTGTGTGCTCGGGTTTTGGCTGATGCGACGTGTAGTGCGGCAATGGAATCGGATAGAGTTGGAAGTGTCTGATACAGATCGGGGAGCCGTAAAGGGTATGGATGATCTGATTTTGAATAGTGTCTTGATCGTGTTCTTTACTTGGCGATTGGGTAGTCTGTTGACACAGCCATCCCTGCTATGGGAGAGCCCGATGAAGCTGCTTTTGACAGCAGGCTCTAGGATGGAGATCGTAGTAGGCATCGTACTAGCGTACATCTACTTAACGTATCAGGTGCGTAAGCATGGTATTGCTTGGCGAGTTTTACTGGATATGCTCGCGATTGGTGCTGCGTCAGCTGTATTCCTATATGCGGCTTTGACGCCTTCATTCGGGCTGCCAACCCAATTGCCCTGGGGAATTGGCGTGGAAGGTACGGTATCGAGATTTCATCCCCATCATGCGTACCTAGCGATCTTATTGGTGCCTTTACTGGTGTGGCAGCAGCTGTGGACAGTTCGTTCGACAACGGTTCTAGGAACAGGCAAGCTGCTGAAGATTACCTTGTTCTATGGTGGTGCAGCGGGGATGGTTGAGAGCTTTTTTGCTTTAGCGGAGCCTACCGCGTTGTATCTCACCCCTGGACAGTTACTGAATCTACTCATGCTGATTATTGGAATGAATCTCCCTATTTTGTCACATACTACGGGCAGAAGGGAGTTGATGGATATGAGTCAGAATGATTCCAAAACGCAAATCCAGCAAGAACAGCAAAATCAACAGCGTGATAAAAAACCTGCAAGTAAAGAGGGCTATGATAAAAAATTGGATGGCCCCAACCGCCCATCCACATGAGTCAAGATCAGAAGAAATCAGCCGCCTCTTCGAAGGACCAGAGTGAGCTAGATCCTTTTGAGATCGATTTTCTGCCGCAGTTTGAGCAAGGGCGAGGTCCGCGTGCGCCATTCGTGAACGAGTATGGCGTGACCATCGGCGATCATGATTATGAATCCGAGAACTCCCCTCTGGAGCAATGGACGTCGGATACGAACCCCGAAGTCATGGCAGGCGACCAGTGGGTGCATCCCTTTAAGGATGTTGGTTTCCAAAGCGCAGAGAATCGCGAACTATTTGAAGAAGGCATCAAGCCGCAAAGTGGTATTTTCACCCATCCGGATAAAAATGTTGCCTACGAACCGGGTCAAGATATCGAGAATGATAAGGATGATAAAGCGGAAGCCTAAACAGCTTTCGCTTTATTTCTATTTTTATCAAGCGACATTGGACTTTGCTTTCACCGCTAACGGATGTATAATATAAGTTATAGTCATTACGTTTTAAGAGTAACTATTAAATCCTAAGGGGTGGCACATATGGCAATGTCTTTTGATTCATACATGAAAGATATGGTTAAACCGATGAGAGAAGATTTGACTCGTCTGGGAATTACGGAGCTTCTGACTCCTGAGCAAGTTGAGGAAGCAATTGAGAAATCCAAGGATGGCACGATGCTGCTTGTCGTGAATTCCGTTTGTGGCTGTGCAGCTGGTCAATGTCGTCCAGGTGTTGCGAAAGCTCTTCAAAACGAAACTGTACCAACTTACACATACACCGTGTTCGCTGGTCAAGAGAAGGATGCTACGGCAAAAGCGCGTGAGTACTTGGCACCATACCCGCCATCATCCCCATCCATCGCGTTGTTCAAGAATGGTGAGCTAGCTCACTTCATTCAACGTCACCAAATCGAAGATCGTTCCGCAGACATGATCGCTGGCGATTTGATTGGTGCTTTTGAACAATATTGCAAATAATAATTGTTAGGCATATAGGCCCTACCTGCCAATGAGCAGGTGGGCTTTTTTCTTTTTGGTGTGCCCAGAGGCACGTAGGGTGTAGATAGTCGAAAAAATCGACTAACGTGAGTGAAAAGGGCCCCCACGAGTGTAGATAGTCGAGAAAATCGACTAACGTGAGTGAAAAGGCGCCCCCACGAGTGTAGATAGTCGAAAAAATCGACTAACGTGAGTGAAAAAGGCGCCCCCACGGGTGTAGATAGTCGAAAAAATCGACTAACGTGAGTGAAAAGGCGCCCCCACGGGTGTAGATAGTCGAAAAAATCGACTAACGTGAGTGAAAAGGCGTCCCCACGGGTGTAGATAGTCGAAAAAATCGACTAACGCGAGGAAAAGGGCGCCATCACGGGTGTAGATAGTCGAAAAAATCGACTAACGTGAGTGAAAAGGCGCCATCACGGGTGTAGATAGTCGAAAAAATCGACTATCGCGAGGAAAATGGCGCCATCACGGGTGTAGATAGTCGAAAAAATCGACTAACGCGAGTGAACCAGCATGGCCATTTTTCTCACTGTTGTGGATTACACTTTGAAATTTGGGAGCCGAAAGTCTATACTAGATCTCAAAGAAGGCATCATTCCAAAATTTAGATAAAAGGTGGAGAGTTGCATGAGTTTACAAGCTGAAATTATCGCAAAGCTCGGCGTTAAACCTGAAATTGATATTGATGAAGAGATTCGCAAACGTGTGGATTTCCTGAAAAATTACGTGCTTGGCGCGCACGCGAACGGTCTGCTGATCGCGATTAGCGGCGGTATCGACAGCGCGGTAGCAGCAGGACTGTGTAAGCAAGCTACAGACGAGCTAACAGCGGAAAAAGGCAAAGAATACAAAACCGTCGGCGTGTTCCAGCCTTATGGCCAACAAGTCGATATCGAAGATAGCTACGCGGTGGCGAAAGCCTTCGATTTGAAATACCAAATCGAGAACAATATCGAAGAATCCGTCGACGAGATTGCGATCGAAGTCGAATACGGGCTCAAGCACATCGGCGTTCACCAGCATGTGAGCCGCGGCGGCAAAGGCAACATCAAGGCACGGACGCGCATGGTGATGCAGTATGCCTTGGCTTTTGAGCTAGGCTTGATCGTCGTGGGCACGGATCATGCCTCCGAAGCGGTCACCGGCTTCTATACGAAGTACGGCGACGGCGCAGTCGACATTACACCGCTGAGCACGCTGAACAAGCGTCAAGTGCGTTCGCTTGCGGCGAAGATCGGTGTACCGCAAAGCGTGTTAGACAAGGCTCCTACAGCGGGCCTTTGGGATGGCCAAACCGACGAGGACGAGCTAGGCATCACCTACGGTGATAACAGCGACTACCTCGAAGGTAAGCAAATTGATCCAGCGATTCAAGAAAAGCTGGAGAAGCAATATGTGAAAACCGAGCACAAGCGTGTTCCGATTCCAGGTATTTAGTTATTAGGGTTCAGAGACTATCCATGTTAAACATGGATAGTTTTTTTCTTTTTCTATTTCTTAAACTACGCAGCTTGACATCGCTGGATTACAACTGTAATATTCAAGTTGTATTACAGTTGTAATCCAACCGAAAGGAGGAAACGATGTGAAGACGGTCCCTCATATTACGGATGCCGAATGGGAAGTTATGAAGGTACTCTGGAACGAATCACCACGCACAGCCAATGAAGTTATTGATGCCATGCAGGAGCGGACAGAGTGGAAGCCCAAAACGATTCGAACGTTATTGAACAGGTTAGCACAGAAACAGGCAATCTCGTTTACACAAGAGAACAGAGTGTATGCTTATTTCCCTTTGGTCTCTGAGGGCGAGTGTGTGAAGTCGGAGACGCAATCTTTTCTGAAAAGAATTTATGGCGGGGCTTTTAAGCCAATGCTTGTTAATTTTTTGAAAGAGGAGCAGTTGTCGGAGGAAGACATCAAAGAGTTAAGAGAGATGCTTGACGGTAAAAACAAATGACAAGTGCTCCAGCAAGGTTCCACTTCTAGGAAAGAAGGGAGGGATGAAGGTGAACCCAATGAGTGAACTTCTTACAGGTTTTTTTGAATGGATCTTATCGGTATCGATCATGGCAACCATTACAGTTGTGTTCATTATGCTGATTCAGCGCATCCTGCATAAACGGATAAAACCTAGATGGCACTATCTCATGTGGTTGTTGGTGCTCGTAAGACTGCTCCTGCCTTGGCACTTGGAGAGCAATTTAAGCATTTATAATTGGTTATCCTACCCTGATACGATTTACGAAATCAATCCAGCAAATGAGATAGGAACACACGAGGAATTGGCAATTGGTGACTCGTTGTCGGATATTTTGTATAAATATGCGATGTACGTATGGGTGCTTGGAATCGTCCTATTTGCGATATATACTTTCGTGATCAACCGTAAATTTGCGCTGAAAATAACGAAAGAAACGAGATCGATCACAGACAACGGCATATTACAGTTATTCGCTCAGTGCCGACAGCTAATGTCGATACATAAACCGGTCACATTAGTGGTATCAGATGTATTGTCGATGCCTACGTTATTTGGCTTCAGGAATCCCTGTTTAGTCATACCGCAGTCGGTCATTAACAGTTTAAACCATGAGCAATTACGGCATGTTTTTCTACATGAACTGGCACATTGCAAACGAAATGATATTGGTGTCAATTGGCTGATGCAATTTCTGTTGATTATTCATTGGTTCAACCCTGTACTTTGGTACGCGCATCAACGGATGCGTGAAGACCAGGAGATTGCAAGCGATGCTTTAGCCCTTTCTTATATAGAACCAGCTCGAAGAGAAGAATACGGATATACACTCATTCAATTATTGGAAAGCTATGTGCGACCCGTAAGTGTACCAGGTAATGTTCATTTATCCGGAAACAAGTCACAGTTAAAGAGGAGAATTATGATGATTAAACAGTTTCAATTTAATTCCTACCGGTGGTCGTTCCTTGGTTTGGCTGCCATTCTCATCATTAGTGGTTGCTCGTTGACGAATGCGAGTGAAGATAAGAAATCAGCAACGGAATCGATTGCACCGATTGTTGATCAGAAGGCAACAGATACATCTGCGCTAACAACGGGGACGGATAAGAATACCTCAGTTGAAACCGCAGGCGAAACCAAGACTATCGACGTAGTGACACCAACTGCTCCAACTACTCCGACAGTGGAGTCAAGTCCAGCACCTGCACCAGCGCAAGTAACTGAGGGGTCCAGATCAGGACCAGCACCTGCACCAGCTCAAGAGGTAAGGAAGCCCGAATCAGCAGCTGCACCAGTAGCAGTACCAGAAGTAAGAAAGCCAGGAGCAGTGCCATCAGCAGTCCAAGAAGTGAGGAAGCCCGAATCAGCACCAGCGGCATCCCAAGAAGTGATGAAGCCAAGATCAGCCCCAGCAGCAGCCCCAGTAGTAAGGGAGTTACCGTCAGCGCCGACAGCCGTACCAGCAAGTAATTAAACCTAATCGAAGTAGACCCGAGGCAAAGTATGCCTTGGGTCTTTTTTTTTATCAAATATCTGTAAAAAATACAGCTAATATTGCCGAATTATCTAAGATTTAGCGAATAGATGGAAAAAATACAGCTAATATCAGGGAGCTTGGCCGTTTGGTGGACTTTGCTGGAAATTAACTGTAGGAAATCCATCTAGTGCTCCCAAATGGGGAGAAGTAGCAAAATTAACTACATAAAATCCATTAATTTGTTTAGTGCGGCGTAGAATAGGCTGGATGGTTGAAGCGGTTTTAGGAGTAGAAGTCACCCAAAAAATAGTAACCATAGCTGAAATTTGAAGCCTTACATCGCCGGAATAGAAGACCTATAATGAGTAAAGTGAAAGTGCTTACAAGGACGAAGACACAGGAGGTGCAGCCAGAAATGAAGACGGAGACGGACATCGTCACTCCGAATCACAAGTCAGTCCCATTCCGCAAATCTGCCTCAAGGCTGCTCCGCATCGCATACGCACAGCGATATTTGCAGGTGATGGCGCTGCTGGGCGTCGCGTGGATGATCATTTTTCACTATGTCCCCATGTACGGGATCATCATTGCCTTCAAGGATTTCAATATTGTGAAACCCATATCCGCAGCACCCTGGGCGGGGCTTGAGCACTTCAAGGCTTTTCTGGAAGATGATAATTTGGCTAGTGTCATTAAAAATACCGTCGGGATGAGCGTACTCAAGCTCGTCATTGGTTTTCCTCTTCCCATCGTGTTCGCGTTATTTCTGAATGAACTTCGTTCTATCCGTTTTAAGAAGCTGGTTCAAACCATATCCTATTTACCCCACTTCTTATCTTGGGTTATTCTCGGTGGCATACTTGCCACATGGTTAGCTGACGTGGGCTTAGTCAATAAAGTTCTCCTAGCGCTCAATATCATCCAAGAGCCTGTCAGTTATCTCGCAGAGCCTTCATATTTTTGGAGTATTATCATTACTTCTGATATTTGGAAGGAGCTTGGCTGGTCGGCAATTATCTATCTGGCAGCGATGGCCGGCGTATCTCCGGATATGTATGAGGCGGCTACGATCGATGGGGCAGGATGCTTTCAGAAAATGTTCTATGTGACCCTTCCCTCGATTAAAGGAACGATCACGATTCTGTTCATTCTATCTGTGAGCGGTATTCTGAACTCCAACTTCGATCAAATTCTCGTACTCAAAAACCAACTGAACGCCAGCGCCAGCAACGTAATTGATGTGTATGTATATGAAGTAGGCCTTCGTCAGAGCCGCTTTTCCTATGCTACTGCGGTCGGCTTAATTAAGTCTCTCATCTCACTTATTTTACTGCTTTCGGCGAATTTCATTACCAAACGACTCAATAACACATCCTTATTTTAAAAACATAATGCTTCTAGGCAAGGAGGTGAGCCAACGATGCTTTCCCTGAATCGCAGAACCTACAAAGAGGCTGCATTCGATTATTTCAACTTTATATTCATGCTAGTCATCTGCTTCGTTACCATTTACCCGATCTGGTATGTGCTCGTCAATTCCTTCAATGAAGGGAATGACGCCATGCGAGGGGGGATCTATTGGTGGCCACGGGTGTTCAGCATCGACAGCTATAGGGCTGTATTTGCGAATAATGGCATTATGCTTGCGATGGGAGTAACTGTAGCGAAAACACTGATAGGTACAGTAGTTCACGTACTTTTTACAGCGATGGTCGCCTACGCATTTTCTCGCAAAGAGTTAATCGGCCGCAACATCTACATGCTGATTGGTACGGTAACTTTATTTTTCAGCGGAGGCTTAATTCCGTACTACTTGTTAATCCGAGATTTAGGGATGCTCGATAGCTTTCTGGTGTATATTATTCCGGCGATGTTCAGCTTTTTTGATCTCATTATCTTCTTATCCTTCTTCCGAGAAATTCCGGACGCGTTGGAAGAGGCCGCCAAGATTGATGGTGCAAATGATTTCAAAATCTTTTACCAAATTATCCTGCCGGTTTCCATGCCTGTCGTCGCTACGATTGCCCTCTTTCACGGCGTTTATCAATGGAATGATTACTTTACCGGGATGATCTATATTAACAAAAGCGAGCTTCAACCCATCCAGACGTATCTCTATCGGGTAGTTGCGCAGTCCAGCTCCAATCAAATGATGGCCGCAACGACGGGAAGTGTGGCGAAGACGGTATCGTCTCAGTCAATTAAGCTCGCAACGATGGTTGTGACCACATTACCTATCGTGTTGGTCTATCCATTCTTACAGAAGTATTTTGTAAAAGGTTTTATGATCGGCTCGATTAAAGGTTAACCATCTCAAGCATCACGTCATTCAGGTGGCCAGCTCTGTCATTGTACAGAGATTACACATTATGAATCCGAAAAGGGGAAACGCCAATGAGGAAACCACGCAAAACGCTAACGACCTTGCTTGCTTTATTTACAGCTTTTTCAATAACTGCCTGTACAACGGATAAAGAGACCAACACCAGCACCGCAAGCCCAGAGGCTACCAAAGCAGCAGATAAAGTTGCAGCACAATCCGCTGCACCTGTGGCTAACGCAAATGATCCAGGTTGGAAATCCGATACGAAGCCGATTACGTTCGATTGGTATCTTAACTTTTCTTGGTTTCCTAATAAATGGGGCGTTGATGCCACTTCGCAGTACATAACTAAGAAAACCGGTGTGAATATCAACTTTATCGTGCCTGCTGGCAATGAGAACGAGAAGCTGAATACGATGATTGCTTCCGGGAAGCTGCCTGATTTTATCACGCTAGGTTGGTACGAAGATGCTGTGAAGAAAATGATCGAAGGGAATATGGTGCTTCCGCTAAATGAGCTTGCCAAACAGTATGATCCTTATTTCATTAAGGTTGCTGACCCGGCTAAAACATCGTGGTACACACAGAAAGATGGCAATTTCTATGGTTATCCGAACGCTTCCTCCTCCTCCGAGGACTATAAGAAATACGGGCAAAACTTCGTATCCAATCAAACGTTCCTGGTTCGCAAAGATATGTATGAGGCAATTGGTAAGCCGGATATGAGAACACAAGAAGGGTTCTTGAACGCGCTTAAGGCTGCGAAAGAGAAGTTCCCTGATGTGAACGGTCAGCCGTTAATTCCGCTAGGTTTGCATGAGTTCGGAGACTTAGGGAATAGTTCACTGCTTGATGCTGGTCAAAATGGTTCCATGCTGCAGAATTTCTTAGCGATTCCGTATGAGAAAGATAATAAGCTCTACGATCGTTCCACAGATCCAGAGTTCGTGAGCTGGCTCAAAACGTTCCGTAAAGCCAATGAAATGGGCTTGCTGGCTAAAGATATTTTTATCGATAAGCGCCCTCAAATGGAAGAAAAGATTGCGCAAGGCCGTTATTTTGCCATGTTGTATCAACGTTCTGACTTAGCGAATCAAAATATTTCCCTGTACCAAAAAGACCCGAACAAAGTCTATATCGCCGTAGACGGTCCAGCGAATGCTGCAAAAAGCCCGCCAACCCTAGCAGGTCCTGGTATCTCCGGTTGGACAGTGACCTTGATTTCCAAAGACGTGAAGGACAAAGCAAGAGCGATTAAATTCCTGAGCTACCTCATTAGTGAGGAAGGCAACAAGGATCTGTACCTTGGTGAAAAAGGCGTAAGCTATGACACCATCAATGGCAAAGATCAATTTAAGCCAGAAGTGCTGGATCTCATGAACAAAGACCGGGCTGCTTTTGATAAAAAATACGGCTCGTCCTACACCTTCTGGATGCTCATGGATACCAACATGAATCTGCAATGGGCGCCGCCTAGCGTGGAACCAATTAAACAGCCTGAAGAGTGGACGAAGGGCAAGTCGAAGAGCTTCTCGCAGTACGACAACATTGTGCCAACAGGGACATCGGAAGAGGGAATTGCCAATACGAAAATCGCCCAGGCGTGGGGCAAAACGCTTCCGAAGCTGTTATTAGCCAAGACGGATGCTGAATTCGATCAATTGTTCGATAAATACCAAAAAGATCGAAAAGCAGCTGGATTAGATAAGGTGCGGGCCTACCAACAGAAAGAATTTGAATCGAACACGAAGAAAATTGCCGCGTCCGCAAAGTAAATCAATAAAATGACCTGAGAGCCCGAATCTATCGGGTTTTCGGGTTTTTCGCCGCAAATAGTTCTCGCATCGCTGTATTTTAGTTTAAAATAAGAGAACTACCGAAAGAAAGACGGGATATGAGGCCATGGGATCTATGCTGGGCAAAGGGAAAATGCGGATGACGCAGATGACGAACCGTATCTCCATTCAAACGAAACTAATCGGAGCGTATATCATCATTATTTTGATTCCCATTATATTGATATCTTGGTATTTATTTAATGAGTTTTACCAGAATACGATTCAAGACACCGTGAACAATAACCAGTACGCTTTAGAGAGCGAGAAGGCGAGTATCCTTAACAATATTGAAGCGATGGGACGTGCTGCTCAGTTTTCGATAACGGACAGAGAGGTTATACAATATCTGCATAGCGCTCATGAGCTTGAAGTGTCCGAACTTGTTGATTTTAATATGAATACGTTTTCAAATTTACAGCGGCTCCTATTTAACAACCCGAGTATAGCGAATGTTCGCTTGTTTACGGATAATCCGAATACGGAGGAGATTTGGCCCATTTTTCTCAAAGAAAGCCGGATTGCCGATCGCCCATGGTATAAGGATGTACTGGAGCGGAAGGGCGAGGCTCGATGGGAAATTTTGCAGAATGAGAAAGATATTATGAATCGGTACAACACGGATAATGAAGCCAGCTGGACGTATGTATCTCTGTTGAAAGAGATTTATTACCCGAAGAACACGCGTGTTGCGATTCTTGAGGTGGATATGCTGATGGAGAAGTTTTTTCAGAAGCTGTTCAGTCCCATTCAGGATGGCCAGTCGCACATGATCGTTATCGATCGACATGGTGGGATGTTCACGGGGAATGGCGATACGTTTTTCAAAAGCATGAACATGGATCTGCTACGCCAAGCGTGGAACGCCAACTCGCATCCCGAAGGGTCTAATTTCACTGTAACCATCGGGGATACGCCGTATCTCATTTTGACAACGGTCATCGAAAACTTGGATGCTCACTTGCTGAATGTGGTGTCTTTAAAAGAACCCGTGACGCAAATCCATCATACCCGCAATCTATTTATTGCAGCAGCTGTTGTGTTAATTGCGTTATTGTCAGCTATTACATATTTCCTGCAAGGGCTAATCTTGAAGAAATTGCATATCCTGCGTGACTCGATGAAAAAGGTGCGCAGAGGCGATCTCAATGTACAAATTGATATGGATGCTGGCGGGGAAGTGGGCGAGTTGGCCCATCATTTCCGGCAAATGATGAAAAAAATGAATGAGCTCATCGTGGAAGCTGTGAACAAGCAAGCGGCGACGAAAGAGGCAGAGCTGAGTTCATTGAAAAATCAGATCGACGCCCATTTCCTATACAACACGTTGGAAAATTTAAAAATGATGGCCGAAGTCGAAGCGCAGTATACGATTTCTAATGCATTGACGTCACTTGGCGCCATGATGCGCTACAGTCTGAAGTGGTCCAGCGATCAGGTTCAGCTACGCAATGAAATCCAGCATATTCAGAATTACATCGCGATCATGAACATTCGTTATGATGATAAATTAGAACTGAAATTAGATATACCCGAGAGTTATCTAGGGCAAGAAGTGTTGAAGATGTCGCTGCAGCCCCTTGTGGAGAATGCGGTGAAGCACGGGATGAATATTGATCGGGCCAGGCGGGAGGGTGTTACGATCTGGATTCGTGCAAGCGAGAGTGCGGATGGCATGCTCATTGAGGTTGGAGATAATGGCGCAGGCATGTCAACGCATCAGCTGGAAGAGCTTCACGAGAAGATGCATATGGAGGACGCTTATTTTCATAACAAATATGGGAATAGGTCTGAACGTGAGCAGGAAGGCAACGGCATCGGTATGCGCAATGTGACGCAGCGAATCAAAATGTACTATGGGAACGAGTATGGGATTTGGGTAGAGAGTGCGGAGGGGACGTATACCAAAGTATTTATGAAGCTGCCTTATTTGATATTATCTGGAGGAATGTCTACGAATGAGAAACATACTTATCGTTGACGATGAGAAAAATATCCGACTTGGCTTGAAAGCCATGATTGCCCGCGAATTTCCGGAAACGTATACGTTCGAGTTTGCTGGGGACGGCGAAGAAGCGTTGCAGCTATTGCAAAGCGTCACGATAGATATTGTCATTACAGATATTCGTATGCCTGTGATGGATGGGATTACGCTGATCAATCGTATTCAAGAGATGGTTCTGAAGCCGGCAGTTATCATTCTAAGCGGGCATGATGACTTCCCCTATGCGAAGGAAGCGATCCGTTGCGAGGTGAAGGAGTATCTCCTGAAGCCTATTATTCGAGATGAGCTGTCGAGCACGCTAGTTCGTTTAGAGAATGATCTGAAGCTGAAGGAGCAGATATCTGAGCAACTGAGCAACTCCTTACAACAACGGGAAGCTTTCAAGGAGAGTCAGTTGAGTTATCTGCTCAGGCACTCCCATATGGACAGGGAAACTATGCGGAGCAAGCTGGGGCAGATTGACATGGCTTGGGTGGAGGCGGGTTTTCAAGTCGGCGTGCTTCACTATCGGGGAACGATAACAGGGATGAAGCATTCTGAATTCTTGGCTCGTATCCAAGATGAGCTTGCTCATGTTCCAGACCACTGCCGTAATCGGCATGCGATCGTGCTAGATAAAGAAAACCAGTTAGTGCTAATTGCAGAGCAGGCAGACTTATTTCCATATTTGACGGAGCGGATCGCTATGGCGGGGTATTTCATGTATAGCATGGGCGTAAGTGACTACACACGTGGAGCGGAGCGATTGCAGTCTGCGTATACGGAAGCGCTAGAGGCGCTTAAGTACACGTTCTTGCAGTCAGGGCCAGGCAGTGTGAGCTATGAAAGCATTTGTCATAAAAATAAGGATTTCACTGTGCCTGTTGCTACGATTCAAAGAATCGCCAATATGCTCGGGACGGACCGCAATAAGGAAATGTCCACGCTGCTATTGGAAATACTGGACATGAAAACCGTGGCTCGCTTCGATATCGCCTATGTGGAGGCTGTGAGCAAAGCCCTGAACGAGCTTGTTTTCGATAAAGTATTTCATGTGTATGGCGGAGAGTCTGTGGAGATCCTGCGGTTGTTCAAAAAGGTTGGGGACATCGCTAACTTCTATTATTTCTCCGATTATTTTCATAGTGTGGAGGGTCTGGTGGATCGACTCAATGCGTATGTGCGTACGATGAAGACGTTACATATCGATCACAGAGAAATGAAGAAAGCCACACAATACATCCAGGAGAACTTTGATAAAGATTTGAATATGGCCATGGTTTCGAATCATGTGTCATTCAATTACTCCTATTTCAGTCAGGCTTTCAAAGAGTACACCGGCGAGAGCTTCGTTCATTATTTGAAAAGGCTGCGTATTGAGCGGGCGCGCGAGCTGCTCGCAACGACTGACTTCAAAGTCTACGAGATCAGTGAGCGGGCTGGCTTCGAGAATGTGAAGCATTTCAGCCGAGTATTCAAAGAGATGGAGGGGGTTAGCCCCCAGGAGTATCGGGATTTGCGTGAAGTGATAAGTTGAACGTAAGAGAGGCCGTCTTGAAGTAGATTTATCTACTGCAGGACGGCCTTATGTGCGTGGGCACGCAGATACTCAGGGTATAAACGGCTACGGCATGCGCAAGCCGCGGGAGCTTTCAAGCAGCGCGTACCACTCTTCGCGCGTCATGGTATCCGCGATGCGAACCGCGTCTTCACAAGCGACGATACGCTTGGCGGAGGAAGTGCCGATGACCGGCTGAATACGGGCCGGATGCTTCATGAGCCAGCCGAGCACAATAGCTTCTGGCGTCGTTTCCTTCTCAGCGGCCAGCTTCTGAACAAGCGCGGCTGTTTTCTTGACGGTCTCAGGCGCGTCCTCAGTAGCGCCGCCAGAGAACTTACCTTTGGCGAGCGGGCCCCATGCCTGAATTTGAACATCATTCATTTGGCAATATTCAAGAATGCCATCGGCGAAATTGACGCTGGATCCTACCTTCTGATTCACCAGAATGCCTTGCTCGATCCAATCTAAGCGAGCCAAACTCAACTCCAACTGGTTCACAACAAGTGGCTCAGGAAGTGAGTTTTGGATGAAGCGCATTTGCGCAGACGTCATGTTGGACACGCCGAAGTGGCGAACTTTACCCGCTGAGCGCAGCGTATTGAAAGCTTCCGCGATTTCTTCAGGCTCCATGAGCGGATCCGGACGGTGCAGCAGCAAGATATCGATGTGCTCGACCCCAAGACGACCGAGAATACCATCGACGGAGCTTAGGATGTGATTTTTGCTAAAATCAAAACGCTGTGGGTTCTGATCATCTTGGAAACGAATCCCGCATTTCGATTGCAAAATGATTTGGTCGCGCAAATCAGGTCTATTTTTGAGAACCTGACCGAAGACGGTCTCTGAGTTCCCTCTTTTATAAATGTCAGCATGATCGAACATCGTAATTCCAATTGATAATGCGGCTTCTACAGCTTTTTCAGCGGTGATGTAATCTTCCTTGGTTAATGGATTGCCGGCCCAATCTCCGCCTAATCCCATACATCCGAAGACTATGCGGCTGTTCGAAATTCCGCGTCTTTCCAGTGGCATGATTTTCACTATGATGGCCTCCTATGCTATAAGTTCTACGCATAGTATAACGCCTGATACAGATCAGCATAAGACCTGAAAATAGTGTTACTTACTTACCTCGACGTAAGCAATGGATCTTGTGTATGTCCATTTACTTGACCTTAGTGGAGGAATCGGTTAAATTGTACGCAAAGCGTATCGTTAGTAGAAAAGAGGCCAGTTGAGCGATGATCATTGGGGTCGGAACGGATTTAATTGAAATTGAGCGAATAGGCAAAATGGTAGAGGGATCTTCAGGCGATCGGTTTCTGGAGCGTGTTTTGACACCGGCGGAGCGGGAGTTGGCACAGAAGCGTCGCGGACGGCTCGCGGAGTTTGTGTCTGGGCGATTCGCTGCGAAGGAAGCGATCGTGAAAGCCATCGGCTGCGGCATTGGCAAGCAGATTGGTTTTCAGGATGTAGAAGTGCTGCCGGATGCACTTGGCAAACCGGTCTGTACCGTGAAAGAAGAAGCCATGCTGCGTGCAGGGCTTCAAGGCAGTCATCGTATTCACATCAGCATTACGCATACGGGCTCTATGGCTGCGGCGTATGCGATTGTTGAGCAAGTGTAAGTAGCGAGCGACTTCCACATATGCAGCAATTTGTACCCAAATGCCAAATAACTGGATTTTCTACATTTAAATGCATGGAATTTCAGCTAATAAAGCAAATAGATGGATTTTCTGCCGTTAATTTCAGCCGATGTAGCATAAGTAGCCAAATTCGGTGAAAATAGATGCAGAAAATCCATCTAATCGTTGGAAAGCATGAATTTCTCTCAAATTAGCTGGAGGTTTTCCAGTTAGCTGGTTGTGTTGGGGTTTAACTAGCTCCCTATCTCGCCCAAACCCGCAACATATAACCGCTCACAAGCAGGCTGATGCCGCCCATTCCCTCGAGAATCACACCGGAATACCCCAAATACCACACGCCCATCACCGCGGCCAGCGCGAATAACCACACGCCCAAATAAATAAGAGGCCTGCCAAGCAACAGCCCGACCTGCACGAAACCAATCGCGAGTAGGAATGCGCGCAGGATAGGGGCGAAAAAAGGGTTCACCGCACCAATTGCCTCCATGAACGCAACGGCAGCAACGAGCAGTGCTCCTGGCAGCACGAGGAATATCGGATGCCCCCAGCCACTTTTGACAGTATCATCCGTCGTACGCGTTTCCCCCGTGTTAAACAGTTTCCGCATGCCCCAAATTTGGATCAAGCTGGCTACCACGGCCGTAACGAAAGCGGCTTGCTTCAGCCAATCCAGGTCACGCCAGTACAGGGCGAAATCAATGATTGCGCTGAATACCCATTCCGCGCCCCAAATAAACAGCAGGGTGATTAAGCCTTGTGCATCACGCAGCCAATCTTTTCTTTTATTTTCTAATTGTTGTCGACTAGTTTTAGTCATATCAGCTTGCTTCGACGTTTGCATACATTCACCTCTAGTTTTATGTTCCGCACTTCTCGTATAATGGTACCATATCTATTCATCTATTATAACTTGAACGTGCCCCATAGAGAAGGAGAGCCCATGTACAGCGAAGAACAGAAGATGTATTTTTCCAAGAACCTCTTGGATTGGTACCAGACACATAAACGTGATTTACCTTGGCGAAGAAGTAAAAACCCTTATTATATATGGATTTCCGAAGTGATGCTGCAGCAAACGCGCGTGGATACGGTGATTCCGTATTTCCATCGGTTTGTGGATCAATTTCCAACTGTTGAGGCATTAGCGACGGCTCCGGAAGAAAATGTACTCAAAGCGTGGGAAGGCCTTGGCTATTATTCACGTGCGAGGAACCTTCAATCCGCTGTAAGAGAAGTTCACGAACGTTACGAGGGCATTGTCCCGCAAAATAAAGCCGATATCTCCGCGCTCAAAGGCGTCGGGCCGTACACGTCAGGGGCGATTCTGAGCATCGCCTATAATAAGCCGGAGCCGGCTGTCGATGGCAATGTGATGCGCGTGCTTTCGCGCTATTTTCTCATCGAAGAAGATATTATGAAGCCGTCCACGCGGACGATTATGGAGAAGCTCGCGCGCGAGCTCATTTTGGAAGGGACCGCCAGCGACTTCAACCAAGCCCTGATGGAGCTGGGGGCTATGGTATGTACGCCGAGATCACCACACTGCTTGACGTGCCCTGTCATGGCACACTGTTCAGCGCGTGAAGCGGGCATGGAAGAAGCCCTGCCCATCAAAAAGAAAGCCAAACCGCCACGTCCAGAGCTGCGGGCAGTGGCTTTCATCGAAGGTACAGGTGAGCATGCAGGCAAATGGTTGATCAGACAGCGCCCGCAAGAGGGCTTGCTAGCCCGCATGTGGGAGCTCCCACATGTGGAATGGCCGTCGTCCGGATGGCAATCCGATGAGGACAATATGTCCGAGCTTCGTAAGGCACTTGCCGAGCAAGAGCAAATCGGTATTCAGCCCGATGAGTGGTTCATGGATACGGAGCATATTTTCAGTCATATTGTGTGGAAAATGAAGGTATACCGCGCTAAGCTCGGTGACGCGAATCGCCCAAGTACGGGGGAGGAATGGATTCCATTCCATTACCGTTGGGTAGGGCCGGAGGATCTCCAGAATTATGCGTTCCCCAATGTGTTTGTCCGAATCATCAAAGAATGGCAGGACCGCAACGAAGACTAGCTGCTAGCAGCAGACTACAATCTTAACGAATTTCGGCCTGAATGGCCTCGATATTTTTTAACGTTATTAACTTTTTATCTATGTGTATCAACTCATCATCAAGCAATTCCTGCAGGACCTTCGTGACGGATTCCCTCACCGTACCAACTAAGTTGGCAAGCTGCTGATGAGTCAGCTTTACATCAATAAGTAGACCGTCTGGCGTAGAGATACCGTGCTGCTCAGACAGTCGAAGGATCGTTTTAATAATACGTGAACGCACGCCAAGGAACGTCAAATCATAGATTTGATCATTGGCATGTCGTAATCGTTGCATCGTCGTTTCCAGGAGCTTTAGGCATAGCCTAGGGCTCTTTTCCATGAACGAAGTGAATGCGGTTCGACTAAGCACATACATCGTGCTGGCTGCCATGGTCTCTGCTGTTGCTGAGCGGGTCATGCCATTACTGAGCAGTGACATTTCTCCGAAGAAGTCTCCGTCCCGGAATAAAGCTAGTGTGACTTCTTTCGCCTCGTCCAGACGATATATTTTCACGACACCTGAATGGATTAAGTACAATTCCTCGCCAACTTCTCCTTCTTTAAAAAGGATAGTTCCCTTCTTTACTTTCTTAATTGTAAAAAGTGGTGCAATCCCGACTAGATCTTCTTCCGTTAGCTCTTGAAAGAGGGGGATGTTATGAAGCAATGGAACAATGGATTTCAAGGAATTGCCACCTCATTTCCTCATTATGGTATTACCTTCATGGTACAACGAGGCTCCATGCACGTAAAGGAAAATTGCTAACCGGCACTTGATGGCATGAGATTCCTCTTCTTGGAATATCAATGGGAGAAGAAAGGAGTCGATGCTCAATGGAATGGTATGTTAAGGTGTTATCGAATTATGTAGGATTTTCAGGCAGAGCAAGACGGAAGGAATATTGGATGTTCGTTTTGTTCAATATTATTATTTCGATTGGGTTAGGTATTGTGGAGGCTATTATCGGGTTGGATCAAGTCCTGTCGGGCCTATATTCGCTATTTATCCTTTTACCTTCTCTAGCTGTAGCCTTTCGTAGATTGCATGACACGGGGAAAAGTGGATGGTGGATACTGCTCGGCATCATTCCCTTGATAGGTTTCATCATTCTGCTCGTATTTTTCTGCCAAGATAGTGACGTCAACGATAATCAATATGGTCCAAATCCGAAGGGATAGCTAAGTGCGCATCGCCGTTTCCAACAAAAAAAGCGACCCCTAAGGGTCGCTTTTTTTAAATCAAATTATTTCGCTGCGTCGTAACGTTTGCCAACTTCGTTCCAGTTAACAACGTTCCAGAAAGCTGCGATGTAATCAGGACGTTTGTTTTGGTAGTTTAGGTAGTAAGCATGCTCCCAAACATCAAGACCAAGAACTGGCGTTTCGCCTTCCATGATCGGGCTGTCTTGGTTCGGCAAGCTGTACACTTTCAATTTACCAGCTTTGTCAACAGCTAGGAAAGCCCAGCCAGAGCCAAAACGTGTAGTTGCTGCTGCAGCGAAATCTGCTTTGAATTTATCAAAGCCGCCAAGCTCGCTGTCAATTGCTGCTGCTAGAGCGCCTGTAGGTGCGCCGCCAGCTTCTGGTCCGATTGTTTCCCAGAATAGGGAGTGGTTAGCATGTCCGCCACCATTGTTACGAACAGCAGTACGGATATCTTCAGGAAGGCTGTTAAGGTCAGCGATCAGGTCGTTAAGGGATTTGTCATGCAGAGCTGGGTGTTTGTCCAAAGCTGCATTCAGGTTTGTTACGTAAGCGTTATGGTGACGATCGTGATGGATTTCCATCGTTTTTGCGTCGATGTGCGGCTCAAGTGCTTCGTTTGCGTACGGTAGAGCGGGTAGTTGATGTGCCATTGAATAAATACCTCCTAAAAATTATGTAGTTTCAATTTCATTATGAAGGAACACAGCTAATAAAGCAACATTTGTGTTTACTAAGTCGGTAGTCCCTTAAATGCCGCGACGTTCCATTTCCCGTGTGATTTGATTGTGCATGGCTGTATCTTGCTCATGAAGGTAGGGGGATAAGTCGCTCATCGTACGGTGGAGCTGGAGCAGTTCGATCTCCGTCCATTCTTCTGGTTTTTTCGTGCTCATAAATTGAAAATCTGGAATTTCACGAGGATACTCATGTGCAGTAAGTTCATGATCTAATTCTTTATCGGACATAGGTTTCACCTCTTTCTGAATCGGAATATCCTCCTATAAGATGGTGTTTTTTCACGCATCTCATACATGCTTTATAGGGTTTCACCCATATTCTTTATTTTCGTCTTTACATGGATACGTACATCAGCTTCCGAAAACGCATGCCCCCACTCATCTTGTACGTGCTCCCAGGCCTTGAATTGATAGGCGCGCGCATAAAGGCCTAGGCCGATGGGATCCACTTCATGCTCTTGCATTTTTTTTACCAGAGATTTCATCTGCGCCTCTAGCTGCTGATTGATCTCGGCTTCAAGCTTAGACGCATCATTCCTCACATCGAAGGTGAAAGGTTTATCAGTCAATTGAATAGGTATGGAGCATTGGATATCAAAAACGAACTTATTCTCCTCGAAAGTGACTTTCAAGTCCCTTTTGATGCGCAACGCATAGAAGCTGAGTGCGCCTGTTACAAAGGGGGAGTCGCCTTTTTCTTCTGGAAGTTTGACGGTGAAGGATAGAGGGCCATTCTTCTCCTTTTGCAGCATTTGAAGAAGCTGGTTCTCTGTATTGCTAATGGCGTAGGCATACTTTCCTTTTTTACTCAAAAGCATTGTGCCTGCTGCCACAACTTCCGTATCCTTACGGAGGTCAGTTAAGTAGGGCGTAATTCCTTTCTCATACATTTGCCGATGAAGGTCAAATAGTGTTGAGACTTGTACCAAATTGCGCATATGGGCGGTATCTAGGAGCTTGGCAATATGCATGGACATTCTCCGTTTATCTGCAGGCGCAAAGTTCATAATCTCCTCGACGGAGCCCTCAACGGCGATCACTCTGGCCGTTTCAGATGTTTTGGGGTCACGGTAGAAGACATCGAGCAGCTTAAACCAATCGTCATGAGCTAAGATGCGTTTGCTTATGAGCACATTTTGGATTTTACCTGCGCTAACAAGCGCTGAAGCGCGCGTGTCAAATTCGTTTCGGCTATCTCTTATGTTAATCGCAGTTACTTTGGTGACTTCATTTTTCACCTTGGCTTCCTTGTTAAAGACGGGACTTGATGCATAAATGACGAGATTATTATCTTTATCTAAATCCAACCCGACCATGAGAACAAGCGTCACATTTTCTAAGGGCATTTGATCTTTACAGCTAGATATCAGAATGAAGAAAGCGAAAAGCGGAAATAAAATAAGGCTTGTTCGCATCGGCTTCATGGGGAGGACCTCCTTAAGACACGACGCATGCCCGTTAGAACGGCCCATAAGAGCGGCGGAATAACAAAAGCGATCCCGATACCAATATTTTGAACAATATCCCTTAAACGCACACTTTCATCCCAACCAGGCTTCAAAACCCATGTGATACCTACCATAACGGTAAGGATGAGGAGGATATGCAGTCTGGGCTGTCCTTTGAGTCCAAGCTGCTGAGTACATATAACTGCCGCATATAGCACAGGAACGAAGGTTCTTACGATAATCAGCAAGTAGATGGAGAGGATTAAAATATCAAAGCGTTCCAGAAAACGAAACTCAATGATTTTAAATAAAGAGATGAGCGTATTATGGTATTGTGTGATCTCGTCTGGACTGAAATTGACAAAAGCAAGTAAAGTAAACAGCATGTAAACAAAAAAAGTGACCGAATTCGCAATTATGATGCCGAGGGAAGCAGAGCTTTTTTTTTCTAAGTAGGGGTATAGAAAGAAGGCAATTTCAAACCCGACAAAAGAAAGAATGTTGGTTCGTAGGGTTTGCAAAATGGGCATCCAGCCATGTTTCAGGATGGGAAGCAGATGAATCCATTGCGCATGTTTGAATAGATAGAAGGAAGTGAATAGTAAGCCGCCGGAAAGGAACAGGAGAATTTCTGAATAGCGGCCAATGATACGAAATCCCCCCCTGGTAATCATATAAGCAGGTAGGAGGAAAAGCAGCATGAGAACAGCAATATTCGTTTGCTGCATAATCCAATTCTGAACTAACAGGGCCATACGATTATAAATTAAATACATATAGAGGAGGAAATAGCCGATAAACATCACCATTCCTACTTTTCCAACCCATTTGCCAAAGTAATGACTCAGTAAATCAATGATCGTGCCATTGGGGTGACACCTCATGATCTGAATGATAATCAGGCTGCTGACGATAGATATAAGCCACCCGATGATGAGAACAATCCATCCGTCAGTCCCGCAACCTTTCGCAAGATCGCCAGGCAGAGGGATAAGGCCAACGCCTAATTGTACACTGTGAATGATCAAAATAAATTGAAACAGCGTAATCTGATTGCCTTTGCCTGGAATCATGAAGAGTCATCTCCTTCCTTTTTCATCATGCCATATCGACGTTTTTGAAGCGTACGTACACTTTTGGGACGGTGGACCATTTTTTTAAGCGGCAGACGGATGAAAACATCTTTCCAGTCCGCCATTCGAACTGGTGCAATGGGCGTGCTATACGCTTCTCCAAGTGATTTTAAACTAATGAGGTGAGCTAGTATGACCATTGCGCCTGCCATAATCCCAATGATCCCGTATAGGGAGGCAATCGTCATCATCGGGAAGCGAATTAAACGAACGGAAGCCGCCATGTCATAGTTCGGAAGGATGAACGAGGCAACCGCTGTAGAGGCGACGACAACGACCATGAGGTTGCTCACAATGCCCGCTTGTACCGCTGCTTGTCCGATGACAATTCCTCCTACAATCCCCACAGTTTGGCCAACGGGCGCAGGAAGACGAACTCCCGCCTCCCTTAGCATTTCGAGCATAATTTCCATAATGAGTGCCTCTATAAAGGGAGGGAAAGGGACTGCTGATCGAAACTCACCAATCGACAAAATCAAATCCAAGGGAATCAGTTCATGATTAAATGAAACGCAGGCAATATAAAATGCCGGAAGAAACGCGGCGATGATACAAGCGAAGAAACGAAGCAGTCGAAAGAAGGTCGCTACGGGCCAACGCGTACTGTAGTCATCAATACCCTGGAAGAAGGCCGCTAGGCCAACGGGTGCAATTAATACACTCGATGATCGATCTACGACGACACAATAGCGTCCTTGCAACAGTTGGGATGCTGCCGTGTCCGGTCGTTCGGTTGTAATCATTTGTGGAAACAGGGAGAAGGGGTTATCTTCGATCAGCTCCGCAAGCTCGCCAGTATTTAAGATGCAGTCGATCTGCAAGCTGGAGATGCGACGCTCTAATTCAATGCGTATCTCAGGGAGCGCAATATCTTCTAAATACAAGATGGATACCTTACTTTTGGTCCTGTTTCCGACATAAAGTTCTTTAATCTTGAGCTCACTGCTGGGGATATATCGGCGAATTAAGGCAATATTTTGACTACCTGTTTCAATAAAGCCTTGATGTGCGCCTTTCAGCGAGGCTTCAATTTGAGAATCCTCTATGGCCCGTTGCGGCCAGCCTTGGGTTTCTAGGGAAAAAGCATGGGCTTGGCCATCGATGAAAAGAATACTGTAGCCTCGCAAAATTGAAGTTTCTATGGTTTCCCAAACTAGAAGGCTTTTGATTTCTCCTAAAGCGACAGGCAATTCATCGCTGGTATCTGTAGTAGTGTGAAATATGAGTTCGTGAAGGACATTATTATTGATGGAGTTTTTATCCACTAGCCCATCTAGATAGGCAAGAGCTGCTGGAACTCCGGATTGTTTATAAGTAAACGTGCGAACGATCAAATCTGGCGTATCGCTGAAAATCGTGGCGAGTTGATCAATATTCTCGGATAGTTTTGCCGAAATTTCGACGAATTCGGACGGTGGCGGTTCCTGTAGATCGTTGTTGTTTTCTTCGAGCATCCGATTTGCGGCTTTTAATAAGCGGCGGATCAGTTCCATGTTCATCCATCCCATAAATTCTCAAATTTCATAGTTATGTTTTACATTGTTCCTTGGCGTGTCTACTTTTATGCGTCTTAAAGGCTAGAGCATAACGAATGACATAGAGGTAAAAAGAACTAGAATAATCAGCTAAAATGGAATTTCATAATTGAAAACGCTTGCATTTAAGCGCTTTCAAGAGATATATCGAAAAAAACAAAGTTTTTTGTGAATTTCACCACATTTTCAGCAGGATTTCGTGTTTTTTTGTCGTATTTACTTCTTTACCAGAAAATTAATCTCTACAAATTAATATGGAATTGGGAGAGAACCGTATGCATGTTCGTTCATTTCAACTTGGTGATACCTCTTCGGTTAAAGAACTTCTAGAAGACGTTCTGTCGGAAACCTGCTATGAGGAGACGATTGAAGCCTTCGCTCGTCAGCTTTCGTGGGACACGGAGCTTGTTTTAATCGCTCAAGAAGAAGAGCAAGTCGTAGGCATGATTATCGGCACGATTGATAACAACAATGGCTACTACTATAGGATCGCAGTCGCAACAGCATATCAACGTAAGGGTATCGGCAAAGCTTTGATCGAGGCAATGAAGCAGCGGTTTCTCGGGCGGAATGTTAAGAAAATTATGGTAACGGTAGATGTGCACAATGAAATGGTGCTGCCTGTGTATGAGTCTGCTGGTTACAGTTCAGATGACTTTTCCAGAGCTGCTCATCGACTTAGCATTGTGAAAAAAGTAAGCGTCTAGTCTTCACTTGTTACGGGTAGGGAAGTAAAATAAGTTTACTTATAGGGAGCATATCTGTGCCGCCATTGCAATTGGGGGTCAGATATGCTTTTCTAGTATAATAAGGTGACGTTTCGGCAGCAATTTACAGAGGAGCTTGGAACATGGATAATTTCACGCCGTATGTGATAAAAAGCTTCAAACACGACGGGCATCTCCATCGCATGTGGTTGACCAATTGGCGGGTTCCTTCAAGTATGCTCCATGAAGAGCATCAGAAACAGGGCATGCTTGTGTTCATTAATAGTCAGACTAAGATTCAAGAAGCGGATGGCAAGGAGTGGGTTAGCCGCATTCCAGGGGTTTCTTTTTTTATTCCGAAAATGTGGTTTAATATCGTTGCTCTCATGGAGGAGACTGGGGTTCGCTATTACTGTAATGTGGCCTCTCCTTTATACGTGAATCAGCAAATTTTAACATATATTGATTATGATTTAGACGTTATCCGTTTGCCAGATCGAACGGTACATATTGTGGATCAAGATGAATACGAGCGTCATAAGCTCGGCTACCATTACTCGTCCCTTGTCGAAACGAAGGTGAAAGAGGGGCTTGCAGCGCTGCTGTCGTTAGTGAATGAGGACAAGCCGCCTTTTCAGGATGATATGGTGATCTACTATTATGAGCAATGGGAAAAGTATAAGAGCGGAGGCGGTTGAGTGAGCTTCTTCGTAGGGCGAGAAGATTCGAAAAGGCAAGTTTCTGTACAAGGGTATGTTCATGAATCGAAAAGCTTTACGCACGAGCTGTGGGATTGGACGAAATCCATTCTCGTAGCTCTTCTTGTTGTTATTATTGTTCATCAATTCGGTTTCAATTTGTCTACGGTGCGCGGTCACTCGATGGATCCGACGCTTCGAGAAGGCGAGTGGCTCTTCGTGAACAAAGCCATCACCTATTTGAAAGCACCGAGTCGGGGCGAAATCGTTATTCTCGAGGAGCCTGAGAAGTTAGCATTACCTCAGCACCCTTTGTTGGTCAAAAGGGTCATTGCAATCGCAGGTGACGAGGTGCAGGGCCGCCAAGGCGCTCTTTATGTGAACGGCGATAAAGTCACCGAGCCGTATGCGGATACGCCAATCGAAGATGGTGACTTCGGACCGACAGAGGTCGGACCGGGCCAGATCTTCGTAATGGGCGATAATCGGCATCTGGCAGCAAGCGCAGACAGCCGTATGTTCGGGGTCATACCGATCAGCCTCGTCCAAGGACGGGCTGACTTTGTGTTATGGCCGCTCGATATGGCGGGGAAGCTATAAGTACAACCAGAAGAGAAATTGAAAGAGAGAGGTGAGCAGATTGGCGGTTTCCAATGCAGACAGAACAGACTGGCGGAAATTACAACAAGAGATCGTGGAAGCCGCGCCCTCTCTTGGTATTGATAAGATCGGCTTCACTTCTGCGGAGCCGTTTCACGCATTGAAAGACATCCTTCTCCGCCACAGGGAGAAGGGCTTCGAATCCGGCTTCGAGGAGCCGGACATCGAGAAGCGGGTACATCCTGAGCTGAGCTTCGACGCGCCACGGTCGATCATCTCGATCGCCGTCGCGTACCCATCGAAGCTCTCGAACCCGCCCCGATCTGAGCCTGGGGCGTATCGGGGCATGATCTCGCGCTCCTCGTGGGGGAGCGACTACCACGACGTGCTTCGCGATCGGCTCGCGAAGCTGGAGGCTTTCATCGCCGAGCGCGTGCCGGAGGCGAGGCTGCAGAGCATGGTCGACACCGGTGCCCTTGTCGACCGCGCTGTTGCCGAACGTGCCGGCATCGGCTGGAGCGGCAAAAACTGCGCCGTGATCACCCCCGAATGGGGGTCGTGGGTGTATTTGGGCGAAATGATCACGAACATCCCATTCGAATCCGATATAGGTATTATGGACCAGTGCGGAGACTGCACGATTTGCATCGATGCCTGTCCAACAGGGGCGCTAGTCGGCCCAGGGCAGCTCAATTCGAGCCGCTGCATCTCGTTCATCACACAGACCAAAGGGTATGTGGATGACGAATACAAACGCAAAATCGGCAACCGACTCTACGGCTGTGATACGTGCCAGGTCGTCTGCCCGAAGAACAAGGGGATGAACTGGACGCATCATCCCGAACTGCAGCCTGACCCGGAGAAGGTCAAGCCGCTGCTCATTCCCTTGCTCACGATGTCGAACAAGGATTTCAAAGAGCAGTACGGGCGCATTGCGGCTTCCTGGCGCGGCAAAAAGCCCATCCAGCGCAACGCAATCATCGCGCTGGGCAACTTCAAGGACCGCACAGCGGTGCCGGTCCTGGTGGATCTGCTGCGCAGCGACCCTCGCCCGGAGATCCGGGCTACCGCAGCGTGGGCGCTGGGGCGCATCGGCGGTGAGGAAGCTTTTGCGGCTTTAACTAAAGCTGCTGCGGCTGAGCAAGAGCCGCAGGTGAAGACGGACATCGAGAAAGCCATAGCTATACAGAACAGTCAAGCAGTGGCCGTACAGGAGGAATAAGATGAAACAGCAGCAAGAAACGGTCGTGCTCACCTATACCGAGATCGACTCGCCCATCGGTCCTCTCGTGCTTGTGGCATCCCCACAGGGCCTCTGCAAAGTCGAGTTCGGTACCTATGAGGAGAATCGAGAACAACGTGAACAGTGGGCAAGTCGTTGGTATGGGGCGTTTGAGCTAAACGAAAATGCGAAGCAGCTAGCATCCGTAGCTGAGCAATTAACGCAGTATTTTAAAAGAGAACGAGAGAGCTTTGAAGGGGATCTGGATTTACAAGGGACGGAGTTCCAAAAGCGAGTGTGGCTGGCCTTGCAAACGATCCCTTATGGGGAGACAGCATCCTATAAACATATAGCGGAAGCGATTGGTTCGCCTAAAGCTGTTAGAGCCGTAGGGGGAGCGAACAATCAAAATCCCATTCCTGTCATTATTCCATGTCATCGGATCATTGGGGCAAACGGCGATCTTGTGGGTTATGGCGGGGGACTTCCGACCAAAGTGCACTTATTAGATTTGGAACAACGAACATTGCTATCCTAGAAGTTCAACAATTACAACATGTGGAGTGAATCCTATGAAATATGTGCATTTGGATTCGGTGGAGTCTGGTCAATACCTGGGACGTACGATATATGCCAGCAATGGGGCAATTTTGCTTTCGGAGAATGTGCAGCTAACCGTGTTTATGATCAATACGCTGAATCGAATTGGCGTGACGATGATTTATATCAAAGACCCGAACCTAGAAGATGTGGAGATCCCAGAAATCCTATCGGATGAAACGAAGCGCCTTGTCATGACACAGATGGGGCAGACGTTCGCGTCTATTCAGTCAGGGAAAGATTTCAACTCGCGCAACGTCAGCATGTCCATCAACACACTGTTAGATGAGATTATGAAAAATCGTGATGTCCTCGTACAGCTGAACGATATTCGGACGCAGGATAATCAAATGTATATCCATGCCATGAATGTCTGCATGATGGCTGTGCTCATCGGCATGAATATGGGAATGAATGCGACCCAATTGAAAGATCTCGCTATGGGAGCGCTTCTCCATGATATTGGGAAAGTGGAGCTGCTCACAGACGATGAATCGGAGGATCCGCGGCGACATCATACGTGGCGTGGGTTTGAGCTTTTGAAGAATAAGCGTGAGTTCAATCTGCTCATTGCACATGTGGCCTTTCAGCATCATGAGGCACTAAATGGAGAAGGCGTTCCGAGAGGGATCATGGGCGATGATATTCATCTATATGCCAAAATAACGGCCGTCGCCAATATGTACGACAACTTACTCTTTGATATGTCTGCAGGACGACGCAAGCTGCCCCATGAAGCCTGTGAATACATGCTGGCATTGGCGGAGACGAAGCTGGATCGCGATGTGTTGATTCAATTTTTGAAAATTGTTTCGATTTATCCGACAGGAACTTCGGTGCGGTTGACGAATCGGGAGACTGGCGTTGTCGTTGGTCAGCATAGAGGACTTCCCACGCGTCCGATTATTCGGATTGTGAAGCAGGATGCCACAGATAAACTGTTGGACATTAAGGAGATCGATCTGGCGAAAGAAACAACTTTATTCATTGAACAAGTTCTTTAATTTGTAAACCGTGGAACAGAAATGATATGATAGAACAAGCATTCTATTCTAAATATGTACAAGCAGGGGGCACAGGTTATGTGGAGTTATTTAATTCCCATTCTCACATTGATTGCAGGTTTGGTTGGCGGTTTCTTTATTGGTGTATTCTATTTGAAGAGACAGCTGGAATCCATGCAAAACAATCCTGAAATGCTAGCCAAAATGGCGAAGCAAATGGGCTACAACATGAATAAGCAACAATTGAATAAAGCACAACAAATGATGAAAAACCAAAATTTTAACCAAAAGCGGAAATAAGAAATAGGGTGGAGTGGTAGAGAAGATGGCATCCATCGATTATAAAAATGGATTAGTCGCAGAAAATCGCGAGCAGATTGAAAGTCATGTCCGTGAAATTTTGCGACTGATTGGTGAAGATGTAGATCGTGAAGGTCTGTTGGATACGCCAGCTCGTGTAACGCGTATGTATGAAGAAATTTTTGCAGGATATGCAGCAGATCCTCGCGAAGTACTTGGTGTTACTTTTGATGAACAGCATGAAGAGCTTGTTATCATCAAAGATATCGTTTACTACAGCCAGTGTGAGCACCATATGGCGCCTTTCTTTGGCAAAGTCCACGTTGGTTACTTACCTAGCGGTAAAGTGGCCGGTCTAAGCAAATTTGCTCGTTTAGTTGATGTCGTTACACGCAAGCTGCAGGTACAAGAACGTATTACCTCTGAAATTGCCGACATCCTATTCGATGTGCTTAAGCCGCATGGTGTCATGGTTGTCGTTGAAGGCGAGCATATGTGCATGTGCGCAAGAGGCGTGAAGAAATACGGCAGTCAAACCGTAACATCTGCTGTGCGCGGCTCCTTCCGTAAGGATGCAACACTGCGTTCGGAATTTCTATCTTTATTAAAATAATAAGAACACTGGGGAATGTGCACCAAGACAATGGTCTTGTGCATCATTCCCTTTTTTCAGTTGTGCATCAGGTTAGGCTTGTTGGGGCATGGAGAATATAGTATTCTTTTAAAAATATAATCCTTCTGCATCAGGGGGTCGAATGGTGACTATCGTACATGCTCTCGCATAAACTGATAGCAGTGTGAGGAATCGCCCCAGCAGCAGGATACAGGTGAGATCGGCGCCCTACAGCGCTAGAGGGCTAGAGGAGGCAAGCATATGAACAACATACGGAAATATCGGCCTGGTGAGGCAGCTTCCTCGAAATGGAGTGAAGAACGGGATGAATTTGAACGGGACTATGCAAGGTTGATTCAGTCACCGACTTTTCGGCGTCTACAAGGGAAATCTCAGGTGTTCGGGGCCGGCTCGGGAGATTACTATCGGACTCGTCTGACGCACTCCTTGGAGGTCGCACAGATTGCGCGAGAAGTGGCGAAGCGTTTAGAGCGGACGAATCCCTTTTTGAGCAAAAGAGAACATCCAGGCCTGATCATCGATCCGACCGTGGTCGAGTGCGCATCCATTGCGCATGACTTCGGTCACCCGCCTTTTGGACATAAGGGCGAAGAGGTGCTCAATCATATCCTAATGAAGGATCACGGCTTGAAATATGAGGGCAATGCGCAAAACTTCCGGATCCTCATGTTTCTTGAAAAACGAGCAGGCAGCGAGAGTGGTCTGGATCTGACGTCAGCTGTGCTTCTCGGTATTAATAAATATCCCTTCCTCATTGAGGAAGAAGGGCGTCTGAAGGGCGTATATGGCGCGGAGTGGGACGTTATTCGTGAGTTGCGCGACATTTGGAAAATGCCAGAGGGCTGCTCCACATTGGAAGCGCAGTTGATGGACCTCTGCGATGATATTGCGTATTCTACACATGATATCGAGGATGGCATTCGGGCAGGCAAAATTCAAATGAACGCTACCTTTTTCGAAGATCAACGATTGATTCGACATCTCGTGATGGAGATATTGAACGATCCCAATCAGCATAAATTCGGCTGGGAGCAAGTTGATATCGAGCAGATGGTGCGGCGCGTGTTGCACGATTATTTGGAGCAGTGGGAGCTTATTTTTGCTGAGTGCAACCGCGAGGAATCACGGACGCGCAGAGAGATGAAAGCTCGCTGGGTCAGCTCATTCGCGAGCCGCCTCGACATCATCGACGACACGGAGCGCGGCTGGAAGAAAGTCGCTCTCGTCAAAGACGGCGCAGAGGATATGGATCTGCTGCGGACGATGGAAATCCTCAAGAAGCTGGCGTGGGTCACGCTGATTAAGGATTTCCGCGTCCTGCGCCTGCAAAAGCGCAGCGAAATCATCGTCGAGCGTCTCTGGGACAGCTTCATCGATAAGGACAAAGGGCAGTGGATCATCCCGCCCGACTGGATCGATAGCTACGAGCGGCGCAGCACGAATAGTAATTGGAGTTGGCCGCGCTTCGTCGCGGACTACATCTCGGGCATGACCGATGCCTATGCCGAGAAGGTATATGCGGAGCTGTTTGCGAGTAAATCGGGCTCGATATATGAGATGGATTGAGTGGGGGCGTGCCCACTCAACGTCTGTCTGCTTGTAGCTGTAAGAGGCTTCAGGTAGCTACATGTAACCACTCCGCCAACCCACTTTCATGAACCATCCGCCCGCTAGCGGCTGCAATTAGCTACAGGCATTACAATCAGATACAGGAAGCTATAAGCAGCCACAAGCAGCTACTATAAGTAACTTACGAGCTTCTACAAGCGGCTGCAACAGCTACTAGCCCCCCATCTTCCACCAACTAGCCGCCGCGCTAGAATAAATGGATTTTCTCCAGCTAATTTAGCTGGTTTTTCACATTTTAGATGATTAGATGGATTTCCTGTAGTTAATTCAGCGGTTTTTAGGGGAATTGGCGGAAACCGCGACATTTAGCTGTACCTTTTCCATCTAAATTCAAAAATTAATAAAATAAGCAGAAATTAGCTGTAGGTTTTCCAGTTAAGTCGCGACGCAGGCGCATACGGTTGAGAAGTTGGCCAATTTGTTGATGAGAGGTAAGCGCTGCTTACCTCTTTTTCGTATAGGCTCGTATAGGTATGCAAGCCGGTAAATGGCCAAAAAAATACCGACCTCATCAGAGGTCGATTTTATAGGGAGGAGGGAATACCAGCGTTAACGTGCTCGGATGTGGCCGATGGTTCAATACTGCTAAGGAAGTCCATCGTGCGGCTCACATACGTTTTGGGCTCAGCGCGGTACAGAAGTTCGTGCTGCGCATTAGGGAGAATCCATAGCTTAGAGGCGCTATTGTGTTGCTGCTTGAACATCGCTTCAACTAAGACATGGGGAGCTTTGTTGTCATTTGTGCCATGAATCATGAAGATCGGCATCTCATATGACGTTGTGGTCACTTTCGAGAAGGGCACGTCATGCAAGCTTACGCCATTTAATAAAGGAAAGAAGAGACGCACCAGGGGTAAAGAAGGGTATTTGGGTAGGTGCACGATTTGATTTATATTTTGATAAAGGGTGTCTGAGTTCAGCAGAAATGTGCTGTCTAGGATCATCCCTGAAATATCTCCGTTTTGCTGTAGAGCCGTCTGTAAGGCAGTGCCTGCCCCCATGGAAAAGCCCCAAATAAAAATCGAACCGCCAGTAGATTGTTTGATGTAATCAATGGCCCCAAGCAGCTCTTGGGATTCCTGAACACCGCCGGTCATGAGGCGACTACTAGTGGGATTCACGTAGCCATAGTCAAACATGAGAACGTTATACTGCTTTTTATGAAGCTCGCGGGCTAAGGTGTACAAAGGAACCCATTCTTCTTCACGATTGCCTCCATAGCCATGTGAGAAAATGACGGTTTTACTCGAGCCTGCTGCTGCGATGAACCAGCCATCTAAGTTGGATTTACCGTTTAGACTGGGAAATGAAATGTTCGTATAAGGAAGTCGGACAGCTTTCATCGGATTCGAATGTAGAGGCTCAATATGTGGCCTAGCCAAGGTCCAAGCAATGTAAGCGTGGAAGATGAGTACGACTGAGGTGCATAGCATTAATAAAACTAAAAAAGTTGTGGCGATTAGTTTTTTCCTGCGTAAAAAAGGTTGTGTAACCTGATCAAGAGTGGGTTGCAGCGATCCCGTTACAGGATTTAGTGTAGTTGTAGACATCGATGAAGCCTCCCTCCGTGAAAATGTGTATGTGAAATTCTGCTAGTTAGAGGTGTAAAATAGGAAGGGAGAGTTAATTGTTTAAATATTCTGATAAGTGTTGGTGTACTTTAATATTATTCTGAATGCGCTTTCAAGTCAATGTAGATGTGGCATTTGTAAGCCTATTGTAACGGTTCTGTAATAATGGGAAAAAGAGGCGTTTGACCTTTACGGTTCCACGTAGTTTCGTTATACTGAACATAACAAGGTTTCATATAGTGAAACAGTTTGGCTTATAAAGGTGGTGACTCTTCTATGGAAGATGGCAAGCTGACCGTGCGTGCTGTTGAGCGCGCTTTAGATATTATGCTTTGTTTCACGGGGGCGTCAGAATTGACGTTAACCGAAATTGCTACACGTGTGCAGCTTCACAAAAGCACCGTGCATCGCCTTCTCGCATCGCTTGAAGGCAAGGGCTTCATCATGCGTGATGAAGCAACGGATAAGTACAGACTGGGCTACCGGCTCTGGGAGCTTTCGGCTAACCTGTCCAAAGAGGGAGACCCCGGCATTATTCTGCTACCGGAGATGGAACGGCTGCGCGATCAGCTCGGCGAAACGATCTCGCTGTACGTGCAGGACGGCCTAGTGCGCGTGCGCATCCAAGCCGTGCAGAGCAACCATGCCATTCGCCGTGTGGCCCCTGTCGGGGCGCGAATGCCGCTTTACGTCGGCGCCTCGAGCAAGGTGCTCGTCGCCTTTGCTGAGCCAGGGCTGCTGGAGCAGCTGCTAACCTCGGCCGACTGGCCGACAGGGTTAGACACGCAGGCATACCTGCAGCAGCTCAGCGACACAAGACGCGCGGGCTTCGCCACGAGCGTCGAAGAGCGCGAGCCTGGCGCGGCGGCTGTGTCCGCGCCGATTCTCGACCGCGGCGGCCGACTAGTGGCCGCCCTGGCGGTCTCGGGTCCAGCGAACAGGCTCACGCTGGAGCTGATGCAAGAGCAGGCGCCGACGATTATGGAGGCGGCGCGCCGGATGGGCACGATGCTGCGCTAAGCACCTGCAGTCGTCTTAACTCGCATTTACGCCAAGAATAGCGCGTAAAGCAAGAAATAAGCACTTTCAATCACCTTAACTCGTGGGATATCATGAGTTTATCTCAAATAAGCACTCAAGGAGTGCTTATTTCCCGTGTTTACGCTCAAAAAGGCACATAAAGCAGGAAATAAGCACTTTCATGGACCTCTGTCAAGAAAGTAGACACCTACTAAGAGAAATTAACTAACGCTTTTGTAATATAGTTCTTCAAATCGATCAGGCGAGACATAGCCCAAAGAACCATGGATTCTTTTACGGTTGTAAAAGAGTTCAATGTACTCGAACATGTCCTGTTGAGCCTGTGCCTTTGTCCAAAATTTCGTACAGTAAACAAACTCCTTCTTTAATACGCTGTGGAAGGATTCGATGCAGGCATTATCGTAGCAGTTGCCTTTTCGGCTCATACTTGCTTTCATTTTGTAGGTTTCAAGTCTTTCGCGGTAATCTTCCGAGGCATATTGTGAGCCTCGATCTGAGTGATGCACAAGCCCTACTGGGGGTTGCTGCGCCACATAAGCTTGGTCTAGTGCAGCCAGGACTAACTCTGTTGTCATGCGGTCTCCGAGCTTCCAACCTACAATTTTGCGCGTGTAAAGATCTAAAACACTAGCTAAATACAACCGGCCTTCACGGCACGGAATATAGGTAATGTCAGTGACCCAGACTTTGTTAGGTGCGGTTGTTTGAAAATTTTGATTTAGCAAGTTAGGTGCAATCGGTGAATCGTGGTTTGAATCCGTCGTGTTCACTCGAAACTTCTTAGAAACGCAGGAACGAAGCCCATTGGCTTTCATTAGTGAACCAACTAGTCGTTCAGATACCGTCCAGCCTTCACGCACGAGTGTCTCTGTGATTTTAGGGCTGCCATACCTACCAAAATGGTCATGAAATATGAACGTGATTCGAGCTAAGAGCGCAGTTCTGCGCTTCTGGTAGCTATTCACCGCCTCTTTTCCAAGTAACCATTTATAGTAACCGCTCCGGGAAACCTCAAGCGTTTGACACATCTTCTCCATTGAAAATTCGGAACGATGCTTTTCAATGAACTGGAACCTTAGTTCTTTGGTTTGCTGAAGATGTGTACGGCCTTTTTTACGATCGCAAGTTCTTCTTGAGCATCTGCAATGAGGCGATCTTTATCTGCAAGTTCGCGGTCTTTCTCTTTCAAAAGCTGTTCTAACTGGCGGAGTCTTTCTGGTGTTGCAATTGACTCACTTTCAAACTGTCGATATTTCGCTACCCATTGGTGCAGTGTTCCTGCCGGAATGTTCAATTCCTCGGCTATCTGCGTTACCGACTTCGTTTGTTCTTGAATAAATTTTACCGTCTGTTGTTTAAATTCATCATTATACCGTTGCCGCTGTTCACCCAAAATGAACACCTCCTGATAAGATTATTATCCTCATCTCTTAACAAGGTGTCTACTTTTTATTCTAGTTCCATCAATCACCTTAGCCCGCGATATCCCGCAGGTTTATCTCAAATAAGCACTTTCCACAGCTCTATCTCACAAATAGTCGAACCCCAGGATATCCCAGATAACATTCCACATCACCTCACCATCCCCATCGTAGTCACCGTCATCATCAAACCGTTTCGTCGCAATTACCCCCTATCCCCATCCACTCAGTAATCCCACTACCTACCAACATGGACGGATGCTTTGCCGCTGAAAAGCCATACTAAATGTGGGAAGGGAGTGGAAGTCATGAAGAAGACAGCCTCGATGCTGGCGATTTGGGTAAGCCTGGCCAGTAACATTGTGCTGACTGCGATCAAAATCATTGTCGGCCTTCTGTTTAATAGCCAAGTGCTAATTGCCGACGGCATTCATAATGCTGGAGACGTTATCGCGACGGCAACCGCGTATAGCTCCATGCGCGTGTCCTCAAAGCCAGCGGATGTAGAGCATCCTTATGGACATGGGAAAGCGGAGGTACTCGGCGCTTTTATTGTTGCCATTATATTAGGCGGAGCCGCTATCTATATGGGCTATCATTCGATTCATGCCTTATTCGAACCAGCGGGTGAGGCGCATATCATTGCCTTTTGTGCGGCTATCGTTTCCCTCGTCTGGAAACAAATTCTCTATGTCTATACGATGCGAATAGGACAGAAGCTCAATAGCAAAGGGTTGATTGCCACGGCCTACGACCATTTGGCAGATGTGTACGCCTCAATTGCAGCTTCGGTAGGGATTGGCTTGGCATTGCTAGGAGATCACTACAACTTTAGCTACTTGGCGTATGGTGATCCTGTAGCGGGTATTATCGTTTCATTTCTTGTATTGAAGCTGGCGTACGAAATGGGCAGCGAGTCTTTCGATATTTTGATGGAGCGTAGTGTGAATTCGACCTATATCGAGCAATATGCCCAGCTGATTCGTACTGTACCAGAGGTCAAGCGGATTGATCGACTACGAGCGAGGGAACATGGCCATTACATATTAGTTGATGCGAGACTTGGTGTTCCAGGCCAACTGACGATTCAAGAGGGTCATGACATCAGCCGTAGTATTAAGCAGAAAATTAAAGAAGCCCATAACGATGTGGATGAGGTGTTAGTCCACTTAAATCCTTGGTATGAAGAGCAGGCTGATACCTGAGTGAACTGGCCAAGCTGTCTCTCTGTGAAAAAAACACCTCTACATAAGCTCGCTTCACCAGCGGCTTCATCTAGAGGTGTTTTCTATTACATCGCATTTTTCAGGCGATCTTATTTTGCGAAAATATGATTCCCTATCTGTACCGTTTGTTGACGAGTCCAGATCCATGCGCTTGTCGCTGTCTTCGGGTTGAAATAGTAAAGCGCGCCACCCGTTGGGTCCCAGCCGCGAACAGCTTCTAGTGCAGCTTTATAAGCTTGACTATCCGGTGTTAAATTATATTGGCCATCGCTGACTGCCGTAAAGGCGCCAACTTCGAATACGATGCCTTGAATGGTATTCTCAAACTGACTGGATTTTAATCGGTTCATAACAACCGCTCCAACAGCCACTTGACCCTCATAGGATTCACCGCGTGCTTCACTGTAAATAACTTTAGCTAGCATATCCAGCTCAGCTTGATTCACCGTGAATTTACGCAAGTACTCCCATGTCTTCGCACCAACGATCCCATCCACACTAAGTCCATAATTCGTTTGGAAGTTACGAACTGCCGCGGCTGTAATTGGACCATATTTTCCATCTATAGAAGGCTCATAAATGCCTAAAGTTTTTAGTCGGAATTGTGCGTCCCATACGTCACCATTTTGTGTGCCTTGCTTTAAAGTCGTAGCTTCTGCTGCGGATACCTTCGGGCTCCACGTACCTGCATTCATCCCTAAACCAAAGGAAGCTACGAGTGCGACTACGACTAGTTTTTTAATCAACATCATCTTCATCTCCCCTTTCGCTTTCCTCAGTATAGGGGCCGATATACATCGTCTCAACCCGCAGTTTCTGGAAATGTAAGTCAATCCCTTGGGGCAGTAAGGGTTGAGCAGGCTCAATTTTTGATGAAAATGAGCGAATTAATCACAACTATTTCCATAAATAGGAAAAAACCCGAGATGCCATGAAGGCAATCCCGAGCTTTTTTTTGTGTGTGTTTTGCTGGTTGTTTAGGATTAGTTTTTGTTTTCTGCAAGAATCGAACGAAGAACGGTTTGCAGGATACCACCATTACGGTAGTAGTCTACGTCTACCAAGCTATCCAAACGCACAAGAGCTGTGAATTCGAAGCTAGTGCCATCTTCACGAGTTGCAGTAACTTTTACTGTTGAACCTGGTTGTACGTCGTTGCTAAGGCCTGTGATGTCGAATGTTTCGCGGCCTGTAATACCTAGCGTTTTCCAGCTTTCGCCGTTAACGAATTGAAGTGGAAGAACACCCATTCCAACAAGGTTACTACGGTGGATACGCTCGAAGCTTTCAGCGATAACAGCTTTAACGCCTAGCAAGAAAGTACCTTTGGCTGCCCAGTCACGGGAAGAACCAGTTCCGTACTCTTTACCTGCGATAACGACAAGGTTTTGGCCTTCAGCTTGATACTTCATGGAAGCATCGTAGATGGATTCAACTTCGCCAGTTGGCAAGTAAGTTGTAACGCCGCCTTCAGTTCCTGGAGCCACTTGGTTACGAATACGAATGTTCGCGAACGTACCGCGCATCATCACTTCGTGGTTACCACGACGGGAACCGTAGGAGTTGAAGTCTTCTCTTTTTACACCATGGTTGATCAAGTATTGGCCTCCAGGGCTGTCTACTTTGATGTTACCAGCAGGGGAGATGTGATCCGTTGTTACGGAATCGCCCATAAGTGCTAGTGTTTTTGCGCTGCGGATATCAGCGATATCATCAAGAACTGTGCCTAGGTCTGTGAAGAAAGGAGGCTCTTGGATGTATGTGGAGTTCGTGTCGAACTCGTACAGATCGCCTTCAGGGATTTGAATTTGGTTGAAACGTTCGTTAGCGCGGAATACATTGCTGTATTTGTCGCGGAACATGTCAGGGCTCATAGCAATGTTAAGAGCATCTTGAATCTCTTGGTTTGTAGGCCAGATATCTTTCAAGTAGACAGGTTTACCAGTGTGGTCACTACCGATTGGATCTGTCGCAAGATCGATGTTCACAGTACCTGCAAGAGCATAAGCAACAACTAATGGAGGTGATCCAAGGTAGTTCGCTTTTACTTGTGCGTGTACGCGGCCTTCAAAGTTACGGTTACCGGAGATAACAGCAGCAACTGTCATATCGTTGTCGATAATCGCTTTGCTAACTTCGTCCGGAAGCGGACCGGAGTTACCGATACAAGTTGCACAGCCGTAACCTGCAACGTGGAAGCCAAGAGCTTCTAGGGACTCAAGAAGGCCTGCTTTAATCAGGTACTCAGTAACAACAAGGGAACCTGGAGTCAAAGAACTTTTTACGAAAGCTGGTTTTTTCAAACCGAGAGCTACCGCTTTTTTCGCTACGAGACCAGCACCGATCATAACGCTTGGGTTGGAAGTGTTCGTACAGGAAGTAATCGCCGCGATGACGACTGCGCCAGTACCCATTTTAACTGTTTCATTTGGATACACAACATCAACAACTTCAGCAACTTTCTCTTCGGTCAAGCCGTATCCGCCTTTTTCGATCGGTGTACGGATGATAGCGTTGAAAGATTCTTTCATGTTCGTAAGTTCTACGCGATCTTGCGGACGTTTAGGACCAGCTAAGCTTGGAACTACCGTGCTAAGATCAAGCTCAAGAACATCTGTGAACACTGGATCTGGTGTGCTGTCTGTGCGGAACATGCCTTGTGCTTTGTAATAAGCTTCTACAAGCGCGATTTGCTCTTCCTCACGGCCAGTAGCACGCAAGTAGTTCAATGTTTCGTTATCAACAGGGAAGAAACCGATTGTTGCGCCGTACTCAGGAGCCATGTTCGCAACTGTTGCACGGTCAGCCAAGGAAATGTTGCTTAGTCCAGGACCGAAGAACTCAACGAATTTACCAACAACGCCTTTTTTACGCAAAATTTGTGTAACTGTCAAAGCCAAGTCAGTTGCTGTAGCGCCTTCTGCCAATTGACCTGTCAATTTAAAACCAACAACGTCTGGAGCTACGAAGTATAGAGGTTGACCAAGCATACCAGCTTCCGCTTCGATACCGCCAACGCCCCAACCTACAACACCAAGACCGTTGATCATAGTTGTATGGGAGTCTGTACCTACGAGGGAATCCGGGTACACGACAGTTTCGCCGTCAATTGTTTTCGTAGCTGCAACAGATGCCAAGTACTCCAAGTTTACTTGGTGAACGATACCTGTTGAAGGTGGCACTGCACGGAAGTTATCAAATGCGGTTTGTGCCCAACGCAAGAAGCGGTAACGCTCTTCGTTTCTTTCGAATTCTAAGTTAATGTTCATGTCGAGTGCATCCGGGGAACCGAAAGCATCAACCATGACAGAGTGGTCAATTACAAGGTCAACAGGAACAAGTGGGTTAATACGTCTAGGATCTCCACCTTCACGAGCCATAGTCGCACGCATTGCCGCAAGGTCAACGACGACTGGAACGCCTGTGAAATCTTGAAGAACGATACGAGCAGGAATGAACGGAATTTCTTTGTTCTCATCGCGGCCTTCAGCCCAGCCAGCGATTTGCTTCACGTGCTCACTTGTAATCGCGCGACCGTCGAATTGACGAACGGCAGCTTCAAGCAATACGCGGATCGAAACTGGCAGATTGCTAATTGTGCCGTGACCTTGGCTTTCAAAGTCAGGAAGGCTGTAATACTGGAACGATTTCGTGCCGACAGTTAACTGCTTGCGCACAGAAAAAGAGTCCTTATTGGACATAGGTAGTTCCTCCTCAAATTATAATATCTAACCATGCCATCGAATTTCATCTAGTGAAACTCGATTTCATAATTCCCTCTACTTCAAGTATAGCGCTTCGCCACGTGTGAGTAAAGATTAATTTCAATCATTTTTACCGTCAAAATGTCATATATTGAATCAATTCAAAGCAATTCGGGCTTGTCCTAACAAAACGTATAAAAACCTTAATAAAAGCTAAGGAGGGATACCAAGATGTCCTGGAAAACAGCGCTCTACAATTACATTCATGCGAAAAATCAGGCTGAGCTTGAGGGCTCATCCGCACCCTTGGAAGCATTTGTCTCGGACAGCGCTTATGTACGGAAACAGGATGTCAAGGTGCGAAGGCTCCTGAACAGTTACCGAGAACGTGACGCTAAGCTGCTGCGCGGAGAAACCAAGCTCCGTATGCAAGGTGTTAAGGAATTGCCATATGGTATTATTGCGGATATCCAGTTGCATCGGTTTTTGACCTATCAAATTGGTTTAATAGAACATCAGGAGGAGCATATAGAGTCAGAACGCGTGATCATCGAGCAAAATGCTTTAGGCTGGAAAGTTCAAAGCGCGGAGCTTTTACAAAGCGAAAAGTCCCAGCCCAGCCGCGGCCGCAGCTTCCATTTGTCAGAGAATGAGACGTTCCTAGACACCCAGCGCAGCTCACCATCTCTTCCTTATATCAATCCTAGTATACGCAATACGAGTGGTCTGGAATCCGCTCACCGCAAAATCATTTATAATCGTCCCAAAGCCGTCCAATATGCGGAAAAATGGTGGCAAACACCGAATCCGAGTTATGAGTATTTTGAAGTAGATTGCACGAATTATGTCTCGCAATGCCTCTTTGCAGGCGGGGCTCCAATGGACTATACTGGGAAAAGGGATTCGGGCTGGTGGTATGCTGGCAAAAAAGGGCATCAAGAGCTTTGGAGCTATAGTTGGGCAGTAGCCAACAGCTTGCATCATTACTTGGAACGTCCTCATAAGCATGGTTTGACAGGTACAGTCGTTAAGGACGCTTGGGAGCTACAGCCAGGAGACACCATCAGCTATGATTGGGATGGCGATGGTCGCTTCCAGCACAATACAATCGTAATAGGTAAAGATGCCAATGGGATGCCGCTTGTTAATGCGCATACCTTTAATAGCCGTAATCGGTACTGGGCATACAAGGATTCACCTGCTTGGTCGGAACGGACGAAATACACGTTCATTCATGTTGCTGATGAAATGTAAGATGGCATAGAGATTTGTAAATACTAGACGGAGGTACGTAATGAGCCGCAAAATACGAATTGGTTTAATTTATGGAGGGAAATCCGGTGAGCATGACGTGTCTTTGCAAACAGCATTGGCGGTTATGAAAGCTGTGGACTTCACGAAATATGAGATAACACCGTTTTATATATCCAAAAAAGGCGAGTGGAGAAGCGGAACGCCGCTTTTAGGTCCTGCTGAGTCCAAGGAAGCGCTGACCTTCAGTACGGAAGATGCTGGAGCTCCTGCTTCCAACGCACTGGCACCGATTTTTGGTAGTATTCAAACGAAGGGTGACGTAGCTGTTTCTTCTATTACTTCTGCTGGAGCGGAGGATCTCGGACTAGATGTCGTATTCCCGCTATTACATGGAACGTTTGGGGAAGATGGGACGATTCAAGGACTTTTGGAGATGGCGAACATCCCATATGTAGGTGCTGGTGTACTGGCTTCTGCTGTCGGCATGGATAAAGTCATGATGAAGAAGGTTTTCGCGCAGGAAGGACTTCCGCAGTGCATTTTCCGCCATTTTACCCGTACCGAGTGGGAGAAGAACCGCGCTTATCACCTGATGGAACTGGAGACAGCGATTGGCTACCCATGCTTCGTGAAGCCGGCTAACTTAGGTTCAAGCGTTGGGATTTCCAAAGCTAGAAATCAAGAAGAGCTGATCGCGGCAGTTGCTTTTGCTTTCCAATATGATCGCAAAGTTATTATTGAAGAAAATATCGATGCCCGTGAAATCGAAGTTGCCGTTCTGGGGAATGATGAGCCTATCGCTTCGGTAGTAGGTGAGATCGTATCTTCGAATGAATTCTACGATTACAAAGCCAAATATCTGGATGGTAAATCAGCCATGATTATTCCTGCCGAGATCTCCCAAGAGGTGTCGGATGAGGTCAGAGCGCTGGCGCTTCGTGCGTTCCTGGCGGTTGATGGCAGCGGTTTGTCACGTGTGGACTTTTTCCTAGGCAAAATAGATCAGAAAATCTATATCAATGAAATTAATACGATGCCTGGCTTCACCCCATTCAGCATGTACCCATTGCTATGGCAAGAGACAGGTAAACCTTATAAAGAGCTGCTGGACGATCTTATTCGTTTGGCGCTTGAGCGCCACGCAGCTAAACAAAATATCCAATATTCTTTCGATGCGGAGTAGATAAACCATGGGTTTTCAAACGGAATTCAATTCAGTTTGTAAGTTTAAGTCCGAGCAAGAGCTCTACGAGCTGCTGGAGTATGGCCGCGGCAAAATGGTGAAAAGCGGCTTCCGCGTTTTCCCAACAGGCCAGAAGGTTATCGCGTACACGCCTGAGAATCAAGCGATCGCCATCGTGCGTATCGTTGCCTCCATCGCGGAAATCAATTTCCAAGGTGAAGAGGTTACACAAGTGGAAATGGAGCTCATTCGTCGGTTAACCGAAGAAGAAGCTCGTATTCAAACTTCGCTTGCGTTCGAAATGTTTTTCGGAGAGCAAGCATAGAGAAAGCCATCGTGCTTATTAATGGCATACCGGTAGTTATTGACCAACCGCAGGACACCTTAGCCGTTTGCAATCCAGCCGGTATACTTGCGCGTCAAGTGATTAAATACGAGCATTAATCAGATCTCCATCGTACAAAAGCCCCTTCTGACATTTAAATGTCGGAGGGGCTTTTTGTATGTACACCTTTTAGCTAGGGTAATCTAATACAATCCATTTGCAATCGAACCTGGAGGTTAACCGAACATGCTTATTCGCCTAGGATACGTAGCCATGTCCACTGTGGTAAAGAATGCTTCTCCGTCCAAGACGATGACGGCAACAAATTTCAGCAAGCTGCTCGATCGCGAGGCAGCTATTCGCAAGCTGCAGCGCATCGGCGCTGAGAACTTACATAATACGCTCCGATTGCTCAAACATAATCGTGCTCATGACATCATGGTGTTTAGATTTTCTTCCCGATTCATCCCGCTGATTGGCCATGAGATGCTGGGTGACTGGGACCCGATTCCATCCCTATCGGCGGAGTTTGAGGAGCTTGGCAGCTATGCCAAGCAGAATAACATGCGTGTTAGCTTCCATCCCGATCACTTCACCGTGCTCAGCACCGCGAGAAAGGATGTGCTCCAGAAATCGGTCGAAGACTTGGAACGTCACTCCGCCATGCTCAATGCCATGGGGCTTGGTATGGAAGCCATGTGCAACATCCATGTTGGCGGCTCCTATGGGGATAAAATTAAGTCCGCGAAGCGATTTGTTCAAAGCTTCACCGCCATGCGTATGCCCATTCAACAGCGAATCACGCTCGAAAATGACGACAAAACGTTCAATGCCCTTGAGACGCTCGAGATTGCTGAGGAAGTCGGTGCTCCCATGGTATTGGATGTGCATCATCATGCAGTCAATAACAATGGCGAAGACGCAGTCGAGCTGTGGCCTCGCATTCAAGAAACCTGGCTAAAACGCGCACGCTTGAACCTAGATGATGCATCATCCTCGCTCCCACCCAAAATTCACGTTTCCAGCCCCAAAGGCGAAACAGAACCAAGAAGTCATGCCGACTATGTGGAAGTAGGGCCCTTATACAATTTTCTAAAAGCTATAGCACCCATCACGCCAAAGCTCGATATCATGATCGAAGCGAAGATGAAGGATAGTGCTCTTTTCAAGCTCATGGAGGACCTCAAGGAACAAGAAGGCGTCACAGCCCTCAATGAAGCGTCGCTACAGCTCTAATCCCATATTTTTCTTGAATTGTTGGACAAAATGGGGTACTTTGGAGAATGAACGACTAACCATCCCATTGTGAGAGGGGCTTCTACGAACCATGAGTCAATTATTAAACGGAAAAAATATACTTGTAATGGGTGTTGCTAATGACCGCAGTATCGCTTGGGCCATTGCACAATCTTTAGCCGCGCAAGGCGCTAATTTGGTGTTCACGTTCGAAAACGAGCGCGTTGAAGAACGCGTACGCAAGCTTGCCGATACGATCCCAGGCTCCACGTTGATGCCTTGTAACGTAACCGTAGATGCTGAAATCGATACTTTGGCTTCTGCACTCAAAGAGAAGTTCGGAGTCGTGCATGGACTTGTACATAGTATTGCTTTTGCCAAAACAGAAGAGCTGGACGGGCTGTTTGTGGATACATCACGCGATGGTTTCGCGCTTGCGCATGATATCAGTGCTTACTCCCTCGTTGCAGTATCCAAACGTATTTACCCGCTGATGACCGAAGGCGGAAGCATTATGACGATGACGTACCTTGGCGCAGAGCGTGCTATGAAGAACTACAACGTGATGGGCGTTGCCAAAGCTGCGCTTGAAGCTAGCGTTCGTTACCTCGCGGCAGATCTTGGCCAATTCGGTATCCGCGTTAACGGCATCTCGGCTGGTCCAATCCGTACGTTGGCTGCCAAAGGCATCAAGGATTTCAACTCCATCCTGCGTCAAGTCGAAGAGAAAGCTCCACTTCGTAAAACGACAGATACAGCTGAAGTTGGCGATACGGCGATGTTCCTTATGAGTAATTTATCCCGTGGAATCACTGGCGAGGTTATTTATGTAGACGGCGGATACCACATCGTTGGTATATAAAAGGCTTTATTTTCATAGATAAAAGAAGATAGAAAACCGTACGGCGTTGGTGCCGATACGGTTTTTTTCGTTTAAATTCCACGCCAATGTGAAAATGTACGAATAAATTAGGATGAAACGCACTAGTATTAGAAACGTATAATTTACTATACTTAACGTAATATCTAAATTAATGAAAAGAAAGAGTTGATATATATGGTAAATGGTGGAACGGAATCATTTGTTGTTGGTAGTAAAAGTTTTACAGCTGTAGCTATTAATACGGCAGCTAAGGCAGGTCAGTGGATCAAAACCAAGCTCGGAGATATAAATCATGTAGGGACGAAATTCTCGGCTCAAGACCTCGTGACCGAGGTTGATAAAGGTTCTGAGAAGTTGATTCGTAATTTGATTATGACGCATTTCCCTAACCATTCCATCCTTGGGGAAGAAGGCGTAGAGCCAGGTCCTGAGGCGTCAGCCAAAGCATTGCAAGAAATGAGTGATGAAGAGTATCTCTGGATTGTAGATCCAATTGATGGCACGACGAACTTCGTTCATGGTTTTCCGTTCTTCTCCGTGTCGATTGCATTAGCGCATAAAGGGGAAGTCATCGTAGGCGTCGTTTACGACCCATCACGAGACGAATTATTCGTTGCTGAGAAGGGGAAAGGCGCTTATATGCACGGTAAAAAGACAGAGGTCTCCGAAGATGAGACGCTGCTTACCAGTTTAATCGCTACTGGATTCCCAGCTGACCGTGATGGAGCGCTGCCTATTAATCTGAAGGGCGTTCAGGCGCTTTCGCCGAAAGTTCGTAACATCCGTGTGGCAGGCTCCGCAGCGCTGCATTTGGCCTATGTGGCTGCTGGGCGTCTTAGCGGCTTTTGGGAAATTGGTCTCAACGCCTGGGACATTGCAGCAGGTGCCTTGCTCATTACAGAGTCAGGCGGTCGTGTGACGGATACGGAAGGCAAGCCTTACCACTTGGGCGTTCGTAACGTGATGGCGACGAATGGACGTATTCACGAAGAGTTCCAGAACGAGCTCGCAGTAGCTCAAGCGACAGGGTATGTGAAGTAAAAAAACCTCTTGCAAGGTCGTTTCCTCAGGGATGACTCAGCGAGAGGTTTTTTCCTCTATTTGGAACGGAGACAGCTCGTCGTAAAAGTCTGGTGAAATCCGTTCAAATCCACTATAATATGAGATATCTCATTTATTTAAACGTTTCAATTAACGGGACACGCGAGTCGTGATCGGAATGGATGGAGTGCTTCTATGTCGGTAAATACAGGATCAGGATCAGGACCAGATATTATTACGTTTGGAGAAACAATGGCTCTGCTTATGCCTTCAGGCGGTAAGGGCTTAGAGTACTCATCGGAGTTGCATAGCCTATTTGGCGGTGCAGAGAGCAATGTGGCGATCGGCATTTCACGCCTTGGCGGTCATGTAGGTTGGTTCGGCAGACTAGGTAAGGACCCGTTAGGTCGTATGATTTTCAAAAAAATCCGTGGTGAAGGTGTCGATGTTTCCCGTGCGGAATTGACGCCCGATGCGCCAACAGGACTCATGATGCGTGAAGTTCTAATGGGCAAAACGTCCGTTTACTACTATCGTAAAAACTCGGCAGCAAGTCAGATGAGCCCGAAACATTTGGATGAGGCGTACATCGCTGGGGCCAAAATATTGCATATTACCGGTATCACACCGGCTTTGAGTAAGTCGTGCAGAGAGGCAGCTTTTGAAGCAGTTCGCTTAGCTCGCAAGCATGGCGTGAAAGTTAGCTTTGATCCGAATCTGCGATTGAAGTTATGGAGCATCGAGGAAGCGCGTCCTGTGCTGCTTGAGCTGGCGAAGCTTTCGGATATTTTCCTGCCAGGTCTGGACGAGCTGAAACTGCTGTACCAAACAGAGGACTGGGATGTCATTGTTAGCAAGCTGCGCGAATTGTCGGCCGTTTCCATCGTCAAGGGTGGAGAAGATGTGACGTATGTTGTGACAGCAGATACGATTACAACAGTGCCTTACTTTAAAGCAGAGCAAGTCATTGATACCGTTGGTGCGGGCGATGGGTTCTGTGCGGGCTTTTTGGTGGGCGTGCTGAAAGCGTATGAGTACCCTGAGGCTGTTCGCATTGGGAATCTGGTGGGTTCCATGATCGTGCAGACGGAAGGCGACTGGGAAGGCGCTCCGACGTGGGAGCAAGTGGCAGCGGTACTTAACAACATTAAACATATTGAACGTTAATTATTCGGAAGAAGATACGGAACCTAAATCATACATGCTTACACATAGAAGGGAAGTTGACCAGTGAAGAAACTTCAATTACTTCAGCAAATTACAAATGAGGGCGTCGTTGCCGTCCTACGCGGAGATACACCAGAAGAAGTCGTCGAAATGGCGGATCAAGCGATCGCCGGCGGTATCAAAGTCATCGAAGTCACGATGACGGTGCCTTTCGCACTGCGCGCGATCGAGGAGCTGGCGAAGCGCTACTCGAGCACAACGAAGGACGCGTCTAAGTACGCGATTATCGGGGTGGGCACAGCCCTTGACCCCGAAACGGCGCGTGCCGCGATCCTTAGCGGGGCCGAGTTCGTTGTCGGCCCATCTTTGAACCCAAGCACGGTTACACTGTGTAACCGGTATCGTGTGCCGATCATGCCAGGGTGCATGACCATTGCTGATATCCAAGCCGCGCTAGAGCTTGGCGTGGACATCGTGAAGCTTTTCCCGGGTAATCTGTACTCCCCGGCGATGATTAAGGCCATTAAAGGTCCGCTGCCACAGGCGAACATTATGCCTACTGGCGGGGTTTCGCTGAGCAACCTCGGCGAATGGATCCAGGCCGGCGCAGTTGCCGTCGGCATCGGCTCCGATTTGACTAGCGAAGCGGTCAAAACAGGAAACTACAGCCTTGTTGCGAAGAAGGCTGCGCAATATATTGAGGCCTACCAAGCGGCCAAGAAGTAGGCATTTACATGCGCTCCGTCGAAATTAGGACGGAGCGTATTTTTTTGTGCGGAAATGGAGGCAGGGCATATGGAGCAGAACGGTCGGGCTAGATTGTTGCTCAACGTGAGCAATTTGGAGACGTCGATAGCTTTTTATAGAAGTCAGCTAGGTTGGGAGTTGCTTGAGCAGGATGAGGGGGGCTGTGCGGCATTGCTGCACATGGATGATACAGCAGATGAGGCTGTTCTAGTCGTGAAGGGGTGTGAAGCGAATGAGGCTCTGAACCGTTGGTTAAGACCGAATTACAGCGCAGCACAAGCTGGAGGCCTTGTTTACATTGGTGTAGCTTCTGTAGCTGACGTGGAGTCGAACTTGCTCGCCAGAGGCTTCCAGCAGGCCATAGGGAGTCAGGAGTCAGAGCATATTCGTGAACGCCATGTTCCGACCCTTGATGGGTATACACTGGTCTACTGGGAAGAGCTGTTTCCATCTCATATCGAAATTATGAAGATGTATGAAGCGGGCTTGGAAGAGTTACATCAAGCCATTGACGGCTTATCCGATGCACAGCTTAACTTACGTGAAGTTCATGACAAGTGGTCGATACGTGAGCATGTGCTGCATCTGATCGATTTGGAGCTGATCACCATGCACAAAGTGAAATTTGCACTTGCGGAACCGGGGCGGATGTACACAGGAAATTCGTTTCAACCAGATGATTGGCATCAGGGACTCCAGTATGCAGAGCGGCCAATCGCTGCCGAAGTTCTGTTATTTGGAGCGGCAAGGCAGCATATTATTGAGCTGTGCAAGTATCTTCCAGATGCATTAGACCGCACCATACGGACGACGAATCGGGAAGAAGCCGTTGCACAATTGCTGAAAATGATGGTTGGACATGCCAAGCATCATTTGCGTGCAGTCGAGCGAATTTGCAAGCTGCATGGGGTTCGTAGCTAGGGGATATGCACAGGGAATTACCGCCTAATTCGACTATAGTTAATCTTTCTATATGTGCCCTATCCCTGCTTATGGTAAGTTCTATACAACAAGTAAGTGACGAAGAAGCAGTTGGAGGTCGATCAAGTGATTAAGCATCTAAAGGATTGGATTGTAGAGGCGGATATAGCAAGTATGCAAGCTGCCATGGAGACAGGCTCAGTAACCTCAGAGGAGCTTGTTCGTGAATATTTAGAGCGAATTGACAAGTATGATTCTACCATCAATGCAATCTTAGAAATCAATCCCGACGCGATTCAAATCGCAAAGGGCTTAGATAAAGAACGCGAGGAAACTGGGAGCCGAGGGAACTTACACGGGATACCGATTCTTCTAAAAGATAATATCGATACACACGATAACATGCATACGAGTGCTGGATCGATTGCGCTGGCGGATTCGTATGCGGCTAAGGATTCATTTGTAGCCGCCAAACTGCGAGCAGCAGGTGCCGTTTTGCTTGGGAAAACGAATATGTCGGAATGGTCGAATTTTATGTCCAGCTCCATGCCCGCAGGATATAGTTCCCGGGGCGGGCAAGTGCTAAACCCATATGGTCCCGGGGAAATGTTCGTGAGCGGTTCTAGCTCAGGTTCGGCAGCGGCAATAGCTGCAAATCTAGGTGCTGCTTCGTTAGGTACAGAGACGGCAGGTTCAATTGTTGGACCAGCAAGCCAGCATTATGTAGTGGGGATCAAGCCTACTGTTGGTCTAGTGAGCCGTACGGGGATTATCCCGATCTCAAGCAGTCAGGATACCCCTGGACCGATAGCTAGGACGGTTAAAGATGCAGTTATTTTGTTAGGGGCATTAACAGGTGCTGACAGCGAGGATCCGGCTACGCTAGCGAGCAGAAAAGTCGCTTGGCAAGACTACACACCGTTTTTGGATGCAAGTTTTGTACGAAAGGCCAGAATCGGTATTCCGCGGCATTATTATCAACATTTGGACAAAGGAAGATTAGCCATTATGGAAGCCGCCATTGCAACATTGACAAAGGAAGGCGCAACAATCGTAGATCCGGTTAGCTTACACGTGGAACAGCAAAACTGGAACAATGATGCCATCACCTATGAATTCAAAAAAGGCCTGAATGCCTATTTATCGCGACTGGCTGAAGACATACCTGTTCACTCTTTGGAAGAGCTGATAGCGTATAACCACAACCATGCAGAGGCTGCTCTGCAATTCGGGCAGGACACACTCGTTCGCTCACAAGAAACGACCTTGACGGAGGAAACCTATCGTCAGAAGATACAAGCCTACAAGGAACTGCCTCTCCAGCAAGGAATCGACTATGCACTAGACCAAGATGACCTGGATGCGCTCTTGCTCCCAGGTGATGTGGATGGTCTGTATATCGCGGCGCGATTGGGCTACCCGTTGATTTCCGTTCCTGCCGGGTACTCCATAGAAGGAGTTACCGACGCACGGGGCAATTCGACCTCCGGGCCCTTTGGTGTTGTTTTTTCGGGCAGAGCCTTCAGTGAACCGACTTTGATCCAAATCGCCTACGGCTTTGAACAAGCTACACATCACCGTGTTCCGCCTGATTTAGACAAGTAAATAAGCGTTGGTGATAGGATCCACAAGCCGGTAACGAGCGCTATGCCTCTCCTGCATACCCAGCCCAACACAAAGAACCCGAAAACCTTATTTCCTTAGAAATAGGTCGAACGGGCTCTTTGTGTTGGTCCCTCTAACGTGTGGGAGAAGAGGGGGAGATCCTAGTTACTTGTTTTCCGCATCATACTCACTGGCGAACTCGGCCAGGGCTTTCACCTTACCATGTGGTGGATGTTGAGCTTGTTTACGACCCTTCCATGCAGCTTCTTGGCGGCGCTTCGAGTGGCTCATAGCTGAAAACCTCCTGTGGTACGCGGATGGTGTTGCACTAATAAAATGCGATAGATGACTATATTTTATGCAACAATTACACGTACTTTTACGAAAAAACTCCACCAGACCAATGAAGGTCTGATGGAGTTTTGTGCAACGATACTATTCTGTAGCAACGGATTGGTCAGCTTGCATGTTGACCGGGGAGATCCGAATGAAGTTAGCTTCTAGATTGCTTAGCAAACCTTCGATTTTCGCCGCGGCTTCGGATTGACCGGAGTTCGCAAGCTCAGCGTGGTAAGCAGTGAGCAATTCAGTAAGATCTTTTTTACTTTGAAGGCCGATAGGCTCAAGTTTAACTTTGGCACCTTTAGCAATACGACGTTCGATAGCTGCTTGATCAAGACCCATTTCTGGCACTAGACGTTGGTAGATAACCCCACCTGTCATACCTGCACAGATCCATGGACCTGGATCGCCCATAACAACGGCACGGCCGTTTGTCATGTACTCGAACGCAAAGCCTTTAAGGTTTGCACGAGCTGCTAGACCGCCAAGCTCATCTTGCAGAGGCGTTGTGATCTCGCCGCCGAATACAACGTCAGCACCGGAGAAACGGATACATGCACGTGTATCTGCACTGCCTTGGATCAAGAACAAACCTTTTTGAGCGCCGTAACCGAACGATTTACCAACGCTACCATTGATGAAGGTATTGTTTTTGCCAAGTGATTTCACGATAGCTACTTTACCGCCGAAGGCCATTTTACCAAGACCGTCTTCAGCACCGCCGTGTACTGTAATGTCTACGCCACGCGCATTGAATGCGGCAAGACCGTTACCAGGAACGGAACCATCGATCAAGTTAAGTGCAACTGCTGGAAGCTCATCGTAGCTGCCGTTGAAACGGTCTCTTACGCGATGGCTGGAATAACGAGTTCCAAGGATACGGGACTCGGCGTCCACTTTGGACCAGTTGCGAACGACAGGAGCATCGAACGATACGGAATCTGGGAAGAATTCAAGTCCTTCAGCACCTGCCGCGATACGGATATCGGACGAAACTGCTGCTGCTTCAGCCGCTCTTGTCTCTTCAGAGATGAACTGTAATGGAGCTGGACGAAGAATATCGGACAAATCTATACGCTCGATGTGGCTGATCTGCTCCAAAAGATCAGAACGGCCAACAAGTTCTTGTAAACTTTTGAAACCAAGGGAAGCAACGACTTCACGTACTTCTTCACCCATCGAACCGAACAAACGAACCAAGCTGTCAACAGCTAGATCAAATTGACGAGGTACGAAACGGCGAAGACCTTTTTCTTCGGCTTCTTCCATGGAATCGATTTGTGTTGCAATACCAACGTGACAAGTGTCCAAATGACAACCGCGACATGTTGTACAACCAATGGATTGCATAGCGATACTACCAAAACCAGCACGGTTTGCACCAAGCATAACCATTTTAACAACGTCAGCGCCTGATTTCAGACCGCCATCGGACCACAGCTCAACGCGGTGACGAAGACCAGCTTCAATTAAAGCAACGTGAGCAAGTTTAGTTCCGATTTCCGTTGGAAGACCAACGTGCGTCAAAGAGTGAATACGAGCCGCACCAGTACCGCCGTCGAAACCAGAAAGGGTAATAACGTCAGCGCCAGCTTTGGCAACACCAACGGCAATCGTACCAATACCAGGAACAACTGGGATTTTCACGATAATTTTGGCTTTACGACCGCTACCTTCTTTAAGCTCGGAAATGATTTGCGCCAAATCCTCGATCGAGTAAATATCATGGTTATTGGACGGTGAGATCAAGTCTGAACCGATTGTAGCGTTACGAGCTTCAGCGATTTTCGCTGTAACTTTGGAACCTGGTAAGTGACCACCTTCACCTGGCTTTGCCCCTTGACCAATTTTGATCTCAAGGAAAGCTACTGCGTTAGCAAGCTCAATGTTAACACCGAAACGTCCGGAAGCGACTTGTGCTCCGCGCGTTCTTTTGTAACGGCCAAGCATATCTTTAATCTCTCCGCCCTCGCCGTTCATGGTAACCATGTTCAGGCGTTCGCCGGCTTCAGCGTAGGCACGGAAAGCTGTTTCGTTTTGTGAACCGAAGGACATCGAAGAGATCAACATCGGCAAGGAATGACCGCCAATGGAAATATCAACTTGCGACGGATCAAGTGGTTGACGACCATCGCTGATTGCTTTGAAGCCCGCAATGTGACGAATGGAAATCGGATTCTTCTTCTCTTCTTCGCGCAGTTTGTCGCGGTAGTCGCTGTAAGGAGCAGCTCCTGATGCAGCATCGCCTAGCGCTTTCCACATACGTTGGAAGAAACGGAAGTTTTTCGCTGCTTTCGCTTTCGGGTTGATGAAATCTGCGTAACGAGCTTCAGCTTCAGCTTCAAGCTGAGCAAAGCCAGTACCTGCTTTTTCACTACCAAGGTAGTTCACGATATCCAGTACCTCAGATACTTCCGGATGGAAGCCGATGGAGGAGAAGAAACGTGTGTACCCGCGAAGCTCATGCGTACCGATCGTTGAAATGACTTTTTCAAGCCCTTTCGTAAGTGCCGCGTATACTTTACGTGCTGCTGCTGCGTTGCCTTCTTTATCAGAAGCCGTGGAGAACAACAAGTAAGGTGAGATAACATCTGCACCGAGACCACAAGCTACCGCGATATCATGCAGACTGCGAATAGCAGCTGAACGAAGAATCAGTGTAACTTGACGGCGCAGGTTGTCGCCGAAACCGAGTTTTTCTGCACGAAGTGCGATATCGATTTTGGAAACAGCAAGGTGCGGATCCAGCCACAGACGGTCGTTTTGGTGAGCTTCTGAATCGTCCAAGACGAGCAGCACCGCGCCATTACGAACAGCTGAGATCGCATCGGCAGCAAGTGCAGCCAAACCATCCTTCAGCGAAGTCCCTCTAGCGAAAGTTGTGGATAGAACAGCTACTTTGTTATCGCCTTGTGCACGGAATTGTGCAAGCAATTGCTCCAATGATGGTTGGGACAGGTTTTCTTCGCTGCCTACACCGTTCGTTCCTTCAAGAACAAGCGGAGTAAGAAGCTCAAGACGAAGGTTGTTATCCACCTGTGCAAATACCGGAAGACGAGCTCCAGCAATAACACGTGTAGAGAAGTGTTCCATTTCACGGTCACGGTCAATAGCCGGATTCGTAACAACAGCAACACTTTCTTTAATGAAGTCAGGCACGTTCTGGCGTTCCCACGCAAGAGCTGCATGAGGTGAATCATGGCCCAATGAACGAATGGGCTCAGCGCCTGTTTCGGACATGGATTCGATGTGTGAAATACCATCACGGTCCCAACCAAATGAACTGTACACTTGATCAGTTGTAACAATATTCTCATTAAGCTCAGCTTCTGTATTCGTTTGAGTAGGGTTCAAATACGAGCGGAGACCGCCAATATTTACACGCTTGCTCACACGCTCATACACGAGGGATTGAACTTCATGATAAGGAATTACTTGAATGTGCTCGCCTGGTGTTAGAACAACACCGACTTTCTCACCTGGTGCGATTGGCTTCGGATCAGCAACCATTTCGCCAACCGTAATGACACCTTGCTCCGATGAGAAGTACAGGGACGTGTCACTTTCAACCATCCAAACAGGACGAAGACCTAACGCATCTACGCTGAAAATACACTCGTTACCGTAACGGGAAACGATACCTGCTGGACCTTGTGCAAAGTGACCCCATACTTGACGGTAGTACACATAAAGATCTTGAAGTTCCGGACGGAACTGTTTCATTTCATTAATAATAGGAGGGAACACCATTTCCATCGCTTCGAAAAGGGACAATCCAAAACGGTGAATGAACGTTTCAATCGTTCTGTTCATGTCTTGGGAGTCAGACCCGCCGCTTACAAGCGGAACGCCAACCATGTCAGCTTCAAGGCGAAGTTTCTTCACCGTGTTAATTTCACCGTTATGTCCAAGTAGGGAGAACGGTTGAACGCGGAAGAAGCTGGACAATGTGTTCGTTGAATAACGGTTATGACCAATCGTTACTTGGGATGCAAATAAAGGATCACGCAAGTCGTTAAAATATTTAGGTAGGATGCTAGCTGCACCTAGTACTTTGTAGGCAGATGTTACATTGCTAAGAGTAGCAACATGAACGTTGTAACGATCTTCAATCGCAATGTGCAGTTCATAAAGGTGATCGGCAACTTGACCTTCGGTCTTATTGCTGATAGCTGCAATTTGCCAGAACGTAGGCTCATCGAGCAAACCATTAGCGCCTAATGAGCCGCTATCAACTAGGTTTTCTTGCTCTAGAATAATGGATACATCATGGGAGGCAAAAAGCTCACGAATGCCGTTTTGAATCTCAGTAACAGTCAAATCCAACTTGCGTGGAACAAAGATGTGTCCAACGGAAAAACGGTTGTCATAAGCAAGTTTGCTGTCCAGACCCGCATCTGTTAGCTTCTTTTCCCAGAGAGCACGTGGAATATCTGTTAGAATACCGCAACCATCGCCTTCACCATTGATAAATCCAGAACGATGTTCCATTTTAACAAGGGCATCAATCGTCTTTTGGATGTTATCACGGGAAGGATGACCATTCTTCTCAATAATACAAATAATACCGCAGCTGTCGTGTTCGGTTCCTAGTAGATGTTGAAAACGGCCTTCATTACGCATAATTTCATTCATTGCTCTGGTCAGTCGCCTGACCGTCACCCCCCATACATATTTAAACTCCTCTTACTTACGCTTCTTGCATTCTGGCACGGTCGAGCCTGCTAGCCATCCTATTTCCGGGACAATTCCACATTGTGGGCTAAATCCGAAATATGCATAATTGTGTATAAAAATGCAATTCAACTGAATATCATACCAATTTACAGGAGATAAGTCTCTCGAAATACGGCATAAATCGACTCGTAGTAAAGTAAGGCATCACACACAAAAAACCATGCAGTATTTGTAAATCATGCCCTAAGTTTCTAGGAAAATACTGTGAAAACAAGCGATTTGGCTAAAAGGGTAAAAGTAATCTTAGAATAGCATGAAAAAGTTCATCCGACAATACTTGCAGACGGAAATCATAAATGTAAGCGTTACCTTTTTTGTATACAGGTGAATAAAAGTATAATTCTTACAACGCATGTTAGGGTAGAAAGACGAACGAACTACAATCCTAATAGGATCATAGTTCGTTTTTGGGACGACTATCGTGTTTTCATTATTCGGAAAGCTTGGTCTGCAGCCTCGAGCGTTTGAGTAATATCAGCCTCTGTATGGGCAATTGTCATGAACCAAGCTTCGTATTTGGAAGGGGCAAGATTAATGCCTTGCTCCAGCATAAGTCGGAAGAAATCGGCGAAGCGTTCGCCATCAGTATCTTGCGCTTCCTCATAATTGGTAATCGGATGATCACAAAAATGAGTAGAGAAGGCGCCGCCGATGCGGTTCAGCGTCAGGGCAATGCCATGGCGGGCGGCGGATTCGGAGATGCCATTCGCGAGTGTTGTACCAAGCTGCTCGAGCTTGGTGTAAACACCCGGCTGCTGGAGCACCTCCAAGCAGGCGATACCGGCGGAGATGGAGGCGGGATTCCCCGCCATCGTGCCGGCTTGATACGCAGGTCCGAGCGGCGCAACCTGCTCCATCACTTCCTTGCGGCCGCCGTAGGCCCCGATCGGCAGACCGCCGCCGATCACTTTGCCGAGGGCCGTCAGGTCAGGTTCCACGGCCGCGAAGCGCGCCGCGGCTTCTGTGGGTCCTCCCTCTAGGATAGGGAGGCCGTCGTAGGTCTGTGCCGTTCCGTAATGGAATCGGAACGCTGTGATGACCTCGTCGTAGATGACGAGGGCGCCGTGTTTGCGAGCAGCAGCGCAGAGCTGCTCGAGGTAACCGGCATGGGGCATAACCATGCCGAAGTTGCCGACGATGGGCTCGACCATCACCGCTGCAATGTCTTCACCCCAACGCGCAAGCGCTGCCTCTAGTGCCGGGATGTCGTTGAACGGCACGGTGATGACCTCTTGCGCGATGCTTGCCGGCACGCCTGCGCTGTCAGGCGTACCTAGGGTGGACGGCCCGGAGCCAGCCGCCACTAGTACGAGATCCGAGTGGCCGTGGTAGCACCCGGCAAACTTAATGATCTTGGTGCGCTTCGTGAACGCGCGCGCCACGCGAATCGTCGTCATCACGGCCTCGGTGCCGGAGTTGACGAAGCGCACTTTGTCGAGCGAGGGAATCGCTGACTTCAGCATTTTGGCGAACTCGATCTCGAGTTCGGTCGGGGTGCCGTACAGCGTGCCGTTCTGTGCGGCTCGGATAATCGCTTCAGTCACGTGCGGATGCGCGTGACCGGTAATGATAGGGCCATAGGCGGCGAGGTAGTCAATGAAGCGATTTCCGTCTACATCCCAGAAGTGTGCGCCTTGCGCACGCTTCATGAAGACGGGCGCGCCGCCGCCAACGGCTTTGAATGAGCGGGAAGGGGAGTTGACCCCGCCGACGATGTGTTGCAGTGCTTCTTGATACAGGAGTTCGGATTGCTTGCGTTCCATGACGATATCATTCCTTTATATGTAGTAGTGGTTGAATTCATTAAGTAGCGACCTGCCCCAAGCGAAGGGGAACGAGAGGACGCTATTTGTGGTGTTTTGGTTGTTTTGGAGTTGAAAGGGAACGAGGGTGCGCTATTTCAGCGAAATGGTATGATTTCCAGACTAAAACTACGAAATAGTGCAATGACGTTCCGATTCGTCGGAAATTTGGCTAATTTTGTGTAGATAGCGCACTGACGATCCTTCTGTTCCATTCCAGCAGCAAAATCTATCGGATTCACTAATCGCATGGGACCGCCACGGCCCAGCCCAATTGCATCAACCGCCGCCACAGCCTAGCCCTCGCATCAACCGTCGCTATCAAAATACGAATAACAAATTTCCATTTTTGTCATTCGTGATTATTTTGTTTAGCAATATACCGCATAGCCTAGCCCTTCGCAGCAACCGTCGCCACTAACAAAATACGAATAACAAATTTCCATTTTTGTCATTCGTGATTATTTTGTTTAGCAATATACCACTACAGCCGAGCCCTCGCATCAACCGTCGCCACTAACAAAATACGAATAACAAATTTCCACTTTTGTCATTCGTGATTATTTTGTTTAGCAATATACCGCCACAGCCTAGCCCCTCGCATCAACCGTCGCCACTAACAAAATACGAATAACAAATTTCCATTTTTGTCATTCTCGATTATTTTGTTTAGCGATATACACCCTCCGGCGAATTGCGCACCCATACAAAAATAAGAGTGGATACCCACTCTTATTATCCGCTTTTTCACACTATGCTCTTACGCTATTCCTGTTTTAATTCCGCATCCTGCTCGTGTTTCCTACTTCACGGTTTTCGCAGCAACCTTCGGTGTTGGAGAAGGTAAAGGCTTGGTTGGCCCCGTATCAGCTTCAGCTGTACCCGCAAAAAGGTCTTTCATATACTTTTGAAGCTTCACCTTATCCGCTGTAATGACCGAAGCGCCGCGGATCGTTTTCTCCATCAGTAAGTCTGAAGGGGGAAGCTGTGATGTGACGATGCCATCAGCTTTGGCTTCATAACCAAGGCTTCCGAGCTTGAGCATGTCCGTTACGCTAAGATTCGTATCAATATACGGATCGATTGCATTTAGAATGCGCGGGAGCTTGATCAGCGATGAAGTGGATTGCATTTTAGCCGCAACAGCTGTCAGGAACTTTCTTTGTCTCTCCGTCCGGGAGAAGTCGGATAACGCATCGTGGCGGAAGCGTACATATTGCAGGGCTGTTTTGCCATCTAGATGCTGCTGTCCTTTTTTCAAATTAATGTCGTATACATGGTCATCTTCGGAGTCGGAATATTTCATATCCTTCTCCACATCAATATCAATGCCGCCAACCGCATCGATCAATGCGATGAAACCTTTGAAGTCGGTGTATACATAATATTGAACCGGAATGCCAAGGAGATCACTGACGGTTTTCATGGCCAAATTAGGTCCGCCTGTCGTAATCGCTGTATTAATCCGATCTTCGCCTTCACCGGGGATTTTCACGTAGGTGTCCCGCAGAATCGAGAACAGATGAGCCTTCTTCGTGACTGGATCGATGGAGGCTAACATAATACTATCTGATCTTGGTAACTCATTCTTCACCATGCCACGAGAATCACCGCCTAACAGCAAGATATTTACGCGCTGCTTGCTTTCCCATTTCGGTGGTGTGTATTTATCCGCATCCTTCGCGTTGTTCGGAATAAAGGTTGTGCCTCCACTACCTTTCCCATTCGTACTGTCAGAATTATGAGAGATATTGTTAGCGAAGCTGTAGAAGGCGTAAGAATAATAGCCGGCGACCACCAAAAGCAGCATGACGATCAGGAGCATGGTCCGTTTGAAGATTTTCATACTATGTAAGCTCCTCTCCAAGGTAAAATTTAGCTTTAATTTAAAGTCAAATACGATACCTGTTAATCTGTACTTTTTTTTCTTACAGAATTGGGGTATCATGAGCTTGTTGTACGGTTGTAGGAAACGTCATTATGATCCATATTATAGATGCTACGAAACTTCGATAGCAAGTTATGACGAATGTTGCCGTAATCTGTAACCGAGACGACGAAGTCAGGGGGGAAGACGCATGTTAGCCATAGATGTTCAAATGCTGCGCAAAGAATTTCAAGTTCAGCAAAGCCGCGGTGGCCTCAAAGGTGCCGTGCAAGATTTATTCAAACGTGAGTATAAGCAAATTACAGCTGTGAAGGACATAAGCTTTCAGATTCCAAAAGGCGAAATTTGTGGATATATCGGTGAAAATGGTGCCGGAAAATCGACGACGATCAAAATGTTAACGGGTATTCTCGTTCCTACGTCCGGTCACATCAAAGTGAATGGTTATGTGCCATTCAAAGAGCGGGAGAAATTCGTCGCTGGGATCGGTGTTGTTTTCGGTCAGCGCAGCCAGCTCTGGTGGGATATTGGTGTTGTTGAGTCTTTCCAGCTGTTGAAAAAGGTATACCGCGTCTCCGAAGCCGATTACAAAAAACGTCTCGACGAGCTCGTCGACCGTTTGCAACTGTCTGATCTTCTATCACGACCTGTCCGCAAGCTGAGCTTAGGTCAGCGGATGCGCTGTGAATTAGCGGCTTCCTTGCTGCATAATCCTGAAATTTTATTTCTGGATGAGCCAACCATTGGCCTAGACATTGTTGTGAAAACAGAGATCCGTGAATTTCTGAAGTCACTCAATCAGCGATATGAGACGACGATTCTGTTGACAACGCATGATTTGCAGGACATCGAGGCGCTGTGCTCCCGTGTTATTATGCTAGATGACGGCCGAATTATTTATGATGGCGGTCTGGAAGAGCTGAAAGCCAGATGGGGAAAAGGAAAAGAAGTTGTCCTGCAGTTCGAACACCCAACAACGTTAGCGCGACTTCAAGAGCTGACCCTTGGGTTGGATGTAGCTTGGCAGCTTGAAAATGAGCTATCCGCCAAAGTGTTCATTCCGTATGAAAGAGCGAATATCTCGGATGTGTTAAGCCGCGTCGTTGGCGTGCTGCAAATCCAAGATATTAAGATTAATGAAACGAATACGGATGATATTGTCCGTGAAATTTATAAATCAGGCTCGGCCGAAGTGAAACGTTTGGAGATTGATCAGCCAGAGGGAGTTACGATCCATGCATAGAGCTTATATAGAAGTTATACGCATGCGGTTTCTCATGATGCTCGCTTATCGGGTGAATTATTACAGCGGGATCCTGATCTATGCGCTTAATATTGGCTCGTACTATTTCGTATATAAAGCGATTTATGGCGACCAAGCTGTCATCGGTGGTCTTACTCTTGGTCAAATGACAACCTATGTGGCGATTTCATGGATGGGCCGCGCTTTCTATTTTAATAACCTAGATCGTGAGATTGCTAACGAGATTCGGGATGGTAGTGTCGCCATTCAATTCATCCGGCCCTACAATTATATTTTTGTGAAAATGATGCAAGGCTTAGGCGAAGGTGTATTCCGTCTTCTGCTCTTCACGACACCTGGTATGATCCTGATCTGGCTGCTGCTCCCGATTCAATTCCCAACAGATCCGAGCTTGTGGGTCATTTACTTAGTGATGCTGTTCTTCAGCTTTTTGATTAACACGCAATTGAATATCATTACGGGTTTGTTTGCCTTTTTCCTCGAAAATAATGAAGGCCTTATGCGCATGAAGCGCGTAGCGGTAGACCTTTTTTCAGGGCTCATTATTCCGATTTCCTTTTTCCCAGGATGGTCCAAGTCGATTCTGGAGTGGCTGCCCTTTCAGGCGATCACTTATTTACCCAGTGCAGTGTTTACCGGAAAAATAACGGGCAACGCGATACTCCAAAACTTTGGCGTACAAGTTCTCTGGTTCCTGCTCCTTATTATTCCGATCTATGTGCTGTGGGTAAAATCCAAAACACGTCTATTCGTACAGGGAGGGTAACGCATGTTCTATATCACCCTCATTTTCGATTATTTCAAAAACTACATGAAAACAAGGCTCACCTACCGATCCGATTTTTGGATTGAAGTGCTGTCCGACTTGTTATTCAATGGGTTGAATCTATTCTTCATTCTTGTCGTCTTTCTGCAAACGCAATCGCTTGGCGGCTGGAATCAAGAACAAATTTTGTTCATCTACGGTTATTTTATGATCCCATATGGCATATTTATTTCCTTTTTTAATCTGTGGGGCTTTAGCGAGCGCTACATTGTCAAAGGGGAAATGGATCGTATTCTAACGCGGCCGGCATATAATTTATGGCAGCTTATGCTCGAGAATCTCGATCCAGCTTCCATGTTCAGTGCACTGGCAGGTTTGGTTGTAATGATCTACTCCTGGGTGCAGTTGGATCTACCGTTCCATTGGCATGATCCGCTGATCTTCATCGTCATGGTGGTGGGCTCGATCCTCATTTATGCAGGCGTATACATCTCGCTGACTTCATTAGCCTTCTTCTCCGATGCGCCAACAGGCATATTGCCTTTGATTTGGAACATTCAGAACTATGGTCGTTATCCAGCGACGATTTACAATAAGTTACTCAGAAGTATTCTGACGTGGATACTACCGTTTGCGTTCGTTGGTTTTTATCCAGCCGCCTATTTCATTGACCCTGAGAACTGGAAGTGGTTTGCTCTGCTAACTCCTGTGGTCGGCATCGCGTTCAGTGCGCTAGGTATCACGGTGTGGAATATTGGCGTGAAGCGCTATCGCGGCGCAGGTTCATAGCTCAAATCGTAAGGCCGTCCTACAAGGTAAATAACCTTGTAGGACGGCCTTATATCATTTATCTGACAGAAACCTTGAAAAACATTATTCACTTTCCAAAGTCAGTTCGGAAGGTGGTTCTACGCTCGGGAGAGGCTGCTCCATTGCAGCGGTCGAAATGTGCCGTTTCGGTGCCTTCTTCGCCTTCGCGCAGGTCAAATCATACTTGCGGCCATTGGCTCTGCCGAATCGGACGATTTTGCGGATGATGGTTTGATCCGCAAGTTTGGTGAAGGGGCACGGATCAGGCCTTGTGTTGACCTCGAGGATCCATGGCTTCAGCTGCTGATCGACGGCGATATCGATGCCGAGCTCATTCATGCCCGGGTAGGTACGGCTTATTTGACCTGCGGTGAGATACGCTGCTCTTTCCATTTCATGCATAAGAATAGACGTTGCTTGGACACCGATTCGGGGTTCCAGGAGGTCATAAGGACTGTAGATGGTGCCGCCCTGGCTGCCATTGGTGACAGCTTTCTGTGGATGAGCGACCCTGGCTGCAGTCCCCGTACATTCCCATTTCCCCGAAGGGTTTCGCTGAATCATGACACGGAAGTCATAGGGATTGCCTTCGTGCGTTAGCACGTGAATACCTTTTTGAATGAGATAGCGCTTGGTGCCGCAGCGGTGCCTCAGGGACTGGTACAGCTTTTCAAATGTAGGAAAACGATAGATGTGTATACCACTTTGATAGTGGTAAGTCCCTCTGCGTTTCTCAACGCGTATAACACCTATCCCGAGGGAACCGATATCGGGTTTAACATAGAGCATGCCGTGCTGGGCGAGCATGGCAGATAGTCGATTTCGATCAAAAGGATGTGTAGTTGGCACATACTTTCTTAATTTCACATTCCGCAGCATGATGCGTGTTTTTATCCATTTGCTTGAAACGGCCTTCAGTGAACTTGTCATGGTGATGATCCTCTCTCTAACCGAGTTTGGCGTTTCATTATTTCAATATGATATGAGCGACGCTGGAGGCGGGTGAACAAGGAAATGATTTAGGTAATTAGGAAAAATGAACGATGGGCGGGAAGGGCGCATAGAATATGTAGTCAGGTGGATTTGGGTTAGAGGTGCAGTTAGTAGAGCTGAGAGGAGGAGCCGCACGTCTATGCGCATAAAGGAAGTTATACAAAAGATGAAGCGGCAATTTCCCTGGTTGCTATCAGGACACGAACAGGAAGAGCATGCTGCACTACCGCTAGTGTCAGCTGGCATGTTGGAATCGTATTACTACACGGATGCCAACCCGTTTCTACAGGTTGAGGAAATGAATCGGTATCAAACGTCAGGTACGAGTTCGAAGCGGCGGAAGACAATTTTTTACTCCCGCTCAGATGAAGAAGCTTATCTGCGAATTAAACTGGACGTGTTCCGAACTATTCTGGAAGGCACACGTTATCGAACTGCGATGGCAGACATGGGTACAGGGCATGCGGAAGCAACGGCCGTCGTGGTGTTTCGCGAGCTCGGCATGGAGGTGGAATCGGTATCCTTTCGGCTTCCGATCGAGCAGCATATTGAGCGGCTTCAAAGCTTTAGACCCGAGGTGCTATATACGATGCCGTCGATTTTGGATCGGATTTTGCAAGCGTCGGAGAATCCTAGACACTATGGCATCCAGCATGTCATTCTCGTTGGGGAGATTGCTTCACCAGGTTGGAGACAACGCACGGCTGAAAGACTGGGGATAGCCGAGTCGCAGGTCACCGATACGTACGGATCTATCGAAATTGGGACGATTGCCTACTTTTCACACGATCATGGTAGGTATTTATTTGCGGAGGGCATCGTCGCAGAGGGTGTCAAAGCAGAGCTTCTCGATGGCGATCTGGAGCCGCTACCGGATGAGCTGGAGCAAGTTCTGGTTCTTACCTCAACTGTAAGGGATGCGTTCCCAGCGCTGCGCTATGTCACCTACGATGTTGTACGTGATTTGAGAGCTATAGATGTGAATGGTGTTCCAACGCAGAGCTTTCAGAGCATCGTGAAACGCATTGGACCCGACCTGAAGCACGGGGAGAAAATTAGTATCTATGACATCGAGGATGTCGTCTATCGTCATCTGCGAGAAGCTAGCGTTCGTGTACAGGTGAGTGGCAATGCATTGACTGTCTATGTCTTCAGTGCACTGGCAACACCAGTCGTTTTGAACAGCATTCGTGCAGATGTAGAGAGTTGCATTCCAGCTATCGGCATGATGATTAAGGCGGAAATTTTGGATGGTATCCAAGTTATCGGGGGCACCTATGAGGATTCACAGAACCGCACCTCTGTAAAAAATAAAAAGATTTTTTACACGTAAAGGAGGGGAAGCGAATGGAGCTTGAAGGAGGAATTGTCCAAGCGATCGGACATACGCCGCTTATTCGGCTATCACGTTTGTTTAAGGATCAACCCTTTGAGGTTTATGGCAAAATGGAGTGGATGAACCCCGGCGGCAGCGCCAAGGATCGGCCAGCTTTGTTCATGCTACGGGAAGCGATTCGCCGTGGTGAGGTGACGAGCGAGAGTGTCATCGTGGAGTCGAGCTCCGGCAATTTGGCGATTAGTCTCGCTCAACTTTGCCGGTATCTAGGGCTTCGCTTCATCTGCGTTGTCGATCCGCGTACGACGCAGCAGCATTTGCAAATCATCCGCAGCTTCCACGGGGAGATTGACCTCGTTTCCGTGCCGGATGAGGCGACGGGCGAGTTTCTGCCAGCACGCATCCGGCGGGTAGCGGAACTGGTGAGTCAAATCCCGAATGCCTACTGGACGAATCAGTATGGAAGTCCAGACAATGCGCTGGCTCATAGCGAGACAACGATGCGGGAAATTGGCGAGCAGTTAGGTAAGGTTGACTATTTATTTTGCGGCGTCAGCTCATGTGGAACGATTCGAGGATGCATGGAGTACATTCGCAGTCGCGGATGGTCGACACAGATCGTGGCGGTGGATGCCGAAGGCAGTGTTATTTTTGGCGGAGAAAAAGGTTCAAGGAAATTCCCTGGACTAGGCGCAGGTATCACACCTGGCTTGCATCGGCATGATGTTGCGGACAAAGTCATCTACGTATCCGATAGGGACTGTGTAGAGGGCTGCCGCGCATTAGTTCGTGAAGAGGCCGTTCTAGCAGGAGCTTCCTCCGGAGGTGTTATTTCGGCGATACGCAGACTGAGCGAATCCATTCCACCTGGAGCGATTTGCGCAGCGATTTTGCCGGACCGTGGTGAACGATATTTGAATACGGTGTACAACGATGAATGGGTTGGGCGAGAGATAGGGTATACACCGAGTAACTAGCATGGGAGACTAGCGAATGTTGTATTTACAGGATGACCATATCCGAGAGATCGGAATCGATTGGAAGAAGCTAACCGACATCATTCAAGATGTCGTTGCCATACAAGACAGCGGGGATTGTGCTCATCCCTTGAAGCCGTACTTACGTTTCCGCGATCCGAAAAACCGGATTATTGCAATGCCTGCTTACGTAGGCGGTAACATCAATATTTCGGGTATTAAATGGATTGCGAGCTTTCCAGACAATCGCCTTAAGGGACTTCCCCGGGCTCATAATACGCTGATTCTGAATAAACCGACGACAGGTGAGCCGCTGGCATTTATCCACAGCGGACTGTTAAATGGTCTTCGGACCGCAGCGGTGAGCGGTGTGATGTTGAGTCAATTTGTGATGGTCAGGCAGCCTGACCGTTTACGTATTCACTTAATCGGGTGGGGACCCATTGGGCGGCTGCATCTGGATATGTGTGTTGCATTATTTGGCGAATGGATTGAAGAGGTTCGGATTTATGATCTGAATGGTGTCGAATTTGAAACGGTTCCTGCTGCTATTCGGAGCAGGACGCAAGTTATTAATGATTGGCGCATGGGCTACCGCGAGGCTAATGTGATTATGACTTGCACCGTGTCAGCGGAGAGGTACATTGATGAAGCCCCGCCTCGCGGTGCGCTCCTTCTCAATGTTTCTCTCCGGGATTATAAACCGGAAAGCGTTGCTGACGTGAAAGCGATCATTGTGGATGATTGGCGTGAAGTTTGCCGTGAGCAGACGGATATCGAACAGCTGCATCTGTTGAATAACTTACAAGAATCGGATGTACACACCTTAGCCGATGTAGTGCTCCGCGACCAGCTTGCTAAAGTGGAAGTGCACGAACCCGTTTTTTTCAATCCGATGGGCTTAGGCATCTTCGATATTGCCGTTGCAGGCTACTATTGGAGGGAAGCGTTGCGGCTGAAAAAAGGAATTACGCTTGAGGGCAGTAAGTATAAGTAGTCAAGAGGAGTTAGTTTTCTTGGAGCTGCGGAACGACGTTCCACTAGTTTGCTTAAACCAGCCAGTTCTAAGACGAAACGGAACGTGAGGGCGCTATTTCGCTGGAATGAAAGGTTTGTGTCCGAAATTCCATGAAATAGCGGATCCTCGTTCCGCAAATATTGGTAGTTGCAGATATTCACTCGAATGGCGGAAGGACGTTCCGTTTCATTGGGGAGAGTCTGTAGATGGTGGGGATAGGTCGAGGAAGGATTAGGTAGAGAATGTGTACAAGTTGATGTAAGTGTAATTTGTAATTGTGAGTAAGTGTAGCTCAACAGTGGTGCAGCTGGCGTTTGAAATGTAGTGGTTGGATGAATGAAGTGGTATAACTGCGATCCTGAATGGGATGATTACAAAAGTAAACAAGGGTTGTCTCAGAGGCCGTTGCGGCAACAAAAGCAGCTCCTTGTTAATCTTATTCACATCTATCCACAGAGTTACCCACAAGTCCACAGGGCCTTAAGTCCCTGTTGTGTATAACTTAGGTGATAGGTATTAACATATCCACACGTTGAGTTATCCACAGAAATTCGCCTGTGGATTATTAATTAGTTGGTTTGCTGCATTCAATCCAACCCCAACCTTGTCTCGCCAACGCGCCCCCCACCTACGCTCAGCCTTAGCTGCTACTTATCTAACTAACTGGATTTTCTACATCTATTCGAACTGTTTTTCACGTTTTTGAGGGGTTAACTGGATTTCATACAGATAAATTTCAACTTTTGTCCCGACTCTTCAAAGTTGCATGAAATTAACTGCCGTTTTTACAGCTAATGCTGGAAAACAATCGAATCCGAGAGAAATACCTGTATGTTATACAGCTAAACACGCGGACAAGCCACCTCAACTACCTCAATCCGTACACACAATTCCTCACGTCAGCCACCCCAGCCATACGCCGGAGCCCCGCATCCACATAATCCATTCTGATCTTGTCACAAAACACACGCCAATTTCGCCTTATAGATATAAAGCGAAATTGGAGGATGATGAACATGACAAAATACGACACAGCCGTCATTGGCGGAGGCTTAGCTGGATTCATTGCTGCACTTGAAGTGGCCAAAGGTGGCAGAAGTGTTGTTCTGCTGGAACGTTCGGGACGAATGGGCGGCAGAGCGATGACGAATAACAAAAATGGCGTACTTTTCAACCTTGGCGGACATGCGTTATACCGTGCAGGAGATGCTTTTCGCATTCTGCAAGAGCTTGGTGTTCGCATCGAAGGAGGCCCACCTTCTGCAAAGGTCAATGCATTGTGGAACCAAGGAGTAGTACCGATGCCGGCAACACCGATCAGCATGCTCACATCGAAGCTGCTTTCGTGGTCCGGGAAACTGGGACTTCTGCGACTCGTCATACGGTTATCTAAAATGGACGCGAGCAAGGTTGGAAACGCACCGCTCAGACAGTGGGCGGAGCAAGAGATTGCTGATCCGATGGTTCGACACATTTTTTACTCTTTGTGCCGAACGGCAACTTACACATTTGATCCAGATCATCAGCTTGCCGGCCCGGTGCTAGGGCAGGTACAGCGCTCATTAAAAGGAGTGCTGTACATCCACGGAGGCTGGCAAAAGATCGTCGATCAGCTCCATCAGAAAGCGATTGATGCAGGTGTCCACATCATAAGTGGTTCCGATGTGAAGGAAATTGTGCATGGGAATGGTCAGGTGCAGGGCATCAAACTTGCTGGTGAAGAAATGGTTGAAGTATCGCATATCATCAGCACCGCATCCCCATCGGAGACCTACAAACTAGTCCCGAACGCAGACTACACGATATTGAAACAGTGGAAGGATGAAGCGCGCCCTTCGAAGGCTGCTTGCCTAGACTTAGCCTTGAGAAAACTCTCCGTTCCAGGTCGAGATGTAGCGATTGCGTTGGACCAACCGATCTTTTTCTCGCATCACACTTTAAATGCCAAGCTTAGTGAGGACGGTACACTCGTCGTGCATATGGTCAAATATAACGGACATGGGGAAAGTAATCCGAAAGATGATGAGCAAGCCCTTACTGCAGCCATGAATACCCTACATCCAGGTTGGGAAAAAGAAGTCGTTACAAAGCAGTTTCTGCCGAATATGACGGTCGTCCATGACACCTTACATGTAGGTAAGACCAATCTGGAAACAGGTCCTGACGTTATGGGCATTCGAGGACTCTATGTAGCGGGTGACTGGGCAAGCCATGGCGAAATGCTAGCGGATGCCTCAGCGGCAAGTGCTAGACGTGCGGCTCAAGCTATTTTAAAAACGCCTCAGTTCGCTTAAAATTATCCTATAACAGTAGATCGGGAGGTGTGACAAGATGGAGATCACAGGAGCAGAAGCTTCCGAGCAGATCTATCTAAGTTATAGACCGTTAATGTTTTCACTAGCTTATCGCATGCTGGGCAGTGTAATGGATGCGGAGGATGTGGTGCAGGAGGCATTTCTGTATGCCAATGAGACGAATCTGGAGCATGTTCACAATCCCAAGGCTTATCTGTGTAAAATCGTGACCAACCGCTGCATCGATAGCCTGCGCTCTGCCAGCAAGAAACGAGAGGTCTACGTCGGGCCTTGGCTGCCGGAGCCACTGATAACGACAAGCGCAAGCGCAGATTATCAGAACCTACCTGATCTCGCGTATACGCACAAAGAATCGCTATCCACCGCATACCTTCTGCTTCTGCAGCAGCTGTCTTGGGTGGAGCGGGCAGTATTCTTGCTTCGCGAGGTCCTGCAGTATGAATACGATGAAATCGCGGAGATTGTGGGCAAAAGCAGCACGAATTGCCGTCAAATTTTCCGACGAGCCAAGAATGCGATAAGTCTCCCGCCAGAGCGGGCGAGTGAAACGAAACAAACGACAGCAATCGTGGAACAATTCGTACACGCATTAGTGTCAGGGAATATCGCTCAACTGTTAACCATCGTGAAATCCGATGCCATTCTATACTCTGATGGTGGAGGCAAGGTGAATGCGGCGACCAATCCTATCTTGGGGGTGGAGCGAATTGCCAAGTTCTTATCAGGCATTTTGGCCAAATTACCAGAGGACTATCGCTTTACCTTTACGACAGTGAATGGACAACTAGGCATTGTTGCGTATGTGAATAATCAGCCTAATAATGTGATGACTTTCCAACTAGAAGAGGGGCAGATCAAGGCTTTCTATATCGTCGTGAATCCTGATAAACTGAAGCACATCGAACCATGGCAAACGGAAGCGTGAGGTCTTATCCTCTTATTATAGAAAGCTGCTCAGGAGTCAATACGATTCGTAGCAGCTTTTTTCCGTTTGATGTCGTCCGGGGAATGTCGCATAATGGGATGAAGTCAAGAGTTGCCTAGCTAGACGAGAAAGAGGAGAGAGCCGTATTGAAAAAAGGAAGTGAAACGGCAGTAACCAAGCGTAAGGCGCCAGCCTTCTCGCTGCCTGCCTCCAATGGAGAGAAAGTTTCTTTAGCCGATTATAAAGGGCGTAAAGTTGTTATTTATTTTTACCCACAAGACAATACACCAACCTGTACCCAACAATCCTGTGACTTTCGAGACTACAATGGGAAATTCGCGGAGTTAGGTGTAGAAGTGATCGGTATCAGTCCGGATGAACTGAAATCGCATGACAAATTTATTGCGAAGTACGAGCTGCCGTTCCTCCTGCTTTCAGACACCAATCATAAGGTAGCAGAGAAGTATGGCGTATGGGCGTTGAAAAAGCTGTATGGGCGCGAGTACATGGGCATTATTCGATCGACCTTTCTAATTAACGAAAAAGGATACATTGTGAAGGAATGGAGTAAAGTGAAGATTAAAAATCACGTGCAGTCTGTACTGGATGCTGTGATAGAAATGAAGTAGGCTGCTTAGAATCTCGTATTCGTCAACTTATTTAGTAGAGATACGCGCACCAGCTTCTTCCATATATAAGGGATAATGAGTCCCAAAGCGATGCTTCTCCTTGCGGAGAGGGATCGTTTTTTTATGTCATACTCGCGCACCTCCGCCCATATAATCTATCAGATGTCAAAATGATAGAACATGCGGAGGGATCATCGGATGCGCTCACAGGTAAAAGCCCCAAACAACGGACGACTACGATTTCAAATCATGATGGTTGTTGTTTTACTAGTTTCACTCTTGGTTGGTAGCATGCCGGCCAAAGCCGCGGACAATGAAGCTGATCCATCTGTACAAGAGACGTTTGGGCAGCTTCAAGCAGGAAAGCGACTGAAGAGTGAGAGGACTTATGTAACACCGGAGCAGCCTACTGTATATCTGACGTTTGATGATGGTCCTAGCAAGTTGACGAATCAGGTGCTGGATATTTTAGATAAAGAAGATGTTAAAGCAACGTTCTTCGTACTTGGTGAACAAGCGAAAGCACATCCTGCTGAACTCAAAAGAATCGTAAAAGACGGTCATGCCATCGGCAATCATACCTATAATCATGTTTATAAAGAGCTTTATAGTGATTTTCAAACCTTTTGGAACCAAATCCAGCGCAGCGAGGATGTTATTTCAAATATCGTGGGGATACGACCTCAACTCGTACGAGCACCTGGCGGGACAGCTACGAATTTTGACGCCTACTACTTTTATTTGATGGAGCAAGCAGGCTATATCATGGAGGATTGGAATGTCGACAGTGGAGATTCCAAGAGGGCGAACGTGCCTGTGAATGAAATTTGGCAGACGGTGAAAGCTTCCCCCCTTGACCACGAGATCAACATTCTGTTTCACGATGGAACAGGCCATGAATCTTCCGTCCAAGTACTACCTCAAGTGATTAGCTATTACAAAAAGCTAGGCTACGCCTTCGCCACGTTGACAGATCAAGTGAAGCCCAAACAATTCGCCATCACGAAGCCGAAATGGTCGCGGAACATGAGTTTGAAGCAATTCCAAGGCATGATAGATCAGACGCAGCAATATGCAGTCGCTCATCCTAGCCCGTCGGATCTCGTGAAGCAGGCAGAGGAAAAGCGCCTCGCGCAGAAGCTTGAGGCAGAAGCTGAAGAGAAAGCTAAAGCGAAGAAGGAAGAAGAAGCGGAGGCTGCGCGTATTCTAGCGAAGCAAGCTGCTTTGCCTCTGCAGGTTCATGTACTCGGAGGGAATACGTTTTCCATAGAACCTTCCATTTATAAGCTGCATGCGAATCAAATAGAGTTGCCTTTGCGCTATCTGATCGAGAAGATGGGTGGGAAAGTAGCGTGGCAAGCGGATACGAAAACAGCCAATGCCCATTATGGCATTTATGATATGGACTATGATCTTGTGAATAGAAGCATTAGTTTGTTCACTTTAGGGAAGCAAACAGCCTATTATTCGTTAGCGGATATGAATATGCAGGATAATCAAATTATCGTGCCACTGCGCAAAACGATCGTATCGCTCGGAGGCCGTATTACGAATGCTGTTATGGATCCCGACTACCGTGAGGTTTCTATGGCGCTGCGTCCCCTTCACTTTTTTAAAGAAAATAATACTATTCTCAAAAACTCTCTATTTGCAATGGGAGGATAGTGTCTAAAAGAGTAGAGAGATGGAAAAACTAGAAGCATACCCTTATAAAGGAGGCTTCTTGTCTATGGCATCGAAAACCCGAATATTCGATCAACCGCAGCCTCTTGTGGAACGGATGATCATGAACGTAGAGAAAGTGATAGTTGGCAAAAGAGATACGATAGAGAAAGCTTTTATCGCGATGTTGAGCGGCGGGCATCTACTGCTAGAGGACGTTCCTGGTGTAGGTAAAACCATGCTAGCACGCGCGTTAGCCAAAACGATCGGTTGCGAGTTTAAGAGAATTCAATGCACGCCAGACCTGCTTCCTTCGGATGTGACAGGTGTTTCTGTTTTTAATGTCAAAAGCAATGAGTTTGAGTTTAGGCCAGGGCCATTAATGACGTCTGTCGTACTTGCGGATGAATGTAATCGGACCTCCCCGAAGACGCAGTCTGCTTTCCTGGAAGCGATGGAAGAAAAACGAGTGACCATTGACGGCACAAGTTATGAGTTGCCGAAACCATTCGTCGTCATCGCGACGCAAAATCCGATGGATTATGAAGGCACGTACGCGCTGCCGGAAGCGCAGATGGATCGGTTTATGATGAAGCTCTCACTTGGCTATCCAACGCATGATCAAGAGATTCTGATGTTGGATCGACTGCAGGATCGTCACCCGTTGGAAAGCTTGAAGCCTGTTATTGTGCAGGATGAGTTTGTGCAATTACAGAAAGAAGCGGCCATGATCCATGTGGATAACACGTTAAAAGACTTTATCGTTCGCTTAGCTTTAGCGACGCGAGATCATGCTGACTATTACATAGGCGCAAGTCCGAGGGCGTCTTATGCGTTGATGCGTGCCGCACAAACGGCGGCGTACGTGAAAGGGAGAACCTTTGTTGTTCCGGATGATATTAAGGATTTGGTTATACCTGTGTGGACGCACCGGCTTATTCTCACATCGGATGCGCGCATGATGGGCCGTTCAGCAGAACTCATTCTTCAAGGCTTACTAGATGGCATGCAAACACCAGTTCTTCGTTATGTCACAGCGAAGTAGGGGGCATGACATGAAAAGCTGGGGGAAGACGACGCTGTTGCTCATAAGTTGTGTGTTAGTGATCTTTTTGGCGTATCGCCAAGGTGGAATTGCTGCGTGGTATCTAGGTATCTGTTTATCATTGATCTGGATACAGGCAGGCTTATTTTATGTATTTGCGCTGAAAGGTTTGAACTTGAATCGGCGCCTGTCAGGTGAAGTGTTTCTTGCTGGGGAAGATGTGACAATTGTGCTGGAGATCCAACATCGATCGTGGGTTCCTCTACCGTGGCTGCTGTTGAAAGAAACTTGGATTCATGAAGGAAATGGGAGAAAGCTGACGTACAGCAAGCTGCTTTTTCCTTGGTTTCAGAAGTCGATTTTGCTGCCTTACAAAATGACCCATCTCATGCGAGGCAGCTACCGATTCGCTCATCTTGAAGCTTCAGCAGGGGATCTCTTTGGCTTCGCGCTTCGCAAATTACAGAGGGAAGATTTACAGCGTTATGTTGTGTACCCACGGCCGGATGCATTGGGACGAAGCGGGATGACCTTTCAATCGGAGGAAGGCTCAACAACACTTAGTTCCAAGGGCGAAACGCCGCTGATCAGCTCCGTTCGCGACTACGTCAGCGGTGATCCGTATCACCGCATCCACTGGAAATCGACGGCTCGCTTGAGCCGTCTGATGACCAAAGACCCTGAGCAGGCCGCCTCCACGAAGTGGATGCTGCTGCTCGATGTCACGCCTGCGGCGGGTCCAGCAGAAGCGGTGCAGCCGCTGCTGGAGAAGGGCGTCGCCCTCGCGGCTGGCTTCTTCGAAGCCGCCGCGGGTGGGCGAGAGAGCTGCGGCTTCGCCTGCAGCTCCTCGAGTGTAAGGCGAATCGCACCGACGATTCGCCCCGACTTGACGCTCGCGTACGAAGTACTCGCGAGCGTTGGCGGCAAGCCCGCCCTATCCTTTCCTGACCTCGTCAGGAAAGAGGCGGCAGACTTGCCGCTGCATGCGTCGATGCTGTGCATCACATCGACGTTGGATGTGTCGCTGGTGCGCGCAATCGCAGATAGCGGCACCAGGCGGAGAGCCGTGCACGTGATCTACGTGCACGCGCGTCCTTCCCTCTCGGTCGCAGAGCGAGAGGGGGCTTCTCAGCTGCAGGCCGCAGGCTGCAGCTTCACGGAAGTGCCGCATCCGCAGAGTCAGTGGCCAAGGCAAGGGGGTGTAGCGGATGCAACCGCTTGAACCACGCCGCGGGCTGCCTGCGCGCTCTCGCACTTCGCTTTTTAAAAAGTCTCGCTCAGGTACTTCACGATCTCGCACCTCGATTTCAGGCAGTTCGCCATTGAATTCGTCGTTGCACGCAGGCATCTCACCCGCTAGCAATCCACAAGCTAATCCTTCCCACCCAGACACATCATCCGACAACCCATCAAAACTCATCTTCCGCGCAGACAACTTGCCGCCACAACACAATAGTCTCCTCCGAGATGGCCTCATCACCCTGCTGCTCTTTCTCCTTCTTTCGGAATGGCTGCGACCTTTGGCTTGGATGGGCGATGAGTTGATCCAAATTGGACCGATACTTGTTGTGTTTGCACTGTGTCTTGCACTGGATTGCTTCCGGGTCCCTTACGGATGGGGATGGCTGGCGAAGTGCAGCATTATCGTGGTTTTTATAGGTTATATGTTTAACCGCCAGACCTTGCTTGCTGGAGGATGGGTTCTCTCGTTGGTGAGAACACTCGCGCAAGATTTTGTCTACATCGTACAGGCACATTTTGATCTTATCAGCGGTGAAATGCGCACGCTCCTGTTTCTAATGGGTTGGGCGTTGCTGCTTTCGGTCGTTCAAGCTTTAATGCTCCAGAGGCAGCATAGTCTTTGGTTTGTGATGGCTACCTTGATCTATCTCGTAGGCATACAGCTCGTATTAGGGGCGGATACCGTTCAAGGAATCATACGCACATTAGGTTATGGGCTGATTCTGATGGCTCTTCTCAATCTGTCAAGAATCGAACAGACCTATCGCGTGACAACTGTGCGTTCACGTCATTATTTGCAGTGGCTGATCGTTAGTGTGGTCGTCGTAGGTATGTTGTCTGGCCTTGGTTGGTTGTCGGCTAAGCAAACCGAGTCCGAACCTTTGATGAAGCCAGTTAGCTGGGCGCATTGGTATGATCGATTGTTTGAGTACTATGAGGATGAGACGGGAGTAAGCCCAGCCGTGGCAACTTCTGGGTATGGCCAGAACGATACGTCCTTAGGAGGTCCACTCCAAGTGGACACTTCGCCAGTGTTTACGGCTAAAACATCTGAACTTACCTACTGGCGCGGCGAATCCAAAAGCTTCTACGATGGCAAAGGCTGGACCCAGCCTACTCAGAAGCTAGAACCTTTCGTGGCCTCTAGTTCATCGGTAACAGCTCCGGTCATTGTGCAGGAGATTTTAATGAATGAGAAGGCGGCGAATAAGCAATTGTTCGTAGGTGGTGGGCTGCGGAGCGTTGATATGCTGCTGAGTGAGAAAGGGAAGCTGATTTCTCCTGGGAGTCTGTTAAGTTCCGAAACGAGTGGCTTAACGACCTTGCCGGAGATCGCTGACCCTCTTTCTTATTACAAAATCACCGTTCAACCTATTAAAGAAAATCCTGACCTTTTGAACACAGATATCGCACCTTATCCAGAAGAGATTACGCGGGAATATTTGCAATTGCCAGAGTCGTTGCCGCGGACGGTACGAAGTACGGCTGAGCAAGTTACCATAAATCGGTTGACGCCTTATGCCAAGGCAGTAGCGATCGAGCAATATTTGAGCCAAACTTTTCCCTACAGTCTCGAAAAGCCTACCAATCCCAGTCGAAGCGAAGATTTCGTCAGTCATTTCCTGTTCGTTGATCGAACAGGGTATTGCGATCATTTTTCAACGGCCATGGTGGTTATGCTTCGTTCTGTCGGTGTACCTGCTCGGTGGGTGAAGGGGTTTGCTCAAGGGACAGTAGACGCCACCGATGACAATGGGCTGCACGAGGTAGTTGTCCGCAATCAAGATGCGCATTCTTGGGTTGAAGTCTATTTCCCTTCAATGGGATGGGTGCCCTTCGAGCCGACACCTGGTTTCTCAGGGATATCCGTGGATCAACCTAGAGATATGTTAACGACAGCAACAATGGAGCAGCTTGGGATGACAGCTTCCCTTACGAATACACCGGTGACGAAATCCGTCATTTCCAAATCGAGTGAATGGTTGCACACGATGAAGAATAATCTTATCCAATTAGTAAAGGCTTATAAGAGTGCTGTTTTTGTTCTGATTTGCAGTATCTGTTTACTTGTTGGTCTATATGTCGTACTAAGACGGCAAGGATACTTGTTGCGCAGAACGGTGGAGTTCTCAAGTTACAACAATGGATCTCTTAATCAGCAACATCCGTTGACGCCGTATATGGATCGACTGTGGAGACAGCTTTTCCGCAAATATGGTGTAAAGCCTGCCAATCAAACGGTTCGCGAATATGTCATGAATCTCCAAGTGACCCATCAAGGGCAGCAACAGGCACTGATGGCTTTCGCTCACATCTATGAAAGTGTCCGCTACGATCCGGCGCGTGCTGTGGCCTATTCGAAGCGGGAAATTGCAGCAATTTGGAAAGCCATTCAAAAGACACATTAAATCCCCTTTACATCCTAGGTGCCTAATGTTTAAAATTAGTACCTAGAAATAGCGGTAAGTGGACAAGGGTTCTACCCAATCATCAATCGCTATGAACCTAGGAGGTCGGATATGAGTAAACCAAGTGAATTGATCGTCGTTTTAGATTTTGGAGGCCAATATAACCAACTGATTGCTAGACGGATCCGTGATTTAGGCGTTTACAGCGAATTGCTGCCGCACAATACAACGGTTGATAAAATTCGTGAGATTAACCCTAAGGGGATCGTGTTCTCCGGCGGACCTGCAAGTGTTTATGGCGAAGGAGCTCCTTCGGTTGATGCTGGCATTTTCGATTTGGGTATTCCGATCTTAGGCATTTGCTATGGCATGCAGTTGATTGCCCACCAATTGAACGGGAAAGTCGAACGCGCACATACACGTGAATATGGCAAAGCAGATCTAGAGTTCTCGAACCAAAGCCCGCTAGTCAAAGGCCTAGAGGCGAAACAAACCGTATGGATGAGTCATGGTGACCATGTTTCCGTTCTACCTGAAGGTTTTGTTGTTGAAGCTAGCACGGAGTCACTTCCAATTGCTGCAATGAGCAACCGTGATCGCAAAATTCATGCAGTCCAATTCCACCCAGAGGTTCGTCACTCAGTTCAAGGGAACGAAATGATTCACAACTTCATCTATGAAGTGTGTGGTTGTGTCGGCGATTGGACGATGTCATCCTTCGTGGAAGATATGATTAAAGAACTTCGTGCAGAAGTTGGCGATAAAAAAGTGCTTTGCGCACTAAGCGGCGGTGTAGATTCCTCCGTTGTTGCGATCTTGCTTCATAAAGCAATCGGCGCGCAATTGACATGTATGTTCATTGACCATGGTTTGCTTCGTCAAGGTGAAGGCGAAAGCGTTATGGAGACGTTTGTCGGCAAATTTGATATGAAAGTTGTCAAAATCGATGCAAAAGATCGTTTCCTCGGCAAATTGGCTGGCGTAGCGGATCCAGAGCAAAAACGTAAAATCATCGGCACCGAATTCATTCGTGTGTTTGAAGAAGAATCCAGCAAGTTTGACGACTTCACTTACTTGGCGCAAGGCACGTTGTATACGGATATCGTAGAAAGTGGTACAGCTACCGCACAAACGATCAAATCGCATCATAACGTTGGCGGTCTGCCGAAAGATATGAAGTTCAAGCTCATTGAACCATTGAAAACACTATTCAAAGACGAAGTTCGTAAAGTCGGTGAAGAGTGTGGTCTACCTTCTGCAATCGTATGGAGACAGCCGTTCCCAGGTCCTGGTCTAGCCATCCGTGTTCTAGGTGAAGTTACCGAGGATAAGCTGAAAATTGTTCGTGAATCCGACGCCATCCTGCGCGACGAAATCGCCAAAGCTGGCCTAGATCGCGAGATCTGGCAGTACTTCACGGCGCTTCCTGGCATGAAGAGCGTAGGCGTTATGGGCGATGCTAGAACATACTCCTACACAGTAGGTATCCGCGCAGTAACATCCATCGATGGTATGACTGCTGACTGGGCTCGTATCCCGTGGGATGTACTTGAGAAAATTTCCGTTCGTATCGTAAATGAGGTTGAGAACGTGAATCGTATCGTGTACGATATTACGTCCAAGCCGCCAGCTACGATTGAGTGGGAATAGATTAGCAGTGTAATCAACACCAATAGTGTGGAAGAAAGACTCTCTTTGAGCTGTAGACCAGCTGGAAGGGAGTCTTTTATTTTGAGCGATTTGATTGGATAAATATGTTACATTAATAGGAACACTTAATAAATTGGAGTACGAATGGAGGAAAAGTTATGGCAATGATTGCAATGATTTTGGTCGGACTTGTTGCACTTGAGCATTTGTATATCCTAGTGTTGGAAATGTTCTTGTGGACAACTCCGCGCGCGATGAAGTCGTTCGGTATGACGAAAGAGAATGCTCAGATTACAAAAAGCTTGGCTGCCAATCAAGGGCTATACAATGGTTTTCTAGCAGCAGGTCTTGTGTGGGGCCTTGTCCATCCAGACGCTTCGGTCGGGCGATCAATCGTGATTTTTTTCCTCGTGTGCGTGCTCGTGGCAGCCTTATTCGGAGGCGCCACCGCGAAAAAATCAATTCTACTCGTGCAGGGATTGCCTGCTCTTGCAGCGTTAGTTTTCGTCCTTCTTACTTAGAAGTATCGGCTATGATTGCCATTGAATGGGAATATGAAAGTAAACTAGAAAAAGACGAACGATATGGGAATCTTTACCCAATGATTGTTCGTCTTTTTTATTGACACTTGCTCAATTCTTCACTAGAATATGAAATTGGATAACAGTTTTTCGTATAATCTCGGGAATTGGCCTGAGAGTTTCTACGAGATCACCGCAAATGATCTGGCTACGAAAAAAAGGAACGGTATCCGTATGAGTTTTTACGTGCGACTTCACACATTGAAGGTAGCCCTCATATGGACGGCTCCTTTTTCGTACCCGGAATCAGGCAACATGATTCCGGGTTTTTTGCTGTTCCCCACCATTCGTTTAGGAGGAGTAGGAAAATGGATTTGGATCGTTTTTTTAAATTGAAACAAAATGGCACCACGGTAAGAACAGAAATCATGGCGGGGATTACGACGTTCATGACTATGGCTTACATCCTTGCGGTAAATCCAGATGTATTAAGTGCATTTAAATCAGGGGCAACTGGCGGAGACTGGACTTCCATTTTCTTAGCAACAGCGATTGCGGCGGGCGTGATGACGATTGCAATGGGGCTTTTCGTAAACTTTCCTGTGGCACTAGCACCGGGAATGGGCTTGAATGCTTACTTCGCGACGATTATTTTGACCTCACAAGGTAAATTTACGTTTTCGATGGCACTCACGGCCGTGTTTATCTCCGGGATTATCTTTATCATCCTAACGGTTACGAAAATTCGTCAAATGCTTCTAGTCGCTATCCCAGATAGCTTAAAGCATGCAATCACAGTAGGGATTGGGTTGTTTATTGCCATGATCGGTTTCAAAAACAGCGGCATTCTCAGCGTTGCAGTTGAAGCTGGTAATGATATTAAAGCACATCAGTATACAGAAGTTCTTTCGTTTGAAACGATCTTTCATCTAGGTTCATTAGAAGATAAAGGTGTTATTTTAACCATCGTAGGTATTCTACTGATCTCCATCTTAATGGTGCTTCGTGTTCGTGGCGCGATCTTGTTCGGAATTCTTGCAACAACGGTTGTTGGTTATTTCATGGGTATGGTGGATCTAGGTACGCTAACTAGTGACAAAACCACATGGGTACCCGATATGTCCAAGCTGCGTTTTGCTGATTTTGATTTTGCAGGCATTATGACAACCGGGATCGTTTCCGTTATTGCTACATTTACTTTCGTTGAGTTGTTCGATACCTTCGGTACAATGGTAGGGACAGCTTCTCGTGCAGGTATTATGAAGAACAAAGAAGAAGGCAACAAACGTGTAGGTAAAGCAATGTTCGTTGATGCAATCGGTGTTAGCGGCGGCGCATTAGTCGGAACAAGTACGGTAACGGCATTCGTAGAGAGTGCAGCAGGTGTAGCAGAGGGAGGACGTACAGGTCTAACGGCTGTAACGACAGGCGTATGTTTCTTGCTAGCTCTGTTCTTGGCACCAATTGCTATGTTGATTCCAGGTTCCGCGACTGCGGCAGCGTTGATTGTTGTTGGTGTTCTCATGGTTCAATCCATTAAAGAGATCGACTTCCAAGACTTCGTTGTTGCGATCCCAGCTTTCCTTACACTTGTATTGATGCCTTTCACATACAACATTGCGAACGGAATTTCCTTCGGAATCGTGACTTATGTGGTTCTAGCTACAGCAGCTAATTTAGGTGGCAAAAGTGAGAAGAAATACAACGTTCACTGGTTAATGTGGATTCTAGCCCTTCTAATTATTGCTCGATACGTCTTTATTGGAAGCCAAGGTTAAAATAAGGTAAGGCTCTGGTACATTTGTACCAGGGCCTTTTTCATTCCGTTTATTTCCATGTCGAAAAAACTTGCAATCCCTTGGAGGATTTGCTATATTACTCCTTGTCGCTTCGGCGGTCGAACGAAAGAACGAGAGAATCGAAAGAAACTTAAAAAAGTTCTTGCATTCGAATCAGCTGATGTGGTATATTACTTCTCGCTGCTTCGGTAACACGGTAGCGAACGAAAAAAATTGATCTTTGAAAACTGAACAACGAGTGAGTAAGCACAGTCGAGAAATCGACTATAAAAGAGATTGCAAA
>NZ_CAXURV020000006.1:0-278178 GCF_964253335.1 Paenibacillus sp. LjRoot56
AAATATCGAATGATAGCTTGATTATAATTCTAAAAAAACAGGAGTTCTGTAATGTAGATGACAGATGCCGATTTGGTTGGCATGTTAATCTGTTAACTAAACCGTCAAGTACCATTGAGTTATCACTCAATTTTATTTTGTCATGGATGGCAGGAGATAATTCGCTCGATTAATAAAATAAGAATGCAAACGTGAAAGGAGAATATGGATGAAGATACTCGTTTTAGGAGGAACAGCGTTTTTCGGTCGCCGGTTAGTCCGTTTATTACTCGGGGATGGCCACGATGTGACCATTGCAACAAGAGGTCAAACACCGGATGATTTTGGCGACGCCGTGACCCGAATAAAGGTGACCGGACGAATCAGGATGCCATGATGGAAGCGTTCGGCAATTGTTACTATGATGTCGTTTACGATCAAATCTGCTTTAATCCTCAAGATGCCAAAATTTCGCTGGAATAGTTTGGAAACCGCGTTAAGCGGTATGTATTAACCTCAAGTATGGCACTTTATAATAGTAAAGATACCGAAATCACCGAAGATGATTTCACGCCGGAACAATACGTCTATGATTTAGAAGTTGAGAAATATGATTATGCCGAAGGAAAAGGTCAGGCCGAAGCCTATTTCTTCCGGAATGCGACATTTCCCGTCGTTGCGGTTCGCGTAGCCATGGTCATATCGGGAACCGACGATTATACAGGCCGTTTTGATTACTAAGTGAGGCATGTTGCTGAACATAAATCTATCGGCTTGTTGGAAGCCGAGTATCCTATTACTTATTTGACAGCGTGGGACGCGTCCGAATTTCTTAATTCTATCGGTGCCAAATCCGATTTTGTCGGACCAATCAATGCTGCGAATAGCGGTTACTTAAGCATCCAAGAACTCTGTTATGAGATAGGGGACTGCTTGAATACGACCCCGCTGTTTCATGTAGGCCGACATGAAGAACAAACTTTATCCCCCTACGCCATGTTTCCTTATACTTGGAAGATATTGAATTCCATAGCAGCATCTTTAGGATTTAAATTTCCGCCAATTCAAAAATCGATTTCGCTTATGGTCCAGGACAGTGTTTCTAAATGGGAAAGAAGCTTAAAAGAAGAATTTGATGCACTCCATGCTCAAAACCGTAATATGTCGCCAGATGCCTCTGCGACATTTGCCAGATTGATTCAGGATCTTCGAGATCAAGGTGCAGGCAAAGGACTGAATATCGGAGATAAGGCTCCCGATTTTACCCTGGAAGATGCTACGGGCAAACCCGTCACATTATCTGAAGAACTAGCCAAGGGCCCCGTCATTATCGTGTTCTATCGCGGTGAATGGTGTCCTTACTGCAATTTGCAATTGAAGGCCTATGAGCGCATCATGAATGAGATTAAAGCTGCCGGTGCTCAATTGATTGCCATAAGCCCGCAAACACCGGCTCATTCGCTTTCCATGAAAGAAAAACATGAACTGAGCTTCTTCGTCCTTAGCGATGCGAACAACAAAACTGCGGAAAACTACAATCTTAAATACAAGCTACCTTACTTTATGCAAGCCATCCAGAAAAGATCTGGTATTGAGCTACATCAATATAACGGTGACACATTTGAGCTTCCTGTCACAGCCACATATATTATCGATAAAAAAGGAACCGTCATAGCCGGTACTTCGGATTTAAACCATAGAACGCGGATAGAACCGTCCGAAGCCTTAAAAAAAGTCCCTTCGTTGCAATAATGTTATTGCAACGAACGCCAATGACTTTGCCAACATTATTTTGGAGGACTGATATATCCGATGAACAAGCTTTGGTATTTATCGCAAATAAGTATTTTTGAAGAAATGTCGCTAGAAGAGATGAGAGAGATCGATCAGCTAGATACCTTCCATCATTTCAATTGGATCACAAAAAACACATTGGTCCAAACCCCGGAGTCCACGCGCGAGGGACTCTATTTCATCAAGGAGGGCAGGCTTAGACTCTATAACCTGAACGATAGCGGAAAACAGTTCACGCTTGGCATTCTCACAAGAGGAAATATATTCGGAGAGTTAAATTCATTCTCGTTCGGAACCAGGAGGGTTTATATTGAAACGATGGAATCGACGCTTCTTTGCACCATGTCCGAGCCTCAGTTCGAACGGCTGATGATCAATCGGCCTCAGCTCGCGCTCAAATTTCTTAAAGCACTCAGTGACCGGTTAAAGGAGCGGGAGAACCAATTGGAACAACTTGCGCTTCATGGTCTTAGAAAACGCGTGCTCCATCTCCTTTCCACACTGAGTGCCAAATTCGGCGTCATTCAAGACGGATATGCATTGATCGATCTTCCTCTTTCGCATCAAGAGATTGCCAATATGATCGGTGCTAGCCGCGAAGCGGTCAGTGGCGTGATGAGCGAGCTTGCCAAGGAGGGTGTCGTTAAGCTATCACGCCTGTCTGTTCAACTTGCTGTTACAATACTTGAAGAAAATATTCCTCGAAACTCTATACATTGATATGCTTCAGATCCCTATAGAGTTAGTTTCAGCTGAAACTAGCCTGGAACTGCTTACATTATTCTGTGACAATCATCTCTAATGCTTCCCATCCCCCCGCTGCACCAGGGGGTCATGTTCAACCCTCTCCAATGCAGGGGAAATAGGACTGTTCTGTATTTGCGCTAAAAAGCCAATCGCCATTTAAAACAAATTTAGGAGTGGAAAAATGGAAAAATTACTTGTTATAAATGCGCATGCCAATGTTGATTCCCCTGATTCAGTTAGTCTTGAAGTCGGCAAATATTTTATTGAGAACTACCGCAAGATGAATCCGAACGAATTGATTGAGCAAATTGATCTTTATGGCGAAGAAATTCCAGAAATAAACAGCACCGTTCTGAGCGCTTGGGGGAAATTTGAATCGGGTGGAGAGTTGACGGACGATGAGAAACGCGTTACCAGCAAAATGAACGAAATTTTGCAGCAATTCAAGAGCGCGAAAAAATACGTGATCATCATGCCGCTTCACAACTTCAATATCCCCTCCCGGCTAAAGGATTACATGGATAACATCATGATCGCCCGCGAAACCTTCAAATATACGGAAAATGGCGGAGTAGGTTTACTAACTGACGGACGTAGTCTACTCGTGATTCAAGGAAGTGGCGCTATCTACACGAATAACGATTGGTACACAGATAACGAATTCTCACATAAGTATCTCAAATCTATGTTCAACTTCCTCGGCATTGAAGATTACCGAATTATCCGAGCTCAAGGTACAAGCAAGCTTGACAAAGCAGACGTGTTGGATAAAGCAAAAAATGAGGCCCAAGAAGCGGCAGCGCATCTGGCAAAGATAGTAACTGTCTAACCGTGCCTAAAGCTCATTTGCGACCATCGCTATAGTCGAAGATAAAATAAAGCGATGTTTCCGAAAGGAAATGATCGCTTCCTCTACAGCATTAGATGAAATCCGGAAAATAGTTATTAGGGACTAATGGTTTTAATTCCGCATAATTGCTCATTGACTAGGTTTGTCTCTAGTTATTGTGCTAAACTGCCCGTTACTTTAATGGAATCAAAAAAAGAGCTGCTTCAATGCAGCTCCTGCGCTATAAGTTTTCGTTAGTTAAACAACAATTGTCCTCAGTCCTTTTCCTTTAAGGTCTTAAATGGAAAAAGTAGGTTTATCGCTGTGGCTACGATAAACATAATTATCAACGTCAACCATTCATTAACACTTGGCATTATAAAAAAAAATGACATCGCAACTATATACATAGTTAGCCAAACCATGAATGGATAATAACGCTTTATTGGGAACAATCTCCTCCCCAATATTTCGCCGCCTCTAACAAGCAAAAAGAATAATAATATTTTAACAACATCGCTATTTAAAAACTGCATACATGCGACTCCATTTATTCACTTTTTTTCTTGTTATTATCACCAACCGCTTGACAATTAATCCAAACAAAAAACCTCCAAACATATGCGTGGCAGCCCTTCAAATGTTTAACTATCGTTTTCCGTTAGCGTAATTGATTCTTAGCATGAGATCGATGAATCCTTAATTCTTGTATCTTATAACGGTCCCTGCAATAAGGTCATATACAGTTTGTTTATTTTTGCTCCATAATGGACTTATCAAATAGATCAGTGCCAGAACGTAGACCACTGCCAATAATGAATAAACTAATGATTCCGGGTAATCAGAAGGAATTACCATGTGCCAAATGGTGAAATGCGCTAGTTCCCAAGGGACGAATTTAAGGGCAGAACGAGAAAGTGAAGAACCTAGTCCGATTGATTGACCGTTAATTCCAGTCACCATAACCCCCACTTTTCTTTTCCCCCATGTCGCGTGTGATTTCGATCCCTCACATACGGCAAAATAAAGATATACAGGCAGTGTAATGAATAGAAACCCAGTGACCTCGGCCGACAAAGGATTTGACGTAAACAATGGAGTCAACAATGGCCGAATAAGAAAAGATACACCGATTAGTATAATGATGTAGCCCGTAATGATAACATAATCCCATAAAAAGGCGATAATGCGGGTGCCTAAAGATACACTTCTTAACTTTCCATGCATATGCACAACTCAACCCCTCCTTAACAAAATAAGGAACGTATCACTATTTGTTTATTCGGGTTTTTATTCAACTATTCTGCCCGATAGAGTTGAACAGGCTACCGAAATGTCGGTAGCCTGTTGTCGTGGAGCTATAGTTCTGCGTTAGCTCAATGATTAGTCTGAACCGACGTTATTGTTCCATCTCACAACAGCAGCCGGCTTGCCTGGTTTACGGAGCTTTAAATCTAAACGTACTGCTCCGGTAAAGCTTTAATAATCTCTTCATATTTTAGAGCGATAGTGATTTCCAAAATATGAACCGGGTTTTGATGAGCGTAGGCTAACAGTAGTTCTTTATTGAACTCGTCATCGTTCATTTTCAAGCTTTTTCGGATTAACTCCATCATTGCTTTTTGACTTCTCGTATTCAATTGCTCAATTTTCTCCACAGCCAATTCAATTTCACTCTCCATAACTACACTCCTAAGTCAGATTCGTTTGAGTTCTAACATTTAATGTCATTAACAACAAAAAAGTCGCGATTTACGCGACTTTTGTCATTACATCTACTCTTAAAGGGTAAATATGTGATTACCAATGGTAATCTTGGCGGGTCTTTTTTTGCTCCAAGATGCCTGGGCAATATCAGGATTGTAAAAATAAAGGGCTCCAGTTGTTGGGTCCAAACCATTCAAAGCGGATTTTGCCGCGCGATAGGCAGACAAATTTGGTTTAAGGTTAAACTGACCATCATCAACGGCTGAAAATTGACCTGGTTGATGAATAACCTCAGTGATGGAATCAGGAAATTTTTCGGACTGGACTCGATTAAGAACGACAGCTCCCACGGCAACTTGTCCTAAAAAGGACTCCCCTCGGGCTTCGGAATGAATTATTCGCGCCAATTCGTCCAGCACCGACTGTTTGGGTGAAATCGTATTTTTTAGTTTAGACAAAGTTAAGGAATCGGCTTCACCATCAACTGACAAGCCATAGCCTGCTTGAAATTTCTTTACAGCATTCTTAGTCTGGTTACCGTAATAACCGGTAATTCCTGTTTTAAAGTAACCGAGTGCGCTTAATCGTTCTTGCAAATCCAGTACTTGGTCACTTTGTGTGCCTTGTCCTAACGATTGAGCAACGACTGGTGCGGCTATACCCATTACACCAAGGGAACAGACACAGATAAGAGCTTGTAGTTTCTTCTTCATGTTCAAGATAACCTCCTCTTCCTTTTACGCGCCGCATATGGCAACGAATGCAGCATTACAAATTTAGGGGTGTTGATCCGACTCAAGATGTCGCCTAACACTCTCAAAAAATGGGGAACAGCACCAAGCTGTCCCTATAAACTTCGGGAGAAACACCAATTAAGGGTCGCAATCACAAAAAGGAGCTAGCTTCTTCACTATCGTTACCCTTTAGAGTAATGAAGTTTTAATGTAGTAACATCAAAACTTATAATTGAAACTCAATTAAATGCTCTTGGCACAAACCTAGCCTAACACTCAGTACATTGCATCCAGACGCTCTACTTACACGTTGAAGAAACTGCTTCTGCTTCATTTGTGATTTTAACTCTATGGAGCCTGTTCTAAACTGTCTCTGATGATGTGTAGCGCATAATCCCTTTGCTTTGATAGGCTTTTCACAATTTCCTGCCAAGCATAAATTATTGTCACTCGTAACTGTTTTGGTACGTGCCATATCAAATTACATCCATTCGTAAGTAGTTGCAGGAAACTATCTAACGCGCGTATAAAAGATAATTATTGTCTTTAGAAAATATAGTGTTAGAATGTCACTTTACTATTCAACTAAAGTTCCTCGTTAGCGTAATGACCTCACCTGACTTGACTTGTCATCTATGGTACGGTTCAGCGTATCATCTCTAAGGCGAAATCATTTGTTGTTTTTTCTATGTATTTTTGATAGCGCGAAATCAAGAAGCACCCTCTTAGGGTGCCCTTATTGTCCTTCTAAGTTTTGCTTGCTAAGCGACTCTATTCAGTATCATCGCGGCTTGCACTGTGTCAGTCGGCAGATTGTCAGGAATGTTATTACACAAGTACATTTCGTCGAACGTCCTGCCGGTCAGCAGCTCCTCAAGGGTCCCAAGGTAGACTGAACGATCGGCTCAATCCCACCGCCGTGCACCGCGTGCGGCGGGATCGAGTCCACGTCTATCAAAGCGGCAGCGTCCGTCAAAGCAACGAAGTACTCGGAGATCAGACCCATGAGCCTGATCATGCCCCCTTGCCCTCCCTCAACACGCGCTGACCACATCGAACGCCGCCCGCATGGCTCACGACCGCCACACCTTTAGAAGACACGTCCTAGCCCAACCGGTGTAGCGGTTCCCAATCAGTTACCTCAAATACGGTGGCCGCGTCTCATTTCCCCCTCCGGTCAAGCCGTAGGGCAGGCTCAACCTTGAAACGCTCTTGGGACTAGATGGAATTCTGCTGTTCCAGCCATCTCAAAATCGCTTGATTTGATTCCTCCGGCTTTTCTTCCTGGATCCAATGACCGCAATCCAGATTGACTACTTCCACATTGGGCACGAACTTTGTCAGGTTTTCAGACTTCGCAACCATATCCCGATCGCCGTAGATCATGAGGGTCGGCTGCTGGATGATTGGGTTCACCTTCGCCAATAAGTGCCAGTTGCGTTCAAGGTTCCTGTACCAATTTATGCTGCCCGTGAACCCTGATGTTTCAAAAGCGGAGACGTAAACTGCCAGCTCGCTATCGCTCATTACGGGCTCACCGAGCGGTGTTTCCGCGTTGGCGAGATTGATCAACGCCATACCTGGCTCAGGTGCTTTGAGAGGCTCGTTCTTCCGGTACAGGTTACGAAGGAACCTGTACGTATTGTCTTCGAATACGGCGTCCGCGACGCCTGGCTGTCGATTGAAGTGGACGAAATAGAAATCGCCGCCAAGTATTTCTTCCATGAACTCGATCCAGGGTTTTTCTCCGCGCTCTTGGTAAGGCAAGCTCAGATTTATCACTTTATTGACGCGGTTTGGATGCAACAAGGTCAGTCCCCAAACGACGAATGCACCCCAGTCATGACCGACAAAGGTAGCGTCTTCGTATCCGTAGTGATCGAGAAGGGCGACGAGATCACCCGACAAGTGTTCAATGTCATAGTCTGTTACTTCGGTCGGACGGGATGAGTTGCCGTAACCCCGCTGGTTGGGGACGATGACATGGTAGCCCGCTGCAGCAAGTGCGCCGATCTGATGGCGCCAAGAAAAGGCATGCTCTGGCCAGCCGTGGCAGAGTACAATAGGTTTTCCTGCGTTCTCTCGGCCTGCTTCAAACACTTCGAGTTCCACACCGTTGACTGAAATAAGGGTGGGTTTAGGAAAATTGGTTGAATTAAACATTGAATTAAAACCTCCTTCTTGTGATACATGTAGTATAATGGATAAAAGGTGACATCTTATTGTCACCGTTCTGAAATCATGTAAAAAAGAGGGCAATTATAGACAAAGTGGAGAGACTCATTTCGATTATCATGATATTGCTGAAAAAAGAGGTTGTTGCTGCAACGGAATTCTCACAACTATTCAATGTCTCCAAAAGAACGATCCTTCGCGATATGGAAACATTGAGCTTATGTAACATCCCGATCTACTCTGTCATTGGGGTCAAAGGCGGCTTCGGCATAATGGATGAATACAAGGTGGATAAACGCCTATTAAGCAGCTCCGATTTACAGAATATATTAACTGCGCTGGGTGGATTGGAACAAATCCTCCTTACCGAAGAAGTTGAAAGAACGATAAAAAAAATAGAGGCAATGGTTAGTCCATTGTCTCTTAATCGTTCCATTCAACTGTCGTTTTATGATTGGGAAGGTCGGTCCGAAATTCTTGAAACCGTAAAGACATGTCAAGAATCCATAACAAAGAAAAGGCTGGTTTCGTTTAATTATACAGATAAAGACGGGGCTGTAACGGATAGAATGGTTGAGCCCTATGAGCTGCATTTTAGCGAATCGAGTTGGTACTTGAAAGGATTCTGTTTACATCGACAGGGATCTCGAACATTCAAGTTATCCCGGATCGATCATATTACTATGGATGAACGCGCGTTTCATCCTAGAGACGATTGGTCTGAGCAAGGACACGAAGCAAGTTATCTACCGCAATTCGTCACGATTAAGGCATGGATATCGCCTAGCATAAAAGATCAAATCATCGAAAGGTATGGTCGAAAAAGTATTGAAGACCATGGTTCTGGACTTTTATTAGCAACCATATATGTCCCTCAAAATTATATGGGATTTCAACTTTTAGCAAGCTTCGGCACTCATCTAAAAGTTGTAGAGCCCAAAACCTACGTTGAAGACTTTCGAAATTATTTATCTCAAATGATGGAGAACTATTCCTGATCAAGGTCTCGTCTCGGCCTATATGACCGATTCCACATGAGTTGGGTCTTTACGCGCTTCTTCATAGATTTAGCATCGAAGCTTCAACATTCAACTCAACACTTTTCGCCGTTACTTATGATACGGTTCACCGTAATGTATTTAAACACAAAGTACAATTTGAACGTAAGACATCAGTTTATAAAGATAGGACCACTACTAACAATGGAGTGGTGTATAGAACTTCACTTTTATTTACTTTTACGAAACCAACGAAACATAAAAAAAACCAAACCTAGAATAACAAAAAACGTAAGTAGAAATTTTAAATACCACATTGTTAAAGAAGTTTCATCACTTTTAAATTCCCCATGATTTAACGCATTGTTATATTCTCCACCTCTTTGAACAGCAATCGCTTCTTTCGTACTAATCCCTTTTATCTCAAATAATTTTGTTCCAACAGGAATAGTATTAGAATCTCCGTTTTTTTTCGGCATTGGATTAACGTTGCGTATTACTTCGCCGATTTGTTGCCCAATTCTATCCATGGGAATTATTTCTTTCAAAGTGTCTTATATGTTGTCGTTCCACAACACTCTATCAGAAGGATAACTTGTTGCTTCAGTAGTCGTTGTAATTCCAAGCACACAGATAGTTAAAAAAATAACATATACCCAAATTCGCAGATTTGCCACCACCATACATTAGATTATGAAATCGTTTTGCATCGTTGTTGTTTCCTAATAAACGCCTTCTTCAATATTGTGCTCTCGTTCTCTCGTTAGTGCAATGATGTATTTAATCATTAAACAGATGCTTCTGTTATTGCCTTCTTATTTTGAGAAGTGAAAAAATTAATAAGGCAAGCCCAATAATCAAGAACCATATCCATCCCTCGTAAGAAATCATTAGAGCTAGTTCCCATGTGTTTGATGGTCCTGAATTGGGTCCATCGCTGTATGGATAAGCAGAGACAGATGGTAATACTCCAATAAGAATCAGAGCCATTCCGATTATAAAAAAGAAAAAGTATGAAACTCTTCTCTTTGCCATCCCCTATTACCCTCCCTTTCATCGTTAGGATTCTGCGTTAGTCCAATCAAATAAACTAATGATTAACACAAAAACGCCTCCCAACATTTAGTCCTAGAAATAAGACGAAGGGGAAAGTTTCCATTTTATAACTTTCTTACACGCATGCTATTTCACTACACTGCCCGTTACTTCAATAGAAAAGGCAACCGATCGTATTACCAACTGCCGTCGTGTCATGATTGAGCTATATGTTCTTCGTTAGCGCAGCGAGGGACAATTCCTATCTGGTACTCGTCTTCGTAAATAAGTATGCCTGGAAGATCTTTAGAGATGGATTTAATTATCTCGATGTTATACTTCTCGGCAATATTAAAGAAAGGCTCCAATTGGGTTATCATATTAGGTGCATTATTTCCATCCTTAAACCATGTTACTGCATTTACTGAATTGTTATCATTGTAGAAGTGCGGATTGGGTAGATTCTGTTCGAACCATTCTTTTGTGTCTAGGTAAAGCTTTCTATCGCTTTCCGAAAGCTTATCGTCACGATATAAGTGATAAATAACAACAAAAATGCCATAAGGTTGTTTAGTCTTAGGACTAGTATAATTACCATGATATCTAATGTACAAAAATCTCTCCTCCTTAATTTACGTGGTACGTAAATAAAAAACGTGTTTGACCTTAACATAATGATAATTTAGGTGAACTCAATCAATTTCTTATCTATCTCTTCAATCTGTCCTATATTCGATGTACCGTCCCACAGAATAATTGCCCTAGCTTCATCATTCTCAACAAAATCATCAAGTTGGCATAGTTTACCTGAAAACAATGCACCGAACTCTGTCCTTTCAGGACCATGAAAACTTGGTTTAAGTCTAAATTTCATCAACCCTTTGAAGTCAACTTCATCTATTTTTTGATTGGTTTCCTCAAATAATTCCCTAATTACACATTGCTTAGCAGATTCTCCTTCTTCGATAATACCCCCGGGCAATTCCCAACTGTTCCTCCATTTATTATGCATGAACAGATACTTCCCCTGGCACTCCACTACAATTAATGCATGTGTTAGTGGTGAATCGAGTTCGATAACATCTAGTTGACTCTCTGCTATTTCTAAGAATTCCAAGAAAATATTTCCTTTTGCATCTGTCATGATTGCCATTTCTTTAACCCTCCATTTTCTTATGTGCTGAAACAAAAAAAAGCGCAGAACCCATGGGTCCTGCGCGTTGTATATCGCAGGATGGGAAGCGCGAAGAGCGTTAACCCATCCCAAATCTTTAGGAATGTGTTAACGCCTTTCATGATGATGAGGTTGTTTAAAAATCAAATTATACATTTAAATACCCCATTTCACTAACATTATGGTAATCGTAACCATTATTTTTTAATGCGTCAAGACTTAAATTATTCTGCCATCTGACAACTGCAGCCGATTACATACTGCTGTCGTTTTGTGATTGAACTAACGTTACCCGTTAGCTTAATTCGAAATGCTTCGAGCGATCCAAAGACTAATTTCCCGAAGCGTGAAACTCATAAAGTTTTTATTTATATTTTTCCAATCTGAGGGTGCTGTTTATATTACCTTCGCATTTAATGTCTCAGAGAACAAACGTAAGGGTATATAAACTTTATTATTATAATTAATTACAGGATCATCATTGCTAAATGATACTTCTTTGGTTTCACAATTTCTTCATAGTCTCCACTCCTCAATTTATTCAAAAATCAATTCATTTCGCGCCATATTTCATTAGTAGATCTTTTATTTCTTGCCCTAGGGGAGCAAAGAAAGCAGGTACATTCTGAATTATCTGCAGTGGCGTGTTTCCTTCATTATCTTTCACATCAACAATAGCTTTTGCTGCAAGTATGCTTTTAATCGTTGAAACTGTCTCTTCTTTATAATTTCCATACATTGGTCGTAGTGCTGCAAGTAACGCTGTATAGCCAGAGTCATTTCTTACATTGACGTCTGCGCCGCGATCTAACAGTAACTGAACCAATTGGGGGGAATTTTTGTTTGCAAGTTGAATTAAAGCAGTTGTTCTATTTTTTGACTTAATATTTACATCTGCTCCAGCAAGGACTAGTGGACCTATTAAATTAGTTGCCCGTTCAGCTGCATAGATGAGTGGTGTATATCCTGTTACTTGATCCTGTAAGTTGAGATTAACGGGTTGTTTTAATAAACGATCGAGGATTGAGAAATTAATTTCTCTCGAGTTATTGTTAGAATTTTCCATGAATTCAATAAATAAATCATTTAATTTCTCTGATTGTACTGTTGATAAAATTTGATCTATTTTAACGTCATCATTATTTATTGCTGCCATTTTCAGGTCAGCAAGTACATCTTGTAGTGAAAACCGCATACTGCTTATCAATAATTTGACAGAAGCGTAAGCCGTGATATTGCCTTTCTTTTGATCAGTAAAAGTATTAATTCCAGATTGGTAGTAATTATTAATAGCTATACGGCTAATGAGTTTGTTCTGCTGATCATAAAACAGCACCTCACCTTGAATATGCAGTGATTCCGTTGAAAGTAAATCTAACTTTCCGCTTATGTTGGTAAGATCTGAAGTTGCATCGTAAGTAAGAATCAAGTTTCCTATCGTGACTGTCTTTATATTCGAATCTTTTATATCCATCTTCCCATTAACAACATAAATAGTTTTTGTTGCATCAACATACTCAACATTTGCCCCTGTATTTTCAGCCAAAAATCTAATAGGTACGTAGGCATGCCCATTATAATTTAATGTTGTATACTCGCTATCTAAATCTTTAGTTTGACCATTAAATTCGTATCTCACTGAAAATAAGTAAGCTTGTATCGTGTCTGAAGCATAGACGGCGGTCGTTGCTGCTAAAGATACTCCGCAAATTAAACCAAGAAAAAATTTTTTCATGATTCATCTCTCCCAATCCGAGCGCGTGTTTTCGTATGCTGTTCGATAAGTTTAGGACTTTTTTAAAATGGTTATTTGTAGGCTGTGACTTCAAAATTAACTTTTGTATATTTAGAGAAATCCCCGACTTCCCCAGCCGAAACATACTTAATTTCGCCCGTGCTAATGGTCTGCTTTTGGTCAGAACCACCAGGTTTGGACGTGCTTGATGCCGTCCCAATCAGCTTATCGTTCACGTCATAAAAATGTAATTTAAACTCAATGTCATGTTCGGTTATCGAATTCTTGTCATGATCTAAAGCTAATAATCCTAGAATGCCCGTATATCCGCCATCTAGGTATAAATCGAGCAAACCAAAGTTAATATTGGCATATTTATTATCTTTAAGTATAGGGACATTTGAAGGAAAATGATTGATGGTAATTTCCTTGTATGTACCTTGATCTGTGTAATCTACAAAAGCCCAAAGCTGTTCGGAAATAAAACGGACAGGAACGTAAGCGTGCCCTTGATAATTAAGTACCGCATACTCTTTGTCGTCAATAGGGGCATGGGCATTTTTACCATTGATATTGAAAAATGCTGGAAACAAATATGTTTGAACCGATTCTGAAGCAAACACCGCCGTAGAGATGGATAAAACGTTCCTACAACTAATCCAAGAATAAATTTTTTAAAAATCTCAACTCCTTAATAATTATGGATTAATGACGTCCAGTATTTCTAAATCCTCCCGTCTTAACCTACTCACAACTATAAATCCAAGATAACCTCTTCAATTGTTACATCTCGTTTTATATGCAATTCATGAATCTTTTGATCAATTTCATCAAAATGATATAAAACAAAATGATCAATTAAAGGATAAGATTCTGTTCTCCCCTCTTTCCAATAAACAAATAATTGCGATCGGAGTGAACCATTCGACAACCCTTGGAAATCAACATTAACTTCGTTTGTATTAGGAACCGAATAATTTGTTGTTGCTTTATCATCATACCTCCAAACAGGTAATTGTGATTGCGTACTTATTATTTTCTGATAATTTGAACCAAGTGCATCCACAACATTATGCTCCATTGAACCTGGAACAACGTAAGCAAGTGTTTTAAGAATTAATTCATTATAAATGAGGACTGTCCTTGCATAGGGGTTCCAATCAACTTTTGCACCTAGGGCTTCGCTAACAAAGCGCAAGGGTATCATTGTTTTATCATTAACAATTTCTGAAGGCTGTTCTAGCTTTACTACAGCTCCATCTATAATTGCAGTTGAGTCACCAACGGAGAGAACGATAGTTGTATTTTCTTTTGTTGCAGTTACTGTATACGTATCCTGATTCCACTCAACTTTAGCTCCAAGTTTTTCAAAGATCACTCTTAATGGAATTAATGTAACACCATATTTGATAATAGGAAGTTGTTCATCCTCAAAATCCATAAGGTTGCCGTTAAACTTAACTTTCATTGGTATACGTTCTGGCTCTTTTGGAGACGGAGGTGTACCTTTGGGTTGCCCACTATTTGGGACATATAATCCTTTTTGAATGGGGGTTAAGAAGGCTTTTGTGATGGTCCTTAATTCATTTTCAGTAATGCTTTGTGTTCTTAATGCATTCGCTAAAATTTCACTGCGATAGTCAAGTTTCAATATTTCATCATTTGATAGACCTAGAGTGACAAGAAGATTATCATCGTCTTTCTTTGTCGTACTATCCAAATTCACTTGTGCCGACGAAAAATTAGAAAACAAAAATAATTGAAAAATCATAATTGTAATAATAATAATAATAATATTTTTTTTCATAATCCCCACTCCTATCTTGCGAACAATCTTCTTCTTGGATATTTAAGTAATTTTTCAAGATATCCTAATATGTTTAGACGTTTAATTTTGGGAAAAGTTTCCTTTTTTTTTCGAGTACTTTCGATCTTTATTAACAACTTTATAAGCGCGTTAAGTTAACCTTTCGTAGATTGTTTTAACTCAAATGAAAACCGCCTTTAAAAAAAAGGCGGTTATTTTGCAGCTCCCCATTTCTCAATAGGAAGTTCCTTTGATTTAAAGTTGACATGATATTTCTCTGACAACTTATTTATCTTTTCGTTCTCCAATGTTTTCTCAGTAACCAAAAGAGGTTTTGAAGCCGTAAATTCCCATTCCTTGGTACTCTCCGCCGTATACGATCTGATGTCGTACATTCTATAGCCTGCCCCCTGCAAAAGCTGGTGTAACTCTTCGATCCCTTCCTTACTGACGGAGTAAAATGATATTCCATTACAACATGTTCTCTTCCGTTCGTTTTGTTCGAGCAGCTAGCCAACATTGCGGTCAGGGTTATAGCAGCAAGGAATATTACTTGGATTAGCTTCTGTTTTTAATGCGTCAATTACACACCATCCTTCAGTATTAATTGCAGGGGTATCGAACCCTTTCGAATTAGTGTGTAGGAACAAAGCGGCGCGAAGAATGTCCCTCAACTATCGTTACCCGTTAGGTTAATCATCAAACCATTATTTAATCTATTTTGTTTGGATCATATTCATCCTCAACCACAGGGATATACGGCGATAGGAGACTGTCCGTTTCACGGCTTATAATTCCACGAGTGAGTTTCCATACAATAAATTTGTTGTAATCTTCGACATCTTCATCGTCATGTATATATAAAAGCCCATATGAGCCTGGTAGGTTCTCAGACACCCACTCATATATCCCCAATACATAACTAGAGAAATGATTATGTAAGCCAGAGATGACCCAAGAATCTAATCCATTCCTTCGTTTAATATTCGAAAGTCCTTCAGTATCTACAACTTTCAAATAGTTCATGAACTTACTGTAGGCTTCATCTTGCAAGACTTCACTGGTGTCATGAGTATGGTATCTCAACACAATCCATCCATGAAATTCGAACATTATGCCCCTCCTGACTTCTTGAACTATTGTTATTCGTTAATTGAATGATCTTAGTGCTAGAATGCTTTTAATTTACTTATTTTTCGTAACATTTTCATGTAATGACCTAGTAATCCGAATAAGCTAGGTATTATAAATAATGTAATGTACTCAACAAAAATCTGATACTTAATTGGGAAATAATCTTGAAGAAAATAATATCCTCGCATAGGCTTTACAAAAAGATACTGTAAAAACTCCGCGAGCATATTCCAGTTGAAAATTTGAAATAGCAACCCAAGCAGAATACCAATAATTGGATATATAATTGTAAACAAAATATACATGCTCCTATTGTGTTGACGTATTCCATAAAAAAACCAGATGCTAAGGAATACAGTTGAGATTATAAAAGCTGGAAGAGTATTTTCTTCAGCGTTGGTTAGAGCCATTAAAAAATTCACCAAAACAGTTCCAATTAAAAGATAAACAATATGTCTAAATAACATTTTAACCCTGAGTTTCTCCCCCATGAAAAGTCCCCCTTTCCAAAGTACCTTAACTCCCATAATTATACATCAAAGTAATAATTATATTAACAAAGATTACTGCACCTTTATTGAGCATAACTGCCCGTTAGGTGAGCGAAAGGCTGCCGATCGTGCCGGCAGCCTCCCGTTACTGTATATTGAACAAACGTTCTTACTTTAGATTAGAAGGTTAAATTATATCAAATTAATTACTGCCTAAAACCAATCCAAGAATTACTCAAGAATCCTTATAGCCAAAGTACAAGCTAATTTTTCAAATCCCAGCGATTTAGCAACAGCAACTGACGAACTATTGGACATTAAAGTTTGATAATGCATTGTGTAACCATCCTCTAACCCTTTCCTCGTTAAAGCACTTACAACTGCTTTGGCGTGCCCTTTACTTCGATAATCAGGGTGACTTAAAATACCTACGCTAAGAAAACCAGATTGCTCTTCTCTCCAAGAACCTGCTGCTACAATTTTTTCTTCAGACATCTTTGCTAGGATTGGTTGTCTATTGATTTCTATGGAACTATGCTCCCACTCTGTTTCAGAGCAAGATTTACGTAAATCATTCAGTAGAAATAATTGATTTGAAGTTACAAGTTCTACAACCTCAAGGGAAGATGCTTCGAGAAATGAAGCCCTATCAACATATCCCTGAAATGCAGGACCAACTACCTTGTACTTACTTATATCAATTGACTTTATAAGAAAATTAGCATCAAACGTTTCCGCTGGATGTCTACCACTGATAGACCTTTTTATAAATGAGATATACTTAGTAGGAGACGATATAATGCTTGCTGTTCCATTAAAAAAGCAATAAATACCATTATAACCTTTCAAAGTCTTGGAGTGTTCACGAAGTATGACGTTCGGAATAGTCATGGATGAAATATCACAATCAAATCGCTCAGCCCAATCCTTATATACTCTTAATCTGGTTTCTTCATCCAACTAACTCACCCCCATCATCAACAACACAAATTGTATTATTTATACATATGCAATGATGCATTCATGATTGTTCAATTAAACAAATCTGCCCGTTTACTTCAACAAAAACTCTAACTAGCACAAAAACTAAAAACAGACCCAATGATATCTCCGATATCTCGTTGGGTCTGTTTTTATGACGGTACATGTTTTACACCGCACCTGAGGAATCCGGTACGTCCGGACCATCGACGACATCGATCACACCGATAGCCAAAATGCTGATAGCGACCGCTTTACCCAGCTTTTTCACGCCGTCTTTCATCCGTGCTTTATCGCTATCCTTGAAGCCTGTCACGACATCTTTTCCGCTCTCAACCACATACTCGATGCCATGGCCAACTCCTCTTGCCGTCGTAATGGCCGTTTGTTCAAGCTCATGGAGTCCAGCTTTCGATTGTTGCTTATCCGCGGTAATTAAGCCTGCGCCTACATCCCATACACCGCTCGCTGCATGGCCTGCGATCTCACCCGTTTTGGCCGTTAACTGTTCTACATCATTCCCAATTTCCTTTATATAATCACTGCGAACAAGCTCCCCTGCCACACGGACAGTTCCTCCAAGTACTTTGCCTATCACATCGCCTGCCAGTTTACCTAAATCCTTCAGAAAATCCATCTCAAGCACCTCCGAACATCAGTATATGCTATATTACGATTGTCGAAACACTTGGTTGCAATTCATGAAGAAATGGGGCTTTCTTAGTTATGCACCTTAAATTCATAAGGCCAAAGCACTTGCTCCACTGTAGTTAGAACCCGACACGGTTACCAGAGTATTATATTCGAATATGCGTTCAAAAGTTATTTATAATTAATAACTTACATACGTTATTAGTTCAAAACTTTATTAAATCAATGATATTAGAGAACAAAAAAAGCGTTCGAATTAGGATTAACTAATACGAGCACTTTGGTACCTCGGTTTATTTATTCATTTTTCATGTAATCCCCAATTGCTACAGTATTCCGCAATACTGCCTATTGCTTTTAACAAAACGAGAAAACTACCGTGGCGGTCTGAACGGAGTGGTTTCTTTAATAGGACTTCTCTTTTATATGAAGTTCATTTTTTTCAGTTTTAGGTATCAGAAACAATAACCCCTTTACAAAACAAACCATGCTTAACATCCATATTATACCTATCCAAGCTATGGTTAAAGAATTATCAATCGAACTGGCTGTGGCTCTTGTTTCCAAAATCCTTATCCAACCTAATGCACTCCAAGAAAATAGTAGTAAGTGAGCTAAAAACCAACCGAAGCCACGCTTTCTATATTTCACCATCAAAGTAATTACAATGATTACTACAATTCCCATTACAGCAATAAAACCAGTTCTAAGTAAAGGGATTACCTCTTCTTCCATCGACATATAAATCAATCTCTCCTTAACTAAAAATCGCCAATGAAATCCATGTTTTATTGACATACATTAGGAATTATTTCCCCGAGGCTAATTCTAGAATTACTTTGATATCCTCAGTCTCTATATGTCTTATATTCAAAATTGCCCCTCCAACTCGTTATCTGTTCGAAACAATTTCTTTTTTATTTGCATCATTTTTCCTAACAGGTATTCCATATTTTTCAGGGTGAGTAAAATATTCTTCATAGTTCAGAGTTCCTACGATGTTAAAAGATTTTGTATTACTATCATAATCAAAAATAACTAGTTGTTGATAGCCACTACTATGACCTGTATCAACTATGCCGATTCTATTAGGTTCAATCTGTACTACCCTACCACGATTATCTACATCTACATTGGGCATAGGAGATTGAATGTATTTATCAGTTGGTTTGAATGCAATAATTACAAGACATAATTTGCTAGTAAAAAATGATCGTACCAAATCGTGTTCGGGAATATAATTATATCCACGTTTGAAACGATTTATTGACCATCTTTACATTGTTCATTTTTGCCCAACTCTTTAAATCCGGAATACCTCTATCTTCATCCCTTGAATACCTAAATGCCATATCTAATGGGACTATCTTCCTCCTGTGAAGCAATATTCCGATAACAGGCTTAAAGTACCCCTTGGTCATTATCACTTTAATATCCCCCGAAGTAATTAGAACTCCATTTAATATGATCTTGTCAATGGATAAGCATAACTCGGTTGGTTTCTTGAAGAATGTTCTGTACAATGCGAGTAACAGTACAACTAAACAAAGAAGTATCACCGTTGCCGAAGCGTAATATACTCCTATCCGATCCCATGATCTCAGTACAAGAATAGATTGACTACATATAATAGCAATCATGCCTAAAATGGTTCCAACCCCTGGAGGACTCTTAACCAGATACTTTTTTTCCATCAATATGCCCCCTCCCTTGTTTTAAATCCCTAATCCAAATATACCACATATTGGAACTATCCTGCCCGTTAGCGGGGTGAAGGGCTACCATGACGGCACCCTTCAGATGTTTAACTATAGTTCTCCTTTACTGAATGGGCTTATAGCTTAGTGCTTGTTCAACCACTTGTTCTGCTGTGAGTTCATTTTCATTCCAGTAAATTAAATCACTAACTTCAGGATGCGGGACGTTAGATTTGAGAATTTCGATCATGTTATCGATTTCTTCTTCACTGCCTTCAACGTTCATAATTTTCCTTACTAACTCGATCAATTCCTCTTTAATTAGCACCTTCATTACGGTCACCCATCCTCAAAATGATGAATAATAATTCTGCGTAGTCACCACGTTAACCTGCCCCTTAGGTGAGCAAAAGCTACCGATTGTGCCGGCAGCCTCCCATTGCTGTGTATTGAACAAAAGTTCTTACGTTAGTGGAATGCCCATAAGATAGGCATATTTGTTTGTTTCATTGGACGTCAAAAATCCATTTTTCCTTCTCAGGAGTTGGAGTCTCTTTATAAAGAGCGTTATCTCCCTTGAACCACGCTGTTTTTATCTGATTCTTCAGGGAGTATGTAACGAAAAAGTAATCATCTTTGGGCTTCGCTCTTCCTTTATCCCACTCTTTAAATGGAGTTAAACTCTTCCTCGAAGATTCAATTGATATTACCACTGCCCCCTTACTTTCAATTAGGTTTGTAATTTCCCTTCTATGTTTCACGTCTTTAGCTTGGAGTACAAATACCACAGATACAATAAATATCACCAGCAATATTGGCGATAGTATCCACTGAATCTTTTTACTACTAAAAATACCTTCTGATTTTTGGGAACGATTCATCAAAAAAACGCCAACCAGTACAGTAATAAAAGATACCGCCACAAAAATTTTTCCATATAAAGGATACAACGTTTAACCTCCAAGTCATTTAATAGAAGCTACCGCGTAGCAGGCTCGCTCCTAAACTTATGTTCACAGGTAGTTGAAATTTCGTGAATTTCTATGCATGAAGGATTCGTGAAACGATTGAACTCTCCTGCCCCTTACTTGAGAAAAGGCAACCAATCCACCTGGGCTGGCTGCCTTTTCATGTTATTATTGAACTCTCGTTCTGCGTTTGAGATTATTATTTGCTATTCATTTTTAGACAAAACTCCAGTCAGCAAGCAATCGCTGCTGTTTTTTTCAACCCGTCTTGTCCTCTCTTCATATCAGTCTATGAACGGGGCGGAAAGGGTGCCATAAAGTAAGGACGACTAACTCAAGTAACGATTTCGTATGATCCCCATGTGATGAAGCTCGTGTCCTGCGATGCCATAAGCGAGGGCGCGCGCCGTAATGCTTACGTTGTTGGCTGTGCCCTTGCGGGACCACGCCTCCGTCGGTAACCCGCGCAGCAGTGTGATCGTCGATTGCCGTACGGTCCGGTAGTCTTCGGCCAATTGCGCGGTTGTCCAACTTCCGAAAGGAGAAATGAACAATTCCTGGTCGAAACCGGGCAGAGGCGTCTGATCCCCTCTTGCAAATCGGAGCAGGCGGTAGGTCATGACGCGTTCACTGTCTGCGATGTGGCCCACGACTTCTTTCAGCGTCCATTTTCCTTCCGCATACCGATAGGCGCTCTGGCTTTCGGTCAACGATGCCAGCAGCTCGGTCATTTGCTTTTCCTGGGCGAGCAGAATGTCGATGATGTTGCCTTCCGGCACCAACCAGATATACTCGCCGGCGTCCCCGGCGTATTCTTCTTCTGACGGTCTTTGGTTCATGCATAATCACCTTTCTATGAAGATATAGAAAACTAAAATGCTCTTTCCAATGCTCTACCGCGATTTTTTTGCGAAATTCGTAACTTCAGCATGTCTAATGAATTCGCGAAAGAATAGAACTTTCCTTCCAACAATTGAGAGTAGATTAAGCAACCACTTAGTTGGTTGGCCGCCACGCTAAACTGCCCGTTACTTTAATGAAAACAGGGCGCAGCTGCCGCGGCAATCTGCTCCCTGATTATTGTGCTATCGTTCCCAGTTAGTTTAATAACATATGCCAAGGATTGAATTACCTGATCTCTATATAATATCCGTCAGTTTCTATATGCTCTTCAGGTTCTGATATTTCCCTCTACATTCACAGACATGTAAACGTCTATGAGATCCTCACTTTCAACTTTAAAACCAAACCGTTCATAAAGACGTTTAGCAGAACTTCCTTGTAAAACATTTAATGTTACACGTTTTCCTTTTACATCATTTTGTTCAAGCAATTTTTTTAATACATGACTACCGACTCCTTTACCTTGGTAATTGGGATAAATATAGAAATGTTCCAATAAATAACCATCTAACGTTGGTTTAAGAGCTACGCAGCCAATAATAGAAGAATCTGACTCAATAATCCAAGTGTGATCTGAGTCAAATGAATTACGGAAGCGTTGACGAACCTTCTCTTCATCAAACCTTCCTAACCTAGTTAAATCATTTCGTAGTACAATTGTCCGTAAATTAGCAATTGTCTCAACATCGGAATTTTGGGATTGGCGAAGAGTAATCTGTTTCATTTAACGTAACAGCTCCTTTATTCTTTTTTTGACAGCATAGAGGTTGAGCCACCTTAAAAATCATTGTAATTATTTATTTTAAGGTCATTATGTCCTTCGCATATTATAGCGGGTTAATAAGGGCGTATCTATGTAGTCATTTGTAATACTAAGATATTAACATTGGATAGCTGCCCGTTAACGGAACAGGCTACCGAGAATAAATCTGCGGTAGCCTGTTTTGGTATTTTATTGAGCTATCGTTCTTCGTTAGCGGAATGAACTAACCCATACGTCTTCTTCTTCTTCTCCATACAATTGTCATTGTTAAAAGGACCAAGAAACAAATAAACGATAGTGTAACTATCCATGTTTGTTTTTTGGACTGGTCTGTTGTAACTTGAATCGGTCCAAATTTAGATGCCTTGAAGAACTTATCGTTTACCTTAACTGCTATTACATCTTGAGTGTCTGCCCCTTTAATTTCAAACTACAGGCTTCTTACTGGTATACGTATATCATTTGACTCGCCGTTCTTCTTTGGCATCGGAGTTCTTTGGCGTTCAATCTTTCCAATCTCATTGCCAATGTCTTTGTTATCGACTCCCTCGGTGGAAAGTCCATATAGGAGATTATTCCATGCAACGGAACTTGGGTAGGTACTGGTTAACGCTCCTTCTATATTTGATGAGAACACCGAAACAATGACAAAGAACAAAAGGAAGAATTTCAGATGCTTCACATGCCATACCTCTTATGTTGAATAAAGCTTCCCGTTACTTCAACGAGGCTGCAGATTGATACCGGCAGCCTCGTACTGGTTTTATTATTGAATAATCGTTTTCCGTTAGCCCAATACGTCAAGTCCAATAGATAGGACTTGTCTTACATTTTGTTATTGGACAATAACAGCTTCAGTTTTTGTAAGCCAACTGTCAATAGCTTTCAATGGGAAATATATTGTATTCCCAATTTTCACATACGGGATTTGACTTGTAGTTGTAACCCCCATGGATTGCGGGCCCAGTTTGTCTACCGCAGTTTCACTAATACCTAGGTATTGGGCTAATTCAGAACGGGTTAAAAGCTGATTCTGAAGATTAGAAGATGGAACTTCAACGTTATTTTTGTTAAATGAATTTGATATGAGCCAGCACCCAATTATTAAACAAACACCTAAAAATACAATGGTCAATGCATTTACAGAATTTTTCATTTTTTCCTCCTGCAATATATTTATTTTTCATATTCGTCTACGTAATAATAAACTCCTTTTACAATGTAGTTATTATTTAAATATTATATAACGAATGCTACCCTTTATTAGCGTGGAAAAGGCAGCCGATCATCATGGCCGGCTGCCGAGGTGTCTTTATTCAGCTATCGTTATCCGATCATTAGGTCGGCTGCCTTCTCTTGTTGTTATTGAACTAACGTTATCCGTTAGTTCAATCAATCTTTATTTTATATCTATAACAAACACGTATTCCCCGCGTCCTTCCTTCCAAACACCCGATAAAGTGTAGATGCAACGCCCTTTTTCAGCGGGAAGCTTGGCTTCATAGCCATCAATAGGTTCGCTATAATTTAGTTTTCCTTCGGTTGCCCATGAGGTGAGTTTCAACTCATTAGGTTTGTAGTCAAATTCCACCATGAGCAGTGACGACGGCGAAGCGTTAACTGGTTTGACATGCTCGGCTAATTTCAACGGCTGAGGTGCATCGGCGATAGCACTCTTCCATTGGTAAGATCCTAGTAGGAAAGGTACGTTTTTCCCGTCTACCATTATCTTGGGATTCGGTGGTTCAATTCCAGTGCTCGTTTTCAGCTCTTCCTTTTTCATACAACCTGATGCCAACAAAACAAGCAGAGTGAGCGTGAACAACAGGATTACTGACAGAATCATCTTGCTAAAAGATCGGTTCATTAGAACCCCCCTTTCTTACTACATTATTAGACGAAAAAGGGAATTTTTAGTTGCGCTATACTGCCCGTTAGCTCAACGAAGGGCTGCCTAAGCGGCAGCCCTTCCAATTTTGAACTATAAGTTTCGTTAGTTGAATGAATGATCAATGATACTGTCCTGTTATGTGTTCATTCGAATCTTTCATTAATTTGGAGAGTAGCACAATTTGCCCAGCATGATATCCATAGTGTGCCGCAACCTGAACAAGAAGCCGACTGATTACTCTCACTTCATAGGTTTCATTTTCTGAAGCATTAACCCGAAGCATTCTGTTCCAATCCTCCAAGTCATAGCGGATTATGACTTCCCTTTTTAAATCCTGCTCGGACAAAACTGATAATATACTTTCCGATTCAGATCGTGTCCTCAAAAGAAGACTACTCAATTCATCCTTCGATATGCCACCTTCAGAATTAAATTCTTGAGCGCGTTCCCGAATGAAGGGTTTGTTTCCGATTGCACTTATGAGGTTCTGATACTCGTTTCCCGCTAAATGTAAGCAAAGGTTTCCAATGCTGTTCATAGAATCCTTCATTTTTTTCCAAATCAAATCATCATCAAGTCGGTTTAAGCTCTTTATGATTCGATCGAGCTGCTTGTTCATGTCTTCAAGTACGTTTTTTGTTAGGTCTGGCACACTATTTCCCCTCTGCAATTTAATGAAAATGCACATATCACTTTTTTAATAATTCGCTTAACTCAGAATGATTCCCTTTAATTATTCTGCCTGTCCCTCGGCGGCTGCCGTCGTGTCATGATTGAACTATCGTTCCCAGTTAGTTGAATGACCTTTTAGCTAAATATATACAAGTCAAATTATTATAGAGCTATAGGGACTCGATAGCTTAATCTTCTTCTTTGATAATTCTCCCTAGTGCAGTTTAATCGTTTCTTTATCTTTTATAGATTCATTAATAAGATCGAGAACCTCAGATGTTACATTCCAATAATATCCGTTACTATCTTCCCAAATTTGATTCCCTACATTCCACAAGCTACCACCATAAGTAGAATTAGTTTCTTTATTAATTCCTTCTTGTAATAGAATTTTTGGCATCTGAGAATATAACTCGCCTGGCGGAAAATTGTTTTCTATTTTTGTTGTTATCTTCATTTTAGACATTTCATCTAAAATTTTTTCAAGAAGTTCTTTGTTGTTAATTTGGTAGGTATCAGTTGAAGTATAAACAATAATATCTTGGATTTTAGATTTCCTTATTGTAAAACCGTAAATATTTATATATAACATTGTGTACAGCAAATAGCCTACTGCAATTAAAACTATTGGAATTATTAAGTATCTTTTCTTATTGAATTTCATTGAAACTTCCCCATCTCCTTACTTATCCTGCCCCTTACTTTACAGACGCTTGGTGCATGTACAAAGTTTCGCAATATGGGGAATTTTAACTTTCATAAATTGGTTTTGCCATTTATGTAACTTATGGGTGCATTGAGTATAAAACAGCTTTTACCACTTCGCTCTACTGCCCGTTAGTTGAGAAGGCTACCGATCATTTACAGTCGTTAGCCTTCATTAACAATAAATTTATAAATTAAATATGCTAAATAATGACTTTTTCTTTTCTTTAATTCCCCATGTTAATCCCAAAATCACAGGAGGATAATAAACTGGGTTGATCCAAGAATAAGTGCCGTCTAGTACAAGCTGCCCCAGCAATATTTCATTTTCCTCATCAACTTTTAAAGCCCATTTTCCGCTAAATACTATTTGTCCTTTATTTTTTTGTATATAGTCGATAGCTTTCTGAAAATCAAACGTTACTTTTAATGAAATATTGATTTCTTCACACATGGATACATACTTTTCTTCTTTCTGCTTCCAAGAAAACTCCGAATCCCACATCTCAACGAGTTGATACCCTTTCAGGTGGTTTTCAATCATTTCCTTTAGACGGTCAGAAACATAAATCTTAGTTAAGATCTTGTTTCCTTCATGTAACATGATTCTGAAAATATCATTATCTTGTACAACATCCTTAAAAAGCTCCAACTCTTCATAATCAATTAACAAATTCGAACTACCCAGTCGCTTCTCTTTTGAATGGTTCGGATCTACACAATTTAAAACCGTTAATACATTCAAGACAAAAAACTCAGACTCACCTTCAGTGTTTGTTAGTGGTAAGAATTCAACATTCAGGTTTGGTGTTTGCGATATTATTTCTTTTGCTCGTTCACTTACAATTAGAGCCCCTCCAACCGCATTTAATATATCCGAAGGTTTTTCCTTGTTATCTAAAATCACATTGTATGTTTTCCAATTACCTACCAACGGGTTAGCATCTTGTACCAATTCTCTAACTTTTTTTCCTTCATCATAATTTACAAAACTTACAGTATTATAAACTGGGTGATAATCTAGCCACCATATTTTCAACCAAACCACTCCTTTGCTATCAAAATTTAAAATAAACCATCCTAATTATTTCATACTAGTTTGCTCGCTAACGCCAGTGAAGATTTTCTCTCTATTAACATAGCCATTCTTGTTAAAATGCACCAGTGCCTCAATAACCACTTAATGTAGTTCCGCATTACTGCCCGTTACTTGAGAAAAGGCAACCAATCCACCTGGGCTGGCTGCCTTTTCAATTTGTTATTGAACTATCGTGTCCCGTTAGTTAAATGGACTTTCCCGATTATCATTTATCATTACACGCTATACAACCATTCCAATATAATAAAATTCCATGCTTCTCACATTTCGGATATCCTTCAGGGTTTTTAAACCTTTTGTCCCTAATCCCCAAATTAATCCATTCTATATATTCATCTTTTTTTATATTCTCAGGTGCAAGGATTCGAATCATTTCCATAAAACTCCCCAAATATGACATGATTAATTCTTCATTCGGAACATAATCTAAAGTATCCCATCCAATTTTCTGTTTTGCCCCTTGAATAACATTTACTAAGAACTCTTTTCGATTTCAAAGTTAATTACATCCCAAGGTATATCCTCGACATCAAACCCACCATTTCCAAGACCTCTCACTTCAATGTCGTGTTCCATAAGCCACAATATTAATTCTTTCTCTTTTTTCGTATTAGCTGATAATGTGCCACTCAGTCCCAATACGGTAAGAAAGACGGTCAATCCTCCATTGCTCATTCCGAAATCTAGGTTATTAGAGCGATTGAAAATATAGTTTCCCATGTCCTTTACCTGTAACGTTGTCATTAGTAAATAAGAGGTAGATTAAATGCAAAGTTCAATGTCATCTGGTCCAACAGCGAACAATGCCTTAGTTATCCCACCCTCACCCACAAACTCTAATTCGTAACCTTCCCTTGGCAAAGTATAAACTTCTACAATCGTTGCAACTTCTCCCGTTAATACACCTTCGTCATCGAAGTCTTTAAGCAATCTGACTACATCGAATATTTCAAATTTCACTATAATACTCCGCTCCATTCAACCTTTTAAATATTAATGTTTAACCATATTTTAACATACTGAATTGAAGATATCTGCCCAATAGCTTAATGGCAAAAGGAGCAGCTGCCTCGGCATCTGCTCCCTGGTTTGTTTCAACTAACGTTCTGCGTTAGCTTAGTAAATCAACTCATCACATTTCACTGCAATTAACGTCTTTTTATTTCATTTACTACAGGTTCAGAGACTGAGACTACATCAACAATGTGGTCAAGACAACAAATCCCATAGTGCTTTAATGGTCCTGGAAAATCTACTGATGCGAAAGTCCCAACAGTAATAAAATCAAGATACCTTGATTTCTTATAGATTCTAAATATTTCCCCTTCAAACTCCTCATAATCATCCCATGTTGTAAATGATTCATTTCGGATTGAATATGCAACGTAAGTCTCAAAGTCAACTTGTATTACTGGCGAGTTTTCGTCAATGATAATTGGGTATGAATCACCAAAGTTTTTTTCACCGATAATAAGTGGTTCAGCTTCTCCCGTTTCACTTTTACTGAAGTGCAGTCTTAATGAATTTACTTCAGGCTCTGTAAGACCAAAGAAAAATATATCCTTTTGTTTCATTAAGTCTTTATATTCCAACTCGCACCCTTCCCCTCAATTCATAATTCAATAATACTCCATTAAACTGCCCGTTAATTTAACAAACAAAAAAGAGCTGCCGCGTAGGCAACTCCTCAACTATCGTTATCCGTTAGCTGAACAATCTTCACTTTTTATCTAATTAAATAAAACTGTTACTTCTTACTAGTTCTTTGATCAATGACTTGTATTTCCTCAACATCTTTTAAGGCATCTTTTAATAACAAGGTTAGGTATCCATCTACTCGGAAGTGTTCCAATTCCTGACCCTTAAAAATATAGGATGCTGAAAACGGAAAAATTCCTAAACTAAAACCTTGATCTTCTTCCCGACCACTGAATCCCTGCAAAATTATTCTAAGGGACATTATATCATGTTCTAAATAAACTGCAGGAACTTCTTAGTAAATCTTTTTATCCTTTCCTATGAACTTCAAACCGCCAAACAATTTTTCCGATATTTTCTCTCCAACTTCTTCAATACATAATTCTGATTTTAATGACGCATTTCCGACTAAGTATGGTATTTTTTCATTCACTCTTGATTCTCTCCTATTAATTAAGGCTATGTTAAACCTTAATTGTTGTTTTTATCCCTAAAGAAAACCGCCCTTTGAAAAGGCGGTTAATTAAACTATCGTTATCCGTTAGCGTAATCGACCAGCTGAGGAACAAAAGTGGTTAATTTATTGCATTTTCATCGAACCAAACATCTTGTTCTTTCCCTGCGGTATTAAATCTATATCCATAAGGTAAAGCGAAATATTTCATTAGGTCTGGCCTTTTAAATGCTAAATGGTGATAATAAACCGTCATCAAAGATCCCACGTTATCGTCATACAGGTCAGTTGTAAGCCACCATCCTGACATATGCTCTGGTGAAGGATATCTCACTGCATCGACTGCTAGTCCTTCGTACACACCTTTAGAAATAACTATCATTTGATTAAAAATTGGAAATTTCGGAGTTGCTCCGTTTTCCTGACATTCTTGTTTCTGTTCTTGGACTACTTTAATTGCATAGTCTGCACCTTCACCAAAACCTTCACCATTGCTTTGGACTTCCCATATCTCATAATAAAGTTCAGAAAGTTCACAACATTTTAACAACCAAGAATGGAATGCAATGGTTTGGTCAGGCATAATTAATGGTTTAGCATCAATCACGTAATTAATTAGGTATCTGATCAGCTCTACATATCTCATTATGCAACCTTTTTTTAATGGATATAATAAATTCTTTTTCAATCATTTTATATAGTCCTTTTGTCTGAATGTATCCATTTTCAAACAAAATTTCAATTCCGCGATATTCAATCATTAATTTTCTCCTCATTTCAAATCATTGCACTTCGTCCCTTTTTACAGTTGATTAGTAATTCTAGTTCCATATCACTTTTCCCTTGTCATTATACTATACTCCCTTAACGAATCCAGGGAGCAGCTGCCGCGAGGCGATCTGCTCCCTAATTATTACGCTATCGTTCCGCGTTCAATCCGTAAAAAGATTGGATAAATAATTAAAACTCCACACCGCGAACTTTAGAGAATACCATAGTATCTCTCAATGAACCATCTACATCACAGTTATCATTTCGAAGAATTCCTTCTAATGTGAATCCTAGGCGTTCGGCTATTCGTGAACTTCGTGCATTGCGTCCATCACATCGGATTTCAATTCTATTAGCCTTTAACTCCTGTACAGCATAGTTTGTAATAGCGTCTACTGCTTCAGTAATATATCCTTTATTGCCAAAAGATGTACGCACCCAATAACCAATTTCAAATTTACGCGATTGCCAATCAATTCGATGTAAACCGCTGCTACCAATTAATTGGCCTGTCTCTTTCAGAATAAGGAGTAATCTTAGATCGGTGCGATCCAAGAATTGAAGCCTAGCTCGTCGGATACTTATTTCAGACTCTTCAATTGTAGGAATGTTCCCAGCCCACGGCATCCAGGGACGCAATTCTTCGATACTTTCTTTAACTGCCTCATTTACCGCCACGCCATCTTCCCATAATGGGGCTCTTATAAGCAATCGTTTACTTTCAAAGCTCTCAGGTATCGTATATAGTATCGGATCGGTTGCTTTAGTGCTCATTCAATAACCCCCCACAGAAAATATTTCCATAAGATTAACAGCATTTTACTCATTCTTCAATATAAAATTAACACGTTTATGAAGTAATCTGCCCAATAGTTTAATGAACACGGGGGAACTAATCTTCAACATCTGCTCCATGTAAATGATTCAGTTATGACAATATATTTAACTAGAGGTATTTTCATCATAACCCCAAAACTCTAAAAGCCGTTTATTTTCTCTAATATCATCCTCGGATAAACGGCCCAATTTCATCTTTGCAAGAAGAAGGAGGTCTTTATTATCTGTATACGTAAAGTCTTTATAGATCTCCTGGTTCTTCTTATGGAATAGATGAATTAGTTCAGTTAGTTCGAAATATGGCAATGTCCCTGATTTCCATTCCAAAAAAGAATGATACAAAGGCTCCAGGGCTTGTTCAGTTTCTAATTTGTGATACTCATCAATAATTTCACGTTCTAGTTGTCGTTTTTGTTGCTTAGGAGTTAGTCTGTTCTCCAATTTATTTACCCCCTCTTTTTTGTTTTACTTTGAAATGTTGAACTAACGTTCTTCGTTAGATTCCTGTAGATGGATAAATTTCAGCTTTGTAAAAAAAGGAGCGCCTCTGTACGATGGAAGTACGCTACGGGTCAAAATCCCTTTAATTCCATCATCCAGGAGGACGCTCTACTATGAAGTTTAAATCACAAGATAAGCAAAATCAACTCATTGAAAACATTACCTTTAATCATATTGTTGTTGGTGTAGACATTGCTCAGGAGTCACATGTTGCCAGAGCGGTTAACTTTCGAGGTGTCGCTCTCGGTAATCCTTTAGTGTTTAGTAATGACGAGGATGGTTTCAAGTCCCTCGACCGTTGGATTCGCGACTTGTTAGCTTCATTTAAATTATCTCAAGTTATCGTTGGTATGGAACCGACTGGCCATTACTGGCTAAGCCTTGCCGGGTGGCTCCAAAACAAAGCCATTGAAGCCGTACTTGTTAATCCGCATTTAGTTAAAAAGAATAAAGAAAACCGCGACAATACACGCTCTAAAAGCGACAAAAAAGATGCATTAGTTATTGCAGACATGGTGAAAAACGGCTACTACTCCCCTGTCCGTTTCCACTCCTCTGAGTACGAAGAGTTGCGCGTGCTCATGGCTAACCGAGAAACGGTCGTTAAACGACTCGTAAGTGCCGTTAACCAGATCCACCGCTGGGTCGACATTGTCTTCCCTGAACTGAGACAAGTCTTTAAGATCTTAACTTGTAAAGGTGCACTGTTAACCCTTCGGCTATTTCCGCTCCCGGCTGAGCTATGTAAACTAAGTCCTGACGATGTAATTAAAGGATGGCAGAAATCAATGAAACGGCATTCAGGTGTGCGTAGAGCTCATCTACTCATCGATCTTGCCAAGAAAACTGTTGGATCTAGGCAGGCAACACATGCTTACAAACTCCATCTAGAGCAGCTCCTTGAGGAGCATGACTTAGCCACTAAACAACTGCAAAGAATCGAAAAAGAAGCCAAAGACGTTGTTGAACGTATCCCCTATTCAGGCAAAATCCTTGCCATTACTGGAATAAGTGCAATTGCTCTAGCTGGTATTTTAGGAGAGTCTGGAGATCTTAGAGGTTATGCGCACGGGAATGCTCTACTCCGTCACGCAGGCCTCAATGTGACCGAAGCAAGCTCAGGTAAATGGAAGGGTCAACTGAAGCTCAGTAAACGAGGCCGTCCACGCCTGCGTCACTTTCTCTATTTAATTACGATGTGCATGGTCATGAGTAACCAAGAATTTAAAGCCTTACATCACCATAATGTTCAAGTAAAAAAACTCAAAAAGATGAAATCTATTATGAAATTATGTGGAAAGCTAGCTCGACTCTTAGTAGGAATGGCCCGTAGTGATGAAGCCTACAACCCCGATAAAATCTTTGCAGTAGCAGCTTAAAATATACCTTATCTCACGTAAGTTGGCGTATTCGCATTCGCAGGAGACAAAGAAAGCACGGAGTATCGGGATACATTACGCAAAAGGGCTCTGACCCGTTCCGTTAGAAAGACCGACCTCCACCCCTTAGATAGATGTGACGAAGGAATGTAAGGGCTATGACCCGTTGAGACATGGGAGTGAAAATCACTAAGGGCATCGTGGAGAATACGTGCAGCATTTGGAATGAATTGGGTGAGTTAGCTTCACCTCTGTTCCCGCATGCCTTTTTAACGACACGTCCTAATATTTCCCGCTCTCTTTCATTCATTATTAACATCTAAGAGATGAAATCCTGCGAATAGACGAGCTTGCGTGAGGAAATCAAATCATTCCGAGGGAGCTTAATGTCCTCTTGTACAACGTCGGAAACTCTAAGAGCTGGGCGAAGTTCAAATCAATACATCATAATTTTAGCAAACGCGTTCTCGCGACGTTCTCCAGTTGGATTACTGCGGGGCAGAGCCACACGAACCTCATAAGAGCCAGTTTTGGCTCTTTTCAATCCGTATTGCTCCAATTGCTTTGGGATAAACGTATCTGTGTCTTCAACGGTTTGGTTAGGAATCAGTTTTGAAGTTGCCAAGTCCGCTGTACAATCTCCACCTGGCTTGATGGATAGCTCTTTTTTTGACTTTTCGTGAACAATTTCGACAGATAGGTGACTCGGGCAGCTGGAACTTCCTGATAAGGAGGTATAGGTTTCATTTCCAATATTCGTCACTTTCGTGTGAACTGAAATTTCCTCGTATCTGCTAAACTGGTTCTTGTCTAACTGGATATCATATACCAAGTTTCCAATCGTTACTTGGGTTTGAATCGGTTCTATATTTCTTGGTTTCTGAGGGAAGACAAGGACTACTATAGCAATTGCTATGATAATAAGACCTATTATTAATTTCTTTTTCATTTCCTCACGCCTTTACCTTAATCTTGGTTGATATAGATACGTTGATATTGATTTAAATGTTGCAATTTCCTACTTGGTAAAATTTATCATTATACAGTTTCGTTAACCGTTAACACAACAGGCCACCGAGTTTATCACCGGCAGCCTGACCCTCAACAAACGTCCCCACAAATTCAAGTACGTTACTAAATTTTTAAACCATCTGGAAGAATAATTTCACCATTCTCACTACTGACATTGAAAAAACCAACATTATGCTTAGTTGCTAACATGCGAACATGTTCGTACGCCTTTTCAGCTACTGACCATGCAAAGGCCATGTAAATAGCATTCGATGCAACACAATAATCAGTTAATCTTTCCTCAAGCTCCTCATTCCCATTAATTTCCTCATCAGATGGTGCAAATGAACCGTTCATAGCAGGAAATGACTTGATACTTTCTTGAAACCAATTTTGTAGTGACGTAGTTGTGTGTGATATCTCGTTATAGTCTACATCTTCACTCCAAGTTGTTAAGTTTTCATACCAAGACATAAACTCTTTCTTTGTTTTTGGAGTTCTCGTATTTTCAAATACCAATAAATAGTAACTCATGATTCGTATACCCCCGGTAATTTGGTAAATCAGGTGTAAGCGTATATATTTTTAGCAAGTGTTGGTACTGAAGAGAACTCCCGATACTTGAACGAATAAAAGAGGAGCTGCTACAAGGCAACTCCTGCACTATCGTTTACCCGTTAGTTCAACGAAATCATCAGCTAACTTAAGTCAAATGTTGACCATCCGTTATCCCGTATTCGATATAGTAAGTCTAAATAAATGCGAGAACACTTACGAAAGTTTCGCTTTGTAATTCTCTCCCACAGCGTTTTTTTGTATGGAATTATTATCTTTATTCTTGGTTCACTAAAAAATTCAATTTGCAACATACAACGCCAAGCCACACATTTCGATTCAATTTCTTTTAAATCTGTTATATTAAAGTCGTTAGATGAATTCACATAATTCACAAAATTTTTTCTGCACTCGAGAAAATCAATATAGTGTGTTTCCCCTTCATCAATGTAGTATAAACCCTGAGGAGTAATTTCTTTTATACTTTTATAATGAACCTCTTTACCACTAAGGCGACAATATTCCACAGAGTTCACCTCATTCTATAATATCCTTATCCTTTGCGGACTGCTCGTTTAGCGGAGTGGAGGGCTACCACGTGGTAGCCAACCAGATGTTAACTATCGTTCTCCGTTAGTTTAACATTCATTCATGCAATATGATAAACTTGGACTGAGGTGATTTAACTAATGCCATCAAACAAATTAATGCTATCAGGTATTTTTCTCTTTGTACTGATGTATTACGTTCAAAACAATATGCATATAAGATTGCATCTGTTTGAAGTAATAATTCCACTTATTGGGGTTGTCCTGTTTATTGTTGGACTAATTACGAGGGACAATGAATAGTCAACTGTTAAACTAATCTGCCCGTTAGTTCAGCGAACAAAAAAACGGATGCATCAGCATCCGCTGTTCAACTATCGTTACCCGCTAGCGCGATCATTCAAGTCAATTACTCGTCCCATTTGGAATGAAGGACATGATGGCAAAAGTTGGGGCGCTTATATCCCGGAAGAAGCAATTCGCACACGTCGGCGTTAATCGTCCCGTATGTCGTTTCCGGTTTGTGTTTGAAGCCTTCCAAGAATGCATGTAAGATGTTGTGTTTGAACCGGTTGCGAGGAAAAGCCTCGACGACTTGCTGCCGCGCTTCTGTTGAGATGAGATCGAAGTTCTTCCCGACCACATCATAACCGACGCCAAAATTCATAAGCGCCACTTCGGTTTCCTTATATTCGACGATTCCGATGGATGTATGCAGGGCAACAGCATCCCATACAAGCCGAATGGAATCTTCCGGGACGCCGCGACTTTTAAGAAAATCGCGGGCAGCATTAGCCCCATCGACCTCAAAGCGTTTGTCCATGCTTCGGAATGCGGAAGTAAGACCGATATCGTGGAAAAGCGAACTGATATAAAGCAATTCAGAATCGTATTTCATTTGATTCAGGTTACCCTTCATAGCCGCAAATAGAAATACCCGGTTAGAGTGGTTCCACAGAAGGTCGTCGCCATGCTCACGCAATAATTCAGCAGCTTCAACGGCTAGTTTACTATCGGGAATCTTTATATCAGCGATTAAATTCGTCATCGACAACTTCCCCCTTATTCATTCGTTAACCAATTATAGGACTTGATCGTTGCGAGATCAATGCGCCAGTTTCTATTACAATGATAGATCAACTGAATGAAAGCTTGGCATGCCGCTCAATCACGAAATGCTCTCTTCCACTTCGCGTCTCGCCTCGAGCAGTCTGCTCGCTTCCTTTCCATATTTCTCATTTGTGGGACCGAATATGCGGAACAATTCACGCCAATACTCCCAATAATTATTACCGTATTTCATCGAACGTTTAATAGGGACAGGCCCAACAATAATCCTTCTTGACCTTTTTTATCCAGCCCCTGAATAGGTTTTTTTTGAGTTCTCCTTATGACTGTGTAGGTGATGCTTATCCGGGTTGGAATGGAAAATAGGGAGAACCATTATGGTCCTCCCTGATTGAGCTAACGTTCTCCGTCGAATATGGTTTTTTGGAGCAATTGCCTTTGCAGTTTGTTGGACATTCGGAGGTTATTTTCTGAATGGGTTCCTAAACTATTCGGGCTTAGTCGGCGGGGCTGTTTATTTTGCACTCAATTTAATATTCAAAAAAATGTCAAATAAGGTAGATTGATTACACAAAACTGCCCTTTAGTTGAGAAAACGGCAGTCCTTATGCCGGCTGCCGTTGCTCATGTTTATTGAGCTATCGTTCTCCGTTAGCTTAGTTCATTGTCTATAATCTGTTCAGTATAGGTTTTTTTCCACATGCCATTACAAAATTCATCATCGCATATGCCTCAGGAGAATTATTTATGTTCTCAGAAGCTTGGTTTAACTGATCGAATTCTTCCTTATTGAGGATCCCATTCTTATAAAAAGCTATAAAACGATTAATATCAAATTGCCTTTTGAAACCCTCAATTCCATGAAGATCACTATGCTGTGTTACGGTATCCATATCTAAATCAATATAACCTGCTTTTGCTAGGAGTCTAGGCAGACTCCTACCGATATACCGATTACCGCCTTTTGATGCTTGATAATTCGCTAGTTTCTGTATAACAGAAGATAGTAAAGTAAAATTGGGTTCAACTACTCCAAAAACTTGGTCATCTACATCTATGATGACCAGTTTCCCACCAGGTTTTAGCACTCGAAAGATTTCTTCGGCTGCCTTCTCTGGATAATGTAAATGTAGAAAAAGTAATCTTGCAATGGCAAAATCAAATGTATTATCAGGCAATCCAGTATCATATACAGACGAATGCACAAACTGAAGTCTTGGTGATGGGAATTTGTCTAACCTACTTTTAGCTACATCCAAAAGGTCTATATCAACTTCGAGAGCAGTAATCTTACTATCCTGTAATCCATTTAAAAGTTGTTCTGTAACGAAACCTGGACCACTTCCCAACTCTAATACGCTCATGCCGTTCTGTAATCCATACCAACTTAAATTACGGAACTCTTTATCCCAACCCATCATTGCTTGGACTTTTAACCTCTCTACTTCGTTTTGAAAACCTAACTTTGCATTTGCAATATTGTAAGTAGAATCGCGTTCGTTCATTTTTACCCCCTAATATGAGACATATTGCTTCCTAAATATTACCACAAAGATAATTTCCCTTACACTTCAATAGAAACAGGAAGCAGTTGCCGGATGCGGCGATCTGCTCCCTGTTTATTTCACAAACGTTACTCGTTTGTTTAGCCATCAGCCTAAAGTAAGTAAGGATTTACGTACTTATTTAATTTTATTATCTGTTCAGGCTCTTCTTTAGTATTAATGACTTCAATGACTTCCCCAGATTCACTCGTCATGTACTTTCTTTTAATTTTGAATATCGTTCCTTGAAATTCAATGTATTTGGTATGGTCAAGTACAACGGGGCTTGTTACAGGTATAAACCGTTTATGGTTAGGCAATTTGAGGTTATAACCAATATTCATAAAATCACTCCCATTATAAATGCCTATAAGGTTTTTCAAACTATCGTTCGCTAGTTTTGTTCCCCAACTGTTCCTCAAAGTTGCTTGCCTTGTTTAGTTACTCTTTCAGATAGGAATCAATCGGCCCAAAATCTCCGCAAGAAATTATTAGCTCCGCACTGTTGGGCATTGAGAAAAAGCCCATTGTTTGAGATACATATCCGTACTCGCTGGGATCGACGTGTACAAGGTAGCCGTTTGTAAAATCATTATGAGCCAGTCTTAGTAATTCCTGTGCGAAACCAATTTACCCATTTTTACTTAAAGTGATCATCACTCGATTATTTTTTAAAATATCAACCTGTCCTACGTTATCTTTGTTTGTAAACTCGGGAGTGTCATCATCAATATTTAAATTAACCACTACGGAATCCATACTCTTCATGTGGATTGTAACTTGTTTTGTCGTTTTTTAATCACTGCTTTGGTCTATTCGGATTTAAGTTTTGGCGCTTTCTGTAATATATTTTGTCGTTTCATAAGGTTATTGTAAGATGAAATGACACAATGTTGTGCTCTCCTCCAGCGAACCTGCTTTATGTGTGGGTCTGAGTTACGTTTACTTGAATGAATCCGAACCAAGTTCAGGAAAATTAAAAAGCCGTTATTGAAATACCTAAAAGAGGTATTTCAATAACGGTTTTACATAATCGGATGAAATGGCTTAACCCCAGAAATGGTTTTTACCTTGACGAGATAACTCGTATCCCGTTCCTGCAACTAAATACAACCTTATACTAAACAATAATTGGAATGATGACAAGCCTAAAATAAAGATATAACTTCCATTGCAATTGATGTTTTTCCAATCCCCCCCCCGAGGAGAGAAGTCTTTTAAAAGAGTTTACACAATAAAATTTGACAGACCCCGAAAGTTAAGTAAATAACGAAGTATCTGCCTTTTCAAGATACACATAACTTTCTAATTTTTGAGCTAACTGTTGTTTATCGAAGAATATTTTATTTAGACCCAGTTTCCCCGGTTTTATATACAATTGTATTCCAGATTCAAATAAGAACTTGTAGTAGTCAATTAAAGTTCCCTTGGTTATCCTAATAAAATAATTTTGCGATTGATATAACACTATTAATGAAGACTCATCGTTAATTACTTTACTTTTATGATTGATTAACTCCTCTAGCTTTTCTATAAAGTCCTTTTTAATATAATAGCTATGCCCTCGTTTAACGTTATTCTCTCTTGTTATCTTTAATGCTGATCTAATTGGAATTCGTAATATTTGATCAATTGTATTTTGAATCACTGAGTTTGAATTTTTGATATTCAACGTTAATCTATCAAACACATTTTGATCAATTCCAGTAATTTTCGACAGAATTGCTGTATCTATTTTTTCATTTCCAAGTTGAAATCCACGAGTACGTATTTTAGTAATATCAATTCCTAGCAACTCATATATGCAAGAAATATCATAATAGTTTGCATTAGCTAATCGATAAATATAGCTAACTAAACTTTCATCATCACGGGGGCGAGGACGGATTGGCAATCTTTTGGGGCTGTTGTTCGATATTTTTTTTTTCAAAATCAATCGTCCTTACGATTATTTAGGCATACCAAATTCAATATTCCCAATCAGACAAAATTATATTCATAGAAAGTCAGAGATACTCAACCAAAGAACAGATAATCTTTAGTTTAACATTACATAAAAAATGCTTAATTTTTATTCTCAATCTTATGCTCCAACGCACCCAACCACTCTAACCGAGACATATTTGCTCGTTTTCTTCAATGAACGCAGATGCATTAGGATCTCATTCTAGATACAACGTGCGGAAAACGTTGCCAGTTTCGTGCCCTTCTTCGGTTAGAAGGATTCGATCGCTTTGATCAATCCAATTGTCCCAATGGAAATCAAATCCTCGAGATCTTCTCCTGTATTGTCGAATTTATTGAGGTTGTGGACACGAAGCAACGTAAATTTCTTCAGGTGGTAAAATGTTAGAGTGATTCTCCATATATTTAAACACGGCAGCCATGGACTAAAAAATGAAGTCCTGGACTGCCGCTTGTATTAAAGTATGTTCCTCGTTTGCTCAACAAACTACTCATTTATAGAAAATATCCAGAAATAATTTCCCGTATAACTTGTCAAATACCTTCAATAATTCATCAACTGGCCATGACATAATTACCGTGTTGCATCTACTGCACAGCGGAATCCTATATTTCCGGCCGAGCGGTCCGGCGTATTTTGCTACGTGCCGCTACGCGATATCGGTTGCAGTCCGATTTCTGGCATAAATACGAACTCCCACACGTTCCTGGACATTTAATACAATCCGTATCCGTCCTACACAAGTACCATGCCATCCATTTGCATGCACATCATATGTGCCCGGAGCACCCGCAGCCATCGTGACTTCCTTCCGCCTGCAAACGTTTGATATGCTGCTCAATAATAGCCTTCGAAAAAGCTGGCTTTTTCTCGTTATTCGCAAATTCGTTCGGATGACGGCTCATCAACTCAAGCAATGCGTCCCCTCGTCCGGTCGCTTCCGGCCGTTTCACTTAATTCTTCTGGAATCCCTTCGCATGGAACGGACCGCCTTCGCGAATAACCGTCCACATCGGATCGACATCGCAAGTCATCGAGGCCATCCACTCGTCGTGCCACTCCATTAAATAGTAAACAGCCTGCTTGACGATATCGGGACGTTTGGAGGCAATATTGTTAAACTCAATCGCGTCGCGCTCAAGGTCAATGATATCCATCATGATAAGTGCGTATGTGCAGCCAATTGTCAAAGCGGACGGAACGCTGGCAGACGTGGGCCATTTGGAAACAACCAAATAATCACGGCACACGTTCCCTACGGTCAAAGATTCGGCATAGCTTTCGGCAGGCCTTGAACCCAACATCTCCGCAAGCGTGGGCAGAAGATCGAGATTGTCGTGCAGCCCTTCGCGGACGCCAGGCTGCACGCGGTCCGGCCAGCGAATAATCATCGGGATGCGGCAGGTACCCTGGACCAAAACTGATGATCCTTAGTAGGAGGAGCACCAGTTTTCTTCGTTTGACAGTCTATAAAGAAAGCGGTATTTCTTTAACTCCTCTGACGATCATCCCGGGTCGCCACTCGAGCCCGTTTTTGTCTACCTTTAGTTTGATTTGAGGATAACGCTTAAGTAGATTCGTAATGGCAATTTCACCTTCCAGGCGAGCGAGGGGGGCGCCCAGGCAAAGGTGAATTCCTGTTCCAAATGCAAGGTGTTGGCTTTTTTGCCGGGTAATATCAAAAATTTCTGGATCTTGGAACTGGTTCGGATCGTGGTTGGCGGAATTCAGCGCAACAATCACTAAGTCTCCCTTTGTGATTGACTTGCCTTTGAACTCCAAATTTTCTCGCGCCCATCTCGATGTACTGAATTCGACCGGACCGTTGTAACGAAGCACTTCCTCAATTGCGGTATGGATCAATTCCGGATTATTTTGAAGCTGCTTAAACTGTTCCGGATGCTCTAATAAAGCAAGAATGCTATTGCCGATCAAATTAACGGTTGTTTCGTGTCCGGCAATAATGAGGAGTGTTACTACGCCATATAGTTCCCTCTCTGTTAACCGATCGCCCTCATCTTCAGAAATGATTAGCTGGCTAATTAAATCTTGCCCAAGATTTCCCCGCACTTTGGCAAACCACTGTCCAAGGTACTGGATGAATTCGTTTATGTGAGTATAAAGTTCAGCTGCATTTTCACCACTTGGACCCTCGATCAACGAATTGGACCAGACGCGGAACTTATCGCGGTCTTCAGAAGGAACTCCGAGCATTTCGCAAATGACGATAATCGGCAGCGGGAAAGCATACTCGTCGATTAAATTCATACTATCTTTCCCGGAGAGGTTATCGAGTAGTTCATCGGCAATTTCTTGAATGCGGCCTCTCAACCCGGCTATCATTTGCGGCGTAAACGCCTTTTGGACGAGTCCGCGTAATCTTTTGTGATCGGGCGGGTCGGCAAAAAGCATATTGTGGGTAAAAACGCTTGCGGTTTCTTTATCCGCGCCGGATATTTTAAAATTATCCTTAATAAATCTGGGGTCCTTCAAAGCCTCGACTGCATCTTCATATCTCGTTATCATCCATCCGTACTGGCCATTCGGAAGCATCATCCGGTACACAGGATCCTTCTCCCTTAATTGAGAATAAGCGGGATAGGGATTTTGAGTGAACGTTTTCGTAAACAAAAGGTTTGCCAAGTTTGAATTCATTTTAAACGCTCCTCGTATAGTATTTCTTGAAGGCAGTTATGAGCAAATTCCCATCCCCCTCGGGGGATGGGAGCCGCCATCAAAATTTCCAGCTAGTTCTTTGAAATTAGCATTTGGGACTGGACCTTCAGGCATGCCTCTGGACGATGGTTCGAACGATCGGCTTTTATTTCTTCACCATCATTTCCGCGATTTGCGGATGTCGCCGCATGAGCTCTTCCAATTCATCGTGCCGTCCTTCTGCTTGCAGCTTTTTGATATGCTGCTCAATGATAGCCTTCGAAAAAGCTGTTTTTTTCTCGTTATTCGCAAATTCGCTCGGATGACGGCGCATCAACTCCGGCACTGCGTCCCCTCGTCCGGTCGCTTCCAGCCGTTTCACGTAATCCTTCAGGAATCCCTTCGCATGGAACGGACCTCCTTCGCGGATAACCGTCCACATCGGATCGACATCGCAAGTCATCGAGGCCATTCGTTCGTCATGCCATTCCATTAAATAGTAAACAGCCTGCTTAACGATATCGGGACGTATGGAGGCGATATTGTTGAATTCAAGCGGGTCACTCTCAAGGTCAAACAGCATTTCCTTATCGAACAAATGATAGCCATCATGATAGGTGCGCATGTACAGCCAATTGTCAAAGCGGACGGAACGCTGGCAGACGTGGGCCATTTGAGAAACGACCAAATAATTGCGTCCCTCGTCGGTTTCTCCGGTCAAGGATGCGGCATAGCTTTCACCATCCCAGCTTTCGGCAGGCTTTGAACCCAACATCTCCGCAAGTGTGGGCAGAAGATCGAGGTGATAGTGCAGCCCTTCACGGACACCCGGCTGCACGCGATCTGGCCAGCGAATAATCATCGGGATACGGCAGGTTCCCTGATCGGCCGTGCCGTGCTCACCGTAGATGGCAAGCTCGCCCATGTTTTCACCGTGATCCGCAGTAATGATCACGACTAAATCGTCCATGACACCCTGACTGCGTAACGCTTCGAAGACCATTCCGAGATGATCGTCCATGAAACGGACGCCACAATCGTAGCCGTCGATCATCTTCCGCATGCCATCCATGTCGGCGATCTCGCCCGGATTGCGCGGATATTTCGCATACGTCTGGTTGTCGTACATGTTGATCTCATGCACGCTGTGCGGCCCGACCTTTTTCTTGTGCTTTTCCAGCACATTTTCATTGATCCAGGCGGGCAGCGGATCGTCGGCAAACGGATTGCCGAATGACTCTGGTGCGCGGTAAGGCGTGTGCGGATCCCAGTAATTCACGTATAGGAACCAATCGTCGCTAGCGCCGTTCCGTTTGATCCAGTCTAGCACCGTCGGGGTAACCTCTTCGGCCGATTCCATTCCGTTATCTCCCGTATCGTACACCTCATTGAATCCCGCATAGAAATGCCAAGCCGAATGCCGTTCACCGAATGGGCTAATCAGCGCGGTACGCAGGCCGCTAGAGCGTATAAATGCAGGCATGCTTTCAAAGGACAGCCTGTCCTTAAAGCTACGAGATACCCCTTCATGACGCAGTGAAGCTGCAGTTCCGCCGTGCCCAACAAGGCCGTTGCGAATGCCAAACTGCCCGGTCATTAGCGACGTTCTTGAAGGAAAGCACGGGGCGTCCGATGTGTAGTAATTACTGAAGCGAACGCCCTCTTTAGCAATCCTGTCGATGTTCGGGGAGGTGTTACGATGATAGCCGTAGCATCCTAAATGCCATGGAGCCATCGAGTCCAAATCCAAAAACAAGATGCGCATCAGTCTGCTTCCTTTCTTTTCTTCATGGATAATATTTAAATATAAGGACATGTTTAACTTCTCTTGCTGGACTTACTACGTCTACTAATTGACTGTCGTGTAATCTTCCGCGTTAAGCGTTCAGCGTAGCCAAAATGCCATCCATCATCTCTTCCGTTAATCTGCCGCCGCTCATCGTGAGCAGTTGTCGAAGAGGCATAGCGCGTACGAAAGATTCAATCATGTGGCGCACGGTAGCGTCCAATTCACCCACTTGGTCGAAGCCGAACGGTAGGTATTGCTTCAATTGATTCATGAATTCCAATCCTCCAGGGAACTCAGCCAGCTCCTCGATTGTCGTATTCAACGTAGCAAGCTTCCGGATTATAGTTGTCGAATTCACCTGAATGTTCTGCTGAAAGATAATATCTTGTGACGACTTTCCAATCAGAATTTCAAATTCGCCGGATTCAACATGCCAGTCCGCAATCTCCACGTTATAGTAGGCGAAGGAACGTTTATCCAGCACAAAAGTAATCGTCTTCTCCTCGCCTGGTTCCAAACTGACTTTATCGAACCCCTTCAGTTCTTTAATAGGACGTGTCATGCTGCTCGCGACATCTCTTACGTAGAGCTGCACAATCTCTTTGCCCACTCGCGTTCCGATGTTCTTGACTTTTACAGATACCCGAACCGTCTCCGTATCGTCAATTTCCCGCTTATCCAGAAGCAGATCGGAATATTCGAATGTCGTATAGCTTAGCCCGTGGCCGAACGGGAACAATGGTCGGACGTTTTTCGTGTCATAATAACGGTACCCAACGAAAATTCCCTCGCGGTATTCTACGCGGTCGCCGTCTCCTGGGAAGAACAAGTAGGAAGGGTTATCGCAAAAGCGCTCCGGAAATGTCTCCGCCAGTTTGCCACAAGGGTTGGCATCACCGAAAAGCAGATCAGCAATCGCTCCGCCTACTGCCTGTCCGCCGAGGTAAGCTTCCAAAATCCCCTTTACCCGGCTAACCCACGGCATCTCGACGGGGGCCCCGTTACATAGGACAACGATGACCTGGTTTTGCGCGGACGCAAGCGCTTCGATCAACAGGTTCTGGCTATCAGGCAAGCGGAGATCCTTGCGGTCGAATCCTTCCGACTCGTAGCGCTCCGGAACTCCGGCAAATACGATCGTCACATCTGCATCCCGAGCTATTGTCAGCGCTTCTTCCAACTGCTGCGGGTCTGCGGCATCACTTTCCAGATCATAGCCCTGAGCGTACATAATCTCCACGCCTTCTCCCGCTGACTTCACCATTTCCTCGAGAGCATTCTCCAGCTTGGTCGGTTTGATATGAGAGCTGCCGCCGCCTTGATAGCGTATCGTCTTGGCCAATGCGCCAATGACGGCGATCTTCCCCGACTTCGGGAGCGGCAGCAGATCGTCCTCGTTTTTCAGCAGCACCATGCTCTCTCTTGCAGCTTCCCTCGCCAATTGGTGGTGCGCTTCCGTGTCGTAGGATGCCCCGGACTTTTTGTTGTCCGCCGCTTTGAATATAACAGTCAGGAGACGTTCAACAGCCGCATCCAACTGCTGCTCGGACAGCTCGCCGTTTCGAACGGCATCGACGATTTTCCGATCCCCAAGGCCGCTGCTGGAGGGCATCTCCAGTTCAAGGCCTGCTGCAAGTGCGTCTACCCGCTTGTTGACCGCCCCCCAATCGGACATGACAAAACCTTCATGCCCCCATTCGTTCTTCAGAATGTCGGTCAGCAAATATTCGTTCTCGGAAGCGTAATCCCCGTTTACTTTGTTGTAGGAACACATGACGGTCCATGGCTGGCTTTGCTTCACTGCGCCTTCGAAACTGGCTAGATAAATTTCCCGAAGCGTGCGTTCATCTATGATCGCGTCGATTGTCAGCCGGCGGTGCTCCTGATTGTTAGCAGCGAAATGCTTCAGCGCGGTGCCGACCCCTTGGCTTTGTACCCCATTAATATGGTGCGTCGCCAGTTCGGAGGATAAATACGGATCTTCCGAGAAATATTCGAAATTTCGTCCGCCGAGTGGAGACCGTTTGATATTGACGCCGGGACCGAGTAGAATGGCAACATCCTCAGCTTGACATTCTTCACCTAGTGCGATTCCAACTTTATCCATCAATTCTCGATCCCACGATGCAGCTCGCCCTACCGCTGAAGGGTAGCATGTAGCAGGAATACTCTCAAACATGTTATCCGGCTTTTGCTTACGCAGCCCGTGAGGGCCATCCGTCATCATGATCGCCGGTATGCCGAGACGTTCAACGGCTTTCGTGCGCCAGGCATCTAATCCCGAACATAGTCCGGCTTTCTCCTCTAACGTCAATTCTTTCATTAATACTTTGATATCTCTTTTCATGGGATCACCTTTCTTGGGCTAGGCGTTATTGAATATGGTTTATTTTCGCCCACTCATCCAGCTGTTTTTGTTTTTCCGCGATGACTTTGTCAATGCCTGCCGATTTCAATTTGGCGATAAACTCCGGAAGCGTCTTATCAGGATCTAATGTCCCCGTATTCAATCCGTTCAAGTATTGCTTCTTAATGTTTTCAAGAGACGTATATTCCGTTTTCACAGCCTCGGGGTTAAAGTTAAACCCAAGCGCTTTGGATTTCGTCGAGTTTGTATTGAACTGAGCGGTGGTTTTCCAGATGTCCGGGGCATTCCCGTTAAAGACATATGACAAGAATTGGTTCCCCATCATAAAGTCCCAATTCGGTGCATATCCGATGTTCTTGGTGTCAACGCCCGCAGCGAAGTCGATGACGTTATCGGCCACTTTCTGATAGTGCTTGCCTTCGATTCCCCAATCGAACAAATTCACGAGATCTTTATCCGAATAGAGCATGTTCAGGAGCATCATGGCCCGCTCCGGATTTTTGGAATTTTGGGGGATCGCCCACATAATACTGGTAACATCGGTGGTGGTGGAAACAGGTGGCTTGATTTCCACCGATACCATCGCGGTACCTGCAGTTATTGATTGTTGAGCATCGTAACCAGGCTTCATATTGGTGATATAACCGAACGCTTTTCCCGCCTTGACCAACTGGTTGCCGGTAATTTGATTCGTCGCGGCATCCTTCAGAATGTATCCTGATTTGTACCATCTTCTAAGCGTTTTCAAGAGTTCCGCATATTCCGGCGTTTCGTAATAATTGGTTACCTTCAAGGAATTGTAGTCCATCAGAACACCGTAATCGTCCCCAAGCGAATCGCGATTATTATAGCCAAGCAGCATCCCATAATCACCGCCTACTGCAGGCACGATCGGTGCCAAGTCCGGCTCGTTGTCCTTGATCGTCTTCAAAACCTTCTCAACGTCAGCCAATGTTTTGATCGCAGCAATGTCAATTTTGTACTTATCAACCAAGTCTTTTCTCATCATAAATCCAGTATTGGTGGCAAAGTTCCGAATCGAAGGAATCCCGTACACCTTGCCTTTTACTCTCGGCGCGTTCAGGTAAGCCGGCTCCAATGCGCTTTGAATCCCCTTGCCATACTTTCCGATCAAATCGTCAAGCGGCGTCAACTGACCCTTCAGTGCTTGGGCCGCATATGCGGGGGCACCAATAGTGACCATCAGATCGAGCTTCTCCCCAGAGCTCAGCATCAGATTCATCTGCTGCTGCCAGTTACTGAATGGAACGACCATGATTTTTACGGTTGCATTGATTTTTGCTTGGGTGATTTTATTAATTTCTTTCTGAACCAGCGCCAAATCCTTGGGCTCTGCCAACGCGCTGGGAGCCGCGAGGACAATCTCGTAAGGTTCTCTTATTACGTCATTCACGGCACCAGGGCTTGAGGAAACTTCGGAAGAGCTTGCTCCACCCTTGTCCGATGAATCGCCGCTGCCATTGCTCGAACTGCAAGCGGAAAGCAACATGAACACCATCGCGAGCGAAATCATACCCGCCATACTACGTTTCATTCTTGTCATCTTGTTACCCCCTTGAACTAGGATTACTTACATCACTTATGTTATCTCATCTGTGAAACGACTCTCTAACAATATCGAGACTATTTCTTATCACTTTTCCGACTATTGATTTCTCTCGCTACTCCCCGAATTTTTGCCGATACTCATTGGGATTTAAACCCGTTTGCTTCCTGAACACCTTGGAAAAGTAAGCAAAATAGGTAAAGCCAACCTCCAATGCGATCTGGCCGATCGACATCCCCGTCTTCGCCAGCAGTTCTTTGGCCAGCTTGATCCTCTCCTGCAGCAGATAATCCATGATAGAGATTCCCGTTTCCTTCTTGAATACCCTCGACAAATAATCGGGGTTCAGGAACGCATGATTCGCGATCTCTTCCCTGGATAACTCGCTCTCGCTCAAATGCTCCGCAATATACTGCTTGACAGCCTCCACCATGGCAGCCGCATGTTCCATAACGGCCGTACCGGATACGACCTTGGCAATGGTATGCTGGATCCAAACCATCATATCCTTGACGGAACAGCTCGCGTTGCGGGACATCTCCATCGAAGAGGGGTCGCACAATACTTGATGGGCAGGCGTTCCTTTGGAATGAAGAACAAAATAAACCATTTGCAGGAAGTTTTGATGAAACTCCTGCAACAGCTTAGCATCGATTTCACCGCTAGCGATGAGATGGCTGAAATAAGCGTCCACATCATGGGCGACTTTGTCTCCATTTCCTTGTTTCAGATACAAGGACCAGTTGCTCATATCTGGCAAGGAAACCGATATGGCTACTGGAGGCGCGGCGCCGGTTAACAGGAAGACTTTATTTTCGAAAGCAACGTTATTTTTCTCAAAGCGTTTTAATTGTTCCAGCCCTACCTGCAACTGCTGCGGTTTGGTCTGATTACCGATATAACAGGACAATTCACAATAAAAAAAACTCCGGCAGGAATCGATATACGCCTCGCAGTTTCGCTGCAAAGCTTCCATATCATCGCTTTCTTCGCAAGGCAGAATAATGAGGATCGCTCCCCGATCGATCGTTAAAATTTGCCCGCTCATTCCTTTGCCCGCGATCAATTCCTCGGCTGAATTTTTAAGCGCATATTCCATGATTTTCTCTTCCCGCAGCGTCAATTCCTTTTGCCAGCGGTGGATACTGACAAGTATAGGCACGAACAGCATGCTCTCCGTCACTGGTAGATTCCGTTCGGTCAAGACGCTTTGGATGGCGCTAGACTCCGATGGAATCACTTGGTACAACAAATCAAGCCAGAATCTCTCCAGCACAACCGGATGATGATAAGCCCACAATTTCCGAATCTGGTTCGTTTCACTGATTTGGTTCACTTTCCCTTGCGCTTTCCGGACCACTTGCTCCAATTCTTCGTCCGACGCAGGCTTCAGTAAATAATCGAGGCAGCCGAGCTGTATCGCTTGCTTGGCATACGTAAAATCCGCATGACTCGTTAGAAAAATCGTCTCCAAATTCGGGCAGTAGCTTCTCACCCACTCCAGCAGCTCCAGTCCGCTTCCTTGCGGCATTTCGATATCGCAAAGCATAATATCAACCCGATGCGCAAGCAAAATTTCTTTCGCTTGTCGAATATTATAGGCAGAGTGGATGGACGAGATATGTAGGCTTTCAAGGTTCATACTAGCCATCAGGCCTTTGACCACATGGATTTCATCATCGACAATCAGCATGCTGTACATGGTTGTTGTCCTCCCAGCTTCTAAGTTTCGGCCGTATTTAAGGGCAGCCACATCTTCACTACCGCGCCGGTCGGCGTCGCGTTAGAGAACTCGATCTGTGCTCGATCCTGATACAGCAGGTTCAACCTCCGTTGGACATTCCAGATGCCGAGATGCTCACCCTGTTCGTTCGTTAAACGACTTCCTTGCCTGATAGCTTCCAGAACGGAATCGGGAAACCCTTGCCCCGAATCCTGAATGACGATCTGAATGCATGGCTCCAACCCTTGCTCTACGATATCGATCGAAATGGCAATGCGGGTAGGCTCGTCCAACGTAACGGAATGCTTGATCGTATTTTCGACAAACGTTTGGATAATGAGCGGCGGCACAAGGACATTAAGTACATAGGGAGGAATGGAACATTCGCTGGAAAGACTGTCCATAAATCTCAATTCCTGAATACGAAGGTAGTTCTTCGTATGCTCGATCTCATCTTGAATGTGAACAAACTTCATCGTGCTCTTGAACATAAAACGAAAATGCTTGATCAAACATTGCGACATTTCCAGAATTAGTTCATAGTCCTTCACTTTGGCCAAACTATAGATGATATTTAGCGAATTCAGGAAAAAATGCGGATTGATCTGAAGCTGCAGCGCCTGCAGCTCCTCCCTTTGTTTGCTGATCTGTTCTTCGTACACGTCGTTTTTCAACCCTTGAATCTGCCCCATCATGTTGTTGAACGTGGCATGGACGTATTCAAATTCAATCGACGAGGGAGAGGGTTCGACTCGAGCGCTCAGATTACCAGTGTGTATTCTTCTCATCGCCGCCATTAAGCGGCTAAGGGGCAGCAAAATAATTTTCCTGAGGAAAAACAACCCCAGAGGAATGAAGATAAGGGTAATAAAAGGGATCATCGTTGCAAGACGTTGAAAATAAGGAAGCTTCTCCAAAATTTCATCGTCGGGAATCAAGGAAACCAGACTGAAGTTTCCCTTATCGGACTGTTCCCCGACTACCAGTACCTTTTTCTTGTCGCCGGAGATCTTGTACCCACTCGCGCCGATCACAAGATCAAGATAGTTTCCTTCAGAAAGGGAAGAATCCGTCATAGCCGTGCCATCCCTCGTCGCCAGTAACATCCCTCCGCTTGCGCCGAAACGGATCTCCTTCAAAGGTGCGATTCCATTGCTGGCCCTAACCCAAGCGCCGAAATATAGGCCACCTGACTTAACCGTGTGGAACAAATAATACACATTGCCGATCCGCCGTGTTTCCCAGCTGTTGGAATAAAACCCGTTAATGTCAGGGGTTGCCTTCAGACGATCTTGAATATCTTGCTGAATGTTCATTGTTTCATCATAATAAGCGCTCTGGCTGCTTTGCACTTGCAAAAAATTGTCCCACTTGGGGGATAGTACGAAAAATCCATTGATGGATTTGTACATGATAATATCGTCGTTCAGCTTTCGATACAGTGCAATCTTTGCCTTATAATAGTCTTCTTCCGTTTCGGCCTTGTCCATCGCGAACAATTCCATCCCCGTGCCCGCCATATTATTGATATACTTGTCCACATCCTCCAAACCGGAATCCATGCTCTTCATATACAGGTTCATCATATTGCTGTACGATTCCGCTACCTGATTGCGGACAACGCTAACGGCATAGGCGTTGCTATAAATAAGAATGACAATTAAAGGAACAGTCAGGATCAAAACGCCGCTGATGAGCTTGACACGAATTGAACGAAAGGATAATTTGCCTGTAGCCGATATCATAGTACTCCCGCCTCTTCTTTGTAGCATGCTTACTCCTTCATTTATAACAAGAATCTTGTCAAATAAAGAAAGCCCCAACGCAGACGAGGCGGTGAGGCTGGCGCAATCCAGGATTACCCTTTGACTGCTCCAATGGCGATTCCTTTGACAAAGTATTTTTGGAAGAACGGATACGCTACCAAGATCGGAATGACCCCCAAGACGGCAATCGCCATCTTCATCGCTGCAGTCGGAGCCAAGGCAGCTTCGCTCGCGGGACCGGACCCAAAATTATTTGAAGCCAAAAATTGTGAGTCCGATAAAATCCTGTTGAGTAGGTTCTGAATGCCATACAACTTGGAGTCTGTTAAATAAATGGTCCCATTCGTCCAATCGTTCCAGTATAGAAGCGTTTGCAGCAGGCCCGTCGTCGCCATGATCGGCATCGAGAGCGGAAGGACGAACGACCAATAAATTCGCCATTCGCCGGCACCGTCCATATTCGCTGACTCGATGACAGGCATCGGGATGGACGTCTGAAAGAACGTTCTCATGAGCATAACCGAAAAACCGTTCATCAATATACCTGGGATAATGAGCGCCAATATCGTATTTTTCAAATCGAAAATCTGCGTATAAACGAGGTAGGTGGGCACGAGCCCGCCATGGAAAAGCAAGGTCACGAATATGCATAACGCAATCGCGTTGCGTGCCGGAAAATCCGCTCGCGAAATCGGATAGGCCAGCAAGGACGTGATGAGCAAGCTGATAGTCGTTCCCATGACCGTCACAAAAACTGTAACTCCGTACGCCCGAGCGATAGACGATCCACCGCTGAATAAGTAGGTATATGCCTCGGTACTGAACACTTTCGGTAAAAAGGAATAGCCGTTTTGCAAAATTTCTTTCTCATCCGTAAACGATGAAGATATCAACAGAACAAAGGGGATGATGCATGCTGCCGCAAGTAAAACAAACATTAGATGGCCGAACCACTGCCATGCGCGATTTTCCGTAATCATTTGATCTCCTCCTTCTTGCTAAAACAAAGCATTGTCTTTGCTGAGCTTACGGACGATCATGTTCGCACTGATAACAAGCACGAAACCTACGACCGATTGGTAAGCGCCGGCGGCAGCCGACATCCCGATATCCCCGGTCCCCAACAGCCCACGAAACACGTAAGTGTCGATAACATTGGTCGTATCATAGAGCGAACCGGAATTCATGGGAACTTGGTAAAACAAGCCGAAGTCGGAATAAAAAATGCGACCGATAGACATCAATGTAAGCATGATAATAACCGGCATAATAAGAGGAATAGTGATTAATCGGATTTGTTGCCATTTGCTTGCACCGTCCAATTTTGCCGCTTCGTAATACTCCTCGTCTATTCCGATGATCGAAGCGTAGTAAACGACAACGGAAAAACCGATCCCTTTCCACATATGCACCAAAGTCAGAATGAACGGCCAATACTTCGGCTCGAAATACCAGTTAACTTCATCCATTCCGAGCGCCGGCAGCACTGTTTTGTTCATAAAACCGGTATCCAGGCTTAGCCCCGCATAGACCAAATAACTGATGATAATGATCGAAATCAAATGCGGCAGCAAAATCACGCTTTGATAAAAACGGGCGAAAAACTTATTTTTGATCTCGTTCAGCAGTACAGCGAAGAAGATCGGCAACGCGGTACCGAGAACAATCCATGATCCGTTGTATAGAATCGTATTCCGCGTAATCACAAAAGCATCGGATGTTTTGAACAAATACTCAAAGTTTTTAAATCCAACCCAGTCGCTTGCCCAAAATCCTTTCGTAAAGTTAATATCTTTGAAAGCGATGGTGATTCCGAGCATCGGGAGGTAGTTATTAAAAAATAAATACGTTAAACCCGGAAGCGTCATCAGAATAAGCGGTACATATTTGCGCCATTTAGTTCGTTTTTTTACTGGTACATTTGTAAGTGAAATCTTTCCAGATAGTTGTGCCACATGTATTTCTTCCCTTCATCCTGTTATACCAATCATCCTACCTCAAAGCGATATTCCGCCTCTAACAGAATTCCGACTTTTCATTAATGATTCTCTGACTTTATAGCGTTAACCCGCCATCAATCGCAATAATCGATCCCGTCATGTAACTGGATTTATCGGAAGCCAGGAATACAACCATTTCCGCCATTTCGTCAGGCTCGGCAAATCGTCCCATTCGCATGTTTGATAACTCTTCCGGAATGTAGCCAGTTTCCATCATCATCGTTGAAACAGATTTCGTTAAGCTTGTATCTACGCCTCCCGGACAGATCGCGTTGACGCGAACTCCCCGTTTCACGTACTCCAGCGCCGCCGCTTTCGTCAATCCGATTACAGCATGCTTACTCGCGGTATATGCCGCAATGCTGTGTTCAGGCCGAATTCCCGCTGTAGAAGCCGTGTTTATTATAGAGCCATATCCCTGTTTTTCCATAACCTTGATAACATGCTTCAACCCTAGAAAAACACCTTTTACATTAACACTCATGACGCGGTCATACTCAGCTTCTTCAATGTCCGTCAGCATAGAAAATTTCTGAATGACCCCAGCGTTGTTAAAGAATGCATCTATACCTCCATACGTATCGACGGCCAGATTGACATACCGTTCGACGTCTTCGTTCCTCGATACGTCGGCTTGAACGAAGATACCCTCCCCGCCTTGTGCACGGATAATGGCAATCGTCTCTTCCCCCGTTGATCGATTAAAGTCGACGGCAACGATCCTAAAGCCCGCTTGCACTAATTTTAAGCATGACGCACGACCGATTCCGCTTCCTGCTCCGGTTACGACGACAGTTTGTTCCCGTTCCGAATTACCATTAACTCCCATTTTCATTGCCTCCTATGAAATATTATTGTTGAACAAGTCACCTTCCACATCAGTTTTCAGCGTGGATTTCGATGTGTTAGCAATCATGTTATTTCAAAACTGCATGCTGTCTCTAACAAAATATCGACTTTTTGATAATGCTTTTCTGACTTTTAATCCGTCTACAACCCTTACATGAATCAAAAACGAGTCTATAATCGCATGAAAGTCGGAAAAGTGACAATGAGAAGTCGGAAATAGCTTAGAACATTGGCCGAGTATACAATACAATAAATTCGAATTACCCAATGAATTGCCGTTCAGGCACATAATAATGAGAATATACGCAAGGCGCCAAGAAGCAGAAATTTTACTGGAGGGGATATTATTTGCGCACGATTATGGTCATGTTTGATACGTTAACCCGTCATTTGTTGCCGCCTTATGGAGGAAATTGGGTGCATGCGCCGAATTTCACGAGGCTTGCGGAGCGTACCGTTGTATTCGACAACAGCTATGTGGGCAGCATGCCGTGCATGCCAGCGCGCCGGGAGCTGCACACAGGGCGCTACAACTTCCTTCATCGCAGTTGGGGGCCGGTAGAGCCGTTCGACGACTCCATGCCGGAGCTTCTGAAAAAACAAGGCGTACATACCCATTTGGTCACCGATCATCAGCATTATTGGGAGGACGGCGGCGCCACCTATCATAACCGGTACAGCACATATGAGCTCATTCGCGGTCAAGAAGGCGACCTATGGAAAGGGCATGTGAAAGGTCCGGAACTTGAACAAAAGGTACCCCTGGAAATGATGAAACCATCGCGCCGCCAAGATCAAATCAATCGCGAATATATTGCTCGGGATAAGGAAGAGGAGTTCCCGCAAGCCCAAACGTTCACGAGAGGCATGGAATTTATCCGGAAGAACGCAGAAGAAGATCGCTGGTTCCTTCAGATCGAAACGTTTGATCCTCATGAACCGTTCTATGCACCTCAGAAGTATAGGGATCTGTATCCCCACGTCTACAGCGGTGGAACATTGGATTGGCCTCTCTATGGACCTGTCAGGGAAACGCCGGAGGAGATCACCCACTTACGCTTTGAGTATGCTGCTCTTCTGAGCATGTGTGACGCTTATCTTGGCAAAGTGCTTGATTTGATGGACGAGCTCGATATGTGGAAGGATACGATGCTGATCGTCAATACCGATCATGGCTTTCTTCTGGGCGAACACGATTATTGGGCAAAATCCTCCATGCCGTGGTACAACGAGATTGCCCATACCCCGCTGTTTATATGGGATCCGAGAAGCGGAAAGAAAGCCGAACGTCGAAACAGCCTGGTGCAGATGGTCGATATGGCCCCGACGCTGCTTGACTTTTTCAGTCTGCCGCTGCCATCTGGCATGACCGGCCGTCCTCTCCGGGAAACCATTGAGACGGACAAACCGGTGCGTGAAGCTGCTCTGTTCGGCACCCACGGCGGACATGTGAACTGCACCGATGGGCGATACGTATATATGAGGGGCCCGGTACATCCCGACAACGGTCCGCTGAACGAGTACACGCTCATGCCGTCCCATATGAAAAATATGTTTACTCCCGGGGAGTTGCAAAACATTGAATTGCATAAGCCGTTCACCTTCACGAAGAGCTGCCGTACATTGCAAATTCCTGTAGGATTCCAATGGATGAATCCTTATCAATATGGAACCAAGTTGTTTGACCTAGAAAGCGATCCAACACAGTACGACGAACTTCATGATCCGGCAACCGAGCTTCGTTTCATTCGCATCATTGCGGAGTTGATGATCGTGAACGATGCGCCGCCCGAGCAATTCGTCCGTTTGGGCATACCGGAAGACGGAATCATGAACGAGGCAAGCCTTGCGCAGCAGAAAGCGACCATATTGGAGCATGCCAAAGTGGACCTTCTGCAAGACGTGGAATGGACGCGCGGTGCGCAAAATCAGTGGCGCAGGCTGCTTGCCGTGATGCCAGCGGCTGCAAGAACGCATCTGATGCAAGGCTTCGAGCAGTTTGCTAAAGGCATGGGATTCAAGCAAGTGAACCATGACGTCATCCTGACATTCGCCGAGCATGCAGTGCCGCCGGAGCAAAAAGATTTAGTAAGAAGCTTTCTGCTCCTTGCTAGTCGAACGAATTAGCGTCTATATCCGGACACATAGTCCCGAAGTAACTGCGCGTATTTGGGTGGCTTGAGATGTTGGCTTAACAGCCAGTTAGCGCTATTTCTTTTTGTCGGTAATGTAACAAGAATCTTATAAATCAAATGAAGATCCAAGCTAAACTCAATTTTTGTGAAATCAGGCTGCGACAGACTATCAAGCTTCTGTTTTTCACCAAATGGTTGTATAAGACTTAAGGTACTTAAGGTATGACATCTATGCAAGTCCGTATGAAAAGACAGCCCGAACTTTGGTTCAGGGCTGTCTTTTCATGTAGTAATGTTTTTGTTTCCTGACATCAATCTTAATTTTAGTATAGTTTTTCATAAACAAACCCGCCCGTTACTTTTATCTCGATATCTAAGTGTACAAACAACTAACCGGTCTCTCATGTTTAGTTAGTAAAAAGCCGGCTGTGTGAAACCTCGGAATGGTCCCCACTCCCAAGATGACTTACCGCAGCCAGCATGACTTATTCGATTACAAATGAACCGATGGTTTCTTTGCTATCCTTGTATCCGATTCGAACCGCCTTGGCACGAATAATCGTGGTTCCTTCCAACAAAATAAACGGCTTCGTATAAAGCTTCCAAGACGGATTTAGTCCCTTATCCGTCGTGTAAGCAATGGATGCTCCTTGCGTAGCGCAGTGCAGCAGAACTGAAGTCGGTTCGATGTATTCACCGTTTGCGGTAGCTTCTCTTCCGGGCAGTTCGCTATTCAGCGGGATGAAAATGGGCGCAGCGGTTTGCGGCTGAACGCCGCCGGGATACATCTGAGCCACCATTCGTTCCTCTGGAACGTCGCCCCATACATCGTATTGATCACGCCAATCGTCCAAAACGGTTCGAAGTCTTTCCAATTCGACTCGATAGACAGGATCGTCCGCTAAATTGCTTATTTCATACGGGTCATTCACGCAATCGTACAGTTCCTCGACGGGCCGCTTATGCTGCATCAAGAGCCTCTGATCGCCCTCCAGTTGCCCGGATAGCTCCAGCCTCCAAAGTTCTTGGAAAGCCGCATGCTGGTGACTGAATTGAATCCATTGCAAATACGGCTTCTCCGGATAGTAATTACGAATGTATTTATACTGCTTGTCGCGTGCGGCACGAACCATATCATAGGATTCGTCGTAACGGTCTCGGGTAGCAAAGATGTAGTCTCTCGATTTCACCTGCTCGCCCAAGAAAGGCTGCCCTTGCATATGATACGGTACGGTTGTTCCCGTCAATGAAAGTACGGTCGGGCCCAAATCCTTCACCATGATCGCTCCACAGGAATACGATGGTGTTCTCAGCTAAACCATCCTCCTCCAACTGCTGAAGGAGTTTGCCGACAAACTCATCGGCCTCGGCGATCAGATCATAGTACTTAGCAACCGACTCACGTGTTTTCAGTGTATCGGGCAAATAAGGCGGCAACTTAACCAATTCCGGATCTGTAACTCGCGGAATATCCTCAACAGCTTCCGGATCCGTATACTTTCGAATCATATTCCCCCACATGCTGCTCTCATGCGTCAGCATATGGTTGAACACAGCGAAGAATGGCTGCCCCGGCTCACGATGACGCCAATGCGCCTCCCTCCCATTCTCGTCCCAGGCAGTTAAAGGAGACGGGAATTGATAATCCGTCTTCCAATTATTCGTACAGAAGTAACCTTCGGCGCGCATATATTCCGTGAACGTCTTCACATGAGCCGGGGGGACGACAGCATAAGGTGTAGGCAATTCCGGCGTGAATTTATTGACATGCTCCGTGCGCATATGGTGCGCTCCAATCGCCGTCGGGTACATACCGGTAATGATGGATGAACGACTGGGGGAGCATACACCTGCCGTTGCAAATCCGTTAGAGTACAAAGTTCCCGCTGCCGCCAGTTTGTCGATGTTTGGGGTGCGAGCCAGCGGATCCCCATAGCAGCCGAATCGGGGACTCGTATCCTCTAAAGAAATCCATAGAATATTAGGCCTATTGGTAGATGTAGTTGTCGTCATTGCTATTGCTCCCTTCCTTCCAGCTTCTATTTCCATGACATTCTCTCGCCACTTGGATGCCCGCTAAGACATAACTCGGCTCTTGCGGAATCTCGCCGGGATGTCTCGGAAAATGAGGCTGGGCTTCGTTATTGTAAGTTTTATTGTGATAATCTATGTTCAGCTCATGAACACAGTGCGAACCGACCATTTCCTTATGTCTGTCCAGCTCTTCATCTGTCAACCAATCAGCCAGCGGATCCGATGCAAAGGGGTTCCCAAATTCCTGTGGCGCACTGTAAGGCGTATGAGGATCCCAATAATTAACATAAAGGAACCAATTATCCTTGCTCGCGTTGCGCTGAACCCAATCCCATGCCACTGGCGTGACATGCTCGGCCGACCAATTTTCATATTTTACCTTATTTAGGTTTTCATTAAATCCGGCATAGAAGTGGAAGGTCGAATGTCTTTGTGCGAACGGAGTGATCAATACCGTGTTTAAATCGGCAGCTAAACCTAAGTAGGAAGATAGGAAGAGAGCCACCTCGTGTCAACTTGCCCACCAGCTCGCGTTCGGTCCCTTCCAGCTTCATGTCACCGGCGGTACCGCCATGCCTGACAAGACCGTTGACGAATTCGAATTTGCCGCTCACCAGCGCTGTCCGGGAAGGTGCGCAAGGGGCATCGGAGGTGTAATAATTCGTAAATCGAACGCCCTCTGCCGCAATGCGATCAATATTTGGTGAAGTATTTCGCTGATAACCATAACATCCCAAGTGATCCGAGCTCGTCGAATACAAATCCAAAAACAATATCCTCATACTTTGTCAGCTCCATACAAAAATCCCCCGAGAGAACCACATGCATTGCATGTGATTCCTCAGGGATATTACCACAGCCTTATTCCGTATAAGACTTGTTTATTTCTTCAATGATTTTATTGCCTCCGCCTGCCAGCCAATCTGCGGATGCTTTCTCAATGGCGGATACCGGCTCGCGGCCCATGATGATTTTCGAGACCGTTTCCATGAACTTAATGTTCAGGTTGGCGCCGACCTTCGCCCCCGTTTCAGATTCCAATCCCGCTCCATTATTTTTCCACGAGTGTTTTTCGTTTTGTGTGAACATGTCTCTGATCATCTTATGATAAGACGGGTCCTCCCATTTGTACATCTGAATACCCGGGTCGAATGGGCGGAATACCCAGTTGTTCAACAGGTTTTGACGGTCTTTGTCCGCTGCTTCTAACTTTTCAAACTTACCGTCGGACACCTTCTTGTAATGAACTCCTTCGATGCCGTTCTTAATGAAATCCGAGCCTTCGGAGGAAAGGAAGTAATCCAGAATCTTCAGAATCCGCTGCTGCTTTTTCGGATCGATCTTCGCATTGATGACATTTTTATCGAGCATTTCAAGGTTTAGGGTACCTGTCAAGCCTGTAGGACCTTTTGGAGGCTCAATGGCTGTAACAACCGCGGTAGGGGCCAATTTTTTAACTGCGTTCAAGTGATTTCTCCAATCATTCGGATTCAAATAGGCAAAGCCTACCTTGTTCGCTTCGAACTTTTCTACCGTTGATCTAATTTTATTAACGGCGAAATCTTTATCCAGAACGCCTTCATTATAGGCTTTATTCATAAATGTTAGGAAGTTTTTCCATTCTTCCACTTGTGTTTGATATGGAACTAATTTACCGTTTACATCTTTCCATTGGTTGTATAATCCGAAGCCTGCCATAATGAAGTTAGCATCGACAATCGTATTGTTCGTTTGATCGTAATAGAACGAAAATCCGGTTGTGTCCTGCTGTCCATTGCCGTCCGGATCTTTCTTTGCAAACGCTTTAGCTACCTCGTAAAACTCGTCGATGGTTTTAGGAGCAGACAGGTTCAATTTTTTCAGCCAGTCCTCACGTACGCTTAACGTATCTCTATTTTCTGTTAGATAGTAAGGAAGGCCGAGCAGCTTACCTTTCGGGTTAAGCGAGTACAGCGGAGCTTTAGGAATTTGGGACAAGTTTGGATATTGGCTCAGCACAGGCTGGATATCCAGAAACAGCCCCTGCTTTTTCCACTTATTAAACTCCGGGTTAAGCACCAAGAACACATCAGGGAAATCGTTCGAAGCCGCAAGTACATTCAGTTTCTCTTTATAGTTAGAAGCAGGCACCCATTGCATCTTAAGATCGACATTAAACTTTTTGTTCAATTCCTTGATCATCGAGTTGTCATCCGGCCACCCCCCCCCTTGGAAGGAACGCGCCATCCAGGTTATGCTCAGCTTTTCGCTCATGTCGTCAGCCACTGCAGTTTTACCTTCGTTTTTTTGCGGTGAGGCGCTTCCAGCATCCTGATTAGAACAGCCTACTAAACTTATCGAGATTGCAAGCGCACACAAAACCAATAACTTTTTCTTCATATGTTTTCCCCTTTCGTTCTTTCAGCGGTTATGTGGTACATCGTTATCATAGAGCAACGGAGTCATTTTGGCGTTACACGATTCTCTGATTTATTAACTAGTATCGCTACAATCGGATATACAAAGACGTTTCTGATCATTGTTTAATGCCAAAAGAAGAAGACCTGATCTCCTAGGTCTTTCTCGGCATTCCTTACTTCGATTCGATATAATCGGCTGCACAACGGAAGCCCATATTACCCGAAGAGCTATCCGGCGTATTGGCCGTTCTGGCGGCCACACGATACCGGTTGCAGTACGACCTATGGCACAGGTACGAACCGCCGCGCATCATTCTCGCCTGTCCGGTCGATGGCCCCTTAGGGTTGACCGGCTTCTCCGTTAAGTGGAAATCCTTGCTGAACCAATCCTCGCACCATTCCCATACATTTCCAGACGTTTGGTATAATCCGTAGCCGTTCGGTGGAAAAGCATGCACCGGCGAGGTTCCGATGTAGCCGTCGCTGGCGTTATTTTTTTCCGGAAATTTCCCCTGCCAAATATTGCACATATGCTTGCCGTCCGGTTTGAGAACGTCTCCCCAAGGATATCTCTTTTGTACGAGTCCACCGCGTGCGGCATACTCCCATTCCGCCTCCGTCAGAAGACGCTTGCCTGACCACTTGCAGTAGGCCATCGCATCGTTCCATGACACATGCACCACTGGATGGTTCAGACGATCCTCAATAGTCGAATCCGGCCCCTCCGGATGTCGCCAATAAGCGCCTTCAACCGACCACCACCATGGTGTTTTCTGCACCAATTGTGTGACCTTTTGAGCTGTTTCCTTCGAAACTAGAAGATGGAAAACAAAGGACCAGCCGAACTGCTCAGCTTCTGTTTTATAGCCCGTAGCGTCAACAAATAGTTTGTACTCCGCATTCGTGACCGTGTACGGGGAAATATAAAATGGACTAACGGTTACGTTGCGAACCGGCCCCTCGCCATCCGAAGGAAAGCCCTCCACATCATCCGTACCCATCAGAAAAGTGCCCCCATCCAGCAAAATCATCCCTTCTCTAGTGTCAGCTGTACACCTCGACGATGTGGAAAAAGAAGCTTCAAGTTGGAAGGTTGTCCCTGAAGAAGCTGGTCTTGAGGCCCCGCAGCACGACGGTTTATTTTCCATGAAAAACATCCCCCTAATGTAAGCTAACTGTAAATTGCGACGCCCGATAGGCCTGAAATGATAATAACGTAAAAAGGATGCATGCGAAACCGAACATGGGCCAGCAAGGAAGCACTAAAAAAGAGCATAGCCCAGAGCATCTCCATGATCAGGTCGCCGATATTAATGGGATCATGGCATAGCCGCCGCCGAACGTCACCGGATCGACTTTGAAAAATGACCAATAGATTTGTCCCAGCAGCGTCCAGGAAATGGATTTCATCTTAGCACCTCTATTCTATTCAATGACATGCAGCCTAGTAGCCGATTCCGGCACCGGCCATCTCTCGTGCTCCTTTACATCCGTGGCCAGTCCCCACTCCGCCAATAATCGATGATGCTCTACTCTTACTTGATGCTTCTCAATGATGGAGGGAATATCCCACGATACATCGAGCTCCGCTTGGAACTGCTTAGCGATGTCTGCTCTTTCGTGAATCACATTGTGCATCTCCAACGGATCGGAACTCAGATCGAATAATTGATTGTGCTCCTCATGAAACGCATAGGCGACATACTTCCAGCTTCCCTCCCGCAGCATGCGCCCAGGAACGTTGCAACCTTCCAGCATGGCTACATATTCACAGACGATGATGCGCTCCTCATCTTCCTCTCCCCCGCTCAGCAGCGGCTTCAAGCTGATACCATCCTGCCTTGGCGGCGTTTTCGCTCCGGCATACGCACAAAGCGTTGGTCCCAGATCCATGATGCTAACTGGCTGAGAAATGGTACGTCCTTGAGCGACTCCCTCTCCTTCAACAATCATAGGTATCTTCGCCGATCCCTCGTAAAAGGTGTTCTTCCCGATCAGTCCGTGCTCCCCGGCTTGCTCTCCGTGATCGGAGATGTAGACGAACATGCCAGGTCTGCCGCTGCGCTGCAGGTACTGGTTCCAAGCTCCTCGCACTTCCCCAACCTGACTGTCAATCGTTTCGATCATTCCCAGATAGGCCGCGCGAAGCCTCTTGACATTTCCCTCCGTCAGCTGATGCTGTTGACGAAGCTTTCGCAGGAAGGGATGACCGTCATCGTGCAAGAACGACTCCGGAATGTCCACCTGCTCTTTGTAGTACGTGTAGCGTTCCGGCGGTGCAACAAAAGTATGGTGCGGGCCGTATGTCCCGACGACGATGCATTGCGGCTTACCATGGTCCTGCTGTAAATAGTCCAATGCCGCCTTGATGACCGCTTTATCGTATTCGAGCACAGGCGATGTCCCGCCGCCGATAATTTTCAAGCTTTGATTCGCCATCGTACCGACATATGGACCGAGGTCTGACCTTGCCGGGCCATAGCGACCCCAGAACAACGGTGTTAGCTCCCCCATAATTCTGCGCGTAAACCCGTGCCGCTGATCCTCACCGAGAAAATGCATGCGCCCACACAGCACGGTCTCATAGCCTTGCGCAGCGATGCCGTGCAGAAAGGTTGTTTGATCGCTGCCAAGCGCTCCTTCATTCGTGTAAATGCCCGTTTTCTCCGGCAGCTGTCCGGTTAGCATTGACATTCTCGAAGGAACACAAATCGGGCATGAAGTATATGCCGTGCTCATCACAGTACCTTCTTTAGCCAATTGATCCAAGTGCGGCGTGCGTACCAGCATGTGCCCTTCATAGCCAACATACTGCGCGTGATGCTGATCGCTTAAAAATACTAACATGTCTGGTTTACTGTTCATGGAAATCCCCCCTCATTGTTTAGCCCTTTACCGACCCCATCAACATGCCTTGATTGAAATACTTCTGCATAAATGGATATACAGCCAGCAACGGAGCTGCCGTAATCAGGATTGCCGCCATCTTAACGGCCGGGGTGTAAGCAAAGCCCCCTGCACCGTCTTCCATACTGGAATCGGACTCAAGCAGCATTTGTCGCAAAAACACCTGAAGGGGCATATCCGACGAGTTGTTAAGAAAAAGAATCGCGTGAAAGTAAGTATTCCAGTTTTGAACCGCGTAAAACAGCGTAAAGGTAGCGACAGCAGGCATCGACAACGGAATCACGATTTGCCAGAACAAGCGGAATTCGGAGCAACCGTCGATACGAGCCGATTCCTCCAACTCAGAAGGAATATTTTGAAAGAAGCTGCGCATGACAATCAGGTTGAAGGGCGCAATGGCCGTTGTCAGGTAAATTGCCCAATAACTGTTGAGAAGCCCAAGCTCCTTTACAACAAGGTACGTCGGAATCATACCGCCGGCGAAAATCATCGAGAACAGGATCATGAAATTCATGATTCGGCGGCCCTTCAGCCAGTTTTTCGATAAGCCGTAAGCCATCAAGCTTGTAAGCAAGATGTTGATGGAAGTGCCGGTTACCGTAATGGTGACGGCATTTCCGAAGGCCCTCATAAAGTTTTCGTTGTTGAATAAATAACCGTAGGCTTCTATGGTCCACTCATGCGGTATGATGAAAAATCCACGGGACACAAATTCATGCTCTGTTGCAAAGGAGCTGGCAACCACATAGACGAATGGAACTAGAATAGCAAATAGCGAAATAATAAGCAGGCTATAAATTAATCCGGTAAAAACGGGGTCCTTCCCACGTGAATCAAATGTATTCATTTTAGTAAACCCCCTCTTCTCCAGCTTTTTTGGAGAGCTTGTTAGCTAGCAAAATCAAGACTAAGCCTACGACTGATTTGAAAAGCCCCACAGCCGTTGTATAGCTGAATGCGCCTTGCAGAACGCCGGAGCGGTATACATAGGTATCGAACACATCGGAAACCGACAGGTTAAGCGAATTTTGCATCAAGTAAATATGCTCGAAGCCGATGTCCATGATATGACCCAATCTTAGAATAAACAGGATGATAATCGTCCCTTTTAATGTAGGAAGGGTAATATGCCAAAGCTGTTTCCAGCGATTAGCACCGTCGACAACGGCTGCCTCATACAACGTAGGATCGATGGAGGCAAGCGCGGCGAGGAAAATCACCACATTCCATCCAGCTTCCTTCCAAATGCTCTGCAAAATGTACACGATTCGGAAATAATTCGGGTCTGTCATAATCTCGAGCCGTTCAAAACCAGCGCCAGCTAATCCTTTGTTGATAGCTCCTTCTTGTGTCGCGAACAAAATCACGGTAATCCCCACGACGACAACCCATGACAGAAAGTGCGGCATGTAGATAGCCGTTTGCACAAATTTCTTAAACCATTTCATCCTCACCTCATTCAAGAATACGGCTATAAGCACGGGAGCCGGGAAAAACAGGAACAAATTTAATGCACTTAAGATAAGGGTGTTCTTTAACAACTTCCAAAAATCCGGCTCTCCGAACAGCCGTTCAAAGTGGGCGACGCCTACCCACTCACTTTTCAAGAAACCGCCGAACGGATTGTACTCCTGAAAAGCAATAACGATTCCTCCCATCGGCAAATAGCGGAAAATGAGGAAAAATAACAATCCCGGCAAAATCATTAGATATAACGGAAGACCTCTCTTCCATTCCTTTAACTGTGACTTTCTGAGCGCTGTCTTCTTAGGCTTCACAAGCTTTACTGTGGAATCCCCCTGCATGTTGTTTCCCTCCTGCATGAAGCATGTTATTTGATATAGCAACATCATAATGGTTTCGCTTTCATTCGTCGTTACACGATCCTCTGATTTCTAAACCACGAGACGATAAACCGGACAAGAAAAAGGCCGCCCTCCGGGTAAATCCGGTGGAGCAGCCATAGAAATCAGCTCTGCAGTTGCGGGAATGTTGTTCGTCCTGAATCTAGCTCAAATCACTGATCTCTTCACCTTGGCTGGCAGCATTATAAGTGAGAGGAATGCGAATAGAAATAACGGTGCCGCGGTTGGGAAAGGATGACAAGCTCAGACCGTAGCCTTCCCCGTATTTTAAATATAAGCGGGTGTGTACGTTGCGGATGCCAAGCGATTCCGTCTGTATGAACTCCTGATTGTTCACATGCTCCGATATTTTCTCCAGCACATGGGCAAGCTCGGCCATTTTCTCCTCCGAAATGCCTTGCCCATTATCAGCAATTTCAATCACTAAGTCATCCTTATCGTCATACGCGCTGACCAAAATTGCAGCATCCCCTGCCCTCGGTTCAACTGCATATTTCACGGCATTTTCGACGAGCGGCTGTGCGGTGAGCTTCACAATCCGGCAATCATGGAATTTCGGATGTACGGTGATTTGGCTGAAAAACTTTTTCGGAAAGCGAATATGGGTAATCTCAAGGTACTTTTCCAAGATCGTGAGCTCTTCCTTCAAGGTCACTTCATGATCCGAAATTTTGGCCGTATAGCGGTAAACGTCCGCCAGATTGGCGGCCATATTTACGACGAGGTCATCCCCGTGGAGATACCCAATACTCTTGATGACATCCAGCGAATTATACAGCAGATGCGGATTGATCTGATTTTGAAGAGCCTGAATATACGCCTCCTTCTGGCGCAGACGCGTATGCACATCCTGCAGCTTTAGGTCGGAAATCGTATTCAACTGTTCGTCCAGCTGCTCGACCATTTTATTAAAGCTGTAATTGAGCTTCTGGAATTCATTCTTCCCCTCTAGGAATTCAGCCCTTGTCTTATAGTCGCCTTGATACACCCGGTTCATATTCTGCTTAAGATGAAGTACCGGTTTAACGAATAGATTGGAGACGAGCGGTACCAGAAATATGACCATAACCGCAATGAGCGCGAACGCAAGGAAGGTGGAATTGCGCGCCGAATAAAGACCGCTGGCCATCTCATCAAACGGCATGATAGCCATTACACGCCAATCTAACACTGTGGAGTTGCTTGTTGAGACGAGCACCTTTTCCCCGTTGTAAACTTGTGTGCTCACCCCGCCTTCGGACGGTTTGGCGATTTGACGCAAGGGTGTATCGGCAATCTTGCGGCCGAGCCATTCCTTTACAGGATGATAAACGATCGTATCGTCATGCGACACTAGCATAAACTGTCCCGACTCGCCTAATTTCGACTGCTCGAAGGTAGCTTCAATTTCTTTAAGCCCTATATCCATGACGATAAAACCGAGCGGAGCCAGACTGAATTTGCTGTAGACCGGATTCATCAGTGAAATGACAGACATGCCGGTTTGCTGCGGGTACGTAATGGTATGGGTCGGAATAAGGACGCGCTGCTCGGAAAAAGGGACGGAATACCAAGGCTCAACACTAAAATCTACCATAGATGACTGGAAGCTGCGCATAGCAAGTACCCTCTTATCCGTCGACATGAGGAAAATCCCAGCCACTTCATTGTAATTCAACGCTACATGACGCCGTAGCATGGCTTCAATTTCATCGGTCTCAAAAATAGTGATGGGCCGGCTCCCTTCAAACCAGCTCTGAATGAGCTCCTCCTTCACTAGTGTCTTTGTTGTCTTGGACAGCTGCTCAATATAAAATTCGATATGATGATTCAGACGTTTCGTCGCTTCGTCCGTGACCGTATGGAAATCCTTCTTCACTGTGTTGCTATAGTTGATGTGGGAGATGATCCCCAATAGAATCATTGACAACAAACTGATCGTCAAAAATAAGACGACCATGCTCACCTTGATTGGAAAGCGAATCCAAAATTGTCTCATAGGAACCATACCTTTACTATTTATCATTTAGCTTGCGCATATCCATACATGTTCTTTCCATGGCGAGCTTAATCCTCTTTAAAGGATTAATAAAAATTAGCCAATTTTCTGAAAAGTTATCCTAAAAAAATAAAGGATGTTATCCGTTAAGATAACATCCTTTCTGGCTAAGAAGAGTTAGATTAGCCCTCCCCCCATTTGTTTACGGTATCTTGAATCGTAGGCCTCGATAATGCGCCGGTCGCTTCCCACCACGTATCCACGGCTTGGCGGAGCGAACGACGTGCCTCCTCCGCTTCCGGCTTCCCTGCCACGTTAACTAGCTCGTCCGGATCCAGCTGAAGGTTGTACATCTCCTCCGTATCCTCTTCGTAGTAGTACACGTACTTCCACTCCGGCGTTTGCGCGCCGCGGAAAGGATGATATCCCCAATAAGCCATATAATGCTCGAAGAAAACGAGCTGCTCAGACGGGGGCTGAGCCAGCGCAAGATGTGGCATCAGCGAGCCACCTTCGCATTCAGCAGGTACCTCAATGCCGACAGCATCCAGCAGCGTGCCGGTAACGGCGCTACTTGACACGAGATCTGGGATGACCTTGCGAGCAGGGTTAGCCCAGGGAACATGCAGAATAACAGGTACGTTATAAAGCTCCTTATACGGGAGAACACCCTTCAGCCTTAGCTTATGCGCTCCCTGCATATCGCCATGATCCGATGTGAACAGAATGGCGGTGCTATCGAGCAGCCCCTTCGCTTCCAGCTTTTCCATGATGCGGCCAAGGTTCTCATCCATGAGCTTTAGCATCGAGCGATAATGCTGAGCGTCACGCCGCACCAACTCCTCCGTCAGATTGGATTCGCCTGTCCGAGAGCGCTTCAGCTGAAAGGCGGGCTTGGATGACAGGTCATCAAGATAATAGCTGCCCGGAACGGGCATAGCCTCCTGTGGGAACTGCTCCACATACGATTCAATCCGCTCGAAAGGCCCGTCAACCGGCACGTTAGGATGCGGCATAAACCAGTTCAATGCCATAAAAAACTGCTTGCTGCCATCATAATCCTCCAAATAATTCAGCGCCTTCGTGGTCGTCAACGCATCCTTGTGACTGTGATACCGCGGATTCGGGTTCGCCGCTCCCAGCTCAAAGCCGTCCTCTCGATAATCTGTAATCTGGAATTTGTGATCCGCCGGAGACAACCCCAAATGCCATTTCCCTAGGTAAACGGTCTCATACCCGGCCTGATTAAAACCTATGGCTATGCCCCATTCCTTAGGATCCAGCACATGACCGATATTATTGACGCCAACCTGATGCGGGTATTTTCCCGTCATCCACGTGGCTCGTGACGGCGAGCACTGTGCAGAGGTAGAAATCACACCCGTGAAACGTACACTGCGTTCGACCAGCATATCCAGATTTGGGGTATAGTAGCTGGGGTTGACGCAGCCCATAGCATCTAGATTTTGTTGATCCGTCGTGATCATAATGACATTTTTCATAATCGGTTCCTCTTCTCTTCGAAAGTAGACTAAACAGAAGCTGCTGCTTACTCTTACTTCATGATATTGAATCCGCTTCCATATGTCGTTACACAATCCTCTGATTTGCGATACTGGCGTAATCGAAAAAGGCTGCCCCGCCAGCCCACGCCGGTTGAACAGCCTTTCCATCACTCTTTATACGCTTGGTTAATTTCCTTGATAATTTGCTCGCCGCCGTTCGCCAGCCACTCTGCTGATGCGGACTCAATTGAATTAATGGGGGCGTCCCCCATAATGATCTTCGTCACGGCTTGAGCAAACTTCATATTCAACTTGACTCCGCTACGGGTCCATGTCTCCGACTCCAGGCCCGCCGCCGGATTGCTCCACTTATGCTTTTCATTCATGGCAAACATTTCTCGAATCGCTTGGTGCAGCGCGGGATCCTCCCATTTATACATTTGAATGTTCGAGTTAAACGGACGAAAAATCCAATTGTTAATCAAATTTTGCCGATCCTTCTCCGCGGCCGGCAGCCGCTCGTACTTATCCTCGGTTATTTTTTTGTAATGAACGCCTTCGATGCCGTGCTTGATAAAGTCAGCTCCCTCCGGGGAAAGGAAATAATCCAGCATCATGAGGATGCGACGCTGCTTTTTCGGATCGATCCTGGCATGGATCACATTCTTATCCAGCATTTCGAGATTAGAGGTACCGGTTAAGCCGGTTGGTCCCTTCGGAGGCTCCATTGGACTGTAGGCTGCGCTCGGCACTAGCTTAGTTAGGATGCTCTTGGTTTTTAGCGACTGATTGGGATTTAACATAACAAAGCCGACTTTATTCGACTCGAATTTTTCTGTAGGAGAGCCAACTTTATTCACAGCAAAATCCTGATCCAATACACCCTCTTCATAAGCTCTATTCAGGAAGGCTAATGTCTGCTTCCATTCGTTCACCTGCAATTGATATGGAATTAATTTCCCACCAGCTTCCTTCCACTGGTTTCCTAATCCAAGGCCGGCCAAAATAAATTCAATATCACGAAATTCGGCATTGTGATCCACATAAAATGTAAAACCACTCGTGTCCGGTTTGCCGTTTCCGTCCGGGTCCTTGGCAGCAAACGCCTTAGCGACCTCATAAAATTCATCCAACGATTTGGGGACAGCAAGGTCAAGCTTTTTCAACCAATCCTCACGAACAGTCAAGGTATCCCTGGCTTGAGTAAAATAGAAAGGAAAGCCGAATACTTTCCCTCTCGTGTTGAGTGCTTTCAGATCGGAATCCGGTATGCCTGCCAGATTCGGATATTGATCCAAGAAAGGCTGAACATCGAGAAATAAGCCCTGCTTCTTCCATCGGTTAAAATCCGGATACAGCACAAGAAAGATGTCGGGGAAGTCGTTGGAGGCTGAAAGCACGGCCATTTTTTCTTTATAAATATCTGCAGGCACCCACTCAATCCTCAGATCCACATTAAATTTTTGGTTCAGCGCCTGGATCATCGGATGGTCGTCCGGCCAGCCTCCCCCTTCGAAGGAACGCGCCATCCACGTGATGGTCAGCTTTTCGCTCAGTTCGTTTGCCGGAGCGTTATTTTCTGCGACCTTAACTGGTGCCTTCGATGTTTCGGAATACGTTTGAGAGCACCCAGAGACAAGGGTTGTCAGCAGCAGGAAAGCGCACCATGTCAGCCATTTCTTCTTCATCGGTGTCATATCCCCATGCCTTTTCTATACTCATTCGGCGCTATGCCTGTTATATTTTTGAATACCCGGTTAAAATAAGGCATCGACGAAAAGCCGACCATATCCGCGACCTGGTATATCTTCAGATCCGGCTCCAACAGTAGCCGCTTCGCCTTCTCGATGCGGAATTTGTTCATATAGTTTACGAACGAATCCCCGGTGTGCTGCTTGAATAAAACGCTGAAATGGGACACGCTAAGGTCGACGTAATCCGCGATATGCAAAAGACTGATCTCCTGCATGTAGCTCTTCTCGGCGTAGTCACATGCCTTCTTAATCACTAACCGGAAGGAGCGCTTATGGTACTGCTGCCCTTCGAATTGGCACCATGTCTCGGTTAGCTGCTGAATATGCTTTTTCTGCCCTTCTTCCGTATGCTCCTCATACACGGCCGATTTCTGATATTTAGGATACGTATACTCAAGCAGATCATTCAGCTTCCCGGCCAAAATGCGAAGCAAACCGAGCTTGGAGCTGGCATGACTGCTTTTATTTCTCAAAATGGATTGCACCAGCTGCTCCTGCTCTGCCATCAACTGCTGAACATCCATCGTTGGAATATGCTCCATAAACGTATTAATGCTCATCAGTTGATCATGGACAGGATGAATCCGCTCCAGCCGCTGCAGGGATCTCTCCAGCGCTTCCTGGAGCACTTCTTCCCGGACCGGCTTCAGCAAATATTCGGATACGCCGTAGCGAATGCCCTGCTGAGCATATGAGAAGTTATCGTAACCGCTAATAATAATGCTCACAATGGGAAATTTGATTTCATCGATTTGCTTGATCAAAGACAGCCCGTCCATCTTGGGCATCATAATATCGGTAATAAGGACGGTCGGACACAGCTCTTGAATCAGGTTCCAAGCCTCCACTCCGTCTCCCGCTTCACCGCATACCTTAAAGCCGCCGCCGATCCGGTCCACCATCTCGACAATACCACTGCGGATCCAATGCTCATCCTCCGCTACGAGTACATGGTACATCCGGGTGCCCTCCTCTCATCTTTTTCTATGTAGTACAACTTCTTGCTGCGATGAGCATTTCCTTTCACACTAACCAACTAAAAATTATCCAATTCTCTGAAAGCTTATCCATATTTCCGGACAAAGGACCTCCCAAATTTCTCAGCATCTGTTTTAAAGCCCGTTGCGTCAGCAAACTGTTTATATTCTACGTGAAAATTAAAGAGGAAAGCAACCCTCTTCGAAGAACGTTGCTTTCCTCTATCCATAAATAAGTCATTATTATACGAGGACGGTAACGTCCGGATGATTAAGCCTGTCAATCCTATCCTGCAGGGTCAGAAGACTGACCAAACAGGATTTCAAATTCGCCCGGTTTCCACGTGCCAATCCTTCAAATCAATGTTGTAATAGCCATCCTATTGGGGAAGCATTACATATGCTTTTAGAAATTCCGTTACCTTTTTCTCATAACCCGCAGGGTTCAAATAAAATGACTTACCGTGTTTTGCACCCTCTACCACAAATAGTTCCTTCGGGCTTTCACATGCTTCATAAAGCTCATAGGCCATAGAGAGAGGTACGGTTAAGTCCCCCGTTCCATGGATGAAAAGTATCGGCGTTTTTGACTTTTTCACTTGTTCCAGCGCTGATGCCTCTCCAATAAAATACCCCGCTCTCAGCTTTGTCAATAGGCTTGTGCTTTGAACAATCGGGAATTTGGCAAGATGGTACATACGACCTAACGCATAGGTGAGTTCGGCTTCAGCCGAAGTATATGCACTGTCTGATATAATAGCCTTCACATTCGGAGGCAAGCTCTCTCCGCTTGTCATCAACACGGTAGCAGCTCCCATAGACCCACCATGCAGCACGATCTCCGCATCTGCCCCCACTTTCTGTAGAATCAATCCGATCCACCCCACGTAATCTTTACGCTCGTCCCATCCGTATCCGATATAATCGCCTGCACTCTGGCCATGTCCCCGCGCATCAGGCATTAGCACATTGAAGCCCATCTGGTCATGATAGAAGGCTGCATACGCATCCATATCGTGTGCTTTCCCTGAAAAACCGTGAGCAATAATGACCGTCTTTTTCGATGGCATAGCCGCTGGTAAATAATAACCGTGAAGCTCCAAGCCATCCTGGGATAGAAGGGTTAGGTCCTAAAAATTAGGCTCTTCCCTCCATTCAACAGGTTCACGAGTTAGAGCGAAATTCGCCGACGCTGGAGACTGTTTAAGGAAGTCTTTACTGGTTCGTTCGATGGCAACATGATAAAAGTAGAAGCTGGCCAAAATATCTACAATAAAAGCCACTACGAAAGTGATCCATAAAATTCTAAGTACATATTTCATATTTATAAATACTCCTTAGTCGTTCCTCCACATAAATTCATAAATCTAAGCTCCTTTTGGAAGCGTAGATTTATGAAAGGTCATTAATGTTTCCCTTTACTCCTTTGGGACAAAGGCACCTGCTCACTCGCATTCACTTTACAAAGTACTTTATGAATTAATCAGACGCAGTAATCCCTCCAGCATTTCATCGGTCATGGATCCGCCGCTGAAAGCTACTAATCCGCGAAGCGGTAATGATTTGACCATAGCTTCCATCATCACGGGAGTCTCATTATTAGCTGAAGCGACTGTACCAAACGGCGAGTTCTTTATCAGCTCTTGCACAATAGCTGCTCCCTTCGGATCTTCCATTAGGTCCCCTAAAGTTGAGTTTCGTGTGTACGTTCTCTTTATGTTAACGGTAGATTCAATACGAATGGTCTCACGTAGTGAAATTTCAACAGAGGACTGACCAATTAGGATTTCAAAATCGCCAGTTTCCACGTGCCAATCCTTTAAATCAATGTTGTAATACGCAAAAGCACGTTTATCAAGAACAAACGTAACCACCTTAGTCTCACCAGGCTGAAGCTCTATTTTAATGAAACCTTTCAATTCTTTTTGCGGTCTTACGACTGTACTCAACACATCGCGTACATACAGCTGTACGATTTCTTTTCCGGCCCGATGACCTGTATTTGTTACGCTAACGCTGATCTCAACTGTGCCCACGTCTACGATTTCCTTCTTATCTACAGTAAGATCGGAGTAGCTGAAGCTGGTATAACTAAGTCCATGACCGAATGGAAACAACGGTGTTCGATCGACTGCATCATAGTAACGATACCCGACAAATATTCCTTCCTTGTACGTTACACGATCCCCTTCGCCAGGAAAAAACAAGTAGGACGGATTATGCTCGAGCTTCTGCGGAAAGGTTTCAGCCAGTTTACCGCAAGGGTTGGCATCGCCGAAAAGGAGATCAGCGATAGCGCCGCCAAGCGCCTGTCCTCCGAGATAAGCCTCCAGCACTGACTTCGCACTATCAATCCAGGGCATTTCTATAGGAGCACCATTGCACAGCACAACCACGACTTTACTTTGAGCTGCAGCTATCGCTTCAATCATTCGGATTTGATTGGCTGGGATACTGAGATGCGTACGGTCAAAGCCTTCCGATTCATAGTGTTCCGGAAGTCCAGCCACGATAATAGCTACATCGGCTTGAAGGGCTGCATTCACAGCTTCGGAGAGCAGGCCTTCGTCCACTTCATCGCTGCCTAAATCATAGCCTTGTGCGAATACGACTTTGGCCGTGCTTCCAACGGATTTACATAACTCTTCGTGAATATCCTCCAGCTTGGTCGGATTAATGCGGGAGCTGCCGCTTCCTTGATATCGAGGTGTTTTGGCGAGTGCTCCGATGAGCGCGATATTGTCCGACTTGGTAAGCGGCAGGAGACCATCCTTATTCTTCAGAAGTACCATACTTTCCCTAGCCACCTCGCGTGCTAGTTGGTGATGGGCATCCTGATCGTAAGTTGCCCCTTCTCTTCGCTGGTCCACAGCCTTGAAGATGACGGTCAGAAATCGTTCAACAGCACGGTTCAGCACTTCTTCAGACAACTTGCCGCTTCGAACAGCTTCGACGATTTTAAGATCGCTAGTACCGTTGGTCGATGGCATCTCCAGCTCCAATCCCGCCGTCAGACCATCTACACGATCATTCACCGCTCCCCAGTCGGATACAACGAAGCCATCATGACCCCATTCCTCTTTCAAAATGTCCGTGAGCAGTTTAGTGTTCTCGGAACAAAATTCACCGTTCACCTGGTTATAGGCACTCATAACAGTCCAAGGTTTCCCTTGCTTGACTGCGCCTTCGAAGCTGGCTAAATAAATTTCGCGAAGTGTCCGCTCATCGACAGCTACATTGGTGCTCATGCGACGGTACTCCTGATTGTTTACGGCAAAATGCTTCAGCGATGTACCAATACCCTGGCTTTGCACGCCAATAATTTGATTCGCCGCCATTTCAGAGGATAAGTACGGATCTTCGGAGAAATATTCGAAATTCCTCCCGCAAAGCGGTGACCGTTTAATATTCACTCCCGGTCCAAGCAGAACTGCCACTTCCTCCGCTTGACATTCTTTCCCTAGAGCGATACCAACTTTGTGCATCAGCTCCCGATCCCACGAGCTAGCCATTCCAGCAGCGGAAGGAAAGCAAGTTGCCGGTACGCTGTCCATTAATCCAAGGTGATCCGAAGCGCCATTCTGTTTGCGTAAGCCGTGAGGACCGTCGGTAATCATGACGGATGGAATACCAAGGCGCTCGATCCCTTTTGTACGCCAAAAGTCAAGTCCGGAACATAAGCCAGCTTTTTCCTCCAAAGTCATCTGATCAATCAGCTCAGTTATATTTCGTTGCATATTCTCTTCTCCTCTTCCCATTGTTAATATCCCCACCGCATTGAATTTATCGTTGCATCTTATCCCTTCATTCTTTTCATCAGCTGCATTTGAAGCATCATGGTTGCAGGATGGATCTTTTCGGGGAACTCACGAGGATGTCTGCGTATTAATTCTTCTACATGATGCCCTCTACCCGTTTCCTCTAAGCGTTTAATGTATCCCTTTAAATAACCTTTAGCATGGAAAGGTCCGCCCTCTTTCATCACGGTCCACAAGGGATCTCTATCGTCGCCGGATCGGCTCATCATCTCGTCATGCCACTGCGTCAAATAGTAGACAGCTTCCATACATACATCTTTGTTGGCAGCCGCTACATTATGCTGCTCTTTCGGATCCTCGGAAAGGTTATACAGCATTTCCTGATCAAACATATGAAACCCGTCATGGTAGGTTCGAATATACATCCATTCACGGAACCTTACACTTCGCTGAGCAACGTGAGCACATTGCGATACGACAACATACTCACGTCCGCAGCTCGCGCCTTCTTTTAGAACAGATGCATAGCTCACGCCATCCCAGAACGGCATAATCGGACCGCCTATCATTTCTGCCATAGTGGGAAGTAAATCTAGATGCAAGTGAAGATCTTCATTAACGATTCCCTGCTTCATACCTGGCCAGCGAATGATCATCGGTAGACGGCACGTTCCTTGATCCGCAGTGGCGTGCTCGCCATAGATCCCGAGCTGCCCCATATTTTCCCCATGATCCGCCGATATCATAATGATCAGGTCATCCATTACGCCCTGCTGCTCTAGTGATGCAAACAAACGTCCAAGATGCTCATCCATATAACGGATTCCGCAATCATAGCCATCAATCATCGTTCTTAAACCGTTCATGTCTTGGATATCGCCAGGGTGACGTGGGAAGTTTGCACTTGTTTGGTTGTCGTATGTTTTATTCATGTAATCAATATTTAGCTCATTTACCGTGTGCGAACCGACCATTTGCTTATGCCTTTCTAAAACTTCTTCAGTCAGCCACTCCGGCAGTGGGTCATTCTCAAAAGGATTTCCATATGTCATTGGAGCACGGTAAGGCGTATGAGGATCCCAATAATTGATATATAAGAACCAATCATCCTTCTTCGCATTTCGATCAATCCAGTCCAGCGCAACCGGCGTTACATGCTCAGCAGATTCATTGCCAAATTTGCCTGTATTGAGAATTTCGTTGAATCCCGCATAAAACCCAAAGGTGGAATGACGCTGGGGAAACGGGCTAATAAGAACGGTATTCAGGTCGCCCATCAAATTCAAATAAGAGGGGAAGGAACCACCTGTTGCAAGCCTGCCGAACAACTGGCGCTTTTCCCCTTCCAGCTTCATGTCCCCTGCAGTTCCACCATGACCGACCAAGCCGTTTCGAATGCCAAATTGCCCGGTCATCAACGCTGTCCGAGATGGAGCGCAAGGCGCATCTGAAGTGTAATAATTCGTAAATCGAACACCTTCTGCTGCGATTTTATCAATGTTAGGTGACGTATTCCGTTTATATCCATAACATCCTAAGTGGTCAGGGCTAGTAGAATCCAAGTCCAAAAATAAAATTCGCATGATTCATCCTCCAGAATTATGATTAATAGCTAATTACTTCAGTCCCAATCGTACATATTGATCTTCCGGTGCTTTTTCAAACTCCATTGCTTGAATTAACAGCTCCGTGTATTGCTTGATCAGCGCCTCATCCTCGATGGGTGATAATTGCTGGTGATCGATCTCGATATCATACAGCAACGAAAGCTGCGCATGCTGCGCCATCTTAAAGGGTACCCCAGCTTGGCTGAAAGGAATCCGATATACCGGAAAAGTGGTGTAGGGCAAGTATCTTCCAACCTCTATGCGGTCTGGCATTTGGGAGCCGATAAAAGTGCCGAAAGTGGTCGGCATTGCGGTATACGCATAACATGGATGATTATCTTCTTGGATCGGCGCACGCAAGTAGGTGTATTTACCATCCGTCATATTCACAGTCATACCGAACGTGCCGTAAAGCGCATAATCGCGTATTTTATTTTTTGTTCCCTTGATAAGATCCAGTAAAGATCTCCCTCTTACCGTCGATGGGATGTCGATTCCAAAATAGTCAAGTAGGGTCGGCATCAAATCAATATTTTGCGTAATCGCAGATATCCTTTTTTGATCCGGAACAACACCCGGGAGATGAACCATTAATGGAAGGTGAGCAATTTCATTATAGACGTGCATGACATTTTTTCCTGTCCAATCGTGCTCGCCTAATAGGAATCCATGGTCTGTTGTCATGATGAGAAGCGTGTCGTCCCATAGATGATGCTTATCCATCACATTTAACAATTTGCCCATCCAATGATCGATCATTGTCAGATTAGCCGCATAGCGTTTTTGCATATGCTCCATGGCATCAGGTGGTTCTCCAACCTTGGCATACTTAGGCCAGTCAAACCTCGGTCCCGTATAATTATCTTCATATAAATCCAAATAATGTTGAGGGCAATCGAACGGCTCATGCGGATCAAACGCTTCCACCATCAGAAAGTATGAATCCGCATCCTCATTGTCCTCCAGCCATTGACAAGCTGCTTTCATCGTCCTTGGTCCTGGATAGTCCTCTTCGCTTTGGAAGGCCGTACGATTTTTCTCATATTGAGGTTCGACTCTTCCATAAAAAGACTTCGGAAAATCGGCGGGCTTGTTTACCCGGGAAACCCAAGGATCGCTTTCCTGCCCCCGATGTAAATCCCAGCTATGAAAGGCTTGGCAATAATTTTCTCCGCCCGTTTTAAAGTAATGGTAATGATCCGTTACGATATGGGAGAATACATTTTTGCTTTTCAACACTTGCGGGAGTGTAACATCAAACGGCTCTATTCCGCCCCATCCACGCTCCAAGAAGCCAAGACGACCTGTCATCATATCCCTTCGTGCCGGCATGCACGGTAATGATCCGGACCAATGATTGTCAAAAATCACGCATTTCTCAGCTAATCTTGATAGATGCGGAGTCTGGACCCATGTGGAAGGGTTGTAGCTCTCCAGCATTTGCCGATTTAGGGTGTCCATCAAAATGACAATAGCTTTCATAATCAGTTGGCCCCTTTTCTCTTGTCATAAATAACAATACAATGAACCTCATTTTTTTTCCTTACACAATCTTTTTATTTATAGTCTTATTTTTTATGAAGTGCGATAAGGTATCCGGATGCCGATCACACTGCCGCACACAGAGAGGAAATGGACAGAACAGAAACGCTTTTGTAAATCTTTTATCTCATTATTTCAAGAAAACCTTGATTTTTTTGAGCCCATCTTTCACATTGGGGTATCTGACCGGGATGTCAAATAAAGTCGTTTGCTTTAAGACGCTTTTTTGATGTGAAAAAGTGTCAAAGCTTCCTTTCCCGTGATAAGAACCGATTCCACTACTTCCAACACCGCCGAAAGGCAAATAGGGGGAGACCATATGGTAAACAGTATCATTGATACAGCCACCTCCAAAAGATATGCTGTTTAACACTTCTTGTTGGACGTTGTCATTTTCTGAGAAGAGATAGAGCGCAAGCGGATTTGGATGATTATGAATCCCCTCCGAAACATCCGATAGATGGCTGTATTCCAGTACAGGAAGAATGGGACCAAAAATCTCATCCTGCATCACTGGATCATCCCACGTTATGTTCGTGAGAACTGTCGGTTCAATAGTTAATCCTTCTTCGTTCGCTGCTCCACCAATTATAATTTCACCATTATTTAGAAAAGATTGGAGGCGATTGAAGTGTATCTTGCTAACAATACGAGTATAATTTGGATTATTTAGCGGTCGCTCTCCATACAAGTCTTTGATCGCTTCCCTAAAGTGATTTATAAATTTATTTCTTATATTTTGATGAAGATACAGGTAATCGGGTGCTACGCAGGTTTGTCCGGCGTTCATAAATTTACCCCAAGCAATTCGTTTTGCAGCTAGCTTAATATTTGCGTCTTCATGAACGATACAAGGACTTTTCCCGCCCAATTCTAATGTTACAGGAGTTAAATTTTTCGAAGCGGACTTCATAATGATTTTCCCAATTGGGACACTTCCAGTAAAGAAAATGTAATCAAATTTTTCATCAAGAAGTGCTTGGCTCGTTTCAACTCCGCCTTGAACTACCGAAATATATTCCTCCGGGAATATTTTTATAATAAGTTTCCCTAATACTTCTGAGGTTTTAGGGGTCAATTCTGAAGGTTTTAAGATCGCGCAATTACCCGCAGCTATCGCACCAACTAAAGGAGCAATAGCCAATTGAAATGGATAATTCCATGGAGAAATGATTAGCGCCACACCGTAGGGTTCAGCATATATGGAACTAGTGGAGCCAAGATGGGAGATCGGTGTTTTAATTTTTTTCGGCTTCACCCATGAACGTAAGTTGCTGAGTGTGAAACGTATTTCTTTAAGCTCCATCCCAATTTCCGTGGAATAAGCTTCAAACTCGGATTTGTTTAAATCTGCTTTTAGTGCTTCCATCAACTCTTTCTCATGGCTAAGAATCGCATTTCTTAACTTTTGAAGAGCTTCTAAACGAAAAGCTACATCCTTAGTTATACCCGTAAGGAAAAACAATCTTTGTTTGTTAACAAGTGAATGGTAATTATCCACATTTTCACACTCCCTTATCTAAACCAATTTTATAATCCAAACTCATCAGACTATTCCTTAATAAGCCGATATAGACGAAACATGTCTTCTTTAAACAGAATCTTTGGTACAGGATAAAGAGGGTTTGCTTCCTCTAATGCCCGCTCTACCATAAGAGGAATATCGCTGTCCACTATGCCACTTACCTTTTGGGGAATGTTCATCCTTTCGTTGAGCTTCTTAATTGCATCAATAAATTTCCATGCCTTTTGTTCATTGGTTTCAGATGGTTTACCTATCCCCACCAAATCGGCAAGTTCTGCCAGAGGTTTATGTGCGGACCTTCCATAATATTCTAGAACATACGGCAAGATAATCGCATTCGCAAGTCCGTGAGGAACAGAGTAAAATCCACCAAGAGTATGTGCAATAGCATGCACATAGCCAACGTAGGCCCGGGTGAAAGCAATCCCTGCCAAATATGAAGCCTTTTGCATATTCCTGCGTGCGATAACATTTGTCCCGTTTGAATAAGCCTCATAGAGATTTCCAAAAATTAACTTTACTGCTTCTTTACTACACCGTTCGGTCTCCTCTGTGTTACTTCTGCCAATGTACGCCTCAACAGCATGTGTCATAGCATCCATTCCAGTTGTTGATGTAATATGCGGCGGCAGTTTAACCGTAAGTAAAGGGTCAAGTACAGCAAAATGTGGAATGAGAACGGTATCATTAATTGCATACTTTTCATGCGTCTTGTTATTTGATATAACCGCAGCAAGCGTGGTTTCGCTTCCTGTACCAGATGTTGTTGGAATAGCAAAAAGTGGGGGAATCTCTTTCTTAACCTTTAATCCACCCTTCATCATAAGGATGCTTTTTTCAGGTCTTGCTATACGTGCCCCCATACCTTTTGCGCAATCCATTGGTGAACCACCGCCAAAAGCAATAATACCCTTGCAATTGTTTTCTTTGTACATTTTCAATGCTTCCTCAATATTATCAATTGTTGGATTTGGAACAGTATTGTCATACACAACAAAGTATATCCCCTCAGCCCCTAAGCCTTTGAGTAATCCATCCATCAGTCCAAGCGAAACAATTCCCTTGTCCGTTACAATCAGAACACGATCAATATCCTTACTCTTAATGATTTCCGGTAGTTTACTCAAGCTATTTTCTCCCTCAAATAACTCTGGTTTTCGCCAAGGCAGAAAATGAGAAACCACTCTAATAACACCTTGATGCATCCTGTAGTATAATTTATACACAACATAGCCTCGCTTCTTATTAAAAATATGATTTATTAAAAAGAACTTAAAGTAATTTATGAAATATTTCCTTGTCGGCGCACGTCCCTGTGTTCTCGACTGTAACATGGACGTTCACCATATCCGTGTTGCTAAGTTCCATCACATTAAGCTTCTAAGCATACGTATCGGATAGAACCCAGAGGCAGAACTCCCATTAGGTTCTGTACTTCCTTTTGAGCAGCCAACCGCACTAACCATAACAACCCTTGCAAGCAATAATGGCATCCACTTCTTCATGTCATTGTCCCCCTTTTCTCTTGTCATAAATAACAATACAGTGAACCTCATTTTTTTTCCTTACACAATCTGTTTATTTATAGTCTTATTTTTTTATGAAGTGCGATAAGGTATCCGTACGCCGATCACACTGCCGCACCCAGAGAAGGAATGGACGGATACGCCATATCCTTGTCAGACACCTCTATTCATTTTTTCCCCAGGCATTCATGTAAATACATCTAATATCGTTCAAAGTATACGGCATAGGACTTCGATCTAATAACCGGGTTTGTTTGATTGCATCCTTTGCCAGAAGCTCGATATCTTCCCTTCGAATGCCGTAATCCTGAAGTGAAAGCGACAGCCCTACATCCCGGACCATTTCTTGAAAGCAGGTAACCGTTGCAAGCGCTACTTTTCTTTTCGTTAAGCCGTCGGTTGGAACACCCAGCGCTTCCGCCATCATTTGCATTTTGTCCAGACATGCCGGCCATATGAAGTCGAACACATAAGGTAGTAAAACAGCGTTGGATTCACCATGAGAAATTTTGAAATGTCCACCCAAAGGGTACGCTAGAGCATGAACTCCGGAAACTCCCGCATTGTAAAAGCTAAGTCCTGCAAGCAAACTCCCATATGAGATTTCTGACCTGGCAGCTTTATTAGCACCATGCCATACGGCTGTACGAATACTTGAACTTATCTTTTTGATTGCCTCCAAAGAAAGCAAATCTGTTAAAGGGGAGGCATTTACGGAAATGAGGGCTTCAACTGCATGCGTCAATGCGTCAATTCCAGTTGAAGCCGTAATTTTAGGAGGGAGTGAATAAGTCAGTTCAGGATCTACGATAGCTGTATCTGCCAATAAATAAGGGTGTGTCAAAACATCTTTCGTCGCTTCCAAAGAGAATACGGCGATATCGGTAACTTCCGCTCCTGTCCCGGATGTAGTCGGAATTAATATTTTTGGAATACCTTTATCCGTTAGCCTCATGGTTCCCGTCAAGTTCAAATAGTTTGCAATGGTTCCATCGTGTCTGCAAAGAACAGCCGCAGCTTTGGCAATATCCAAACAACTCCCTCCTCCTATCCCTATTACGAGTTCTGCTTGGCTGTCCCTCAGAGCTGCAACAGCCTGATCGGCTGTATGTAGAGGCGGCTCCGGTTGTATTTCACTGTAAATTGTATAATCCAAATTGATGTCGTTTAGTATTCGGGTTAATGAATCTAAAATTCCTGTTTTGAGTAATCCTGGATCGGCAAACACCATCACTCTCGACGCATTGAAGGCTTTAATCTCATCAGGAAGGCGCGACAAGCTTCCCACACCCATTATTATTTTTACAGGAGATATAAATGTTCTTATTTCATGATTCAAAAGCATTCGCCCCCTAAATGATTACGTATTCATTTTTCACAGTAAAATTCCTCTGTCGAACTATATTTGATAACGAAGACTGATCAATTTCAATTCGGTCATTTCTTCGACCGCATATTTGACGCCCTCAAGGCCATAACCAGAATCTTTCAACCCGCCGTAAGGCATATGATCGAAACGGATACTTGGAATATCGTTGACCAAAACTTGACCGACCTCCAAGTCTGTGCCCATTTGCATCGCTTGTATCAGGTCATTCGTAAATACACCGGCATTTAACCCATATCGGCTGCGGTTCATCAAAGAAACTGCTTCACGACTGTCAGTAACGCTATGAGCGATGACCACCGGACCAAATACCTCTTGGCACGATACTTTCATTCTCGGTGAAACGCTGGTCAATAGGGTTGGGAGCATGATCCCGTCTTTAACGTAGCCACCCGTGAGTACCTCGACACCTTCAGCTTTCGCTTCTTCCACCCATGAAATAATGCGACTTTGCGATCTTGCATTAATTAAGGAGCTTACAACCGTCTGTTCATCTAATGGATCACCGACTGGAATGCAATTAATTTCCTCGCTAAGCATTTGAATAAACTCGGGATAAAGTTCCTGATGAACATATATTCGCTGTGTACTAATGCATACTTGACCGCTGTAACCAAAAGCTCCGAGTGCTGCTTGCTTCGCAATCGATAACAGATGATCACGCACGGACTTATCAATGTACATGGCGGAGTTGCTTCCAAGTTCTAACGTTATTTTTTTCAACCCAGCCATACTTTTTATTGCAATCCCGACTTCGGGGCTTCCTGTAAATGATATTTTTCGGATTCTGTCATCACTAAGCAGCACCTTGCCAAGAACAGGACCTTCGCCTGACACGATGCTTATCGCACCTCGTGGCGCACCCGATTCCGTGAGCAGTTCCGCTAGATAAAAAGCGGAAAGCGGAGTTTGCTCTGCCGGCTTAACGACAATGCTATTTCCGGCGGCAAGGGCTGGCCCGACTTTATGAACCAAGAGATTCAGAGGGAAGTTAAAAGGTGTAATGGCACCTACAACACCGATCGGTTGACGTATCGTAAACGCATAGCGCCCTTCACCACCAACAGCAGCATCCATGGGTACGTTCTCACCGCAGACTCGCTTTGCTTCTTCTGCCGAAAAAAGAAGTGTTTGAATCGCCCGATCTATTTCCGATCTTGCAGCGCTTATTGGTTTTGCTGCTTCCTCACTTAGGATGCGCGCAGCTTCCTCTTTTTGCTGCCTATACAACTCCGCGGAACGATATAAAATTTCTGCCCTTCGATGTGAAGGAAGGCTCCTCATGCGATAGAAACCTTCTTGAGCGGAGGCAATTGCGCCGGTCATCTCCACTGGCGATGATAACGCTACGTCCGCTAACTTCGCTCCGGAATATGGATTGAACAGCTCATAATATCGTTTTGCCTCAACATAATGTCCGTCTATAAAAATTCCCTTGTTCATCTCTCCCCATCAACCTTCCTTTTTATCTATGCAATTTTTTGAATTTTTCCAGTTATATCCCCGATCGTATAGCTGGTTAGTTTTGAATACGTATTCATTTAAGATCAAAAAAATTATGTCAAGCTCGATGTAGTTCTTCTTTTAATTAGTACAGGCTCTAATGTATATTGTTTAGGTGTTTGACGGGACTCCTCCTGTTCAATCATTTCAATGAGCCGTTCAATCGCAAGTTCACCCATGCTTATTTGGGATTGGCCACCGACTGTCGTCAATTGTATGGCGTTATGAGCAGAAATTTTTATATTATCAATTCCGCAAAGGCTCATCTGGTCCGGTACCCGGATTCCAAGCTGTAGCAGATGATCCAGACATTCGAGCGCAATTGCATCCGTTGCCGCAATAATCGCTGTAGGTCTTTCCATATCCTGAAGATTGACTAAATCATCTAAAGCCTCTTTGATATCAACCTCTCTCGCATCGGTAATCTTGACCCACTCATTCAAAACCTCTAGAGAATTACGGCTCATTGCTTCCAAATAACCCTCTTGCCGGCCAAAAAAAGTAGATGCGTACTGTGACCCACCTATGTAAGCGATCCTCTGATGGTCCAGCGAAACAAGGTGATCGACAGCAATGCCTGAAGCTTTCCCATTATTCAACTCAATGAAATTACCGCCCTCTCGATGCTTTCGATTGAATGTGACAACCGGAATGCCCAGATCTTCAAGCTCTGAATAGATCGGGTCATCGATGAGAATGGAGGACATGACAATCCCATCCACACGATGGCTTAAAACCGAATGATACAAGCTGGCGTCATCGCCAATATGGTGAAAATAAACAGACACGTTGTAACCTTTCTCGGCAGCAATGTTTACGATCTTGGTAGTCGTCTCCACATAGAAAGGGTTATTTAAGTGCTCAGAGATCAAAGCAATTGTATTGGTTTTATTCTTAACAAGGCTTCGAGCAACAAGGTTCGGACGAAATTGAAGTTCTTTCATTGCTCTTTCCACTTTTTCCACTGTTGCAGATTTCACTAAACTAGACCCATTTAGTACTCTGGAAACCGTGGATTGTGATACACCTGCTAATTTTGCAACATCATGAGAAGAAATCACTATATCACCTACTTTAATTTTGAATACGTATTCATATGTTCATCATAATTTGAACCAGTTTTCTTGTCAATGAAGTTTTTTTATTGCTCTAACGGGGAAATTCATGCTACTGTGAGATTGGAGAACAAAATCAGATTCGTTACAGGGACGTAACGGAAGCGAGGGAATGGATATGCTATATGAGCTGCGCATTTATACGATGCATGAGGGGAAAATGGACGCAATTCAACAGCGTTTCGACCAGCACACTCTCGTAATTTTCGAGCGGTTGGGGATGAAAGTGAACGATTTCTGGATCGATCAGACTGGCCTTTCGAAGCTGTATTACGTAATGGAATATAGAAATAAGGAAGAACGGCAACGGCAGTGGGATACATTTCGGCAAGACCCGGAGTGGATCAAGGTGAAACGCAAGTCAGAGGAAAATGGGCCGATTGTGGAGAAAATCGAAGAGATTCTCATGAATCGGGCAGCATTTTTTAAGCGTTAGCCTGGATTTGGTAGTTTCTCCTCAAAGCTGGTATATACAGGAAAGGAGCCTCGCTAGACTAGTTACGGGGATCCTTTTCGTTTGCGAATAGATGCCACCGACCTTTTGGCAACCTCCTGGTGTTTACAATTACATTCCTTCATAGTCAATTTGCACTTCTACTTTGTCATCTTTAGCACAATAAAGGATAATTATCTGACGACGACTAGAGAAAATCTTTGACGATTTTTATGCCAGTTCTCTAATCTCTTGTGTTCCTCTGGTCTCCGTGTTAATTTCACCTTTGGAGAAATTCCTATACAGAATATCTTTATGAAACAGATTAACAACCCCCCGACATCAAATGAAATGTAGGCCTCAACATAATTATAAATTATTTCTTTGGTCTCTTCATTAATCATAGTCACACTCCTCCCCGAAACCCTTTATTTCTCAAGGAGTCCCTGTCTTATTAATCACCAATTAATCATCATTATATAACCGCCCATCCCGAAACCTCACAATCTGCTTCGCCTGCTGCGCAATCTATAAGTCATGCGTAATCAAAATGATCGTCCGACCTTGTGCATTTAATCTCTTTAAAATGTTTAAAATCTCCACACCTGTTTTTGAATCTAACGCTCCCGTAGGCTCATCCGCCAAAATAATCGATGGATCTCCCGCCAACGTCCGTGCAATAGCAATACGTTGCTGCTGCCCTCCTGATAACTCCGCAGGAAAGTGGTTCCTCCGATCCAGCAAATCTACTGCTTCCAACGCTTTCAAAACAAGCGGCTCCCGCTGCTTTTTAGTCAACCCTCGATAAATCAACGGTAACTCCAGGATGTCTCTTGGCTCACGATACCTAAAACAATCATAGGAATGGCGCCGATCAGGGAACCTCCACAAAGAAAGCCATTTATATTTCTTCCGCTATGCGTCCCATATCTGGTCCGCAAACTCATTAGCCACGTTCTTATTTAACTCATTAATTTATTGTTTATAGAATTAACTTTGTATTTCTTCATAAAACTTAGCTCTTTTCCATTAGGGTCTAGTCGTAAATTTTGTTGTATCCTAAGTGGGCGCCAAATATCCCTCTCGTTTTTTGTTAGGGGGACTTGTTCACTCGGTTTCCTTTCTATCACTATATTTTATCTACCAATATACATTAAAAATAAGCCCGCGCAATTTGCACGGGTTTTACAGTGTAAGAACGAATTATTATGTTTAAATGAGTCTCTAACCAAACAATTGATCAAGAAGTACTTGCCCAATATCTTTTCATTCCGATCTCAATGCACCAACCGCCCATCCCGAAACCTTACAACCCGCTTCGCCTGCTCCGAAACCTGCCGGTCAAGCGTAATCACAATAATCGTCCGTCCCTGCTCGTTCAACCGCCTGAAAATATCCATGATCTCCACACCTGTCTTTGAGTCCAGCGCCCCTGTTGGCTCATCCGCCAAAATGATCGGCGGATCGCCAGCCAATGTACGAGCAATCGCAACGCGTTGTTGCTGTCCCCCAGACAGCTCCGAAGGAAAGTGTTTCCTGCGATCCAGCAAATCGACCGCTTCCAGCGCTTGCAAAACTAAGGGCTCCCGCTGTTTTCTCGATAATCCCCGATAAATTAAAGGTAACTCCACATTCTCATAAGCGTTTAACCTCGGCAGCAGGTTAAAGCTCTGGAAAACGAACCCTATTTTCCGATTCCGTATCTCGGCCAGCTATGAATCCTTCATGGCGTGAATCTGTTTCCCATCAAGGGTGTAGACCCCTTCATCCGAAATGTCCAAGCAGCCGATGATATTCACTCAGCGTGGACTTTCCAGAGCCCGAAGGCCCCTTAATGGCGACAAACTCGCCTTGCACGATGTCTAACGTAATGTCATCCAACGCACGAATCGTTTCCCCACCCGTATAGTAAAACTTACTTACATGCTCAATTTTGATTAAGGCTGTCATTGTCTTCGCCACCATTATTTGATGCCAAATGAATGAAGTCTGCGATTCCTCAACGTGTCGACCTTACCGCTTCACCTTATAATATTCATGATATAGCTTCATGAGTGCCCTTTTTTCAATCCTCGATACGTAACTCCTTGAGATGCCCAGCTCTTTTGCGATCTCTCGCTGCGTCCGCTCTTCTCCACCAAGCTCCAAGCCAAACCAAAAAACCTTATTCTCGGAATAAGGTTTTTTGGTTACAGAGAAAATTGCTTTGAAAGTTCAATTTTGTAGGAATTAATATGATCGGCAGTACCCGCATTTTAATTTTTAGCTTTAAATGATAAACTGAGGTATGAGGTGATTTGTTTGAATATTTATATAAAATTGGCACTTATATTAGCTATATTATCATTAATTTCTTTTATTATATCTACACCATTAGGTGTGTTACTCTCGTTACTTGGAATCATCATAAGTATTATTAAAATTTCGCAGCGCTATTCGAGATTATCTTTAAGTTTGAATGTGTTACTTTTAATTATTCATATTTTATCTATTCTTTATGTTATTACTAATTTTAAATCAATTGATTAAGATATGTATTGTAAAGTGCGGGGGAGTTTCAAAAAAAAGGTAAGCGCACGCTTACGAAGAGAAACACAATATGATCTTTGTATATATGTCGTTTTCAGGAAAGAAGGAATTATAAAGAATTTATGTTCACCAATAAAACAAAATTCAAGTCAAATACTGATGGGAGATTGGTAATATCCCATCGGTTTTTTGTTATATTTTTGTTATCTTACAACGTAAGGCGAGGGAAAAAGATATACAATACAAAAGCGACTCCCAATCCAGGGAATTTATCTGTTGTTCCTTTTAATACTGGAAATACCACCTATTATAAGGAGTAGCTCCATTGCTAAGGGATATTTCTTAACCTTAACAGCATTTAAATTTAACTCCAGCCGCCAGTTTACACTTTATTTTCCCAAGACTTAAAATAAGTAAGTAGCCTCGTCCCAGTTATACTAACAAGTAGTTCACCGAGGGAACCTAATGTTTTAATAGAATTGATGACAAACCAAAGAATTGTGGTGTTATGTGCGGGTTTTGTTTCCCTGACTTGATTCACTCACACAGTTAATTAATATATAAATTGTTATATACACGGTTCCAATAAATAAGCCAAATAATAGACAAAAGAAAACCGAATTACTTGTTAAACTTCCTTTTATGATTCCAGTTACTTTACTCCAATCAGTTATTGCTTCCCAGCTATTTAATCGATATTCTCTTCCTAATAAAATTCCATACCCACCTGCAACTGAGGCTATTATAACAAAACACCAAGATATAATCTTATTATATAAACTCATGAAAATATATTGCATTTGATATGTTGAGATTGCACCCAGTATCAAGCTAGTCCAAGAAAATAAATTTATTACTAAGAAATCAATCCAGTATGTAAAGCCGATATTTCCTTTATTTACATACAAATCCTTCATTACTGTTAAATGAATGAGATCAGTTATAACGTACGGGGAATTCGGAAAGAAAAGTAACCATAGCATACCGAATAAAACTAGAAGAATAGACTTCACTTTACTACGCTTGTAAATAAGATACATCAAATTAGATAGAACAAGTGGAATCCAAGCCAAAATTAAATTCCAGTTCAAGAAGTCAAAATAGGATTTATTTTTACAAGTAATATAAACAACAACGTTTACTAAAGACAGAGTTATTAGAAAAATATATAGGTTTTTATGGTTTAGATCCTTCAATGAAAACCTCCAACAATTAATGATTTTAACACCTTCTCATACAAACGAAACCAAATACTGTAATCAATATACCTAGTGGTGTAGTTATACGTTTAGCTGAAAATCCTCTTTTTCCAATAATGAAAGAAGCTATTCCGACACTCAAATCAAAGATAAATGCTTTATATAGGGATCTGATACCATCATATAAGATATTCTTCTGAAAAAATAGATAGCAAACAGATGGAAACAAAAATAACGAACAACTTATTTTTTTACACCATTTTAATATTTTCTCACAAAATTATTCTGGCCGGTTAGCTGAGAAGACTGCCGATGATAATCTTCGGCAGTCTTCTCTTGTTATGTCATTGAACAAACGTTCACCGTTAGCATAATTCAACAAGACTACATACACTAATTCAATGCTAAAACACTTGCTACATTAGCGTGATTATTGTTTTTTACTTTTGAACTTTTCAACCAGTTTTAGAAATTCAGGTGTCGTCTTTACACTAACAATACCAAGATCCTTGGGTAGATTTTCATCCTCTACTATTTGAAAACTTAAGATAAATTCCGAGAATGTGTTTGCTACTAAGTAAACATTATTCCATAATTCTTCTTCTGAGGGGTCAAAGTGTTCTTGGTCATGATCCCAAAAGTAAATTTTTCCGCTTACATTCTCAGTTACCCCAATGCAAAGTTGATCCCCACCAGAAATATCCGCAAAAGGTATCATACTTTCAGGCATTCGCCCAAGATAGCTTTCGATATTACTGATTAAATCGTTATTGCCATTTTGCAAGTTATAAAAATAACCCATTCTCCCTCGTTCATTGTGCTTTGGAATATTGGTTATTAGTGAGTAGCTTATTTGATGGTTGTAGTTCATTTCCCCATATGTCAAAAGGAATTTTTTATAATCTTGAGGCAAGCGAAACCCATATTTCTGCTCAAATGAAACAACTAAATTATCAGAGTGAATACCACCTTCACTTGTGATTCCTACCTCTAATAATTTTTGTTTTACATTTTCAAAACTACTCTGCATCTTTATTCACTCCACCCATATAGAGACACATTTACTGGAAATATCTTACCACAAATTACTTACACTTAACTACGTTATCCTCCCTCTATGGAGAAACGCTTTGCTCTTAAATACTCTCGTTTTCTCAGTTTTTGACCATCAATACATTTTAGCAGATAACTTTTCAATGGTATGAAGTTGTAGAGGAAGAAATTTATGGATATACCGAAGGGCAAAAGGCTCTCTACCTAAGCCACCCAATTTAAAAAATGGATGGAATGGTAATGTATGGTTGCACCATTGGATCTCCACATGAGCTCATGGCGGTCAACCCTCCCACATCTCGCAGAGTCTACGCTCCCACATTCCTTCATTCAACCTGTCCATGAGGTGGAGGTCAGATATGCTGCCCGACAGGATCTTCGTCCGTAAGGATAGTGCCTTTCCGACTCATCCGTGCTTCTTGTTATCTTTTCTTTGCTTAGATCATTATCACTGCTGAGTTCGCTATTTAAGCCGCTTGCGGTAACTCTGTAAATCGAGGGATATCCTGCATCATCTTTTCTTCACTGAATTCGTGTCCTTTTGTTAATATGCCGAAAAAGACTCGTATCAGCTTATTACACAAAGCAATAAGAGATTGCATCTTCTTGAGCGGATTCACCTGTCGTTTGGTGTAGTACTCATGCAAATTTCGAAAGGCTGCGTTTTTTGCCACTAATGGCATCATCACCCGAAAGAGCAAAGCGCGAAGACGTTTTCGACCTCGCTTCGTTATCTTCGTCTGTCCAATGTGTGTACCTGATGAATTTGTTTTTAAGTTCAATCCAGCGAGCTTCGTGATTTGTTTGGGATGACGGTACTGACCAACGTCTCCCACCTCAGCTAAAAAACCTGCAATGGTGTCCCTACCAATCCCTTTTATCGCCAACAATAGTTGCACATGTGGGATCTGCATGCGCAGTTCATCCAACTTTGCCCCCAGTTCTTCGAGCTTATTTTGAAACCATTCGTACTGGGTCAGCAGTAACTTTAAGTCCATTTTAGCTAACTCCGAACCTTCTCGTATGCCGACAGAACGGCTCGCAGCTGCCTTCAAACTATTGATTCTACCTAGACCAAGTCCGCGCTTTGCCGCTTCTCTCAAGTGCTGTAGTAAGGTTGTATCTGGCACGTGAACAAGTTCATGCGGCAGTAGATGAAGGTTTAGCATTTGGATGGCAGATTTGCATTCCCAATCTTTGAAGACCGTTAGAAACTCTGGGAAGTACCGATCTAACCAATTATGGACGAGTGCTTGCACAACGCAAAGATCAGTTGTTAGGTGTTCGCGAATTTTCATCGCTTCCCGCAGTTCGGCATAAATACCCTGGGGAAGACTCGGTACAGCGTATCTCCCGTCTTTAACCAGCTGTGCGATCACTTTCGCATCCTTAATGTCATTCTTCGTTGGGGAATTGTCGTCTAGTTCTTTGCTTTTTTTAACGTGCAGTGGATTCACTACACCGTATTTCACTTGTTTTTCTTTAAGAAAATGAGCAAGATTCAGCCAGTAGTGGCCCGTGGGTTCCATGCCGACGATAACGTCTTTAAGCCCTTGTTCCATTGAAATCTCCTGGAACCAGCTCATGAATAACTCAAAGCCTTCTCTATTGTTTTCAAACGTAATTGGCTTCCCGAACTCGACCCCGCGGAAGTCTTGGGCTCTCGCCACATGTCTAAATTTTGCGATGTCGACTCCGATAATTAAGGTAGAAAAAGTGATTTGATTAATTCGTTCATTTTGAGTAGAATGCATGTTGTAGTCTCCTTGGTTTTGTTTTTGGATCTGACGCTGGCCAGCATCTGGGATCCATTAACATCATACCAAGGAGTCTTTTTATTTCTCAAACCTCGTATTTCTTCATAATAGGAATGCTGCCCGTTAACGTAATGAGCTGCCAGCATTTTGTTATTTCGTCTAGGTCTATACCTATAAAGGGAACTTCAACAATTGTTGTTTCCTCATACCTTGTATCGAAAGCATACGCAGTACCTCCACCATCGGAACCGAATATCACTAACCCATCTGCAAATTCTCTGATGGCATATCCTTCATTTAATTCTTCTAACTCGTCAATTGCCCACAGGTGTATATACATGTTTCCTACGGTACCTACCGCACCATTATATTGAACAATAAATTCTTTGTAATCCCTCGGAAATTTTGCACCAAGCTTGCTTTCCGTTTCCATAACTAAATTCATGTTTGTAGGGGGATTCATCTCTAGTCCATTAATAAGATAGTTCAATATATATCCCCCTTTCTAACCAATTTAAAGTCTACCACTTACCTTATATTACCATATAATTGATAGTTATTATTACGGAATTCCTTTTTCAAACCTCCTTCAATTTTTGAAAATGCAAAAACGCTCCTCGTCATATTGAGACGAGAAGCGTTTGCTTCCGGTGCCACCTAACTGGTCGGTACGGCTAACTTAGGATCATCATTTGCATGATAGTCTTGATGGAAACGCCTCAAAGCTACGATCCTCTCACTCCCGTTGCTTCCGTATTTCCTTCTGCACTTGCCGCAACGCCTTCTTCGAGCCACGCTCCATGTCGTGCTGAAACTTGCGGTCTTTATAGCTGGTGAACAGCGTATTCAGATCATATCCCGTAGGATACAACTCGCTGGCTCGTAGTTCTAAGGATACCCGCTTGGCATGCACCTCTACGAGCTGCCCTTCAAATAAAACCGTCATATGGTTGAAGCTATCTCGGCCTTTGTACACGATCGCGGGTTCATCATGCTCTAATAACCGCACACGATCACCCATCCCGTACTCCTCAAGTACAACTTCCGTTTCATCCGTATGTGCCACTACCGGCTTCTTCATCACTTTACTTTCATGAAGGAGATCCAACCGATAGTTCTTACTCTTCATATACAGCTTCGCCCGCCCCAATACCTCATCTTTCAACTCCATCCTCTTCGAGATCCAAAGCGCATTGCTCTCGCCCGATTGCCCAATCAGTAGCTTATATTGCGGCTCTAAGGTCTCGTTGTCGAATGCCATGGCTGCGTTCATGAAATCCGGATGCCGTTCCGAAAATTCCTTAATCTCTCCATAGTGCGTGGTCGCAACCGTCATACAACCCATTTGGTAAAATTCTTCCAGAATCGCAATGGCCAGTGCCGCACCCTCATTGGGTTCCGTTCCGCTACCAATCTCATCAAACAACAACAACGTATTCCGATTCGCTTGGCGCATGATCTCGGCTATATTTTTCATATGGGACGAAAAGGTACTAAGCGCATTCTCCAGGCTCTGATTATCCCCGATATCAACGAACATACGATCAAACACAGCCACTACGGTAGACGCATCCGCCGCGATGTGAAATCCTGACATCACCGCCAGCGCGATCAAACCGACCGTCTTCAGGACAACCGTTTTGCCCCCCGCATTCGGACCCGTAATGACCAAACTGCGATATCTATCGCCAATTTCAAAATCCAGCGGAACCGCACCTCCGGACAATAACGGATGCCTGCATCGGACCAACTTAATCGTCCCGTGGTCGTTCACTTTAGGTGCGATTCCATCTATGCTTTTGCTAAATTTTCCTTTGGCGAAAATCATATCGTACAGACTAATCAAATCAATATTGACCGTTATCGGCTGGGTTTGATTTGCGACTAAATCCGATAGAGCCGACAGAATCTGAAGCTCCTCCATCCCCTCCTCCATCTTGAGACCCGAAAGCTCTGCGTTATACTTGGCAACAGTTAACGGCTCCATAAACACCGTCGATCCCTTGGAAGATATTTCGACAATCGTTCCAGCCACTTGATGCTTATAGGCAGCTTTAATCGGGATGGTGAAGCGGTCATTTTTTTTGCTGACAAAAAACTCCTGAATAACCTCCTTGTTCGCGCTGTTCTTCAGAAACTTTTGCAGCTGCTCCTCAATCTTTGCCTCGGCAATATCAATATGCTTGCGGATTCGTCTGAGCTCTTTACTCGCCCCGGAGTCCACCCGATTCCCTTTAATAGCTTGGTGAATTGCATCTTCAATGTTCTGGAAATCCCACATGGAGTTGGCATAAGCACTTAGCTTAGGAGCGTAGAATTCCTTCTCGGTCATGAACTTCTTGACTTTCCGGCAACCTCGGAGAAAGTCAGCAATGGCAATCAGTTCGGTGGGATCCAGCACCATCCCTTTTTCCAGCTTCTCCATCATGAATTTAATATTCGAAATCCCCAGCAGCGGCACATGTCCCTCGGTATCCAGAATCGCGCGGGCTTCCGTTGTTTCAAGGAGACGTTGCTTCACTATTTTGAGGTTTGAACTTGGTTCGAGCTGATGGATCAGTTGCTTGCCCAGACTGCTTACACAATAGCTTTGGACGAGTGTCTTCAATTCGTTATATTGTAATTTGTCCTTTGTACTTGGATTCATCTTTGCATTCTCCTCACGATTGGGTGATCATGATGAAGATCCCTGCACCATAAGATTTCAACGTTTATGCCCAAATAAGCGCAAAAAAAGCTGCGGGAAACCCACAGCTCATTACACTCAATTTACATGACGTTACATATAGATAAAAGCCATCAGCTGACAAGGGATTTGTGTCCAAAGCCGCAGTGTACTTCCTCTGTTCGAGTCATGGTTCATGATGTATTCGCAGGGTTCTTCATAGGTAACTTAAATAAAACTATCATATAGGATTTTAAGAAACGGTATCCCGCTTCACCTATAGAATAGAATGTTATCTTCTTAAGTTATGCCTGTTGAAAACCTGCTACACTCATAAAACACCTCGTAGGGAATGTGTCTTGCATTGAAATCGTATGATGTAAGTAGGATATATGATTTGATGTGGGAAGTCAAGGGTTTAATGACCGCTAGTCAATTCTTAAATAATCATTTGGCTGGTGGAATACTTTCCGAAGTATTTGAACTATCCTGCCCGAAGCGCCAAAGACCACCACGCTCTACTGCGCGTTCGTATTATGAGGTTAACCAGTTTTTACTGGTTGACCTCTTTTGAATTTTAGAGGTTTAGTAACGGTAGCCGGGGGCGAACGTCACTGCCCGTGGGACCGTTATCCCGTCAGCTAAACTGTTCACCCCCTACTTGTAGAAACATGTTGAGGCTGGTTGAGACAATGATCTCGAATAACAAGCGAAGCTATGACACTGCAAGAAGGAGACATTGGGCTAAAACGAACAATACTACTTAATGAACTCCAATCCATCATTCAGCCTCACTTATATTCATAATAGGTATTATATCTCCATCATCAAGATACTTCCAAAATCCAAGGGAGTCTGATTACTCATAAAAAATCATGTGCGATTTATCGTCTTTGTAAAATGAAAGTCTATCCTGTAAAGTACCAGTATGGAATTCAAATTTATGCCCATCAGGGTCAGTAAAATAAACTGACTTTCTATCCTTCTCATCACGTGTACGACCTGGGAGAATATTTACACCTAAATCTTCAAGCTTTTTTACCGCAGTATCAAAATCTTCGCTTTCTACAGAAAAAGCTATATGTGTATATGAATAGTGAATTTCATTCCGTGGAATGTCGTCCTCCACATTTAATGCCAGCCATAAACCGTTCAAATCAAAATAAGCCAACTTTCTGCCCTTGACTATTAACCGTGCATCAAATATAGCCTTGTAAAACGCAATTGATTTATCTAAATCATTAACAGAAAAGAGCAAATGATTAATGCTTCCGATTTTCAACTATGTTCCCCCCTCCTTACTTCATATTCGTTGGAGTTATTTTAACATTCCGTTACTTCAATGAAAATCAGGGAGCATCTGCCGTGGCAATCTGCCCCCTGATTATTCCACTAACTTTACCCGTTAGCTCAAATGTAACTAATTTTTCTCATTTTCCTCTGCAATCAACTTTCGGTACATTATAAAACATTCTTCAGCTTCTTGAATATCTCCCATCTTTGTTAGTACAACGCCTTTGTTGTAGTAATAATCTAAATCACTCGGATTTATCTCAATAGCTTTATTAAAATGTTCTAATGCTTCCTTATACAAGAATTGATAATACAAAAGGTTCCCCAAATTGTAATGAGCTTCGTCATTATCGGGGGTTATCTCAATACATTTTTTATAGCTTTCAATTGCTGCATTGTCTGATTTTAGTTCCTCCAATACAATTCCTTTATTGAAATGAGCAGATGAATGGTTTGGTTCTCTTTCTATCGCTTCATCATACGCTGATAATGCTTCTCTGTACTTCTCTAACTTCTTAAGCTCATTAGCTTTGTTATAGTACGCAGAGCTAAAAAGAGGGTCAAATTTTATGACCTGTTCATATAATGTGATTGCTTCAATTGACTTTCCCTGATATGACAAAGAATTCGCCTTATTGTAAATACAATCAGCGTTATTAGGTTCTAATTCTAACGAATTGTCAAAAAAGGTGATGGCTTCATTATGACGTTCTAATTCAGCTAGTGCATTTGCTATGTTGAAAAATAGCGTTGCATTGTTTGGATGAAAATGTAATGCTTTTTGAAAATAAGTAATTGCCTCTTCAAAATTTGACTGTTGAGCTAATTTTATGCCTTCTCGGTTTAGTTGGTATGCTTGTTGTTTTTGAATATCCATCTATAACCCTCTCCGTTTAAAAACCACTTTACATAATATATCACCAAATTTTCTCTATATTACTCGTTTAACTATGCTGCCAGTTAGCTGAGAGGGCTGCATTCAATGCTGTCGGCAGCCTTCTCCTGATGTCTATTGAGCTATAGTTACTCGTTAGTTTAACGACGTACTGAACTGAACATCAGTCTTCCAAATTGTACTCATCAAGGTCTTTTGCGTCTTTAAAAAAATCCATAAAGCTTTTAACTAAGGATTGGTCTTTACTTATCATGAGAGTAAGTCCAGAATCCCAACAGACAATTTCTACTTCAGCTTTTGGATGTTGAACTGTGGCTCCTGGTTTCCAAAACCCTGGGTTACCATCAGCAAACGGAATAACGCTCAAATTATTAATATCAATCTTCTCCGACTTTCTAAATCCTGAGATTACACCCCAAATAAATTGGATTTTATTCTTGCCAATTAAATTTGTTAATTGCTCACCTGAAATCCAGTATTTATTATCTCTATCCCAAGTCCCTTTATTTACTTGATATTCTCCGAAGTAGTTCAAAAAATCATCTGGTATCCAGTTTAGTTCTAAATCTGTTAATAACCAATTATAATCGTGTTGTCGATTTTGAAGAGCCTCGAATATAGGGCCTAGGTATGTATAGTATTGAATCTGTTTAGAGTCTTTTAATATTGCATTCAAAAACGTTCACCCCTCATTGAATGTAGGATATTTAAATAATTCGCTAGGTGATTAAACTCTCCTGCCCAATCGTATTATGAGGTCACCAGATCTTTCTGGTAGACCTCATTTTTGTGGTGTCTTAATATAGCGGTAGCCGGGGGTCGAACGTCACTGCCCGTGGGACTTGGATTCCGAGAGCTATTCAGTTCATCCCCCTACTTGTTCAACCATGGTTAGGGTGGTTGGGACATGAATCCCGTATCACATGCGATAGTGTGGAAGACAAGAAGGTTAGGGGTTACCGGTGAAAATATTTCAGGAGTGATGTCATGAATCCAGTCATTGGTGTGGATGTTTCAAAGGGAGAGAGCCATGCACAAGCTTTTTTAGACCGTGGAGTACCTCATGGGAAGATCTTTAGGCTATTAGCTGGAATAGTTTAGCGAAGAAAGCCAAAAGGAACTCATGTTTATTTGAATTGAAGTTTCTCGTTAGAACTTACCAAAGAACGTTTGAATGATTCTGTCGGGAATGAGATCAAGTTCTTGTCAAAATCGGGAATGGGATCAAGTTCTTGTCATTGCCTTGTGACAAGAACTTGATCCCATAAAACAAAAAAGCCGCGATTTACGCGGCCGATAATGAGATAATGTTCTTGTCACCCGACATTTTTCTTATAAGTTCTTTTCTTATGACACAATAATTTATAACCCCTAATGATATAAGATCGTTTATTGACACGTTAATTCCGATTTCTTCTTGAACTTCCCTGACACCATCTTCTATCGTTTCATGGGCTAAAATATGTCCGGCTGCTGTAATATCAAACAGGGAAGGATAATCCTTTTTCGTATCACTACGAAAGCAAATAAATATAATCTTGACCTGCCTCTTTATATTATTATCATCAAAAATATTGAATAATTCATTTTCGATTTTCTTATTCCCCCAAATTTATTTCCAGATAGCATCGAAAATGATCTGTCATATATACAAGCGAGAAATACAACCAATTCATACTTCTAGTGCATCTGCATCACCATTATATTCCATATAATTACTTCATTATCCTCCCGTTACTTTAACGGACAACGGCAGCCGATCGAATACCGGCTGCCGTTGTGTTGTGCATGAACTATAGTTCCTCGTAGCATAGCGACCAAAACAAATATGCGTGTTTATAAACGCTTAATTAGTAAGGACACCTTTTTGGTGTTGTGATAGTAATCATTAACAGCATCTTTTTGACTAAACTGAACTTCATCATCATTTATAGCAACCAAACATGTATCACAAAACAAACGATAAAAATTGAGATAGATTGAATCTCTTTCCTTTGGTAGTGGTGAACAGTCCCATCTCAGCAATTTGAAGTGCATTTAAATCATTAATCTCTTGTATAGTTGTTTCACCCATATCCTCAGCTCACCCTTCTCTTCTCAGCTTTTCTCTTAGCTATAGACACACAACACACACCCTGTTAGTTTAATTAGTGAAAGTAGCCGACTGCATTCTCAATGCCGGCGGCCTCATTGTAATTTTGGTACTGCTAATTATTTACTTCAATAGCCCCCAATCAACATATCACGTTGATTGGGACCCATTATTTAATATAGTGACAGTAAGATTTGGTGGATTTCACTATCGTCATGTAATAGGATGAAAGGACCGTCCTCGGTAGTGAACTCTTTCATATCGGCTGCCTTTCCATCAATCGATAACGTTGTTTGTCCACTGGACTTTTGTAATAAATTTGTGACAGTAATGTGGTACTCAGATTTTCCGAAACGGTAGATTACGGCAAACCCCGGCCATTCTCTTGGCATACTTGGGCAGATGAACAACCGTTCTCCTCTACGTCGCAGACCGAGAATCCATTCAATGCCGGCTTGGTACATCCAACCTGACGCACCTGTATACCAAGTCCATCCAGCACGACCTTTATGAGGCTCCTCTGTATACACGTCAGCAGACATGACATAAGGCTCACCCACATATTTTCGAACTTCAGATGACGTTTTCGTATGCATGATAGGGTTCAACATGTGGAATAGTTCAAAAGCTTTGTCTCCTTCACCAAGCCCACACCAAGCAATGATGCTCCAGATTACACCGTGTGTGTATTGACCTCCGTTCTCACGGATCCCCGGAGGATAACCCTGAATGTAACCTGGACTTGGATCCGTTTGATCAAACGGTGGATACAGAATATGCGCTACCGACAAGCTGCGATCTACAAGCTCACGATCAAAAGAACGCATAGCCTGCAACGCTTTGTCTGCCTGCGACAAACCTGAAATGACGGACCATGATTGTGCGATTGCATCAATTCGACACTCCGCATTATGGATGGAACCAAGCCATTCTCCAGAATCGGTGAATGCTCGTCGGAACCATTGGCCGTCCCACCCTTTTTCGTTAAGTGAATCTGCCAGTTTGTCCTGTATCCGCCTGTAATTTTCTGCCCGCTCGTGCTCACTGCGTTGTTCACATAAATTAGCCATTCCATGCAAAACAAGTCCCAAGAACCAGCCGAGCCACACGCTTTCGCCTCGTCCTTCAGCGCCAACACGACTCATCCCGTCGTTCCAGTCTCCTATTCCGATCAGCGGCAGCCCATGCTCACCAAACCGTAAACCTCGGTCGAGTGCACGAAAGCAGTGATCTAAGATCGTACCGCTTTGCTCGGACAACACGGTCGGCTCATAGCGTTCATGTTCCTTTTCACTTAATGGCTCGCTTCGAAGATACGGAACGGTTTCGTTCAATATGCTCTCATCTTCGGTATGTTCCATGTACCTGACCACAGCATATGGTAGCCACAACAAATCATCAGAAAAGCGAGTACGGATACCGCGGTGCGTTTCCTCATGCCACCAATGTTGAACATCGCCTTCTTCATACTGGTGGCTGGCATGAAGTAAAATTTGCGCCCGTGTGAGGTCAGGACGACTATGGAGCAACGCTAGTGAATCCTGCAGTTGATCCCGGAAACCGTAAGCCCCACCCGCTTGATAAAATGCAGAACGCGCCCACATCCTGCATGAAAGTGTCTGGTATAGCAACCAGTTATTCAACATGATATCCATCTCAGGACAAGGTGTAGAGACCCTAATCGTGCCCATTGCATCATCCCAAAACTTTATCACATCCTCGTATGCCTGATCGCAAACAAGAGTTTGACGATACTTCTGTGTAAGCTCCGCCGCGGTTTCACGAGAATCCTCACAGCCTAGTAGGATGTAGACAATTTGTTCAGAATTAGGCTTAATTACGAATTTGGTTTGAATAGCTCCACAGCCCTCGTATGTTGGCCCTGTTGTGCCTGACAAGTGAAGTCGGTTCATGACAGCAGGATGATCAATACTGCCGTTCCGGCCAATAAACTCCAAGCGATCCGATGTCCATGTCATGTCCATATTTGTACTAGCAGCTTCCTGATGGTTTCCCTTCTCCCACTCTGCCGATGCTTCCATTTGCGGATGAATCGTTAAAAACGCGGTTGCGTCGCGGAAATTCTCTTGATACGTATTTCGTGCCATCAGTACTTCATTCTCTGAATCCCATTCCGAGACGATGAAAGAAGCATTCCCTTCACGGTGCACACCAAGTACCCATTCAGCATAATAAGTGACCGATATTTTCCGCTGTTCGGACGTTGTGTTTTGCAATCGCAATTTGATCACTTTAACGGGATCGTCCAGTGGAACGAAAACGGTCATTTCTTGCAGAAGACCATGACTTTCATGATGATAACGCGTATACCCACGACCATATATGACCTTATAGCTGGACGTTAGCTGCTCGCGGGCTGGTGTCAACGACCAATATTCCATGCTTTCCTCGTCTCGTAAGTAGCATACTTCCCCTTGTTGGTCGATGGAGGGATCGTTTGACCATGGCGTCAATTTACATTCGCGGCTGTTGCGCCACCATGTATACCCTGTGTACAGTTCCGATGTTATACATCCGAATTTCGGGTTAGCCATGACGTTAATCCATGGTGAAGGCAGGTAATTACCGTTTTTAAGAACGATATGGTACTCGCGGCCATCTGCCGTAAAACCTCCCCAACCGTTGAAGAAGAGAAGATCATTCGTTTCAACAGCCTTTGCAGGAGCAAAGCGGTTTGGTGGTGCCGTTATCAGAATCGTCTCATCCGAAGTGTAGCTCGGAACAGATGCTTTTAATTGCGCCTTTAGACTTGGACCGTCAGCTCGCAGCACAATACGGGATACTGCATACAACAATGACTTGTCGCCATCTGCTAATTGAGTGACGGGCAATACATGAACGCCCCCTTGCCCTGATCCTTGTCCGCTAATGATTTGTTCGACCATGCGCCGAAGGGCTTCCTGCAAATCCTGCTGATATCCCTCGACAGATTCATTCAAAATCACAAGATCGATGAACAGCCTGTTATGACGCAAGTACTCAAATCCAATGATTAGCTTGTTAATAAATGATAGATTTACTGCATCTGAAACCCGTATTATGACTATGGGCAAGTCACCTGATATCCCGTAAGCCCACAATCCCTGCTGTCCCTTTTGGTTAACAGCAATACTACTCTCTCGCTCTGGGCGTAATGGTGCCGCGTACAACGTACAACCCGCAAGCAATTGAAAAACAGCTAGATCCGCAATAGATATATGTAAATGCTGAACTTCAATTTGACTCCTCGTCCAAGCAAGCTGAAAAGATCGTTCGATTTGTTGTTTCTGAGACAACTGCTGCACAATATCTATTGCTTGTTCCTTCGACTCTGTTACGCCAGTTAGAGCTGTCAATTCAACTTGTTCACCAGCCTGTAGCGTTAATCGCCGTCGCATGATAAATGCAGGATCAGCCACCGACCCAACCGTGCTGCCAAGTCGGGTTGCGATTCCATTAGGTCTTGATAACGTATATCCCCTACCAATAAACCGTGCACGATCGGTTTCAAATTCTACCGGCCCAAGTGGCCTGCCGCCAGTCGTTAACGTGTGGAACGCCCACACGGATTTTTCTCCACCATCTCGAGGACGTTTACGTGCAAGCAGGCACTCTGCATCAGCTTCAAATTGTGTTTCAATAAATAGCTTAGTAAAAGCTGGATGCGCTTTATCCGCATTATGAGGCGCTAATGCGATTTCGAGAAACGTCGTCACCTCAAGAGTCCGAGCTTCACTCCCCTTATTGACAATCGTTAAACGACGAACTTCTGCGTTCGAATCAGGCGATACACAGATTTCAAGTGTCGTGTGCACATCCCCATCTTCACATAAGAACGTAGATCGATCTTGTGCGAACTGCGCCAGTTGCTTATTTGACGGCAAGCGACATGGTTGATAAGTCGGAGACCACACTTTATCCGATATGACATCCCGAATATACATATAACTTCCCCAGTTGTCCGTCACTGGGTCTTCCCGCCAGCGGGTTACATCCATGCCTTCAAACCGTATGAACCCGCTGCCGCTATTAGAGATCATCGTGGTAAGTGTCCCGTTCGAATGTATATTTAATTCCGGTACTGCCGTATTGGCAGAGTCATATTCCCGCAGAGGAGCTATATGAGCCGGTTTCGGTTTTTCGATTCGTGACTGACCGGATAATTCACGATTTATTATCGTATTCCGTGGTGGAATCCGCTCTTGTAACAAGAGTTCCGCAGCCTGCACCCGTTTATCGCGATGAAAATGATCATACATTTTACTCGGCAGCAATACATTGGCAAGCGTCAGTAAACTCATTCCTTGGTGATGTGCCATAAAACTTCGAATGATCTTGTAAGTATCACCTTCAGGCATACGTCCAGGGGTAAAATCAATGGCCTCATAATAGCCATATTGTCCGCGCGCGCCTAGTTCCTCCATTCGTTGCAAATCGTTCAAGCCTTTACTCAGGGCAAAAGGAAGTGCCATGACTGTCGCATACGGCGCCAGAACCAAATCTTGCTCAAGACCGCGTTTGAAACCTAGGCCTGGGACACCGAAAGCCCGGTATTGGTAATTCATTTGATAATCAAACGCGTAATAACCGGATTCCGAGATACCGAAAGGGACACCCCGTTCATGCGCATATTCGATTTGTCGGTTCACGACACCTCGATACGTACTTTCCCAGATCGTGTTCCGATAAGTGCGCATAATCAGCCCTGGCATCAAGTATTCAAACATTGTACCGGACCATGAAACCAGAGAAGTCTGATTCCCTTGCCTTTTAACCGTTCGGCCGAGCGCATTCCAATGGGATACAGATATTTGCCCTAGTGCTATCGCAACAAAGCTTGTCTGTCTGGCCTCGGAAGCTAAGAGGTCATAGAGAATGTTATCCCGCTGGTTCGAAGACGCATGGTAACCCAGTACGAAAAGTTTGGCCTTATAATCATAAAGCGGTCTGAAGTCGGTCTCCATGATCAATGCCTCGAGACGATTGATCAGCTTGTTGCCGATCTCTAGCCAATCACTATAGGCTTTTTGGGGTGATGAGTTCCTATCTTGCTTCACTTCGTTAAACACATGAGGATCTTCTTGTCCAATGTATGTCATTTCTTCAGGATTTGTTTGATCGAGCTCAACGGAAAACTCAACTTGTAAGCCCGAATTACCAGAAATAATTGACGGAAATGGATTTTTGCTTCGTGTGAAATCAATCTTTAGCCAATGAGCTAATCCTTGCTTAACTGTCATCAAACTAGCCACGAAATTTCCCGAATCTACTGTTGAAACATAGGCCGGCGGCAGTACATCAAGGGAAATGGTATCGTACCAGTTATATAGATGCCCGTTCCATTTGTCTAACTTTTCGACGGTGCCCACAGTCCGTTCTAAACGCTCCACAAGCTCGGGAGTATCAATAAATCCGAAATCCCGAGCAGCTAAGGCAGCTGTCAACAAGAAACCAATATTGGTTGGAGACGTGCGATGCGCAACCCCATTTGGAGGATCCATTTGCACATTATCCGGAGGCAGAAAGTGATCCATCGGCCCCGCATAATCCTCATAAAATGCCCAAATTTGTTTAGCCAGCACACGCATTTGGTCCTCTTCCACTGGGGTGAACTGCAACTCGTTATGTGCTATTGGCTGGTCCAGCCAGCGTACAGCGAAAGGAGCTAAAGCCCAAATCAAACAGAGCGTGAAACCCATCCAGCTTAGTGCAGTCTTCTGCTGCAGCGCTACAACTATCACAAAGAGAATAATTAATCCATATCCGCCACGTGATCCTAGAAGTAACGCCTGCGGTTTCCCTTTATTATTTCGTTCAATTTGAGAAGAACTTGTCCATTCAAGCATACGACGTTTGCTAATCAACAGTCTGTATAGAGTCTTACAGATCGCATCGAGAAGAACTGCACTTTGAAATGGTAAGGTAATCATATTCATTAGCACGTGTAAAACCGTAGACAACACCCTCCGTGGATGCCAAATGACGGTCTTCATGTGAACAAGATGTCGGATAATCGGTAATAGCATGGTTGCAAGAATGAAAGAAAACCAACCTACCGAGGATCCAGGCAGTACACTTAAACCAAGTGCCAAGAGTACGAGATAAGCAATTGGAAGTAAGCTACGGCGCAAGTTATCAATCACTTGCCAACGTGTAATAGTGGACAGATCTACGGGTCTTAATGTTCCGCGACGGTCGCAAACACGAGGGAAAAGCCAACAGAGCATCTGCCAATCTCCTCGGACCCACCTGTGCAAGCGCTGTTGATAGGCTAGAAACTTTGACGGGTGGTTATCGATCAGTTCAACATCCGATAACAGAGCTGCCCGCAGAAAGCCTCCTTCAAGCAAATCGTGGCTAAGTACTGTATTTTCAGGAATACGTTCACATAACAGCTCTGCAAATATATCCACATCAAAAATACCTTTCCCCGTAAAAATCCCCTGCTCCATTGCATCCTGGTAAGGATCTGAAGCGGCAAAGGCATACGGGTCCAACCCTGGCTCCGAACAAATGTAAGCAAGTCTTGATTGCATGGCCGACTCATAACTTGTTCCAATCCGAGGCTGCAGTACTCCGTATCCTTCAATGACCCTAGTTCGCGCTTGATTTAAGCGTGGTCTGTTGTAAGGAAGATGCAGCGTACCAATCATCCTCTGTGCGCTTCCCATCGGAAGCTGTGTATCCGAGTCCAAGGTTATTATGTAGCGAATTGACGGTAGATCTTTCGTATCACCTATCAGAGAGTCGAAACTCGTCACCTTACTCCCTTTCAGCAACTCGACGAATTCCACTAATTTCCCGCGTTTTCGTTCCCATCCCATGAATACTTCCTCAGCAGGGTTCCACTTTCTGCGGCGCTGGAAATAATGAAAGGTTGCTCCTTCTGGGATTGCGTACATCCGGTTGAGTGTCGCAATTTTTTCTTTGGTAAAAGTAACAAGCGCTTCGTCTTTGTGAAGTGTTTCCTCCGCTGCATCAGTAAAATCACCCAAAAGAGCGTAATGTATGTTTGGATCGCGGTTGGCTAAATAATGAATTTCCAGACGATCAACAAGCTCCTCTACTTCCTCTGTCGACGACCATATGGCAGGAATGACGACCATCGTAGTTGCAGTGGAAGGTACGCCGTTCGAAAAATCATAACGCAGCAAAGGCCGAGGGCGTATCATTCGCTCAATGCCAAAGTGGAGCCAAGTAATGACCCATTCGCTTACAGGAAGGGAAAGCATAAGTAAAACAACTACCCACCCTACCGGTGTAAAGCCTTGAGTTCCGCCAATCCAAGTACCAAAGGCAATAAGTGCAAGCATGAACAGTCCGATTAACAGAGATAAATAGGTACCAGTTGATCTTTTTGCAATACCTGTTCCACGTACTGGTCTAGTCTTGCTGCATAATCGCAAGGCATGCTCTAACTTCTTGATTCCAGCTGGTTCAAATAAAAAATAAGCAACAAACGTCGATCGTGGTAAGTCATTCTCCTGCCCTTTTTTTTCACTCCACCGTTCATGCTCTTCCTTCGAAAGAGCTACTGCATGTCTTGCGATCAAATTTTCGGGTATGCGCATACGGTGTGCTAATCTTTCAACTCGATTAAGGATTTCGTTCCTGCTATAAGAATCAAGAAGCGAATAGTCACCCGTACTATCTTGACGAAACGTTTGATCTAACAAGCTAATGCGTTCAAATAAGCTATTCCAATCCATACGCTCATTTTTTCGCAAGCTGCTGATTAAATTACCTGCCTTAACCTGAAAGGAGGATTGAAGCTGATGCTCGTACGATACAATGCGGTCCAGATCAATAGAACTATTCTCTAATTTGCAAACTAACCATTCCCGCACTGTCGCTGAATCCTCTGCCCACTCCCGCAAGTGACTAATCAAATGGACGATCCATGGACCTGATAGTGGTACTTGTTGCTTTACTTCTTCTAAGACTGCGTTAATCGTCTCTGGATTTAACTTGGTAGTTTCTATTCTTGAAAGTAACTGTTCAACTTCTACGCAAACCTCCCGACGTTCCCGGACAAGTGCCATCGTTTCAGATAGCCTCCCTATCAAAGACATCCTTAGTATGAGTGAGATGGAACAGGTTTCAGCAAGTTTCAACGCCGATACTTCTTGATATGCGTTCATATAGGATACAAGGGTTTCCTCATCCAATATACCGTCAACTTGCTCCAAATAATCCTCACAGAGACTCTGGATTCGTAACATACCCTTCTTTTGAAAAGAAGGTAAGTAATCAAAAGAGCGGTTGGTAAAATTAGCTTTTACTTCTATTGCTTGTTCCTCAATAAATTCAGCATTATCAAGCAGCCATTCTTCCGCTGGTAAGGCACAACTTGCGGGACTGTTTTGCAACGATATAACAAAATCCCTTAAACTCTCTATGTTTTTCTCAAATTGATTCCATATGTATTTGGGATGGATTCGCACTAACGTTGGCGTATGCTGTAAGGCAAGTTCTCGCGCTCTTTGACAAATTTTATCCGTATTATTTACCATTGGCCCCTCCGGAGATCAGTTTATACAATTTCTTGTCTTACTGTCGTCCGGTATAAAGAGAATTCCGGGACAATGAAATTATCCCCAGTTTTGTATAATATCATTAGTAAAATTTATGTTTGCATGATTGTAAACCTTTTTAAGTCATTTCAATTGCTAATTAACGCACCCTATCGGTACTGATGATAGCCAGCTGACTGCACTGTGAATATTATCGAATTCACGATAAAGCAATTCAGTTGAATCTTTCTTTTCAATAGATTGTCCTACGTCGATATTAGGAACTGTTTTCTCTGGAAAGACGATAGCTATAATTTCTATGCCAGCGTCTAATAATCTAGGAAACCATTCGTCAGACAACCATTGTATCTCCTTTGCTATAAACAGACTATGGCTTTCATCGAATAATGCTTTTTTCGCCTTTTTTATCGCTGCAAGTTCAACTAATTTATTAAGGGGGAGGCGAAAATCTTCCTCATGAGCTAAATAACTCCAGCGAATCACTACAGATTCAATCACATCATCCCAAAAAATATGAGCTTTATCAGAAAAGTAATAATGTAACATGATTAATCTCTCCTCTCACCTGCTGATCGAATAACAGTTACTATCGCGATAGTAGTATTAGCTTTTCAGAATCAATTTATTATTTTAACTGGTGCTTGCTGAAGTACGTTATTCATATTATTAAAACACTCCTTCATGATTTTTACGAAAATAAAGAAGCCGCACGTATATGCAAGCCTCATCTTTAATACTTAGGGTTATCAAACGTCCAGTTGCAGACGCGAGCTCCGCAATAGCTAGAAGCTGGATTGTTTCGATCTCCTGTTCAGCACGCCATGCCACAGGCTCCAATCCGCAAAGACGGATAGTGGCATCCGCAAGTCCCTTCATACGGTGCATCAGAATGGCCTTAAAATTGTCCACGGCAATCATTTCTACGCCCTCGAGTTGCTGTTCCGAATCGAATAGCCAACGTCCTTTCGCATGAAGATCGCAGCCATAAAGGGACTGATCCAACCGTTAGTAAGACCAGAGTCTCCGTCTTTACAATTATAATTAAGCATGATATGTTACCATTATAGGTTCGTTTGTTGAAACATAGTTTCATACAATGAAACATTGGAGGAGTGATGGAATGGATACAAAGGATCATGTTAAAGCCCAATTTGGAGCTAACGCTTCTAAATATGTCGTTAGCCCACGTCATGCATCCGGCCAAGATTTGAAAACATTAGTCGAGTGGGCTCAACCGGAGAATGCCGCGCAGGCGCTCGATATCGCAACCGGAGGCGGACATTGCGCCTTGGCGTTGGCCTCCTTTGTCGGTGAAGTGACCACGCTGGACATTACTACCGAGATGTTGCAAGAAGCGGAAGCTTTCCTTACCAAGAAGGGCTGCCCGAATATCAGGTACGTTGTTGGGGACGCGGAGAATCTTCCTTTTGCCAAAGAACAATTCGATATGGTCAGCTGCCGCATTGCTGCCCATCACTTCCCTGACCCCGACCGATTCGTAGAGGAAGCATGGCGCGTATTGAAGTACGGCGGAAGCTTTATTCTAATGGACAACATCTCTCCAGAAGCGGATCGGATCGACACCCTCTATAATGATATTGAACAACGGCGAGACCCCAGCCACTTCCGCGCTTGGAAAAAAACGGAGTGGATTCGTCGCATCGAGCTGAACGGCTTCCGGGTGGAACAGCTGATGCAGACAGGAAAGCCGTTCGAATTCGCTACTTGGTGTGCTAGAATGAATGTCCCCGAGCAGGTCCAGCAAGAATTGGAGACGGATATGCTGAACTGGCCAGAAGCGGATCGGAAGCAGCTTAAGGTCCACAGCGAGAACGGCAAACTGCTCAGTTTCGAGGGAAGCTACATGATGTTGAAAGCGCGGAAGGCATAGCTTGGGGCTGCGTAGCAGCAAACATATGTACTTGGCACGACGGTCAATAATCGCAGTCGATCACCATGCCACATGTGCCTTCCGATTCCAACGATTATCCTCATAATTGGGTATTAACCGCATTTAATGATCCACACTATTGTTGAGCAGAAATGGTCATGGAAACTCAGGAAATCAAATTGATAATGGGAGAAGTCCATCCATTTTTTGCTCGTAATTGCTTCTATGTGAATTATTCATTTTATTTCTCTCCTTAACGTTTATCGAATTACTAGCCCTTACAAAACCTCGTCATTCAAAATTAAATTACATAACTCCCACTGTCCCTGTTATGACATATTATCAATCATTTTGTGATTTCTTTAACGATATACCCATTCAGATATTCACATTAATAATGAATATAAATCGTTTTATTAGGGCCTATTTAGTTCATCTTCTCTGATTAGAATAGCCCCTCCTATAGCGACAGCCGTATCCACGACCCTGAATGACGAGAAAAGATGCATCTTAGAAAGTATTGGCTGTCGCCCATACGTTCTAAGATGCATCCAATTCATTATCAATCGTCTAGCTTATGATTTTGCAATAATATAAGAGGCTACCTCAGCCAACCGTGAAGCATAACCCCATTCGTTGTCGTACCAAGTAGCGACAGACAATAGTTCACCTTGTACTTGGGTTAAAGGCAAGTCAATAATCGAAGAATGGGGATCAGCTACGATACGGGACGAGGCCCATTCCCCTTCCAAAACGTCAAGAACGCCCTTTAATTCGCCTTCTCTCGCAGCTTCTCGAAACATATCGTTAATCTCTTGAACGGTGCATCGTTTTTCCGTTATCAAATTAAGTTCTGCGATGCTCCCGGTACGGGTCGGAATCCGGTAGGCTTTGCCTGTGATTTGCAGGTCATTCCAAATGAATTTCAGAGCTTTGGCTGCACCTGAGGATGACGGAATGATGTTCTCGGCAGCTGCCCATGAATCCCGGCGGTCCTTCATCGGCTGATCCGTCAACGATTGCGTGTTCGTATACGAGTGTACCGTGGAGAATAATCCGTATCGAATGCCATAGTTTTCTCTGACCAATTTGACTACCGGTGCAAGCGCATTTGTCGTGCAACTCGCCATGCTAATGATTTTGTGCTTTTCCGGATCGAAGCTTTCTAAGTTAATCCCTTTAAGAAGTACTGCGTCGCAATCTTCTAAGGTTTTGCTCGGGCCGCTGACAAGCACCCTTTTTGCCCCTCGCTCCAAGTGTAGTTCAGCTACTGATCGCGTAACGGCTCGTCCGGTACAATCAATGACCAATTCAACGCCTAACTCACCCCAATTCGGCAATTCAGCACCCGAATTCAAATAACGAATCTCCCGGTCGCCGATTACAATTGCGCCTTCTTGAGCAGATACTTGCTCCTGCCAACGCTTGTAATTTGTATCCACTTCAAAAAGTGCTGCAAGTGTAGCTTCGTCTTTAATATCCGAGATGGAAAAGGGGACAAACAAATTTTGTTGCAACGCCGCCCGAAGGAGCTGTCTTCCGATACGTCCAAATCCAAAAAGCGCAATTTTACCCATAATAGCCTCCATAAATATTTGATTAGTTATTATCCTTACTACTCATTAAGCCGTTGTATCTGATTAATCCATTGCAAAAATGATTGAACATAACGCTGCAAATATTTGCGAGTCGTATCCTCCGTGAGCTTATGAGTATTTGAATCAATCTTGTCCGTGACTTGAGAAATATACATTTTTTGAGCCGGCAACACATAGGACTGGGTGGCATCCAACGTTTGCCTAATTTGCTGCTGCGAAAGAATCGTCCCTTTCGCGCCAGGGGTTGCGCCTATCACACCTGCAGGCTTATGAATTAAGACGGCTGTTTTGGTAGGTGTCGATGCCCAATCCAGTGCATTTTTCAGTACTCCCGGTATACCTGAGTTGTACTCCGGGCTAACTACGAGAATGCCATCCGTCTTTTGTATCGCCTCGCGATAATGCTTAACTGGATCTGGCCCTTCTCCATGATCCAAATCCGCGTTATAGAGGGGAAGATTAGCAATCGATATGTATTCATATTCCGCGGAATCTACAAGTTCAGGAATCGAATTCGCAATCATTTGATTAAAAGAGTTTTCCCTCAAACTTCCTACAATAATTCCTATTCTTATTGACATCAGCCAACCTCCAGAATTCATTCTCATATAATCATACAATACTTTCCATATTATATGTGGGATAACTTTAGTTTAGGTGCCATGGCTATTAACCTAGCTGGTTGCCAACAGGCAAAAATACCTTAATATTGATATTCTTAATTTTAAGATAAATGACAAAAGTTATTGATAATTAGCTGCTTTTTTATCAATAAGCTTTCTAGGCGTAACATCGTTACCTAATTCATCAATAACAGACACGTTCAGAAGTGTTGTAAACAGTTGCCCGCGTAAAATCTGTAAATACTGCGTCCGAAGCGCTGCTTGTTCCGCTTTCTCAGTATCAGATAGACCTGATCTGCGCTCTATTCTGCTCAGTTCATTAATACGGTTCAAAATTGGAATCATTCCCATTACCTCCTTGAGTCGCCTTGATAATATCTTAAAATTAATAATCTTAATTTTAAGATAAATGATTTTAAGATAACTGTCAATAGCTTGTTTTTAATTAATTTGAGTTCCCGTTTAGTGATCAAGAAACATATGCGCTTTGAAATAAAAAAACTATCTACGGGGATCTAAAAGCAACTATGTTTGTGTCGCCAGACATACAGCACAGCAACGAATAGTTGCTCCCAGTACTATTCTACGTACATACAGAGATCTCGAGGACCCCAGATGTGGATCGATATTAAAATTTCGATAAACCAATTTTGTATCCATACTGGTGGGATTTTCCTTATTTTTAGTAACATGGTATTAAAACTGTCCTTTTGAATCGTTCAAACACGCCCAAATAGTTAAAGTCAAGCATCCAATTATTACAATTCCACATAGGTTGATGTATAAAAATTTGGAGGAGATTGCCCAATGAGTTACAATCAACCACACCAACAACATCAAAGTCAACCACACCAACAACACCCTCACCAAATACATCACCATCACCATTTCCATCATGTGATTATTCATCCTCATCCTCATCCTCACCCTCATCCTCATCCCCATCACCATCACCCAATGCCATATCATGGAATGCATCATGGCCAATGGCATGGTCAGCAGGGCGGATGGCAAGGAATGCCTCATCACGGTCACCATCAAGGCGGTAATTGGCAAGGAAGACGCGAAGATAACCAATAAGATTGAACGGAGTCGTACGAATTTGTCGTACGGCTATTTTTTACTTTGTTATACTTGTCCAATCAAAGATGATTAGTTATTACCCACCCGTGTTCTTTCTGCAAATTATTTACCACAACGTGGTAAATATTCTAGTCACTTACTTATAATACGTGGGTAGAAGTCCTATAAATTGTTAAAATATCGATTATGAAAATAAAAAAAAGCGTAGATCCACAAGTGATCTACTGCCTTCCAATCATAACCGAACTATCATTCTCCCGTTAGTTTTACTTTAGAAAAGACAGCCGTACCATTGAACTGCACCCCAATTGTTAGACACCATCTAACCATTGGGGTGCAGTTCATCTTATGCCAGCTGCCTTCATTTGTTAATTGAACTATCGTTATCCGATAGCTGAACAGACTGCCGAGCGATAGACTCCAAATTCTTAATAACCATAAAGTCATAAAATACATTTTCTATGCAAATTGAGTCAACCTTGTAAAGCGAAGTATTTACTAAAAGGTAGGAGCAGGTGGTTCGTCTATTTTCATACGGAGTAAACTATAAGGCTTCTGCCGCAGGTCATTTCCATAATGAAATCTTGCCTGCCGATGTAATTGGTTCACGATGAAATATAAGTATTGATCTGGACCAATAGAAAAAGTATCCGGCCATAAAATTCTCGGATCATGTGCGATGGTTTCCATTATTCCATTCGGCAATATCTTTCGAATACTATTGTTTTCATAGTCTCCAGCGTAAACGTTTCCTTTTGCATCGGTGATCATTCCATCTGAAGCACCTTTTTCTCCCCAATATTTCACGTGATACTGTAAATTCATATCTGGTATCGTTCGGTCTCTTAGGGCTTCCGTTGAAATCGAGTACAGATGACGACTGGAGAGAGGACAAAAATACAACATCTTGCCGTCCGGGGAAATCGCTATACCATCGGATGCCAATCTAAAGGGTGAAGTAGATCCGTCTTGGTTTCGATTCATCAGGATTTTACCTTCAACTTTCGGTAAGAGATAGAGATCGGGCGAAGTTGAATTTGCCCCATTTAACCGTCTCCAGGCATAACCGGTTTCTAAATCAACGACAATAATGGCTCCTGGTCCTCGGGAAGACGAATCCGTTATATAAGCATAACCTGCTTTACCAACACGAAAGTCAACTCGGACATCATTCAGATACGTGGTTGGCAGGACAACATCTTCCGTAAATGTATATACCCTTTTTATAGTATTTGAATTTAAATCAACAGCGACTAACTTCGCCCCCCCTTTGATGGGTTCTGAGAAATTAGGAGCTCCTGTATCCAATACCCAAAGCGTACCATTTCCATCAGCAACGACACTTTGGACACTAATGAGGGACGTTGTGATATTCGATGGGCTTACCACATTAGCGTCTAAACTAGGATAAGGCTGTAATGTATCGTGTACGATTTCAGCCACCGTAAATTTAACGTCGTCTCCCCATTTCGGAAAGCAAATGAAAATACGCCCGGTTTCAGAAACAGCAACGCCTGTAGGCATGGCTCCGTAAAATAAAAAAACCGCCTCAAACTTACCGAAATACTTTTCACTCGGTAACATCACTTGTATAAATTCCTCCTCAACAGGTTCCAACTGCTATCACCTATTTATATGACTGAATGTGGCTCAATTGCCTGGATAATAAAATAATTTTACGGGAACCCCGCAAGTTCATATCTATGACGGACAACGAGTAAACGGTGTTGTATTTTTTGACTAAGTATCACCGCCCACGAAAGTATGAATAAAAAGAAGTACACTTGCATAGGCTCCTTCCTTGTACAAGCTATGGCCATGGACATCGAACGAAATTTATTGCTGCTAGTCTGGTTTGTGTGTATAACCACCATCTATTTTCACCTGTTATTCACTACTGTACTGACGATAGTTGAGGTGCTGCTCGTACAATATACCGATCTGATTCGGTATGTCGGTTCAGGCGCGTTTTTTTATTTTAGCCGAAGACTTTAGAGAATAAAATGTTCCTCGTGTCAAGAATCCAACAATACAATAAGGGCAGACACGCTCCGCACTTATTTTGGCTTAGTCACAAACACACTTGAACAAGTTCCTCCGTTAGTTTTGCTTCTGATTATCATCGCCACGCACTCTGTGGATCTCTGCTCTCACGTCTACTCTTCTTTATAGGTATTTTTATGTTGCCTATCTTTGCAGATAACGTCTGATTTGTGATTTTAAAAATACTCAATCCCCGCGGTATTTCTGTAGGAGATTTTGAAGAAAAGGGCTCCGACCCATTCCGTTAGAAAGACCGACCTCCACCCCATTAGATAGATGTGACGAAGGAATGAGAGGGCTATTGACCCGCCCCGACATGGGAGTGAAAATCGCTACGGGCAACGTGGAGAATACGTGCAGCATTTGGAATGAATTGGGTAATTCAACTACACCTCTGTTCCCGCACGCCTATTTAACGAAACGCCATAATACATATCACTATCTTTTCTTTCATCATCGATATTTAGTGGATGAAATCCTGCGAATAGACGAGCTTGCGTGAGTAAATTAAATCATTCTGAGGGAGTTTCATGAATCGCTTCACACGAGGGGGCTTTTACAAATCCTTTGAATTCTGGTATACATAAACAACGTATTTTTCTCCCAGTTGTACAAGAAGCAATTCAGATTGCATTTGACCTTGAATCGTAAATATCTTTGTCCCAACTTGGAGTTTAGTTGCCATGTAATCTTCAAAAATATTTCCATCTTTGTACTCTTTTCTTACCTCTCCTAACTCATGATTTATTTTCAAATCCATTTGTTTGTATTGCTCCTGCTCTTCGACACGTTTATAAAAACGCGCACCATAGACACATAGAATGTCTGCGTCTTTGTTCTGTTTAAATATCTTCTCTGATGTGGAGGTTCTCTCCATTTGACTAATCTTATTTGCCCCTTCAATTTTTGGGTCTTTAATGCAACCAATTATTATTAATAGCAAAATGCATGTGACGATAACAACAGGTCCCGCCACGATAAATATTATTTTTTTCACTGATTCGCCCCCTACATTATTATCTGACGTACTTGCCATGTATTTGTTTCGTTCATATTTTGCCCCTTACTATAATAAACAAAAGAGGAGCTGCCGCGAAGACAAGCCCCTTAACTATCGTTATCCGTTAGCTTAAAAGTTTGATGTGATAAAATAATTTTTAATCTGACCTATTGGCATATCCATGAGCACTCCTGTAATTTTTCCTTTCCTCAGTAAAATCCCACCATTGCTTGTCGCAGCCCTGATTATTGGTATAAAATACAATAAATCTAAATTGATCCTCTACACATGGATCTATTCTCTCCATATATAATTCTTCTAATTTTTCAAATAATCTTGCACCATCTTTTTCCTTTAACTCATCCAATTCATAGTAACCCAACTTAATTAAATCTTTTGCAAATGCTGGTCCAATTGAAGGCACACTTTGAAATTCGGATAATGCCTTTAATTCTTTGGCTCTTAATTCTGATACATTCAAAATTATACATAGCTCATTCAATGATATTTTATGAATATCACTTAAAAGTATTTTATTTTTTCTTAGATCTTGCCGTTCTTGAATGGTTAATTCTAACTTTGGAGTTTTATTTAATCTCATTTTTTTGAGGCCTCTCTGTAAACTCTTTATACCGAAGAATCGTACTTTTACCCAAGCTAATCATATTGGAATCTCCCTCTTTCTTGGAATAATAATCCATTTCTACAATACCGAATATACGTTCGTTTGTGAAGGTGTAATATTTAACTACGCTACCTGTTATGTGAGAAAAGGCAACCAATCCACCTGGTTGGCTGCTTTTCCATTTTGTTATTGAACCCTCGTTAGCCGTTAGCTTAATGAACATCCATTTAGTTGACGTTTCGTAAGAGCTAAGATCACTTTATTTCATTAAATATCCATAACAGGAAGTTCTGTTTTTAAGGCTTTATCTATTTCTAAAATCTGCTCACTAATTGTTTCTCCGATAAAGAAACCTAAATTTCCGAAATTCGAGATTAATCTCTCTACGTATTGCTTACTCAGAAAAATCACCCTCAATTTTGTTTGATCAATCTAATTAGAAAAGTTAGCGATAAATTACTCAAAGTCAGGTTTTTAACATTCTAATTCTAGGTGAATGTTGCGTTAACCTACCCGTTACTTTAACGGAAAACGGCAACCGGTTAGTGCCGGCTGCCGCTGTGTCAATGTTCAACTAAAGTTCACCGTTAACTCCACAAAGGAGTATATCAGGGCGAAAAATGTTTCCAGTTCCCTTCGGAAACAACTTCGACTGCTCCGTCAATTACTTTGATGGCGGTCTGATCATCAATCGCATACGTCGGTCCTTGCATCCCTACGGCCCATCTCACTGCAGCAGCCATGGTGTTTCCAGGCAGCATCTCGTGGTCCAGATGCGGAAATATTGCAAAATCAACCAGACTCAGCGTTTCATCACCACCGGTGGGTGGAGTCCAGCCAACGAAGAATTCCCCAATGTTAGGTGCCATCACCATACTCCCGGCGCTCATTCCCACATAAACTGCCTGCAGCGATGGCAAGAGGTCTGCGAGTCCGGACTGCCGCATCCAGTGGCACAGGTAGAGGGCGTCCCCGCCCGCCACAAGCAGGACGTCCGTCTCCCGGACCAGCGGCACCCAGCCGTCTTTATTGATGCTTGGCAGCGCTGTGAGCTCCAGCACGCCGACGGACTTCCAACCCAAATCGACCATGGGATTCTCCGAATACCCGCTGATGAACTGCCAGGCTTTGACGCCGGGGCCGACCCAGGGGTGTCCGTACATCGCGGTGGGGATGCACAGGGCATTAGAGTCGGCGATCGGCTTGCCCAGCATGTCAACTAGCGCATTGTGAATGCTTTTGTTATTAATGCCTGCGGATGTGAGCAATAATTTCATAAATTCACTCCTTGTCGTTGTGTGGTTTATCGTTTATTCCTTTAGACTTTTCAAAGTAAGTTGGCTTCCCCCATTGCCTACGTGTTCGATAAAATGATTTAAGTATCCTGCCAGTTAGCGCGGAAACGGCAGCCAATCGGCTGCCGCGGGTATTTTTATTCAGCTATCGTTCATCGTTAGGTTAATCATTAAATTGCCGCAGCGACAGAGTTTCCAAGCGCTAAACTAATCTCGCTGCCTCCGCTCTCGGCAGAAAGCGGCTGCCAGATTGAAATAGAGACTGCCAGAGAGTTTATTTGGACACATCAGGCAATACAAGTACCACGTGCGATTTACCATATTATCCCGCTTTATAAGTTCCCGAATGCTCTAGGAACAAATGGATATTCACCTTCAATGCAGGTTTGACTTCTGGTGAACGGTAAAATTCACGCCATTGGCGAAGATCATATTTATACATTTCCTTCCCCAAATTCAGCAAGTCGGTGTTGGATTTTCGACCCAGTTGAAAGGTTTCCATGATTTCATTGCGTATCGTTTTGTCCACAGCCGCCCTCAGCTCTTCTTTGGAGTACTGACCATTCCCCATTTCCATACTGGCTTTTATTTTTAAGTCCAGAATATATTGAAGCTGTCCTTTCGTATAAGTCCACTTTACGCTCCGATGACTACTTCTCACCATAAACGTCGCTTGAAATTGCTGTCCATTTACCAGCAGCAGGACCTCATCTGAAGGTTTGTTCATCCAACGAATTCCTTCGACATCGGAAAGCAGAAAATTCTTTATATACTTTTTTTGATAAAAAGCATAGAGTCCATCGATATAGGCTACGGGCATCGGTTTTTCTTTTGTCTCCCAATTGTTATGTAACGATAGAGAGGGAATAAACGCCGTTTCCCCGGGCTCTCTATAGGCCTTAAGGAATTGTCTCACAGAAACTGGCCGAGTCCGTGCTACTTTGGCGGCAGCGGGTTTAGGATTGTGGATGACGGTCAGCTCAGGCGAGAGCCCAAGTAGAGCATCTGAACCAAACAATGGCGTGATGGGCTCTTCGGTCCCAAATAACCAGACAGTATAACGAAGCTCCCGATAACGGTATAACGCTTCTAGGATGTCCTCTACATCTTGCTCAAGTGCGCGGCTGGTTAAGACAAGAGCTGTCACCTGTCCTAAATATAACTGCTGCTGGGATGTCATTTGATTTAAATTTTGAAAAGCGACAAACGGGTTACTACCGGATGCTGTACCTATCCATGTGCTCTCTCCAGCATTTTTTCCCGTCCCACGCTTGGCAACGTTACTGAAATTAATAAGTTGGGAAGATACGAGATATTGTCCATCTTTATAATCAACGCCAATTGCAGCTACGAACACGGTATCTTGAAGCTCTCTTCGATCCCAACAACCGGTGAGGAGCAGGCTGCAGCTTAGAATCAATACAACGATACGTCCGAAGTTCAAGAAGCGTCATCTCCTTGACGGGTGGCATCTTTTGGTTGCAGAAAACCTGGTCTCTTTTTCATTTGAGATAGTGGTTTCCTCACTAAAGCAGGTATCAATTCCTTCCAAAGCGGTGGAGACATTGGAGTCAAGTAAGGAATGCCGAAGGATTCCAAGCCGGACATATAAAAGACAATGCAGATTACGGAAAGGATGAACCCAAATATGCCAAAAAAGCAGGACATGAGAAGGACATAAAATCTAAAAATGGTCGCAGTCCCATTTAAATTTTGGTTGATCAGCATAAAAGATGCAACGGTAGATATCGATACGACCACGATCATGATTGGCGAGGTAAGACCGGCTTTTACAGACATGTCACCAATGATCAGCCCGCCGACAACGGCAACCGTCTGACCGACCGATTTGGGCAAACGAACGCCTGCTTCCCGAAACACTTCAAAAATACTAACCACTAGAAACGCTTCGAGTGTGGACGGCATAGGAAGACCAGCCCTGTTTACTTTTGCTGAAGCCACCAGGGAGAAAGGGAGCTGGTCGATATTGAAGGCGGATAATGCGACCCAGAAGCCCGGCAATAGTGTACCTATAATAAATCCAAGTATTCTAAGGAGTCTTTCAAGGGTAACAAATTGAAAAGGTAAATAGAGATCCTCCGGTGTTTTGAGAATCTCGGTAAACGTGACTGGAGCAATAATGGCGTTAGGGGAGCCATCAGCTAAAAAAACAAACCGACCGACCATTAAGCTTTCAGTCACATAATCCGGACGCCCGATATAATCGATTAACGGAAATAAAGAAATCGGACTATCAGCAAGCATGACCTCCAATTGGCTGCTATTATGCAGCACATCCACATCAATTTTACAAAGACGTTCTTTGGCTTCTTCGATCAAATCAGAATTTGCAATATCATTTACATACAATAATGCCACCTTGGTTTGACTTCTTCTGCCGACAGTGAAATATTCAACACACAATGTGGCTGATTTAATTCTGCGTCGAACCAAGGCGACGTTGGTTGTCAAGTCTTCGGTAAAACCGTCACGCGGCCCTTTTACTGAGACCTCTGATGCGGATTCCTCAGGATTGCGTTTCGGAGCATTGGCGATTTCCAGAGAATAAAAGGTTTTTGATTTTTCTAAATATATAATTAAGGTTCCAGTAAAAACATCAGCTGTCAGCGTATCAATGTTGTCATTCCCATTCAGCTTTTTCAATCGTAAAGGACCGAAGCACTCGAGAGATTGTTCGTCCGGATGAAGCTCTATCATGCCCTCCAAATGAAGCAGGACATAATTATTGATTTGCTTGGAATCGGCTATGCCGATGCAGTAGATTAAAATCACGCTATGCGTTGAATGACGAAAATTCATTAATACGTTATCGATTTGAACATCTTGGCTGTTTTTGAACAGCCGCCTGATGGAGTGCTCCTCTAAAGAACCGATGGTGATCTTGTCTGACTGCAGCATAGTTGTACCACCTTTTTAAACTACTTTGTTACCTTCTTTTGCCTCCATAGAGCGATAAGAACGAGCAGGATCACGACGATCAGCAAATGGAATAGTAATACCGCTGGAAAATACCAATGCCGTAAAAAAAACAAAAAATCATAATCGCTGATATGTAGTAGGCTAGCCAGGATGAATCCTGCACCAATCAATGAAGCAGCTAATGCTCGAGTACGCCGCTTATTCAAATTCGCAAGATCGAGAATTAGACAGATGCCAAGTGAAATTCGAACGGATGCACCGGTGACCCACTGATAAATGGACAAATAATCCATATGCTCAATAAAATGTCCAATACGTAGAAGTCGCCATTCTTCAAAAGAAGGATATCGTTGTTTGGCAGCCTCCACAGGACCAAACTCACTGATCGAGCCTAAAGTCGGACCAAAAGCCAGGAAGACTAACAGCAGAGCAAGTAATATATAATAAAATAATGATTTTTTTGAAGCTTGCTGATTTAGAAATATGATGAGGACCAACTCCGACAATCCGCCTCCTACATAAATCAGCCCTTTCAGAATAGGACTCCAACCGTTTTCAAGTACTGGAAAGACACTGGAGTAATCCTTATTCGGAATGTTCGCAAAGGAAATGTAGAAACCGAGCAAAGATACGGTCGGCAAAAAAATGCCGCATGCAATCATAATCATGCGTACACCAAAAACGCTGACAATCGCGGATAAACCACATAAGAATAAGGCAATAACAAGCACGGGGGTATGTGGTAAATAGGAGACATGCGTCCACATGACCGTATCTTTAACCGCGACGAAGACGAAAAAAATAAAATATACGATCCATGAACTCCGAAATAAAAGGGACGGTATAAAGCCATAGTTGATCTTGATCCAGTCTTGAATGTTTCTTCCACTCGTCTTTTTACAGATGTAGTAAACCGGAATCATGAATACACAGATGGGGACAGTCAATATTACGATGCTGATCCAAGCGTCCCTGTGTACTGTTTCCAATAATAAAGGGACCATTTGAACGTGATTCATTAAACCGACAGACATCATTAAAGTCATCATGACGAGCGCAAAGGGCAAATTCTTTTGAATCATGCATGAATCCCCCTCTGAGATGAAATGAGCTTGATTTATATATGGTGTACATATTTCAGGAAAAATATCCCTTATCACTATGTAATCAATAACAAGGAATGCAATGGATGGTGTCCCAAAGGTTACCTTATCTACGTTAACGCAATAATTCTTTATTTTATAAATCCAAATGTAGTTTACGGTAATTGTTTTTCATGTATGTAAGGGTACGAATACCAGTTACCATTACTTCGCGACCAATTATTAAAATTGCTATCCAAGAAGGAATCATGTTCTATTGAACCATGCTTGTTGGCAATCGGATCAAGTTCTTGTCATCGCCAAATTACAAGAACTTGATCCGATAGCTAAAAAAGCCCGCGGTTTACGCGGACCTCATTCGGACAATGTTCTTGACAACCGACAGTTGTTTTTAATTTGTGTCACAATCCATGTGTTTTATTTTTATTGTTTTTTTCGGAATCAAGTTTCAAACACTCTTTCCTCCGAATTACCCACATAAAAACAAAAATTACTGTTGCCTTTGGGATATTTTTTGTTACCTTATCTCAATGTTTTCATGTGCTAAATCTAATTTATTACCGAAAGTAAAGTGTAGGCATTACTACCGTACCACCCATGAATTTTTTCATATTTGTCTGTAAAATATGCTACTCTTTTCGCACTCAAATAATCTCCAATGATTTTCCCATCCAATGAAGTTACCATGTGGCAAATAATATATGACCTGTCCAATGTCATTTCCCCTTCTTAAGCAGACTAATATTCTAGGGGCTTCTTGATTAAATGGCATGCCCCATTTCAAATTAAGGCAGCATTTTACGATATTTTCATTATTCTGCTGGTTTTAGTGATCCGTAAAAATAAGAAGCTGTCGCTCCACCGTCAATTAGGAAATCAGACCGGTAATGAAAGCGCCAAATCGTTATTTGTTTTCACTCCAGTATTAATCATTTCTCCAAGAACGCCAGATATTTTACTTTTCCTTCTAGTCAATTCATTATTTACCCAAATATCATGTCCCTCTAAGTAATTGTCTAATGATTTTTGGAACGGTCTTAAAAATCGAAGCATTGCAAGTGTAGCGTACTTATTGTCCGATGTTTCTTTTTCAGACCAATATTCTGCGTTCTCAATGCCCATTTTTTTTCTCGATCAATTCTTCCCTATTCCCTATTTGTTATAAATTCCGTATTCTAAATTGAATCCCTTTTAAAGTAATCTGCCCGATAGCGTAACGAAAATTGGAGCAGCTGCTGCCGGCAAACTGCTCTATTATGTTTGAACTAGCGTTCTGCGTTAGTTCAAATATAATATTATTGATTTTGGATAGACATTTTTATTTGTTTCATATGATAACCATCCGTATCATGCGTTATAACTTTTATTAAGTTACTGTTGGGTTCAATCACCCATACAGTATCTTTATCAATTTGTACTGTAGAAATCTGCTGTGTCGTTGGTTGACCAGGTATACCTTGAACTGTCACAACGTTATTGCTAATAGGAACAACTATTTTATAAACCAACGACTATGTCCCTCTATTTCTGCCAGCCTTTCACTGTAATCAATCCCATTAATGTAATAATACAGATGAAAGTCTAGATCCGACATATTATTATAATAATTCCAGAAAACTCTATATCTATATTATTCCACATAATCTATGATCAAGAGAAGCAATTTCAAAAGGGAGGGAATCGAATGTATTATTGTCTTAAGTGTAACATAACACACGAAAAACATTCTGTACCCGGTACTATCTTCTCAAGAGGATTTACTACAAAAGAAGACATGGTAATAAATGTTGGTTATTGTAAAGTTTCCATGTCATCTAAAATTAACTTCGATACCCTAGAAGAAAAGTTAGCATATCTACAAAGACACGCTTGTTGAACTGAATACCTACTACATATGGAATTTGTAGAATTCTCTAAGAATTGGTGGGATATTTAAACAATGTCCAGACGGTCTAATTCGACTGAGCCGCTTATATAAATTCAAACAAATCTCCCTTTACTTGAGTAAAGTGCCCATTATTTTGCTATCGTTCGCCGTTAGATTCTTGTAGATGGTTAATTTTCAGCTTTGTAAAAAAAAGAGCGCCTCTGTACGATGGGGTTACGCGCGAGGTCATTGCCTCAAAAATCCCATCCAGGAGGACGCTCTACTATGAAGTTTAAATCACAAGATAAGCAAAATCAACTCATTGAAAACATTACCTTTAATCATATTGTTGTTGGTATAGACATTGCTCAGGAGGCACATGTTGCCAGAGCGGTTAACTTTCGAGGTGTCGCTCTCGGTAATCTTTTAGTGTTTAGTAATGACGAAGCCATTGAAGCCGTACTTGTCAATCCTCACCTAGTTTAAAAGAATAAAGAAAACCGCGACAATACTCGCTCTAAAAGCGACAAAAAAGATGCTTTAGTTATTGCCGACATGGTAAAAAACGGCTACTTCTCTCCTGTCCGCTTCCATTTTTCCGACCACGAGGAGCTGCGAGTGCTCATGGCTAACCGAGAAACGGTCGTTAACGGACCTATGTAAACTAAGTCCTGACGATGTAATTAAGGGTTGGCAGAAATCAATGAAGCGTCATTCTGGTGTACGCAGAGCTCATCTACTCATCGATATTGCACGGAGTATCGGGATACATTACGCAAAAAGGCTCTGGCCTGTTCCGTTAGAAAGACCGACCTCCTCCCCTTAAATAGATGTGACGAAGGAATGAAGGGCTTTGACCCACCCGACGTGGGAGTGAACATCGCTAAGGGCACCCTGGAGAATACGTGCAGTATTTGGAATGAATGTGTGATTCAACTCCACCTCTGTTCCCTCATGCCTTTTTAACGAAACATCCTAATTTATCTCGCTATCTTTCATTCATCATCTAAAATCTTAAGGATAAAATCCTGCGAATAGACGAGCTTGCGTGAGGAAATTAAATCATACCGAGGGAGCGTAATGACCTCACCTGTCATTTATGCTACGGTCTCCGCAAGTTCACCCTATTTCAATTTATCATCCTCTTGACTCTATAAGTGGTTACATTTCCATAAACTGGGCAATTTAAAAATCGATCTAAAAAGGTGGGTTGGCGGCATTTTACTTTCACCAAATCCGTTACATCCCGAATGTCGTATTTACGATACCATTTGGAATATTAGCACTATAATTATGCTTGACTCTTTTTTAGGTTCGTCATGACTTTAGCCCACCTATCTTAAGTAATTGGAACATCAATATTATATGTTTGTCGGAACAATCTACACCTTCCATTTAGTGGACTACTTGGTAATCTCTCATTCGTATAATTGATTTACATAAAGGAGAAAACAAACGTGTAAACAAATTGTATGAAGGAGAGAAGCCAAATGAAAAAGAAGGTCTTTATGTTTTTTTTAAGTATCTGTTTTATGTTTCTGTTGTGTACAGGAGTATCGAGGGCCGCGGATAATACAGGTATGACTGGATCGGTAAATAACGGATATGGCTCAGTTAACGGTACGACGACTACTAATAGTTACGGGACAAATTCAACACCTACTTATAGAACTAATGCTGCTACTGATGACAATGATACCAATTGGGGCTGGCTTGGCCTTCTAGGGTTAGTCGGTTTAGCTGGTTTGAAAAAGCGGAATCGTGAACATACCTAACCGACAAAACTTTAATATTTAATAACCGCCAATTCTATGGCGGTTATTTTCAAAAATTTTAATCATAGGAAATGAGTGAATTTATGTATTACTATAAAGAAGAACTGATTAATCGAATTGTTCCAGACCAACCAGACCAGCAGCAGCTAAAGTTTTACAAGAAGCTCTAGGCGGACAGTTTGGTGAGATGAGAACTATAACTCAATATTCTTTTCAAAGCTCTAATTACCGAGGCAAAGCTACACAATACCGTGACTTAATCCGTGGCGTATTTTTAGAAGAAATTGCCCATATGGTACTAGTTCAAAATAATGGCTCATGGGTGTATTCACATGGTAATTTAATTAGTGATATGATACGCGCATTGGTGAGGTCTTCCAAGGTGCATCACCAAGTAGAAATAAAGGCCAGCTATTAATTATCACGCCACCATTGGGATTCCCAGTGCTTAACTTGCCTGACATGCCAAATGAGCATAGCCCAGGATTGCAAGATATGAATTTTTAAAGCTTTCATATTATAGGCTTACTCCTGTATCAGCAGGAGTAAGCCTATAAATATTGATAGACTTTTTCTAGTTGTTGTCATTATTGAATACTTCATCTAGTGTTGGTGATGAGGTTAGCCATTTTCTATTCTGCTATACTAATCAGATCGTTAATATAAGCGCTGTATTGGATGGCGATGATCCATACACCAGGCTGGACACATCCTTGCTATTTCGAGATAAGGATAGGGCACTTATTGCAAGTGTTGAAATTTTAACGGTTGAGGGTAAATCGACGGAACACATGAATTTTAAAGGAACAAATGGATAATGATAATCAAGTCATTAAATTAAAAAAAAAGGAGCTACACTCATATGGGAATTTTAAGCGGTAATCCAAAAGATGAACCTCTACACTACGGCGAAATCTTTAGTGTATGGACAGCATCCACAGTGGCTAAAGGAGCTGTATCCTGTTATCAAGCTTATTTAAATCACTCAGGTGACAAAGATCTTAAAAAGGTACTCGACGGTCTTATTGATCAAGCAAATCTTGAAATTAAAGAATTAGATAAAGTGCTGATTGATAACGGAATTGCCACAATTCCAATGTTGCCAGAACGACCACCAGTAAAGCTCGAAGACATCCCCGTCGGGGCAAGATTCGCTGATCCCGAAATTGCAGCCAAAATTGCAGCTGACGTTTCATTGGGATTAGTTGCCTGCAGTCAAGCTATGGGCCAATCAATTAGAGTGGATATAGGTGCTTTATTTGCAAAATACCACATAACTAAAACAGCAATAGGCCTTAAAATACTGGAGATGAGCAAAGAAAAAGGTTGGCTTGTTCCTCCTCCACTACAAATAAAAAGACCTGAGACCGTTAATGCTTAGTTTGATCTAAATCTATTGAGATGGTAATATAATTTGTGAAATTAGGCATAGATAAGTAGAAACAGCTTCCTCGAAAGATGAGGAAGCTGTTTCACTTTTGAGCCTTATTTTTTTAGAGATACATTTATACATAGTCTTTAATTCGTCATTCCAATCGAGGTTAGCCATGTTTCCGTCAAAACGGAAAGGCAACTAAACAATATCCGACTTGGGTGTATCCACAGGATTAAAATGGTCTATAGTAGGACATATTCACTTAGGGTTGAATAACCGGTCAAACCTCTCCACCGCTTACTCAGCGGTCATTAATGTTATTAATGAGCCCTAGTTCCTCGTTAGTTTAATCATAGTGGATTAGAATTCCCCAGTACATTGCTTCCTTTACGCTCTGATGGCATATGAAATAGCACCATCGACTGATGTTGCATAGAGTTTATTGCACTTTAAAAACTTTATATATGCCTTTTGACAATAAAGTAATTAAAGAAATGATTTTCCCAATAATAAATCCTAATAATTTAAAGAAACAGTCAATGATGATTTCAATTACTAGCCATCCGATGAATCGACCAAGTATACCAACTAGGGTTTCCAGCTAACCTTCACCAACTTTCAGTTTTTCACAACGAAGGATACATATCAATTATCCCATTGTTAACATTGTGCTTGCAATGGGATTTACTGGTTCAAGTTGGCTTCCTACACTCTCTCATGAGCAGTCTTGTGATAATCACTGTCCTACCTTTAGCGCAGGATCGCCAGCCGATCGTATTAGCCGGCTGCAAGCTATCGATTCCCTTTTGCATAATATATCACTGCTTAAGCTAAAGAGTTTTTGTAAATAGAATTTCTATCGGTTCATTCTCAAGTAATAAGCATCCCGAATCCTTATATCCTAATTTTCTATAAAAGTGTTGAGCCTCTTCATTCGCCAAAGTGGAAGTCATCACTAATTTGAATCCTTTTTTTTTCATCTCTTCTTCCCAAAAGAGAACTGCCTTTTTTCCAGCTCCATTATTTCGAAATGGGCCGTCGATCCAAATCATATTCATGAACGGTGTATTATCCCAAAAATAACTGTGACGCATCCATCCAATAATGTCATGATCGTCATTCTTTAAGATGAATATTTCATTCTGTCTTATCTTTGGTATAATTAAGTTTTCTAGAATGTGATGATCTCGCTCTTTTATGTATTCATAATCCGAATCAGATGCGAAAACTATTTTCATAAACTACTCCCTCAGGCTAAAATTAAATTCGCAGAAATAAGCTCACTAATTTATTCAATCTAATTCACAAATGTTCACTTCAATAATACCACATAGTGGAACTCCCCTACCCAAATGGGATTTCACGATTGTATTGCTCACTTTAAAGTGATTTTCATCAAAAAGTGTTCTTTTGAAATCAGTGGTGTCTATATGCTCTTATTCCTGCGGAAGCAACCTTAATTAAAGTCTTACTATTTCTGCGAAGAAAATCCTTCATACAAAATTCAGCTATTACGCTTCGAGTAAAATTATCGGTACATACAAACATAATATTCATTAAACCAACTCCATTCCAATGACCATTTTATGGAATTATAGCAAACGAAACAGGAAAATTACTATCAATATTTTTCGAATGATTACTCAAGTAAACTCCCGTTACATAAAAAACCACCCAAGCGGGTGGCTATCTAATCACTTAAACCAAATCTATCTTATTGGCCTGATCCCTCAAACCTTCTTAACATAATCTGTACACTCAGTACCATAATTGCAGCTGTGATACCACAGAAGTAAAAACCTGCACCCATGCATAAACCTATAGCTGCAACGATCCAGATCGAGGCTGCCGTACTAAGTCCAAATACCGTTTTGCCATTTTGCATAATCATACCTGCTCCAAGAAACCCTACACCGCTTACAACTTGAGCTGCAAGACGAGAGGGATCAGCGAGTAAATTAGGCTCCACATTAGGATCTAAAGGACGGTTGGACATATCGACATGCTGGTCGCTGAAGCCGAATATGGATAGCATCATGAATAGAGCAGAACCTATACAAACCAATATATGCGTACGGAATCCAGCATCGCGATTTCGCCAGCCTCTCTCCAACCCAATAGCCCCTCCAAAAACAACAGACAGCAGCAATCTTATGGTAATACCGCCTATATGAATATGCCACAACTGGAACAAGCTAACACCTCCGTTACGATCACCCCTAAGCCCTTACTCCTTGAATTCCTGTAATAAAACGTGGATGCCGTCTGGTGTGTGTTCAGGTTGCTTGTCGAGCATGACTCCACCTTCTAGCCGCTGCCATACATCGAAAGCGCGTTCTCCTTCATACAATCGTATAACCCTTGCTCCGCGTGCATAACCAATTGGCCCCTTAGCGCCTATGCCACTTAAACGCGCGTAACAAAGTCGAATACCGTGCAGCTCTCCGTAATAGTCATTCAAATGGCAATGCCCAACAAATGTCCCCATAACATCACCCATTTCCACCATGGAGGCAAATAAACCAGAGTTAACTTTCGGGGAGGACACTTTCTTAAACTTGTTCCCAAAGCACACATGATGTGTCCACACTTCGTCGTATTCCGGCAGCGGAATATGAAAAAAAGCTAGCGATGGCAGCGGTTCCTCTCCGTGTTTTACCCGAAATTGTTCGGATTCACTACGATACCATGCGATTTGACTCCAGTGTATCCAATCTGAACCTCCGAAATCCATGTTTGTTTTACTGCCTGAATCCAGAAGATATAGCACAGCTTCCACACTAACAGAGTGGGAACCGTAGATGGGAAGTGAGTAGTTGGAATAACCGCGCACATTCTCCGGTCCCATTTCATACAGACAATTAGGCAGGCGCTTTAACAATGCCGCAAATAGCAGAGGATCTGTCCCGCATTCATACTCATGATTTCCGAAAACGAATGCCCATGGAATGCCCGATTCACAAACCGACTCAAGCGCAATCTCAAAAGAACGCAACGGATCGCGACATTCTTTCTTATCAATGACATCACCCGTAATTATAACGAGGTCCGGTCTCTCTGCAATGAGTATCTGACGTACAAGATCCTGAGTGCAAGTATCGTCCGTGCCTCCATCTTTCCAATGCAAATCCGTCAATTGTACGATTGTAAACGTTCCATCTCTCCGGAAATTCAGCATAGTAGCCTACCGATTACAGCATTCATCCTGCGCCTGATTACAGCACTACGAATGAGTTAAGCGCTATCCTTTCCATACTTAGTATAGTGATTGCAGTTAACCTTATTTTCTTTTCTTATAAACATTGAAGTATAGGTTCGTGAAGATTTCCATTGCTTCCAACAACGTCTGTCGTAAGCAAACTATAGGCGTTCCCTTTCGTATCAGTCACCCTGCCCCCGGCTTCTTGAATGATAAGTACCCCAGCAGCAATATCCCAAGCGTTTAAGCCATTTTCCCAAAATGCGTGCAATCTTCCAGATGCAACGTAAGCTAAATGTCTAGCAGCAGAGCCAAGAGATCGAATTGTTCGACATTGCTCAAGCAATCGTCCAAGACCTTCATAAACCGCTCTGCGCGCTTCCATTTTCGAAGGGAATCCTGTAGCAATAACACTGCGCCCTAACTCATTCGAAGGGGATACGTGAATGGGTTGTCCGTTAAGAAACGCGCCCTTCCCCTTTTCCGCCCAGAACAATTCATCTGCACATGGATCATAAATGACACCTAGTTGAAGCTGTCCATAACAGACCAGTCCTATCGACACGGTAAAGCCTGGAATACCCTGCACATAATTGCTGGTTCCGTCAATCGGATCCACGATCCATAGATAAGGCTCCTCTGACGCTCCCTTCAGCAACTCGTCAAGTGGCTTCTCATTAAGGAATGATTCTTCTTCTCCTAGAAATTTATGCGATGGGAACTTCTCGAGAATACCGTTTCTGATTAATTGTTCAGAAGCTTTATCTACTTCTGTCACAACATCGAAGCTGGAGCTTTTGTCCTCCGTGATAAAACCGCTACCCATCTTTGACTTAATCATCTCGCCTGCTATTTTCGCCATCGCTTGCGCAATCTCCAAATGGTTCATCCAATGTCACTCCCTGCTCGATAAAATAATCTTTAATGATCGCTGCAATAGCATGTTGCTCATGATGAATGGTTATATCATCAGCAACTTTTTTTAAATCGGGATGCGCATTCTCGACGGCATAACCCCGATCAGCGCTTTGTATAAGAGAGATGTCGTTTAAATTATCACCAACGGCCATCGTATACGCATTTTCAATAGATAGAATGCGCAAAAGTGATTGCAAGGCATTTCCCTTTGAAACATCAGGCGGAAGTATCTCCAAATAATTCCACTCCGAATATACGATTTCATTAGGCATACCATGGTCTTGAACGAGCTGTTCTATAGCCTTCAGCATACTAAGATCGGAGGAAATGAGCAGCAGCTTAGTAATCTTATCCATGACGCTATTCTCAGTAAGCAATGAACACATCACTTTATCTTTCTCTTCATGCTTTTTCACGATGTCATTCCTATTAGGCGTATATACTCTGCCGTCTCGATAAACAAATAGTCCTACATCGTCGGTTAAACTGTTTATAATTTGCTGCCACAGCTCCTGCATTAAGGGAAGATGTTTATCGTAAAGCACTTCTTTCGTAATTGGATTATAAATCCTAGCTCCATTGTAAAGAATTACGGGTACGTCTAGGTTCAGCTCCTTAATAAATGGCGCAACAGCCGCTTCCATTCTTCCCGTGGCCAAGGTGAATATTCCTCCAAGCTCACGGAATATTCGAATTGCCGCTATATTTTGCTGACTAATTTGCTGATCCTTATTAAGCAACGTCCCATCGAGGTCTGAAACTAATACTGTTTGATTCACCAGTCTTTCGCCACCTATCCATCTTGTATCTGTTTATATAGATAATGAGCCGCTTCGGCTATTCATGATCTGTTTTTTCTGCATTTGAAAATTGGCAGCCTCCATCGATAAAACGAAATCCATCTCGGAAATGTTTTCGCAGGCTACTAAGAGCTTTTCTTGTTTATTGATTTTGAGGCTAAAACATATGTGCATCGTTGGGATGTCATTTTCTCCAACACTTTCTTCACCTTGTCGAATTTTCACATTGGCAATTTGAATCTCATGCTCACCCAAAGTAGAAGCAATTCGACCAAGCGCACCAGGGAAATCCATAATTTCCAGTTCAACCTCTTGTGGTCGTCTGTGGAGAAGCATGTGTTTCTCCCACTTATTCAGCACATAGAGGCTGATTAAAACTAGGCAAGTGGAAAGGATAGCCCCCATATAAAAACCGGAACCAACACACAAACCAATTCCGGCCACAACCCAAACGGAAGCAGCCGTGGTTAAGCCTTTCACTATATTTCCATTGCGCATAATTGCACCCGCTCCAAGGAAACCGATACCGCTAATCACTTGTGCGGCTAAGCGCGCCGGATCTACCCTGACGTTCGTCTCATTAACGAATTGTGAGAATCCGTAAATCGATAGCAGCATGATGGTAGCTGAACCTAGGCATACAAGAATATGGGTCCGAAATCCGGCAGCATGGTTGCTCCATTCTCTTTCGATTCCGATGGATCCACCAAGTACAACGGCCAATATCATTCGAAATACCAATTCTAGGTGCGTTATTTCCCAAACATTTCCATGAACGTCGCCCATTTAAATAATCTCCCGTCCAATTAGAATTGTGGCGATTTAGCCCCTAGGACGCTAAAGGATATGATCATCCCTCATTAACTAGCATGCCTGTTTCTTTATCGTATAGATTGACCTTGTCAAGCTGTAACGTTACCCACACCGTTTTGCCAACCGGATAGTCTAGTTCACCAATCACTTTCACGAGCAGTAAATTTTCAGGACTTGTCGTCAGTTGAATTAAGGTTTCCGAGCCGGCAGGCATAACGGAATAAACAATAAGAGGAATAGCCCCCTCCACTTTCTCTTCTGAAATCCGGATATCCTCAGGATAGATCGACAATACGACTGTGCTTGATTGTGGCTTTGCACACGGTATAACCAATCTCCCCAGCTCCGATTCGGTAATAGCCGCTCCCTCCTCATAGGTACAGGTAGCGTCAATGAAATTGATCTTTGGGTTTCCAATAAAATCGGCTACACGCAAATCTACCGGATGTCGATAAATGTTGCGAGGTGTATCCACCTGTACGAGGTTGCCTTCAAAGAAAACCGCTATTTTGGTAGACATGGTCAGCGCCTCAACCTGATCGTGCGTGACATAAACGATCGTCGTTTTCAGTTCCCGATGCAGCCTTTTGAGCTCCGCTCTCATCTCCAGCCTTAGCTTGGCATCGAGGTTGGATAGAGGTTCGTCAAGTAGTAATATCTTAGGTTCTGTAACGATTGCCCGGGCAATCGCTACCCGCTGCTGCTGACCTCCAGATAGCTCCGATGGATAACGATCCTTGTATTTACTAATTCGCATCTTCTCCAGAGCACTTTCGACCTTGGAACGAATCTCTGCCTTAGGCATCTTATTAATGGAAAGACCAAATGCCACATTATCAAATACCGTCATGTGAGGCCAGAGTGCATAGCTTTGGAACACCAGGTTCAGCCCGCGCTTGGAAGGCGGTGCGTAATAATTTTTTGCACCGTTCACCATTTCCTTGCCATTAATCGTCAGAATTCCTTCTTCTGGATTTTCCAAACCAGTGATAACACGGAGCGTTGTTGTCTTTCCACAACCGGACGGTCCAAGAAGCGTCATAAAGTCGCCGTCCTCAATGTAAAGATCCAGATCTTTCAAAATATGATTGTTGTCAAAGTACTTGTTAACTTTTGTAAGTTTAATACCGCTCATGTGAACCTAACCTCCTATGCCCTTCGAAAGATCTGCTTTTCCATACTTCGTTGCGATGAAATGAGTAATCATAATTAAAGCAATAATAATGATTACAATTGCGTTGGCGTACTGTTGGTAGCCCTTCTCCGCATACCGAAATGTAAGTGTCGTCAGTGTGCTTGTTTTGGGGGTAACGAGCAAGATAATCAAATCGAGCTCCTTCATTGCGCTAATAAACAGAAGCAGGAAAGCGCTAATTAAGCCCTTGCGGCTAAGCGGCATCATAATACTAAGAAATCTTCGAGGCCATGAAGCGCCATGAAGCTTGGCCGCCTCCTCCAGCTCGCCGCTGATCTGCAGCATCGTACTTGTTCCAGATCTCGTCGCAAACGGCAGTTCTTTGACGATCGTAATCAGAATGACAAGTGCGAGCGTCCCATACAGTGCAGGTAGCAAGAGCTTGGGCTGTGCGAACATGGATAGGTAGATTGCAGCAAAGGAAATGCCCGGAATCAGATAAGGCATAAACGAAAGCTGCTCAACCAGCTTGCCAGAAAGCGTTTTTCTGTTTTTCGAGATCACATAACCGAAAATCAGACCCATCACCGCTGCAGCCGAAGCAGCCACAAATGCGATGGTTAGTGAATTTTTCAATCCGAGCAAAATAGTTTCGCTCTTCAAGATGCCTACCTCGCCGGAAGCAATCGAGAAATCCGAATCGCCGAACCAGTAATGTGTAGTGAGATTGCTTAAACTGTAGTTGCCGTCTTGGAGCATGAAGGTCTGCCACAGTAGGAGCAGCATTGGGAATATTCCCGCACTAAACATGAACAGAAAGACCAGTATCACAGAAGGCGCCTTCCAAATACCAAGCGGATTCAAATTTTTGCGCGAATCTTTGCCTCCGATGGTAGCATAGCTTTTGCGTTTACCAATGGCTCGCTGGTTGATGTAAATGGTCAATGACGAAATGATGATCAGAATAAGACTAAGTACGTAGGCATCTGAAATCATTCTGTTTTTCATACTTCCGTATAACATCGTGGCGATCGTATAATATTTGACAGGGAGTCCAAGGAAGGCAGCTGCACCGAATGTCCCCATGCTTTTAGAAAAAGTCAGAATTAATGCGGATAAGATTGCCGGGAGCACAAGCGGGAACGTAATTTTCCTAAGAATTGTAAATCGGCTTGCCCCCAGGATATCCGCTGTTTCCTCCAAACTGCTGTTGATCGAGCTGAGTGAAACAGCAATCAGCAAATAAAAGAAGGTATAATAATGACCTACGAGCACGATCGAAATCGGTAAGAAGCCGTAGGAAACCCAATCTGGCGGATTAATTCCGAATACATATTGCAGCATGCCTTGCGTGCCGCCGACGCGATCGTTTTTAAATACGATAAGCCACGCAAACGATTTGATCCAGGATGGCAGCATGTAAGGAATAATAGCCAGAAAGGCAAACGTCTTTTTAAAAGGCAGATCAGTACGTGTTACCAACCATGCTAAACCGCCGCCAACTATCAGCGAAAAGAAAGAAACAAACAGGGCGATGTTGAAAGAGTTCAACAGCGGCTTATAAAAGATTGACGTGCTGATATCGCTGTACATCACATGCGCCCAATGATACAAGGTTAAATTGCCAGGAATCGCATCCCTATTGGCGCGGAGGTCCTCTGGATGCCACGTTAAAGTATGCGAAACGATTTCCCACATGGGAATAACAATGGTATATCCTAAGAAAATGATGGCAATTAGACTAATTAGGTGCAAGGGATTCGTAACCATGCTTTTCAATATATTCTTTGCCCTAGTCATCGTAAATTTGGAAACGGGCCGTTTCGTTAATTCAAGCTTGCTCACTGGCTATGCCCCCCTTTTCAAACCGGCATTCCTATAATGTTGGTTCATGATGTGGCCTCTTTCAATCTTTGAATGGAAGCCAGAACGTGCTCGCTGAGCGTTTGGTCCATATCAAATTTGTTCATCGTTAGCTCTAGATTATAAATACCTTGATAGCCTGCTCGTTTGAGAGCGGAAACATAAAGTTCCAAAGGCAAGCTTCTCGCCTGCGTCAGAGGATTATGCGTACCTGTTTGACCTAGTCCGTGAATATGTGTGTGATACACTTTCTTCAAAAAAGCATCGGGTGGAAGATCCAACAAATGTTCTTCAGGTGCTGACTTGAGGCCTCGTTCGTCCATGAGGTTCGAATAGTAATGTCCCATATCCCACGTAATGCCCACGCTAGGGCTATCCACCTCGTTCACAATTCGAAGTACACCGTCAATGGAATCTCCCGGATCCACCTTGATAGATTTTTTTCGATTGTTTTCTACAGCAATCTTCAAAGGCAGCTGCTCTGCATGGATCATTGCGACCCATTCATGCAGCAGTCGGACTGTCTGTTGGTGAAGTTCTTCCTCCGAGCCTGTTTTCGCATCAAACGCGTGAAGCGCCATCGTCAAATCGCTTTGGTATTTGTGAAAATGCTTTAAAATATAACGCATTGAAGGATAAATTTCGGAAAAGCGGGAGCCCGGAAGCTCCCCCGCCACATGACCGTGAATCGTAACTTGCAAACCGGCATCCCAAATCCGTTGAATCAAATCGCGGTATGCACGTTCTTCTGCTCCTCGCGGAAGGATTCGGATCTCAATAGATCTGACGCCTGCTGACTTTAAAGCGTGCAGAAGCTGCTCCTCATTTTCGTAGTGCGCAATCAAGTCATTCGTGCTGTCTTTACTCGGCTTGCCAAGAAATACTGGTGCTTGTATTGAAAATCCTAGCATGTTCCACACTCCAATCCGAAATTGTTACTGATTTTTAATCCAGAAATTCACAACATCCTGATAGATGGGATAAAATTTCTCGCTATCGTACTGCCAAACATTAATTTCATTTATTTTTTTCGTGTTTTTGGTAGGCAAATCTGAGCGAGTCATCCAAGACCCAATCTCATTAAATGGCACTGTTCCTTCGCCTTTACCGTCTGCTTCCCCTGCCATCCATCGCATAAGCAGCTTCGCTGCATTGGGATGTGGTGCTTTGTTCGCTACGAACAGCATTCCCTCATCGACAACAGAAAGCTTCGGTTTAAGATCCCAAACGATGTCTGCCTTCAAGTTGTTTTGCGCCATTTTACGAATGTCGCCAGAAACACCGATAAATACGGGAGCCGGTTTGTTCGGAGACGCCTTGCCTACTGCATCTTGACCGTCAGTGCTGCTTTTGACCAAAATCACATTTTTATAAAATTGCTGTAAAAATTCATAGCCCGCATTTTTCGTGCCATTCAGCACGATATCTTTGCCAAACTTTTCCTTATATGCTTTCGCCATATCATCGGAATTAGCTACAAAAGCGACAAACATATCCATCTGTGCGGGAGATTGCAAAGGGTCAACCATCAATACCCGATTTTTCCACTCTGGCGTGGTCAAATCCCACCAATTTGTAACCGGAGGTGTTTTATTCTGCTCTGTGTTATAAAACAAGGTACGGAATTCTAGGTAAGGCACGAATGCGATACTCTTGCTTCTCCAAGGCTCAAATATTTTCTCCGCAATATCGCTCGGCAAATATTTGAATACACGGCCCTTTTTGACGAGCTCCTCTTCAATTCCACCGCCGACTTCCTTCGTTAGGATAAGATCTGCGTTAAAGACACCGGCATCCTGCTCACGGATCATCTTATCCATAATGACGTTAGACTTGAGATCGAACGTTTCTACTTCGATCCCTGGATATTTCTTTTCAAACGTCTTCTCCACATCATTGATTCTGCCAGATGTCGAATATACAGTGACTTTGCCTTCCTTTTTTGCTTTTTCGTAGAGCTCGTCGGCAGTCTCCGTTTTGTAAAGACCGACACTCTCAGCCCACTCGGATTTCTTAGACTCTACTTTTGCTGCCGTCGATTTGTTCTGCTCGGTTGAAGTTGAATTGCTGCATGCTGCAAGTACCATGGTGAAGGTTAGTAATAATGCGGAAAAATTCCTCACTTTATTCATAAAACACCTCTTCCTGGATTTTTTACTGAACTACTGCATCTTCAACCAAAATTCTCTGAACTTGTAATGTGAATGCGTTTTCATTCCGGAATTCAGTGCACTCGTCTTCAGTTCGTGTGCGATGCTGTGTATTACTGCTGCTTCAACCAAAAGTCCCTAATCTTCGGCCCATTCTCATAAAAGTTAATAGGGTCATACTTCCAGACGTTCAGTTTTGAAAGCGGCAGTTCCTCGACCGGTATAGCATCAGAGCGTGTTGGCCAGGATCCAGAAATATTGAACGGTTTCAACCCTGCGTCTTTTCCATCCGCGCCGCCCGCCATCCAGCGGATCAAAAGCTTCGCTGCATTCGGATGTTTGGACTGATCGCCAACATAGAGCAGCGCCTGCTCAGCCTGAGACACCTTTGGCTTTACATCGTATGAAACGCCCAGCTTCAAGCCTTGCCCCTGCGCTTCCCTGAGCTTCGTGGATACGGCAAGACCTATCGGCGGCTTAGACTGTCCTACCTTACCAACCGCTTTGACAATATCACCGCCTGAATTCGTAAGAACCAGATCATTCTTAGAGAGCCTCCGGATAAATTCATAGCCTGCATTAGGTGACCCGTTCAGTTCAATCTCTTTGCCAAACTTCTCTTTGTAGGCTTGTTTCATGTCATCCGCATTCTGCACCATAGCCAGAAACAGATCCATCGTATCTGCCGATTTCATAGGATCACTCAACATGACACGGCCCTTCCATTCTGGTAGGGTTAGATCCCACCAGTTCGTAACTGGCGGCGTTTTATACACATCGCTATTATAGAAAATGCCTCTGATCTCTATGTACGGAACCAATCCTTCGACTTGGCTTTTATATGGCTCCGACATTTTGCTAACGATATCGCTAGGCATATATTTGTGCACAATGCCTTTTTTCAACAGCTCGGTAGTAAACGTACCGCCCGTATCCTTGGTAAAAATAACGTCCGCGTTGTTAACTCCTGCCCCATGCTCGCGAATTAGTTTCTCCAACATATCAACCGCGCTGATGTTATAGGCCTCAACCTTGACACCTGGATATTTGCTCTCGAACGAATCCTTGACATCGCTGATCCGGCTGGACATGGAATAAATAACAACCGTGCCTTCTTCCTTTGCTTTCGCGTATAATTCTTCGGAAGTTTCCGTCTTGTTAAGCCCTACTTTCTCAGCCCATGCCGTTGTCGATGCGCTAGGTGCCAAGGTACCGCCTGTTTCGTTCGATCCACAAGCGCTTAAAGCGAGCATGATTGAGCATACACTGATCACAAGAGCCGATCTGCCAGCAGCACGTTGTATTCGTATCATTCTTTGCATGCGAGGTCCTCATTTCCTATTTCTGCAATCCATTCTGACCAAGAACGTTGATAGTCATCTCCGATGTTGTCCTTGCAATAATCGTAAAATTGTTTAATATACTTCAATCGTTCCACAGCTTGCTCATACTTGTATGTATCTTCTGGATCCATTCTCTTAAAATCCCTGCCGCCAATAAGCCGTTGACGCTCTGTCAAATCCTCGAAGGCTACATTTCCTGCATTGCGCATCATATCATACATGGAGAAAAACGTGCTTGCTCGACCCACACCGCCACGACAGTGGAAATGCACCCATACACCATTAGGAAGCTCATTAACCCAATCAATGAAACGATCCACCTCGTGATCCAAAGGCCGATGATGATCCGTAACGAAAAAACGTTTATACATGAAGTCTTCTGCTGCAGCAAGTTCTTCCTCGCTCAGAATCTCTTTCGCTCCATTTACGGGTGCGCCGATATCAATCGACTTTCCCTTCAACGTATCGAAAGTGATCGAAGCTTGCCGACTTAGTCCGTTTAGAAGCCCGTTTTCTTTTATTAGCACCTCATCATTGCTTAACCCTTTGTTTGCCCCGTTATGCAAGCCATGCCAATTCACGGCCATCCCGTTCACAAAACCGTGATTTTCCTGGCGCAGATCCACTAACACAATTTGATGTTCGCCGATTGCGCCTTTCATCGCCCGCAACTCCTGCCTGGCATATTGTCCACTCGCTGAGGCACGAAGTTCTCTGAAGCCACTCAGATTAGGCAGCGATTCCATGCCGGCTTCTAAATCATCAACGCACATCCGAAACCGTTTAGGAAGCCTTAGGCTATCGCCTATACTTTCAACTATCAACCGTATGTTATGTTCCTCTACATGAGTGCTTTCCACCGGGTCCACTTCCCCTCTCTTTGATTTCTATCTCGAATTGCGCAGGAAAGTAAGCGTTCACATTTCATCTAATAAGAGAAATCCTGAAGGCTTCCTCTCGTATTTAATTGTCTATTGCGGAAGTGCAGGTTTCTCTAATGATAAGTTTGGTGTGTAACAAAATCGATTGCGCTGTCAACTTGTTCTCCGTCAACATCTGTAGAAGCACTTCAGCCGCCTTACGGCCCATTTCCTTGCGTGGCTGAGCAACAGTTGTTAGTTTGATCCAGTGAAGATCTGAGACTTCCAAATTATCGAAGCCAATTACACTCATACGCTCTGGCACGGATAGTTTATTCTCTGCTAACCATTCCAGGGCACCAATGCCAAGCAAGTCGTTTGCAGCAAATACAGCTGTCATCGAAGGATATTCTCCCATCAGCTTGCTCATGGCTCTAGACCCGCATTCTATTGTTCGTCCGTCCCAAACGATACCATTTGGGTGTGGCTCTAATCCGTGTTTCTTCATACTGTCCACATAACCCCGATATCGTTCCTGACCGGTAAACGAATACTTCGGCATACCCATAAACCCGATTCGAGAATGTCCCAGTGAAAAGAAATAATCCATCGCATGACAAGCACCCTCATAATGATCAACATCAACAAATGGCATATCCAAATCTTGAGGCGGTCTTCGGCGTAGGAACACCACAGGAATTTCTAAGCGGCGCAGCATATCTAAAGCTTCATCATCCAAAAAATCCGGTGTTACGATAATGCCATCCATCTTCCGTTCCATGACACTGGTTAGAAATCGCTTCTCTTTTTCTGATCTTCGTGACGTATTTACGTAAACAACTTGATAGCCATTGTCCGAAAGAACTTCTTCAACATCGTGCGCCATTGCAGAAAAGAAGGGGTCTGTAATATCGGGAATCATTAATCCTATGGTATTAGATTTGCGGCTAATCAAGCTTCTAGCTACAGCATTAGGTGTGTAATTGATTCGCTTCATCGCTTCCAAAACTTCATTTTTCGTATCCTGCTTGATATCAGGATGATTATTCAATGCTCTGGATACAGTAGATACAGATACACCTAAATGTTTGGCTACATCTTTAATTGTTGGCATAGTAGTAGATCTCCTTTGGTAACGATTCCGGTAACGTTACCAAAATTGTAAGTCATGGCCTATCATCATGTCAACCGAAACATTGATCAGCTGATTAGATGGTAAACTTCCTCATACTTTTCTGTAGGTGCTTTGATAAATTTTCGAGATCTTTCGCAGATTCCAGATGCTCCCCTACAGTAACGAGCTGCACGGAAGACGCTTCAGACACTTGTTCCGCGCTAGCGGAAGCCTCTTGCGCGATCAAAAGCATCTCTTGAAGTGAGCCTGCTACTTCATCTGTATGGCTTGTGAACTGCTCGCAAGTAGCGGAAATACTCTGTATCAACCCTGAAAGATGCTCAACGCTTTGCAGCACGCCTTTGAATTGGTTGCCCGTCTGATCCACGAGTCGAATTCCTTTATCAACCTCCACCACGCCATCCTTCATGCGAATAACGGTTGAGGCTGCTGTTTGTTGAATGTCTCGAACCACGCCTGTAATCCGTCCCGCAGCTGCCCTAGACTGCTCTGAGAGCTTTCGCACCTGGGCCGCAACCACAGCAAAACCTCTACCATGCTCGCCAGCACGAGCTGCCTCAATAGCAGCATTCAACGCAAGTAGATTGGTTTGGGTTGAAATATCCCGAATATCACTCACGGACTTGCCTATCTCTGCCGAGCTGGCTTCAAAATGATGTATTAAATCTTCCATCCGACTGACAGAATCCTTGATCAGCCCCATTTGCTGAACCGCTTCATAAATCGACGCAAGGCCTGTCTCCGCTTCATGAGATGTTTTCATCGCTTCCTCTGAAGCGAAGGAAGTGCTCTTGGTCACATGTTGAATGCCTAAGGCCATTTCTGTCATTTGCTCAGCTGACTGCTTTGCATATCCTAGCTGTGTACGTGCGCCTCCAGCTATCCTTGTGTACGACATAGAGATGTCCTTGCTCGTTTGAGCGGAGATGGATGAGCCAAGCATCAATTGATAAGCAGATGCGGACATTTCCTCAGACGCTTTGAGATTAGCTGCGATCATCGTCGTGAAGGAATCAGCCATGCCATTAAAGGATTCGCACACCGTACGAAGCTCATCCCTTGATTCTAACGGAACTCGGACAGTCAAATCCCCGGAAGCCATCTTTGATGAACATGCAGCTAATTGTCGCACTGTCCGGCGAATAGACATATACAGGGATAAGAACAAATACAGGTTAAGTGCGATAAACCCTAACGCAATGCCTAACAGAGAATTTCGCTGCCAGCGATAAGTCGTTAATTTGTCTTGTACGCTTCGGTCCAACTGTTTCAGTACCGCTCGATACAACCCCGCTCCGGTCTGCAAGGCCATCTCGCCCACTTGCGCAAAGTCGTCTGCTCCTTCAAAAGCAGCGGATTTATCCTTTGAAAGCTGCAGCCGCTGTACACTATTTACTAATTGATAATTGCTTTGCTGAAACGCGGCATGTGTCTGTTCCAGCGTTCTTTTCCCACTCTTGTCAGGGAGAGCCTCCCAGTTCGATTTAATCAGCAGCAGCTGCTTGAACGTCGCTTCTTCCGTCAATATTTTCATATTAACATCAGAAAGCGCTCTAGTCGCAATTGCGCTCTGCCCTACAGAGGACAGCAAATTCGTCTTCTCGATTTGTACAAGCAATTGATTCGCAGAATTCAACAAAAGACGAACTTGCGGGTGCGCTTCTACATTTAACTGAGATACGTCAGCAACTTGTCTCGAGAAATCCTCGATATCGCGGATCAATTTCTTATGCGCATCGATACCTTGACTATAACCAGCTTTATCCATTTGAAGCTTGGTGTAATACCAATCCTCCTGAAGGATTTTCCAAAGATCTTTCGTCTTATACAACTCTCCATGTATATCGTTCCAATTTTTTAGTGCTTCCAGCTTCTTTTCAACGGCTGACTTTTGCTCATCCATTTTCGACTTCATTGCGGTCATGCCGTTCAAATATCGAACTGAGTAACTGCGATGCGTCTCAATTTCAAGCTGAAGATTTGCCAAAAGCGTTATCGGTTCAATACCACCCGCTTCATTGGAAGTAAACCGGATATTATCCGTTACATCTGAAATGAATAAATAAGCAGATACAATAACTGGAACCATGAAGATCATGCCAACCAGCATAAATTTTTGTAAAAAGCTCAATCTGTTCAAGAATCGCATAGCGGGCTTGAACATCTGAGATCCTCGTGAAATCTGTTCATCCACTTCAAGGTTAAGCTTAGTTAAAGTGCTCATCTGCTCAGGATGCCGATTCAGCGATGGCTTGCCAATCTGACCAACTCGTTGAATAACCATCCCGATAGTTATGAATGCAATAATCGTAGAACATATGAATAAAAGCGAGTCGTTCCATAGCCGGACCATATTTGAGTACATCATTCGGATCCGCATCCGTCATATCTTTACCGCCAATTTGAATATGTCTGCATATAATGTCATCCTTGCGAACCTTTCCAACATTGCACAGCATATCGTACATGAGCAGGAATGAGGTCGTTCTGCCTACGCCTCCACGGCAGTGAAAATGCAGCCACACATCGGGCGAGAGCGCTTTCACGAATGTAATAAATTGATCAACAACAATATCGAGCGGACGATGATGATCTGAAACGAAAAATCGCCGATAACTCAAACCTTCTCCCATCACCAGTTCTTCTTCGGTCAACACTGTCTTGGAACCAGTCACAGGACCTTCTAATTGAACGGATTTCCCTTCCAATAGGTCAAAAGTAATCTCCGGCGTTGCTGCTAGATTGTCTAGTAGCCAACGCTCTTCCACTCGTACATCTTCATCATTCAAGCCCTTATTTGTGTTATTATTTATGCCGTACCAACTAACCGCCATCCCGTTTACGAAACCGTGGCTTTCCTGACGCAGATCAATAATCATAAGAGGTTTATGACCAATAGTTTCGTTCATGCATCGAAGTCCCTTTTGGGAAAACATTCCGCTCCCCGATGCCTTCAGTTCTGCTAATCCCGTCAGATCAGGTAGATCGACTTCCCCGGCTTGAACCGGTGTTGTTGTCATACGAAACCGTTTAGGCAGCGTATCAATGTTATTCACATCAATCAGAAGTCGGGCCTTGGTTTTCCCTTCATCGTTCAACTGCTCTTCATTGGTGCTCATGTGCTACATCCCCCTCCTCAAGTAAACATGCATTCATGCGAGCTCGCAGTTTATTTATGTATGACTCTTAAATTCGATAACTGCCGAGCTAAATAAGCGGTTCATTTTGCAATCAATTAGGTTAGCGCTTACCTTGTCGTAATAATTTCCTGACAGGTCAGTTCAGGAGATAATCGTAATGAATTGCATATTTAGTTCGAAATGACCATCAAATTAGATAACCACTCCCTTTTAAGGGTAATTCCGAAATTTTGGTAACGTTTCCGGTAACGTTACCAATATATTATCTTATTCCTCCTTTTACTGTCAACCATTAGTTTTTCACTCCGAACACGCTCTTTTCCGGGAAAATTGATTGTATTCAGGAAACCGGTTAACCTAGTATTGACGCACTCATCAAATGCTGATAATCTTCATATTAAAATTTGAATTGGGGAGGCATGCTGATGAGAATCATAGTAATTGGCGATTTTCACTTAGATCCGAATAATTATGAGTTGACCCGCAAAGCAATGGAAGACGTTAACAGCACCGATCCCGATCTAGTTATACCACTCGGAGATTTCGGCAGCCGAGAACGTATCGGCAGTATTGAAGGACTCCTTGAAGTGAAACCTTTTTTCGATATGCTTACCGCTTCAATACGACCCATCTTAGGAAACCATGATTTGCAGCGGGAATCGGGGAATTCTTACCAACTCAAAGGCACCATGGAATCTGAATTCCTGCGGATGTTTCATTTGGATAAGCCATATGGGGTCGTGGAGTTTGATGATTTCAGGTTGTTTTTTGCTTCTACGGAACCTCAGCCGGTAGACTCCTGTTACAGCTTGCAAGAATGCTTTGCGACGGATGATCAATTCAAGATGCTTGTTACTGAACTGGATAGGAGACGTGGTGTCCCCGTCATCTTCTTTACACATGCTCCTCCAATCGGCTGCGGACTGCGCACCGTCCCTCGTGTTCATGTTAAATCAACAAATGCTTACTTGGACCAAAATCACGAGCCGTATCGTTGGAGGCAGCTTTATGAACAATATCCAGAAATCGTCATGTGGTTCTCCGCTCATTATCACCTTGGTCACAGCTACACTGATTCCCATACCTTTCGAAATGGCACTCACTTCTTCCTCACAGGCGTTCATGGCACCTGTACGCGCGATGAATCAAGAATTTCCCGCATTATTGATATATCCAGCAATAGAATAGAGGTTCTTACCCTGGATCACGTGCAGCGTTCCATCACGAACGAAGGCGCTTTCTCGCACGACGACTCGCTAAGTTCAATGATTCATTCAAACAAATGGCAGCCTCTTCCTCTATTGTCAGTACCTATTCCGGATTCCAGAACAATTCTTGAACGAAGCATGTTCTGTTCAGTTGGTGAGCAAGCAGCCCTACCATACGGCCTTCATCCCATAGAGCCCGACAAGTATTTCGTATCTACGCGCGATGGGTTCACATGGGAAGTAGAAGCAGGTGTAGAAGCTGTCATAGGGAGCTTACATATCGGAGAACCATTACAAGCGCTCGCCGTATCAGGCGATTATTTATGGCTGTCTTGGGATAATTATGTGGGTCTGTCCCATTTATCAAGTCCTTGGCGTTTTACGCGAAGCTTCGAGGCCGAATGGCCACAACAAAAGTGGTTGATCGAGGAGCCCGTGCAATGTATGGCTCCTCATCCAGACGGAGGCATTTGGATCGCATTCAGTTACACAATTCAGCGATTCTTTCCATTAAAAGATGGCGGTGACATTCCCAAACGAATTATATTGAAAGCCAAGCCTCATAAACTTATAGCTGACGGGGCATATTTGTGGATTTTATGCGAAGATGGGACACTTTGGAAATGGGACGGAGTTAGCACTAATGCTCATTTTGAACTCGAGGACCTTCTATATTTTGACATTTGGGGAGGAACCCAAGCAGCAGCCATTTTCTGTGAAAATAGGATCCATTTCCTGCAATGGAGTTTGGATGGTTTTGAAGTAGTTCATCGTTTTCCGTTTCAAGACACTGCAATTGCTGGGAAACCGGACTTATTCTCATATCAACTCCTATGCTTGGGAGATCAGAAGCTGGCAGCTCTGGTTCAGGGGAACGTTTTTTATTGGGACAGGCCTGGAAGCAATCCAATACGTCTCCCTCATATTCAAGGGAACGCTTCAGCTTTATCGAGAAGCTCCTTGATCCCAGCAGCAGAAGGCTTATCCTGCGGATTTGCCGTTCATGCGAAAGATGATACAGTTTGGGGACGTCAGCAATTAGAGCTTTGGGTTACTAGATCTCTCGACCATTGATACGATGAGAAACTCTGCTGCACTGATGACGTTGCTCTCTCTGGCGGTTCCGGCTATCATCGAGAATGCTCTCCAAAGCTTAGTCGGTTTCATCGACACCTTGTTTATTGCCAAGCTCGGACTCACTGAAGTTGCAGCTGTGGGCGTAGCTAACAATATGATACAAATTTATTTCGCCATTTTTTTAGCACTTTCCACCGCTACGACCATTTTCATTAGCCGCTATTCAGGAGCGGAGCAGCCAAACACAATTAAATTTCTGATTGTGCAAAGCTTGATTATGTCCTGTGCAGCGGGATTTATTCTCGGTGTCCTTTCCCTTATCTTTGCCGAACCATTACTATCGTTTATGGGCGCAGATAGCGAAGTGACCGCGAAGGGAATCCTTTATTTCAAAATCGTTGCCGCTCCTTCTTTTTTAATTTCCCTCATGTACTCATTAGGCGCTATCCTACGTGGACAAGGCGATACGAAAACGCCCATGCGAGTGGGACTTATGATGAATATTTTCCATATTGGTGTGGAATATGTGCTTGTTTTCGGCCTTTTTTTCGAGGGTTTCGGTATTATCGGCGCAGCCATGGCAACCGTCTTGGCGAGATGCTTCGGGGCGGTATTATTGATTCGTTCGCTGAATCAAAAATCATTATTACTCAACTCCTTTGCCATGTGGAAGCCGAAGCTAAAGATTCTTAAAGGTCTAATTCAAGTTGGCATCCCAACAGGGCTAGAACGCTTGTTCATGAGGTTCGGTCAGTTAATTTATTTCGGAATGATCATACATATGGGCACTGATATTTATGCTGCACACACCTTGGCTGGTAACCTGACAATATTCTCAACGATCATTGGAAGTGGATTATCAGTGGCGACTACGACTCTGATCGGGAAAAGCATTGGAGCTGGTGAACTAGGCATGGCCAAGACGTATGCCCGTGTCTGCACCATTGTGACAGCTGTTGTCATGACGATCTCTACATTCGCTATTTGCATAACCGCTCCATATACTGCTACAGCCTTTACCGCCAACGCGGCGATTCTTTCCTTCATCACTACAGCCCTTGTCATTGACACGCTCTCTCAACCTGCAACCGGCATAATCTTGTCGCTTACTGCGGTTTTGCAAGCTGGCGGAGATACAAAATATCCGATGTACGTAACCGCAATAGGTATATGGGCTATTCGGACAATCGGGGTTTATCTGCTCGGTGTGCGAATGGGATTAGGTCTCACTGGCGTTTGGATATCGATTGCCATTGACAACTATATTCGGGCGTTTATATTATATGCGAGATATCGCTCTTTCAAATGGATGAAAAAGCTGCCTAACTCCTTCGTTCATGAGAAGGGCAATCGTACAGTCTAAGAAAGTATGAATTCCGTTAGTCTCCCCTGACAAACATGCCAAAGAACCTTCAACTCCACGATATCACGCGGAAGAGAAGGCTCTTTTTTTTTATGAAGTACTTATCAACGCAGTAGAATCTCTTATCATTAACTCCGGCCGTAGTACCGTCCTTTGTTTCACTTGATTTGAGCTCTGCAGCTCTTCAACGATCATGTTTACTGCAAGTTTACCCATATGCTCCATTGGCTGTGCTAGAGTGGTTAACGGCGGGTCAGCAAGCTCCGACAATATCGTATTATCAAAACTGACAATTGAAAGTTCGTTGGGTACTTTTTTCCCAACTGCTTTCGCAGCTTGAAGTACACCTACTGCTAGCATGTCATTGCAAGCGAAGATTGCGCTTGGAGTTTCGTCAGATTGAAGCAATTCTAGCGCCTTTTTCTTGCCGTCCTCTACCTTATAATCGCAAGTCTTTAAGCAATTCTCATGAAAGGTGATTCCGTGGTCCTCCATTGTTTGGCGAAAGCCTCTGATACGCTCTCGGCTGCTTCTTACCTTTTCCTTTTCACCGATGATGCCGATTCGTCGATGACCTAAACCGATCAGATGGCTGGCTGCCAAGCATCCTCCGACGTAATCATCGACGACCACTGTATTCACGGCTACTAGCGGCATATCTCTAGCCAGAAGGACAACAGGAATACTCTTGGCTAGCAACTGCTCAACAATTTCCTTATTATCGATTCCGGTTGCTATAATGATGCCATCGACCTTTTTTTGCTGCAGTAACGAAATGTATCGTTCTACCTTCTCATCTTTGTTGTCCGTGCTGCACATGATTACGCTATAACCCAGCTGTTCTCCGTGATCCTCAATAGCTCTGGCGATTTCAGAGAAAAAGGGATTGGATATATCAGGTATAAGCAGACCTAATGTATACGTTTTTTTCCCTGTTAAAGCAGATGCGATCACACTTGGTTGATAATCAAGTCGTTCCATGATGGCATGAATGGCCTTACTCGTCTCAGCGCTAATTTTCCCTTTACCGTTCAACACTTTTGATACAGTTGCAATTGAAACGCCTGCTTCTTTTGCGATATCATATATCGTTGCTTTCATGCTTATATTCCTCATTCAATAGTTGATTAGTCGTATTTTCATTATGAAGATGTCCATGAGGAGTTGCAAGAGGAAAGCATTAAGATTTACGAATCTATTTTGCCTTTCCTGATGAACCAAATTGACGCATTTTGGCTTGCACACCTTGCTGTAAGGCATCCCGAGCAGGACTCAAATAACGTCTAGGGTCATAATCCTCCTTGTTGGCTTTCAAATGCTCTCTAACCTTAGCGGTGAAAACTAACTGATTGTCCGTGCTCACATTAATTTTGGCCGTACCGAGTATAATCGCTTTTTGGATAATGTCATCTGGTAATCCGCTTCCGCCGTGCAAGGCCAGTGGCAGCCCAGTAATCTTCCGAATTTCATTCATTCGCTCAAAAGCGATTCGCGGCTCCCCTCCATAAGGCCCATGAACCGAGCCAAGTGCCGGCGCTAATGCATCAATGTTCGTTTCACGAGCCATGCGAATACATTCTTCCGTGAGCGCATACATCGCTTTCGCTTCGTCCACGTTAATGTCATCCTCTCGTCCTACGGTTCTGCCAAGACCCGCTTCCACTGAAGCGCCTCTCGCATGAGCATATTCCACCACACGTTTAGTCTGCTCGATGTTATAGTCCAGTGAGTGATGAAACCCATCAATCATTACTGAAGTAAACCCAGAATCAATTGCTTTCCGGCATACTTCGAAAGTCGACCCGTGATCCAGATGGAGTGCGACAGGAACGGTAGTACCATAATGTTCAATAAGTTCTTTCACGATAGCGGCAATTGTCGATAACCCACCCATATATGGCAAGTAAGCTTCATTCAATCCAAGAATTACAGGGGCCTTCTCTGCTTCTGCGGCTTGAAGAATCGCCTGCGTAAATTCAAAGCTGTTCAAATTGAATTGCCCGACAGCATATAGACCTCTTACTGCTTTAAATAGCATCTGGTTCATAGAAACAAGAGCCATTTGTGACCCCTCCATTCAAAGTAAACCAGCTGGCGCCGGATATTATACTACTGCCAACGAGCAGTAATCATTTTCTTACGCGCATACACTCAACAGCTTCCTTACCATTCGCTTAGAGATCGGAGTACGTACATAAAATTAAAATTAAGTTAAGCGCTTAATTCACTAGAGAAACGAAAAGAATAACCTCCCAATAAGCATTAAACCATAAAACTCTAATATTATTACGTATTTCACACTATCTATAGGTGTGTCTAACAATCAAAGTATACTCCTTAGAAAAGAAGGTTTCAATACTTCGTTCGCAAAATAAGTTAAGCGCTATCCTATGCTCTAGAAAACGAATGTTTTCAATATTGGATAACACTGCCCCGTCGTGCAATAAACATATACATGCAGTAGTGTCACAACAGCTATAGAATTGAATGCTTTGCTCGAAGAGCTTTTAATATACGGAAATTACAAATTAAGCCTATCAATTGGCTAAATAAAATAGTGATATTACTAAAATACTTAAATATACTTAAAATTAACTTTAATTCACTTATATTTTATGATAGCCTTACTTACAAGAGGTGATGATATTGTATCAAGAAGAACGATTACTGAAAATACTCGACTATGTTAATGAACACCATGCGATGAGTGTTATGGATATCTGCTCTCTTCTAGATGTATCTAGGGATACAGCCCGAAGGGATATTGTTAAATTAGTACAAGAAGGGGTCGTTATTCGTACACATGGAGGCGTCGCTTTACCTCAATTAAAGAAGGAAATAGCCTCCTATCAGGAACGTTTAATTGACGAAACAGACAGTAAAAGTAAAATTGGGAAGATAGCAGCTAAACTAGTTCAAGATCGGGAAACAGTCATTTTAGACGTATCAACTACGGTACAGTCTGTAGCAGAACAAATTACAGCTAAAAATATTACAGCTGTCACACATTCCATAGACATTGTAGGGATTCTCTCAGGACGGGAAGATCTGCAAGTATATGTGCTAGGTGGCTATTTACATACCAAAAATCGGTTATTATATGGACCTTCCGTCATTGATAAACTAAGAGAATTAAGAGCTGATAAGGCATTTATCGGCGCTACATCTATACGAACTGATGGGCTTTACTTTCCTTACGAAGATGATGTTTCTGTAAAAAAAGAGATGGCCCGCAGATCGGATCAGGTAATCGTCGTGGCTGATTTCACGAAGTTTACAAGCAAATCGGTTTATCGTTTAGATTTTGACTTTGTGGATATTTTGATTACCGATCAAGAGGTACCTAACGAAATAAGAGAAGTACTCCATAATAAAAATATAGCGATTATTCAATGTGAAGAGAATGACAAATACGAGGAGGATAACAAAGATGAGTCTTAAAATTTTGCACAACGTAAACGTGATCCAACCAGACGACCTTGTTCTACCTGCCACACTTTGGATAAGAAACGGAATTATTGAAAAGATAGAAAGTGGTCTTTCTTCTCTTCCTGAGGGCGAATATGAACTTATGGATGGCCAAGGCCATTTATTGATACCTGGTATGATCGATGTGCATATCCACGGTGCTAACGGGTTCGATATGATGGATGGCAGTGTGGCGAGTATTCAGGAGGTTTCGCGTGCTTGTGCCGAATCGGGCTGCACCTCATTTCTGGTTACCTCCGTTAGCTCTACAATTGAAGAATTACTAGCCATGATTCGTAGTGTGAAACGTGTGATCGGGCGTGAAGTCGGGGCCAAAATTGCCGGGCTTCATCTAGAGGGTCCGTACCTGAATCCGAAGCGTAAAGGTATGCAAAATGAACGGTTTTTACGACATCCGAATCTTACTGAAATGAAAGAAATTTTTAACGAAGCAGATGGACTGATTAAGATGGTTACAATTGCCCCAGAATTACCTGGCGGGATGGAGCTCATCTCTTTTCTGAAAGAAAATGGCATCATAATCGCGGTTGCGCATTCGGATGCCACATACGAGGAAGCAAAGCAAGCTTTTGTAGCCGGAGCGAGTCACGTTACGCATTGTTTCAATGGCATGCGTCCGATTCATCATCGTGATCCCGGTTTGGTTGTAGCCGCTTTTGAAGAAGAACATGTCAGCCTTCAAGCGATTGTGGATGGTATTCATTTGCATCCTGCGATCATTAGAATGATGCATCGTCTGAAAGGACCAGATGGTATGGTACTTATCACAGATGCTTTGCAAGCCATGGGACTAGGTGATGGGAATTATGTGTTCGGTGGACATCATGTTACGGTTTCCAACGGTGTAGCTCGACTAGAGGATGGGACTTTAGCCTCCAGTACGGTTAAGATGAATGAGGCACTTCGTCTAACCGTAGAAACCGGCATTTCTTTAAAAGACGCGGTTCAAATGGCTTCAACCACACCTGCACGAATATTAAGCCTTGATACCCGAGGCAGAATCTCCACGGGCTTTGATGCTGATCTTGTCTTGTTAAATGAACAATTCCAAGTGCAATGGACAATGATTAAAGGTCATATCATCTAATGTTTGGGTACATTCTCTTTAAACAGGAATCATCGAAATCCTCGATTACCAATACGCACACTTCACATTAAATACAATTTTCCATGCATTGATTATTGGTGGATAAATAAGATTCCCCTGCAATTAACATAAGGAAAGGCAATCGAGCCAAAAATGACCGACTGCCTTCTCTGGTTTTGAACTTTAGTTCGCAGTTAGCTTTTCAATTCCACTCATTTCTTAAAAGAGAAAAACAGCGGTTATCGACGAAAACCCCATGAGAAGAATAACCTCTAAGTTCGCCGTCCTCATTAAAACCAAGTTTTTTCAATAAACTTATGAATGGAATAGCTTCTACATTTCAGGCTTTGATTCTTCCTAATCGCGGACACCCAAAAACTGAACCAGCAACATAAAATAAGATATCATTCACATTTAATGCTCCAGTATTTGTAATCTACTGAACCAATTCTTACGTTAGTTGGATAAACCACCAGATTCCCCTTCACTATTATGCTTCACAGCAACTTTAGGAAATGTTACTTTCTAATATTGTTGTTCTTTGGGGAATTTCATGTGTTGTCATTCACGAAGGTTTAAAAGGAGATATTCCGCTATGAGTTGATTAATCGCCACTTTATGACTATTCAACCAATCGTTACGGGTAATAAATTGATTTATGATATCGTTGAAACTCTGTTGAACATCCATTCCTGAATTATGCTGACCAATATATATATGAAGCACCGCAATATGATAAAGCTGAGTCAATAACTGTAATTGACTTAGTTCGTGAGATGTACATTTTCTGTAGTGAGAGAAGCCTTTAATAATAGCCTGTGCCATTTTCCAAATTGATAATGGCTAGCTTCTCCGGTGCATGAAACTGTCCCCTTGTATTAACGCAGCAATGACTGCCGGATCAATCAACGGCAGCCTTATTCTGATGTTATTGAACTCTCGCTATCCGTTAGCGGAATGAACCATCCGCGCTACCTAACTATTGTAATGGTCCTTCGCGCTGTCTGTAACGGCAAGTTTTAGGGCCATCTTTTGCGGGATGGGCCTTATGCTCATTTTTAAAGCGTATGTGCTAAGGTTTCAAGACAATCTTTATTGCATGATCTTCTTTATTATTGAATATCTTATAGGCGTGTTCTGCGTCACTTAGTTGAAGCCTATGGCTGATCACATCAGTCGGATCAAACACGCTTTCCTTAATCTGACGATATAATTCGGGCATATAGTGAATAATAGGAGCTTGTCCCAATTTCACAGTAATATTACGGCTAAACAGATCACCAAAAGGAAATGCGTTATAATTTGTGCCATATACACCAGTTACTTGTATAGTGCCTCCTTTGCGCACAAGTTTAGTCGCCATCCTGAATGCTCCTAAACCTCCACCTTGCAGCTTAAGCAACGTTTCTACCTTTTCGACAAAAGTTTTCTCCGAATCCAGTCCTACGGCATCAATAACCACATCTGCACCACCACCCGTAAGCTCCGCTAGATGTTGTAGAAGCTCGTCCTGCTTTTTAAAATTGAAAACTTCTACACGATTTGTTTTCCGAGCATGCTCCAAACGATAATCAACATGGTCGATGGCTATAACGCGTTTTGCACCTTTCAGCCAGGCAAATTTCTGCACTAGCAAGCCTACGGGGCCACACCCTAGGACAATGACGGTGTCTCCGGCTTTCACGCCGGCATTGTCCACACTCCAATAGGCTGTAGGTACAATGTCAGATAGAAAGAGGAGCTTTTCATCTTCCATTTCAGCATCCTCAGGCACTTTAAAAGGAACGAAGTTCCCATATGGAACACGGAGAAGCTCAGCTTGTCCGCCTGCATACCCGCCAAAAGTTTCGGAATACCCCAAATAACCGCCTGTATCACCATGTAAAAAATCATTCGAATTGTCACATTGGCTTTCCAGTTGATGTGTACAATACCAGCAATGACCGCAGGCAACATTAAAGGGAAGAATGACACGGTCTCCCTTTTTCACTTTAGTCACATCTTTACCAACCTCTTCTATAATCCCCATTGGTTCATGTCCAATTATGAAATCCTTAGGGGTGTTAGGAATTTCTCCGTTATAAAGATGAAGGTCCGAGCCACATATCGTCGTTGTTGTGATGCGGACAAGGATATCATCCGACTTCTGTATTGTTGCGTCAGGAACTTCTTTAACTTTCACATTTTTTAACCCTTGGTAGGTTACAGCTTTCATTTAATTACTCCCTTGTTTAATTTTTGCTCTTGCACCATTTTGTTATTGAAAGCAAGCATTTAATGGTAATCTGTGCGGATTACTCCATTTCTATACCAAGCACCGAATCCAAGAGTAATGAAATCAGTGAGCAGAAGTCCTTCAAAGTAATAGGGTTCTGTTCACTTTTTTCTAGCTTAGCATAAACCAAAAATGGAAAAATAATGTATAAACGAAGAACTTTAAGGTAACCGTTAATACCGAAAGCAACCATCCATTGAGAAAGTGATGTTATTATGAAGCCAATTGATTGGTTTACATTTCTGCATGTTCTTTTTAGTATGCTGTCCGTTAGTTCAACGCCCAGCAGGACATATGTATAAAATCGCGTATGAAGGTGCAAATGCAAAAGGAGCTGCCTTGGCAGCTCCTTTTCTTGACATTTCCTCTTGGTTTACGTAAGTATGGACTGAACGTAAGCAACGACTTGTTTATTTTTCCTTTGCCGTCAAATATTATTACCATTCCAACCGCTCCTGAGACAAGCCTAAATCTCATTAAAAACGCAATTATGCAATATGCTCTATTATCATAATTATTACTATTGAACACTCTTAGCGAAATGACCGTTCGTATAGTCATACTCATTAAAGAGCCCTACGCTGCCATAAGGAATGATAAGTTTATTCTTATCCAACTCCACCTTTTGTTGAATCATTTCGGATAGCTCGAGTTTTAATGGATTGATTTTCGATACGTCGGAAACCGACGTATATGAGAATACCCACACATGGCCGGTCACCAGTCCATCGCCTGCGGTAAGTACGATCTCTGGATTACCATCCCCATCGAAATCATGAAGCATTGCGTGGATACTAAAACCATCGTTTAAATCGCCATAAGGTTTAAATATGTCGGTACTGCTGCCTTTATCCAATTCCAATGGCCAGCCAAACTTATCTTCATTAAAGATTACATTCATTTTTGTACCATTTGGATGATCACGCCCAATAACAACGGTTGCGCTTCGGTCTTTAAAATGTACTGTTAAGTTTGCGTCTTCCTCCCCGTCTTTCCAAGTCACCGAGGCGTCACCATTATCAGCTGGTACAAATCCAGGATCGTTGATGCTTGCAGTATTTGATGCCTGATCCCATCCAACTTTTTTTCCTAATAGATCGGCCACATCACGTAAAGGGATGTAGGTTGTACCGTTATATAGAATATTGTCACTTGCTACTTTTTTACCATTCACCGTTAGATTGACGTTGTTGAATAAAACTTCAATTGTACTTTTGTAGCCAGCAGCTAGAGCCGAGCCGCCAACTAAGAGTGAGATTAAAACAAATCCGATTCCCATTCCTTTGAGTTCTTTACGCACGTGACTTCCTCCATGTGTCTATTTGATTATTCAACTATTGTTCACCGTTAGCTGAATCCCTAAAGTTATTAAGTCACAATGCAAATAGTAACATTACTATTTCTTTTCTTTTACGAAAGTTCCAAAGTCAAGAAATAATACTTCTGTTTGTGATCATTTATTCGTATTCAATCAATTGAACTACCTCTTAATTTTTGTCGGATTGATCATGCGGCACTGTGACGGTTGCTGTTGTTAGCGTTTTGTTGCCCGCTTTGTCAGTTGCCGTGTACATGATGGTATAGATCCGCGACTTCTCCGCACGCAAGCTAAAAGAAGTGGCGGCTGTACCGAAATTGACCTGAATATCGCTTGGATCGCTATTCGGTTGATTGCTCGTTATGGACGTTAATACCACGGATTCAACGCCCGATGTAGCATCACTAGTATCCAGCGTGGCATTAATCGGAACCATTATATGATTTGCCGGCCAAATCGAGGTTTTATCGAGTTGGACGGAAATCACTGGTGCTGTCTTGTCGACTTTGAATTCGACGGTTTTGGTTTGTTCTACATTGCCTGCCTGATCCTTGCTGCGATATCCGAGCTTATAAGTTCCGTCACCGAAGACTGGAATGGAGCCAGTGTAAATGATCCATTCACCTTCATTCACTTGGTATTCCGTTGTTACTGATCCTCCGTAAATGTCGCTTACGAATAAGCTCACGGTCACATCTGTTGTGTACCAGCTGTCCTTTCCGTTAGGCGCAACCGGACTTAGGGTAGCGGTTGTTACAGGAGCTATTTTATGAATGTTACTTACCGTAATGCTGGTTACATTTGATACATTTCCTACTGCATCAGTTCCTCTTGCATACACGGTATCATTGTCGGAGACAACTACTGGGGCGGTGTAAGCTGTCCACGCGCCGCTTGCTCCCACTTTATATTCCATCAACGAAGCGTCTCCCGGATAGCTGATGATTACGTTGACAGCTTGGTTAGTCAGCGTATTTGTATATACAACCAAGGTTGCATCGATAGGTGCTATGTGATCGATATTGCTGACTGAGTAGTTCGTCTCATTCGACACATTGCCTGCAGCATCTGTTGCTCTAGCATAAACCGTGCTATTTTCGGAGACAACCACTGGAGAGCCATATGCCGTCCATGTCCCGATATCTCCTACTTTGTACTCCTTCACCGTCACATCGGATGGATAGCTGATCGTTACGGTAACGTCCTGATTGGTTGGCGCTGTAACGTCAGCTGACAAGGTTGCGTCAGCCGGAGCCGATTTATCGATGTTGCTTACCGTAATACTGGTTACATTAGATACATTTCCTACTGCATCTGTTCCTCTTGCATACACGGTGTCATTGTCGGAAACATCCACCGGTTCAGTGTACGCTGTCCATACGCCGCTTGCTCCCACTTTATATTCCATCGACGAAGCGTCTCCCGGGTAGCTGATCGTTACGGTAACGTCCAAATTGGTTAGCGATGTAACGTCTGCTGACAATGTTGCGTCAGCCGGAGGCGTTTTGTCGATGTTGCTTACCATATAGCTGCTAATGTTCGATGTATTCCCAACTGTATCCGTTCCTCTGGCAAAGATCGTATTGTTCGATGCCATAACAATCGGTGCTGTGTATGGTGTCCATGCGCCTTCAGTGCCCACTTTAAATTCTTTCACAGCTGCGTCATTTGGGAACTGAATAATCACGTTCACATCGGTATTGGTCGGAGTTGTCACATCAGCTGTAAACATTGCATCCCCTGGAGGTGTCGTATCGCTCTCCATACTTGCGAGTTTCATGTAATAAAGATTTGTAACATCATCCTTAGTAATGGTATGTGCGCCAGGCGCAAGTGATACACTGACAATACCATTTGTCATTGCATAGCTTGTTCCATCTATCTTGATTTTAAGTCCGTTTGCTGGATTAAACACTAATGTTAATGTTGAAGCTTGTGTTGTGGTAAACCCAATATTGGTTGTACTCTCCATTTTTAAACATTGAGTTAGTGTTAAACCATCATATGCCACTGTTCCCTTACTTGTTGAAAGGTTCCCTACAATCGTGAAGAAGCTGCTTGTTTTTCCATTTGTAGTAAAGTTGTGAACAATTGCCGATGTAGGCGGTGTTGTCGGTGGTGTTGTCGGCGGTGTTGTTGGTGGTGTTGTTGGTGGTGTTGGTGGTGTTTCTGTTGAATTACCACCTACAGATACAAGTTGAGTTGTGTAACTTAGTATTTTAGACATCAGTGCTGAATTAAGGCTATACGATGTGTCATCAACTGAATCAACAAAATCCCATGTAAAGTCTCCATGATTTAGGCGTCCAGCTTCTGCCGTAACAACTTGTTCAACAATGCTTACGGAATCAATGTCAGCTACATTTACTCCTGTATCGATAGTCGTATCAAAGTTATTATAAGCTGTTCCACCTACTAATGTTTTGTATGAACTAGGAACTGTTTCATTTCTTGACGAAGCTAAGTACGCATCAAATGATGTTGCATTAGCTGGAGCTGTTCCTGCATTGGAATTTGCATAGATAAGACTATTAGGATTATCAATAATATTATTGTAGGCTTTAATCATACCTCCTGCTTCACCGGAGAATGTGCCATTAGCAACACCATTTTTAATATCCGTGCCTTGTAAAGAAATCATTATTGGATTATGAGCATTTCTCCAATAATTTGATTCTACAAAGGCATTACTTGCAGTTGTAGCGCCAGTACCATATTTTGCGACGCCATCAAAGAAGTTATTATAGATATGAATTGATCCTGTTCTTATACGTGGATGACGAGAGTCTGAATGATCAAACCAGTTATGGTGGAATGTTGCAAAGAATTCAGATGTATCATCAAAACCGACTAGAGCAGCTTTTCCGGAATCCCAATAGTGATTGTAAGAGATTGTAAGATAAGTTGATCCTTTTTTAAGGTCAGTTGAACCATCACCTTTTGCTTGGTCAGCATCTCCGCCTGCTTTTCCATACATAATATCATTATTATGCACCCAAACATTAGCATTACCTGTATCAAGTGAAACGCCATCGTCAGGGAATAACATAATACCAAAGTTTCTTACTTCTACATTACCGACTGCTCTAAGTAGGAATCCCCAGCCATAAGCATAGGCGTCTTGTCCGATTCCTTCTAATGTAATATTCATTTCCGCATAATTTGCGTTCCCTTTTACTTGAAGAAATCCACTGCTGTTAAGTTGTCCACTCATGTCAGCATCTGTCACTTTTCCAATAAATCTAATTGCAAGTGGTGTTTTATCATAGCCTTTTTGTCTTAGTGCCAGAATTGCACCTAAACCAACACCTGTTTGTTTAGTACCTGAGCTACTGGTTATCACATCAAGAGCTACTGTTTGCGCAGTCGCAGATGTTACATAAATAACTTGAGCGCCATTCTTAAGTGTTCCATCATTATTATAAGCTCCTGAACCTGTGCCAAATGGTGAGTTTCCTGCAAAGGCAAATCCAGATCTGTCATGTGGCGCTACTGATATCGTATTTGAAACATTACTTTCTTTGGAACCATCTGACAGTACTGCTTCGACTTTCATTACATAATTCCCAGCTGCAAGCCCTATAGCATCAGCTCTCCAATTTGAAGGGTATTGTCGGATTAATTGCGTATCAATTTGTACATATTGAGAATCTGCTGCACTTGCAGGCTTAACAAATACATTATATCCCGTCGCATTACTTACAGGTGCCCATTCTACATAGGCCGTCTCATTCCAGCCTCCATTGTTGGTGATCGAAAGACCGGTAGCGTGTACTGCCGTATTGAACATTCCGCTTGCTATTACAGATAGCAATATAGCAAACAATAAAACGTAACTCGTTACCTTTTCAATACTTTTTTTCAATGTAATTCCTCCCGCGTTTAAGTGGTTGTGACGACTTTGGAATCGCTTTCAAGTTCTTACAAACTTGCTTTGTCCCCCCTCGCATCATCAATGCTCAAACAAGGCTCAATTAATTCGAATATCCTCATCAGCTTATCAGTTATGTTTGAGGTTCCGAAACAATCATTTGAACATTTCGCCCGTATTTCTGAGCTAATGATTATCGGTCGGAGATATGATACTCCTCGACAAATCTTCTAAAAATTTAAAAAATGCACCCCTTATAAGTCATCGGATTAACCAGAGGGTTTTCCAATGTCTATTTTAAGGAGTGCACTTCAAGTTTAGCTTCCCTTTTTTGGGTAGCCTGGATTATTGTCCCTGTTATCATGATCCGTTTTAATCGTGACACTAGGACCGGAAAGACTCAAGTTACCACTTGCATCAACCGCTTTGACCATAAGCTTGTAATTCGTATCTTTTTGCAAATTAGCGACATTGTACGTTGTAACGTTGCCCAAGACTGCGATTTCCTTAGCCGAAGTATCGCTCACCAGATAAACCCTATATCCGGTCACGCCGATGTTATCTACTGCTGCATGCCAGTTTAAGGTCAAGCCCGTTTTCGTTACATTCGTTGCGGTCAAATTGCCGGAGTTCCACAGCGGTGCAAATGTGTCGCCCGTTTGTGTGTTTTCTGCACCCGCTTGATGAATAACGAGAGCTGGAACATATGCCGTTTGATCCGCAAAAGTATACAGTCTTGGCGTCCAATTAACAGGCAGCAAAGTACCGTTGTTCTTGGCGACTTCAACATTTTCGCCATTCAAAACGGAGCCTTTGTCAGTGAATGCAGTGCCGCTGGATACTTGAATCAGGGATGAAGGGGATAAAGCCGTATCATTCGCAAAATAATTATTTTCAGCATAGACCTGAGATTGGTATCCTACTCCGATTGCATAGAGGAATGGGTTATTCGGATGGTTCACTGTTCCTTCGTAATAGTTGTTGTACACATGAACCTGACCGTAACGCACACGTGGTGCACGCTGACCTACATTCCGATAAAAGTTGTGATGGAAAGTAATTCTTTCTTTGCCAGCATCGCTGCTAAAGCTATCGCTTCCACCTACAAGCGTCGTCTTGTCATGATCATGGAAGTAGTTGTAGGATACGGTAATCAAATCGGATGCATTCGTCATATCCACAGCACCGTCGTGTTGTTGATACTTGCGTCCAAAATAGGTGTGATTCGGATCATCCATGCCGCCTATGTCACTAAATGTGTTATGGTCAATCCAAACATGAGTAGAACTTTTTACCGAGATGCTGTCATAAGCAGAGTTCCAATTGCCCAAATCGCCATCCGTCGGATCCCACTGCGGGAAATAATCAAATGTATTCCGGAATTCGATGTTCCGGATAATGACATTATCCACATTCTCTACGTTCAGATTGCCGCCGAGAATCTTCGCATTGGTGCCAGGCAAACCGACGATCGTCGTATTTGAACCGACATTAACTTTGATTTGTTTACTCTGATTGCTTGCCGATCTTACACGCGCCTCTTCCAAAGCGCCGCCAGGCAATGTTTTACCCCAAACGGCCGGGTCGTATGTCTGGAGATAAGCGTTAAAGTCATAAAGCGGATCTTTGTAGAATTCCATACCTATCGGGTTGTTGTTTTGATCCACATTCATATCTATCGTGCCGTTTATGTAGATCATCTTCGGCATGGTGCCGCCTGGCAATGCTTTCACTAGTTCACTGCGCTTGCTCACGATGAAAATTTGTTCCGGATTAGCCGTCGATCCGCCGGTTGTTCCTGTGGTATGGGCTCCCCATCCGTCATTAGGCATCAATACCTGTCTGCCAATATCTTTCTCCTCGCTATCGACCACATTTACAATCAATGGCACGGCAATGTCTCCGAAGTTAAAGCCCAGTGTCGTTGATCCCACGGGTAGTCGGGAAAGGTAATCTTTCTTGAGTGTATATACACTGCCGGTAACGGTGTAGTCCAACGATTCAAGAACTCCTGTGCCATTCGTGATATTCGTCAACGCAAATCCGTTGCTCCTAACGCTTACGTTAATATCCGCCTGATTTGCTGGGTTCTTATCAAAGTTGGAGGATGTAACCTCTACTGCTGGCGCATAGTTTACTTTCGGCATGATAACCGGAATGGATGGATCCCAGCCACCTAAAATTTGCAAAATCGTCAAACTTGCTTCCTGTCCCGTGAGCTGGGTGGAAATTTGACGTGCGGTTGCATTCGCTCCGTATCCATAGCTGTTATATTCCGAAAAATAGCTAGTGATACAGGAACCCGCACATGAAGCCGCCCAACCCTCTGGAAGGAATTTCTTCGAATCGATGAAAGTGTTGATAAATGTAACTCTTGCGTAATCCTTCCAAGCGCGGCCCAAATCGTAGATCCCTTGTGCAGAAGGACCATCGACCACTTGAGAATTAATAAAAAGATATCCCTTGTCCGTCGTATTTTTCTGCGCTCCTGCCGTAATATGTCCTCCTGCACTCGCGCCGGTCGGGACATTGCTCACAAGCACTAATTTCACATTGTCCATAACGACAGCGGGAGCTTCACCGAAGATGAAATCGACGTCTCCTTCAATAATGCTATTGTGGAAATAATGGCGTCCCTGACTTTTGGTATTTAAGCCGTTGTACAGCGTATCCTGAAACCCTTTCAATCTTACAGATTCCAATACGGCCATATCACTTTTGAGTGACAGAGCTACCGCTTGTGCCACTTCATTGCGCGGTCCGGCGCTGTTCTCGATTGTCAAATTGGAAGCGTTAAAGAAGTCTGCCGTTACATCCACCGTCTGACTTAGGAATGTGTTTCCTGTGTGACCGGGCTTGCCCTGTGTAGCCACAGTCCCTGCGTAATCGCCAAACATAATGGTTGTTTTATCCATGCCCGCGCCGACAAGACTTACATAAGGTCGATCAATCTTAACCTTTTCGGTATACGTACCTGAAGCGATATGAATGATCGTTCTTGTGGTGTTATTTGTCGGAACCTGATTAATAGCGCTTTGAATCGTATTGAACACTTTTACTCCATCAGCCGTTACATTCTTATCAACCGTCAACACAGCCGCCGGAAGAACAACAAGTTCATCCGTATCAGGGCTTTCGCCGTTCGAATTTACAGCAGACACAACATAATAATAAGTGATCCCGTTTGTCACGCTCAAATCGCCAAATATCGCATCGTAAGTTGAAGAGATGACCGTATATGGCCCGTCAGCAGAAATAGCTCTCTTTACATTGTAAGAAGAAGCGCCAATTACCGCATTCCAGGAAAGGCTTACGCTGCCTTCGTTTGCGACTGCTTGGAAGCTTGTCGGTTTAGCTGGTGCACCATTAACCGGAGCATATGGCTTCGCTTTTAATTGATTTGAAATCATGCTTTCTTGCCCATCATTCACAGCATCAACTACATAAAAATAAGTCTTGCCGTTATCCGCAGTGGTATCTAAGTAACCGGTTCCGATAACATTAGTTAGCGCTATGTAAGGTCCACCGTTTACCAAACTTCTTTTTACGCTGTATGACGATGCTTTCGTTACTGAAGTCCAGTTTAGCTGGACTTGGTTATTTCCAGGCTCGATGCTCAATAGCGTCGGTGCACCTAACGGTGCTGCAGGGGATACCTTTCCGAGCAGTTTGGGTTGACCCAGACCGCCGACATTCCCAGCTGAAAGTCTGTAATAATACGCCGTATCCGACCGCAAGTTCGTATCCAGATAGGAAGTGCTTGTAAGCTTGGGTTTCCCGTTCGTCAATAATGGGACAAAAGGTCCTTCCGGTGTTGTGCTTCTCTCAAGCGTGTAGAAGGCCGCTTTATTAACAGGATTCCAGGCGATTGTAAGCTGCCCGTTTCTGACAATGCCGTTAAGACCTGTAATTTCGTCTGAAGGGGGCTCCACGTTATTAGGATAGCCAGACGCATAATACGAATACTCACTTTCACCGGACGAGTTCACCGATGTCACCTTGTAATAGTAGTATTTATCGTTAGTCAGACCGGCAGTATCCGTGTAGCTGTTTGAGGGCACACCTTCTGCAAGCTTGTCATAGATGCCATCACGGGATTCACTGCGATACACATTATAAGTATCTGTACCGCTTGTTGCATCCCAGCTAAGCTCAACCCTGCGGTTTGCGCCTTCGGTTGTCAAGTTCTGTGGTGTCACCGCTTCCTGTTGAGAAACGATGATGTTGTCCACATACGCATTCCCTGTCGACGTACCCGCCATTCTAAAATTAATAGACGCAATATCTGTAACCGGGCTGGCGAATTTGAAATTACCTGAGAAAATGCCATTAATATAAAGATCTGCCGTATTGGCTTTTACATCGGCAACGTACTTCACCGTATACCAGGTTTTCGCCTGGAATTTTTGTGTGCCGCCTGTTAGAGGATCCGGAAAGGCGTAATCGGCCTTTAAGGAAAGCGCTATTTTCTTATTACTGTCTAGCAATTCCAAAACGTATGAGTCGCTTACCATAGCGCCTTCCATAAAATCGAGCTGCGCAGTCATCCCTTTGCCGCTCTCTGCGGTTACTGGCGTGAAAGCTTTATTGAAGCCGCCTCTGCCAGCGCCGTCACTGATCCATAATACATTGGTTGTGTTTCCGACTAAAGTAGTCGATGTTTGGCCATAGCTATTTCTAAGATTACTACTATTAATTACCGTAGAATTGTTCGTAGCTGTAAAAGAAGTAATCACACCGCTGCCAAAAGGCGGGGTATACCCTACAGGCAATACTCCTAACGTACTTCCTTCAAAATTATCATTGACAAGAGATGTAACCGGCGCTGCCGCCGCCTGGATCTCAGACGCACCGATAAGCGGCACGTAGGAAGAAAGAAACAGCAGACACAACATAATTCTAAGCGCTTTCATCATCATGTAGTCTCTCAACCTCCTATACTTTTTTTGAAAATATACTCAGATTATACTAGTGGCACGCTTATATCCGCTATAATCATTTGTTCACATCTTGAATGATTCAGGCTAAACTTGGTATATTGCAGGTTCATTTCAGACGATGATTTGTTCCCTCACCGCCGGTTTCTCTATTGATCCAATAATGAAATCTGCCCTTCCCTCGGGGCTGTTTCTTTTTTTATGTCGGCATTCGGACAATGTTATTGTCATCAATACCCGGAGAATTATTGTAGTCCTATAGAGAACACTGCCCGTTAGCGGGGAAAAGGCAACCAATCCACCTGGGCTGGTTGCCTTTACATGTTGTTATTGAACTCTCGTGTCCCGTTTGTTCAACGTCTATAAGTATAGAGTGAAATATTTAATCTTTAGATTTTAAATAAACAATCAAACTAATGAATGCTAATACAATACATGGTAAATAAAAATACTCCGAACTATCTTTAGTTAACCCCCACCAAATTCGATCTCCACTAGTTATTTGAGCAGTGAGACCAATAAAGTAAATTGCCAAAAGTATACTGGAGACCATTACAAAAACACTGAATTTACGCATTTATCTCCCTCACTCATTTCCATTTATTGTTCTCTAAATATAGACGCTGTCGATTATCAATTGTTGCTTCGGAAAAAATTTATTCAATGTACGGATTAAATCTCCTCTCAACCCTTATCAGATCATTTTCCGCACCCAACAATCCTTTTTCAGATAACCGTATCATAAGACATCGTGTAAAATGCTTGAAATTAATTCGACTATGTCTTCTAGTTAATTCATTCACTGTAGGTAATTTTACATCCATAAGCCACTCACATATTACCGAGAGAGGTACTTTCCCCAACTCCACCATTGCAGTTACAGTAGTAGCAATACGCTCATCCTCTTCTGAACTAAACACCTCTGGAGCACTTTCAAGTATTGAGTTTAGTCCACTCCACACCAACTTGCACCCTTCTAACCCTACATACCTGTTGCGGACACATTCATCAAGGGCATCAGAAATATGGGCTGCTGCATGTGCCCAACCTTTTCCTTCTACATAGCCACGATAATCCTTTTCACTCTTACAATAGGTGATTAGCTTGTTCATTATTTTACGAATTTTATTTTCGGTTAAGAATTGATCCCTATTATCACGGATTAGCAACAATGCAATTAATAATGAGGAAAAGGAACGCAAAAAGATACTATCTGTACCTACTTCCCCAATCCTATTAAATAACATATTATGAGAAATAGCATTATCGAGCAATTTCACTAATTGTTCCTCTGGAAGTAACTTTTTTTCCAATAACCAATTATTTAGTATCCTATACGCTAACTTATCACGTAACTCTGGATCTGTAGAAGAAAGTAAATCAACAACTTGCTGAACCATTGAATATTCATCTATTCCTTGTGGTAGAGAAAAATTATTTCCCACGATTATTCTTAATTCTTCTTTTGAGCACTTTCTCAACTCCAATTTCCCATTCATTCTTCCAAACATAAATCTATATAACTACCATGTAGAGAAACCCTACTAGTATAGTACCTTATTTTTACAAAAATCTCTTTAAATGTTTTGAACATTACTCCCCGTTATTAGAAAAGGCTACCGATCCACCGGCAGCCTTGTCTTGGTCGTCTATTTATCTATCGTTCCTCTTTAGATCAATAACTGCTATGATTTCTTCTTTCGGACAAATTTGAAAATCAATAAAACATTTAAAATAACGACTGCCACTGATATCAGTTGGGTAATTGCTGTACTCAATTCAAAATGCAATACTATCCCTCGTTTCAAATTAATGATAATTAATTTTACCATAAATAGGAAATAGATTGGCCGATTTTCTTGTACTACTTAAAACTATACGTTACTTTAATAAACAAAGAGGAACTGCCACGAGTCAAGCCCCTCAACTCTCGTTGTTCGTTAGCGTAACAGGGCTACGAAATCGTTCGACAGTCCTTTGTTGCTTTCGCTCAATAGATTTCCTGTAGTTAATCCATCCAGCCCATACATATAATACCTAAAAACACAAACCCGATACCGAGTATGATATAAATAACTTTAACTAACCACCAAGGTAATGCTCTTAATAACGCACCAATTGAATTAACAACAAAAAAAAATATCCATACAAAAAATGAATCTGCAACACCTTCAATATCACGTAATTTTAATTCTTCGGCAATTGTATCTTGTTTACGTTTTTCACTTTTAACAACTATTATGCCTAATGTGAGAAATACGAAAGCGATAAACCAGCAAATAATGGCACCAATCAGCCGTAAGGTCAAACCTCCACCTCCGAGTTAGTAGTAATATTCCGTTCATATATTTTTTCCATATTTCAGAAATTGAAACTCTACTGCCCGTTAGGTGAGCGAAAGGCTGCCGATCGTGCCGGCAGCCTCCCATTGCTGTGTATTGAACAAACGTTCTCCGTTAGCTCAAAAGTCACTTATTTCCTTTAATGGTAATATTCAAGTACTGCGTTAGCTTAACACGCCATTGTTCCTTAAAGCTTACCGCTCAGTTTAATCGTTTTTTCGACCTATTGCCTCCACCATATTTCTAAAGACCCCATCCCAGTCACGGTTTACATTTTCAATTGTATAAGTTGGAAATGGCAGCATATCAAGTAGCTTCAATTCGATCCGCTTGCGGTTTTCCATAAACCCAATATTTTGTTCCGTCGCAAAGTGAGGTTTCGAACGGATGGAAGAAATCCAAACCTGCTGCTCCCGCACACTTGGCTGAGTTAAATAAAGCACTACAGGATGCAAAGCTGCAATCTGAGCGGCGATTCCCTGAATATGCTGCTCGATATGGTGATCAACAGCTTGATAATGACTTAACAAGTCATGAATTTGATGCTGAAAAAAAACTGCTTCGAGTACATATACCTCCTCTGAAGTGCTGGCAAGATCAGAGAAACGTGCCCAATGCTGCTGAATTGAATATGTAAACTCTGACAGCGCGGCTACAGGCGAGTCTGTCCAGCAAAGCTCACGGGACTTTAGCTCTGCATGAAGTATATCCAACTCTTTGAATTCATTGACTTCACGATAAGGAATCAAAGGATAAAATGCCTTTCTGTGCCAGGTAGTAATGCAATCGTTCTGCTAACGTCGATTTGCCCGTTCCGCACAACCCTTCCACCAAAATCAGTTTGCAATTGTTTTGCATGCGATTGCTCCCAATTCTTATATACATCCGTAACTTCACTATTGTTTGCCGTTAGCGAAATCATTGAACCTGATTAGCTAATTTTATTAGTTCGGATACATTTAGTTTGTAATTACCCAGGTTCTCTTTGTTGCCATTAATGTAGTAGACAAAGCGAGCTAAAAATTTATCCTCGCGCTCCCACCAAAGTGATTGACTGGTTAATGAATCTTCGTAATAGACTGCTTTTCCATTATCAAGTTTATATTCTTGTAATAAACGACACATTCACCGAAAACCAAACAGAGGGTTTGAAATAAGTTTTCCGTCACCATAAATTGGTTCCTGTCTGGATCTTCAAAATAGAAAGCGATCCTCCCATTTACCAATTGGATGTCGCTGATTTTCACCCGTATCTTGGCCAAATCGAGGTAACTCCTGCATATCGCACTAAGGTCTCTCTGTTTGAAGGCTTCGACGAGCCTATCCAAATCCATTTGTGAGGCGTACGATTTCGGAACTTCCCTCTCAAAAGGATCTTTACTAGCTACCTCAATTTGACGAGCAAGCTTTTGTGATCTCAATCGAGCACGCCAAAGAGTCACCTGGACGGTCCCTTCCGCTTGTGATAAGAACTCGGCGGTTTCTTTCGAAGTAAAATCAAATACATCGCTTACGCGTTTTTTTATTTGACAAAATTATTTATTTTCTACCGGAAAATAGGCTTACCAGCAACTCGTACTGCTGAATCAGCTCCTCGGAAGGACGAATGCCAAGCTCTAGGCTGAGAAGCCGAGCATAACCGGTATACAGTGCGGTCAAACCTTTTCTGTCCCCGGTCTGCTCGCATATCGTCATAAGAAGACATATGACAGATTCGTCAAACGGATTGCGTTCTTTCAGCTTGAGCAGCAGCTTGGAGGCAGCGGTCATATCGCGCAAAGAAATATGTGCTGTGGCAAGCTTTATTGAAAAAGAAGCGTACAACCTTGCATAGCGCTCCATTTCGTCAGTAGCCCACAAATAGGATTTGTCTCCAAACAGATCTCCGGTATACAGCCGTTCAATCTGCACTGCTCTATCCACATTTCCAACGTCAATGGATTGCAGCGTTTTCACTTGTTTTTCGAATTCCACATAATCGATAAAGGGATCCTTCAATTCGAGCGCGTAGCCATCGTTCTCCGATCGTACAATCCCACGCATGCCGAGAGGTTCCAAAGAATTGCGCAATTGATACACAGTCGTATTCAGATAATTCTCCGCACCCTTTTGGTCCATGCCTCCATAAATATCAGCAATGAGTCTCGAACGAGGAATACGTCTGCCACGATAAAGAACCAGGTAAGCAAACAGCTCCGTGCACTTTCTAGAGATCCACTTTACGCGGCCTGCTTCATTTCTGACAGCGAAGTCTCCGAGCGCCGTTATGACGACCTGCCCCACATCCTGGGAAGCCAGATCTTGCAGTGGCTGTGATCGTAAAAGCTGCCAGTTCGAGAGCGCGCGATTTACCGTCCGCTGCAACCGCTCCTTGGAAACCGGCTTGACCAAGTAATCCAAGACAGACAGTTCGTAAGCTTCCAGGGCGAAATCCTTATGAGACGTGACGAAGACGACTTGCATGGTAGAACCAGACTCTGACATCTTGGCGGCGAACTCCATCCCATTCTCGCCCTTCATCGAGATGTCTACAAAAGCCAGGCCGATATCGTCGTTCCCGCTTAAGAAGGAGACTGCTGACAGCGCATCTGTAAAAGCACCCGCAACATGAACCCCAGGTATCTTATCCAGCATTTTGTGCAGAATCAAATGCATCGCTGGCTCATCGTCCACTAAAATCACTTTCATGCTTCTTCACCACCTTTCAATTGTTAGAATGCTTCCTACCACCAACCTGTCCGGGCAAGGTGAAGGAGAAGGTCGTCCCAACTCCGGGTGCGCTGTTAAACCAAAGGCTGCCGCCATGAATGCTAACAAATTGACTGGCAAGTACCAGTCCGAATCTCATATTTCCAGGATCGTCTCCGGTGACCGGCATTTTGAAGAACTGTTCATTCAGACTCAGTAATTCCGCGGTCTTCTCATCAATTCCCTCTCCATTGTCGCATATGGACACGATGATCCGATCGCCTTCCAGTACGGCTCCGATCTCAATCACCCCGCCGAATCCCGTAAATTTGATGGCATTCGAGAGTAAATTTCGCAGAATGAGATCCAGCATCTCTTTATCCGCGCTAACCGCAAGCTTCTCGTCGATTCGTTCCGTCATCCGAATCTGCTTCATGCTTGCCTTCGCTCCGGCAAGCGATAGAGACTGTCGAACGACTTGCTGCAAATTCCAGTCTAACGGTCGAAATACGACTCTCCCTTTCTGGCTGCGATACCAGTCGAGCAAATTCTCAACAAGATTGAACGTGCCTTGCACTTGTCCTTGGAGCTCTCGGAACACTTCGACATGCTGGGCTTCGGTGGCAGCAAGCTCTTCACCGAGTAGTTCGGTTAAGCTGACGAGGATTGCGATCGGATCGCGAATGTCATGAGCAACGACGGTGAACATCTTGTCCTTGAACGTGTTCAACTCTGATAGCTGTCTGGCATTCTCACGCAATCGAGTCTCGTTGTCCTTCAATTCCGTAATATCATTGAACATCAATATTTTTCCGATCGGAGTGCCCGAATCGTAGATGAACGCTAAATTGCAGTGATAATGCTTACTGTAGTTTGCATGGAATCTTTGAAATGAGAAGCGTTCGTCTCCGGTGCTTGCAGTGCGAATGTGCTCAACCAGTTCCGGACTAGAAGGCAGAACCTCACCCACGTAAGCGGGGTAATGCTTAGTCAAACCGAGTTCGGGAAGCACCTCTTCAGCTGCGCTGTTGTAACTGACGATTTGATCCTCGTAATCGAGCAGGACGACCCCATCCCGGATCGTGTCGAACACTTGAGTCAGCGCAAGCGGGGTAAACTTAAGCAGATTAAACCGCAAAATCCCCCACACATAGACGACGCCCGACACGGCGAATCCAAACGGTGTCAAATCGACGACGACTCCGAACCACAATAACATATTGAACATCAGGGGCACGGCAGCACCCATACTCAGTACGATGACCTGCTTGCGCACGATCCGAGAAGACCGCCAGTACATGGGGATAAACAGAAAAAAACCGCACACTATAACGAAATAATTATAGAGGGTGTGTACTTCATACCCAAGGCCTTTGTCCGTCTTATACAAAGGAATCGAAACTCCCTCATTCAAGTTATAGCTCTTGTAGATCAGGTGATGCCAATCGTTAGTCAAATGGAGAAAAAAAATAGTCGCTGGGATAACGAATAAGACCAGTACAAGGCGTTTCCGATATCGGGCCGCTATCCCCGTAAATTGAATGACCTGAAAGAACCATAGCGTAGAGATGAAAGGAATACCCAAATATTCAATTTGAAGCGCCAGCTTCACTTCGAACAGATTTCGGCTAAGCAATTCGACCGCATAGCCTGTTGCGTAGCAAGCCGCTCCCACCATGATTAGAATCATCGTTTTAGCGATGGGTAGATGGCGTTTCTGGTAAGAAAGGAATGCGACGTACACCATTAGCGCCGCTGCGAGAAAAAGCAGTAATGACATCCATTGTATTTTATCCACAGCTGTCTCCTATATCCACTCTCAGACAATGTCTGATGAATAGCGTAACGCGAAATTAAGCTATTATCAAGCTCATTTCGATTATGAATCTTCGGTTTATTGATCGTATTTTCAACTTAACTGCTGACTAACTAAGTAATAATAAAGACCCTGAGCCTGGGTAAGCTCGGCATGGGAGCCAGACTCCACGATCGCTCCGTGATCCATAACGAGAATGAGATCTGCTTTTTGCACCGTGCTCAATCTATGAGCGATGATTAGAGCGGTGCGTCCTTTCATCATCGAATCCATATTTTGCTGAATAATCCGTTCCGACTCCGAATCAAGCGCACTTGTAGCCTCATCAAATATAAGAATGCTCGGCTCGCCCAGCAGCGCCCTTGCAATGGCGATCCGTTGTAGCTGCCCCCCGGATAAGCTTAATCCGCCCTCGCCAATCATCGTCTTGAAACCGAGCGGCAAAGCGGTAACAAATTCGTAAGCTCCTGCCAACTTGGCGGCTGCTTCGACTTCTTCTAGTGTAGCGGACGGAAAACGAATCGCGATGTTGTCTTGAATCGTCGCGCGGAACACTCGACTTTCCTGCTGGACGATACCGATTTTACGGCGCAAGGAAGCGGCATGAATTTGCCTGAGGTCGTGTCCATCAAGACGGATCGTCCCGCTTGTCGGCGTAAATAGCTTCGTCAGCAAATTGGCAAACGTTGATTTGCCCGACCCGCTTCTTCCAACGATCGCAACAGTTTGCCCGGGTAGTATGCGGATACTAATTTGCTGCAAAATATTGGGCCCGTCCTTTTCATAACGAAACGTCACATTGTCGAACTGAATGTGCCCCTTCAGCGCTGCCAGCCTTCGCATATTTTGCGATTCACGCTCTTCCGGATGGCCCTGAAAGACATCGTCGATCCGTTCCATCGATACTCGCACTTCCATTATTTCGTTCAGCATCTCCAACATGCTAGTTATTGACTGTGTAACTGTAAAGTAGACCGACAAGAAGGCAACAAATTGCCCGACCGTCAATTGACCGTGCATAACGAAAACCGCTCCACCGTACAGCACCAGGGCGTTGCCGATCGTTTTTATGCTGTTCGTAATCGTTTCAGATGCTACATGTAATTGAATGGCCTTCATCCGCTGCTTCAAAGCAAGCTGCAGGTTATCCATCAGCTTCCATCTTATGGCCGATTCGGCGGCAAGGGCTTTGACGGTCGAGATCAATTTAATAGCTTCGACTATCGTCGTTTGGGATTCCGCCTCCGCTTCGAATTGCTTGCGGCTGTTTTTGCGCATGAGCGGCGAAAAGAGCAGCACTAGCATGATATAACACGGAATAATGGCAAACGCGATAAGCGACAACTTGATATGATAGATGAACATAAGCGTTCCGTAGATGAGGATCGTCAATACGTCAAGTAACATTTGGACGGCCCCAGTTGTCAGCATTCTGCGTATTTTCTGGTTTTCGCCCACCCGACTTGTCAAATCGCCGATCGTGCGTGCCAAAAAAAACGATAAAGGCAAGCTGAGCAAATGCTTGTAGAAATCTCCTAGCATGGTGATGTCGATACGCAGTGCGATTCGAGCTGCTAAAAAATTCCGGAACGAATTGACTACGATATAACAAACAGAGAGCCCAAGCATACCGATCAACAGCATTTGTAGAAGATCCGTCTGCTTATCTACGAGCACCATGTCTACAATGACTTGCGTAATGATCGGTATCGCAAGGGCGATCAATTGCACGAGCAATGACGTGACTAGGAGTGATAGCAGTGCTTTTTTGTTCGGCATCACGTATGCGATAAACCGCGTTATCGGACTGCGAATACGCTCATGAGATGCTAGTCGCTCCGTTGGCGTGAGCGTTAAGATCGCTCCGCTCCAACCAGCCTGAAAATCTTCTCTGCTCTTTTTTTCCAAACCATAAGCCGGATCACCAACAGTAACATGACTTTTGGTCACTTCATACACGACGATAAAGTGCTCGCCCTTCCAATGCGCAATCACAGGCAGCTTCATATCGGCAAGTTCATCGAGCTGTGTTGTGAAGCCTTGCGCAGCCAGACCGAGTGATTCCGCCGTCTCTGTCAAGCCGTACAATGAGCTTCCGGAACGCGACATTTCCGTTTGCTCCCGAATCCGATTCAGATGAATGCGCGAGCCGTAGTATGCCATCACCATGGCAAGACAAGTAGGACCGCAATCCATTTCATTTTGCTGCATGAGAATCGGATATTTACGCAGCTTGAATCGTCGTTTTGCAGGCTTCAATTCAGCCGTTTGCCAGAGAGTTGGTTTACCTGGAGCAGCCTCCAATTCCATCGTGTCGTCTTCCCCATACTTGGATGCGCTTGATACATAATTGGTGGATATGCTCTCGATCGCCGTTTTCAGAGCAGGGTGCTCCACAATCATTTGATCGAAATCATCCTTGCTTAACCGAAACAACTGAGCATCCTCGCTGGCTACAACCGTAGCTTTACGCTGCGCCCCTGTAAGCAGCGCTAATTCTCCGAAAAAATCGCCTGGAATAAGACGGTTTATTATGGTGCCGTCTTCTTCCTTGATTACCTCACAATGCCCGGAGTGAACGATGTAAAATGCATCTCCTTCGTCTCCCTGACGCACGATCGGCTGCCCTTTCTCCGCTTTGGTCACAGTCATCCGTTCCAGAAATGTCCGAATGGCTTGATGATCATCGAAAGATAGCAAAGTCGTCCGTTTTAAAAACATGGAGAAGGCGCGAGATGACATGTAGGTCTTAAGCAGATGCTCAAGTCCGGGATTATGCAGCAGCACTTCACGAAGCTTCTCTGTTGGAATGGCTAGCAGTCGTACATTCCCTGCAGCGCTATAGGTGATGGGGGTGCTTGGTTGCTCCATCTCACTACCCCATCCGAAGCTGTCCCCTCCCGACAATAGACCAAGGCTAATCTCCTTCCCGTTCGACTGCTCTTCGATCATCCGGACTTCTCCCGAGACGACGCAGTAAAGAGACTCCGATAAGTCGCCCTTTTCATGAATCGTCTGTCCGATGGAGAATTGCACGATCTCAGCATGTTGGGACACCCCTTGTTTTTCATCCGAACGAAGCACGCTAAATAAAGATATTTTTTCCATATAGGTGAACTGTTTATTTGTCTCCATCTCTCACCTTATCCCCAATGACCTAATCTTGTTCCTAAAGCAGAATATGTACGCTTGCTTGCTTACGTCTGGAAGAAAGCCACTCTTCGAACAAGATCTGTTCAATTCTCGATCGAATGTCGGCGTTCAGCTCCGCTGGATAAACTTCATCAACCTTAATCACGTAAAATTGTTTGTCGATTTCAAGAGGTCCGATAACTGTCCCGGCAACCGTCCCGAATGCTTGCGTATGTACCTCTCGGGGAAGCTCCTTTCTTTCCCTGCGACCGACAAACCCTCCCGCAAGCCTTGATAACTCATCCGTCGAATATTCGCGTGCAAGCAAAAAAAACTCGGCTCCCTCCATCGTCTTGAATCTAAGCTCGCGCGCAAGTCCCCGTTCGTTCACTAAGATTTGCGAAATGGCCACGGCATCGAACTCAGAACGATGTTCTGCAAAGTAGCGCTCTACCTTGCCGGATGCTACATGCTCGCGAACGCGAACCATCAATAACTTCATTCTGGCGTAGTCAGCCAAGTCGGAAGTTGAAAGCGAGCGTTCCGCCAGCCAGCCTTCTACTTCCGTGGCTTGATACAGCTCGTACTCTACTCTCCAGTCATTGACCGCCGTCTGGATCTCCTCCGGACTGGCTGTGAGTTGATGCTCTTGGGCATAGGCGGCGATAAGTACATTTGATACATAATCCTCAATCGCGCTGAAACGTCCACGCATTTTGGTGAAGCGCAGAACAGTCGCTAATGAATAGCTAGTTCCTTCTATGTGAAGGGCAATGACCTGATCCAGAGACATCATGGAACCCCCTTTATTTTCGTCCTATTTCTAGATAAAAACGCGGGGGAATCCCCCGCGCCTTGGTTAATATGAAGCACGTGATTGATGCTTAAATGGATCACTAACTCCGCCGGTCACATTCCTTGTTTCTTCCTCAGACAACTTTTTAGACAAATTATCAAGCTTTATTTCAGCAGCTTTGTTTGTCTCTACCGTTTCTTTGTTCAGATCCGTTTGCTTTTGCTGTTCCATTGTTTTCACCTCCTTTAGAATTCATAATGCAAGTTTACTACAGCCAAATAAAAGAATAATGAAAGAATTCGGCCATAAAATAGGAGAAACCGCGTAGCATCAAGCCTTCGCGGTTTTTTTATTGATGTAATTAATTAATTTCTATCAGGAAAAGTATGCCTTCAACAGTTCGATCCCTGTCGCCGATTCGAGGGACTTTATTGTCGCTCGTATGTTTTATAAGGATATTCATGTCGTTAGACTAGATGGAAGAATGGAAAACCGAATATTGAGGTTTGAATCATATTTTTGCCAAAACGGCAAGAAATTGCTTCAAAGAACCCGAGGTAAAGTAATGCTTCAAACCAAAATAAAATCGGAATCTGCATCTGCAAATCCCGGTTTACTTCATTCCAAGTTTACTTCATTCCACTAACGTTCTGCGTTAGTAGAATGATATATCCAGTTAGACAGGTAATTTTTTTCTTTTTAATCGTAGAATCAATTTATCAATTAAAAAACCCAATAGGAAGTAAAACAAAATATGAACACAGTAGGATAAAAACGTTAACTGCAATAGGAAACTACTGCCTGCTTTCCAGTTATTGTTATCATAATTAAAAATCATGTGTCTTATCGATTCAATATCGCCAAGAGCATTTATTGGAGGAGTAATTCTAATCAATGCATTGGATAATCCACTGTCTAAGTAATCACTTAGACATACACTGATACTTAAAATAGAAAGCCAGAATGAAAAATTTTTCGAAAATGACAACACGATCACCATCCATTTAAAGAATAAATATTGATCCAACAATGTCCCAATACTCAACACAAATTAACAGGGTTGTTCCTTGCTGCATAACAGAGTACACAGAGTCTATATCACCGTCATCCCGCTTGCTCTTTGTTTTGGAGCTATAGTTCTGCGTTAGCGCAACGATTTGATTAGAACAACTTGGCAAGTTTGATATCTTCTAAAGGTACGTTTGTTTTGATATCAAATACCCGCACGAATGTTACATCGAAGCTTGGAAAAGGATGTAATGCTTCTCTCGTAGCCAATTTCATTTCTATAATTTCTGCTTCATTCATGCCCCATTTTGTTTGACCCAAAGTCAAATGTGGAATGAAGTTATCCAACTCTATATTACTGTCAATAAGTTCGGGCGGTGGGGAAACCGCATCTACTAAATTCTTGTGTAGATTATATATCTGTTTCGATTCAACGCTAAGGAATGTAACCGCTGTTCCAAATGTTCCTGGTTCAGACAAAGTTAACTGGAAGATTGGAAATGAAGAACAAGTTTCTCTTATCTTTTCAAGCCAATTCATATCCTCCGTAAGTCCATTTGAGAGTTTTACAGTAATATGAGGCTCCACAGGAGCCCTAAATCCGTTATTATCCCATCGATTTCGAAATGTCTTAGCCCATTTATTACGAAATACAAAAATTTGTTCTTTATAATCTTCAGGTGGAACGATTCCTATGAAAAAAGGCATTTTTACACCCCTTTATAAAATAATATGTATTTTTCTCGGAGCATTCCTATTCATTTCAATCATCAACTTTCCGAACATTTATGTTTTAGATAGTTTTCCTCAAATATTTTCCAAATCCTGCTTTAGTGTTAAACTGCCCGTTAGTTGAGAAAAGGCAACCGATCCCTCGTGGCGAGTTGCTCCCTGGATATTTCGCTATCGTTTTCAGTTACTTTAATTAAAACACAGTTCAATGAGTAATGTGACTACGTCAGGAATGTTACAATATTCTAGTTACCCATCGGGAATGTTATTAAGTTCTTGTCAATTCGTCGTGACAAGAACTTAATAACATAAAACAAAAAAACCGCAATGTATGCGTCATTTAATGCTACTATGTTCTTGTCACCCGACAAGTAGTAGTAGAAGCGGCGTTATATTGTGTTGTCGGATGACCAGAATTTTTTCCGATAAATGAGCTTTCTTAATCAATCGGAACAACTTCCAATATAGCACACCTCACTAAAATTGGATATTTTAACCACTCCAATTTAAATCTCACTCCCGTAATAGACAGCCCTTTTGTATTAGTTATTCAAGGAATTTTGACTGAGATGTTCTTTTTGTAAAGCTTCCTCATACATTTCCAACAAATTTTCTCGGGTCTAGTGTTCACCTCAATAACCCATGGTTTTAAGTTTTGATCCATGCCAATATCAATCCCAAAAAGCTGAATACCAGGATAATTTTTTTCGAGCTGCTTGCATATACGACTTCCCAATTTATTTAAGTTCATGATGACTTTTTTTTGAGTAGTTGGATTGGTATGCGAGGCTAACAGGTCCTCGACGGATAATGCGGTACCTCCACTGCGGATATTCGTCACAATTTTTTTGTGATGCGCAACGCGACCAACAAAGCCTTCATTTCGCCAAGTATGATCCTTTTGTTTTGTAATCATTAAGCGAAGGTCAAACGGGCGTTTGTTCCATCGGAGCAGGTCTATGCCTTGTTGGATGAGATAATCGGCGTTCACTCTTTTGCCCAAAAAAAAGGCATATACTTCTTCTTTTGCTAGAAACTTATGTTGCTGGGTTCCTGAATGGATACGAAAATACGGTTTTTTTTCATGCACAATCCTTCGAACCTGCATGACCCCCACTCCAAAAGCTCCTTGATTAGGTTTCAAATAAACAGTCTTATAACGAGAAAGCATTGCAAAGAAAGATTGTTTATTTAGTTTCATCGTTGCGGGAAGGTGTCTGTTAACCTGGCTGTTCTTCATTAATTCACGATGTTGCTCCCACTTTATACCTTTTGTAGGTTTTTTCGGTTTGATAGGAACGGCGGCATTACTTTGTCTCATCGATTAGTCTCCTCACACTAGTATTTCCATATCATATTCAGCTAGCTGTAACAGGCTTTAGGACATCGCCTATTCTGCAAACAATAATTCCTTTCATTGAATAAATTAGTCAGGGAAGGAGTGAGTGCATGTGATCAAAATAACGATTGCCGCTGTCGGAGATTTATTGATGAAAAGTGAAATCATTGCCTCAGCTAAAAGATCAAGCGGATATACGTTCAGTCCTATTTTTGAAAAAGTTAAACCTTATCTAAAAAAACACGATTTAACGATCGGGAATCTGGAAACGACGTTCTCCGGTAAAAGGAAATTGGGCGTTATCGGAAGCCATCCAAAATGTAACTGTCCGAGAGAGCGAAGGAATCCGAAAACTGGTTTTCCATTATTCAACTGCCCTGATGCGTTGGCGTCAACTTTGAGAAATGTCGGGTTTCATGTATTAACTACTGCAAACAACCATTGTATGGACGGAGGAGTAACCGGTTTAAAACGAACACTGAATGTCCTCGATAAACAAGGACTCAAGCATACGGGAACCTTCCGTTCCATCCAAGAATCTAAGCGTCATCTGATTATGCGTGTAAAAGGAGTGAATATTGGGATTCTATCGTATACGAAAGGCACTAATTCCATTCAAGTACCTAATCGGTGGTTGGTTAACCTTATCGACCAAAAGAAGATGATAGCGGATATCCGTGAAATGAAAAATAAAACAGATTTCATCGTTGTTTACCTCCATTTCGGGAGAGAATATCGGCCATTTCCGGGCAAAAATCAAAAACAATTGATGCATTTACTTTTTAAACAAGGCGTGAATGTGGTTTTAGGTGCACATCCTCATCTGCTATACCCGGTAACTCAGGCAAAGGTGAAAGACATCTATGGTCAAGTACGAAATCGAGTGGCAGCTCCTTCTTTAGGTAACTTTGTATCAACGAGGCTAATAAGAAATAATAATACGATTCGGGGAATGATTTTGTCACTGACTCTATCTAAAAATGAACGAGGGATAACAGATATCTTAAAAATTGATCGTATTCCTACGATTGTGGAGAGGAGAAAGACTAATAAGAAAACTTTTACAGTTATCCGAAGAAAGGAACATAAACATGTCGCTCAACGGAATTAAGAGTATAAACATTCCTTTTATCCTGAGCAAATAATTACTGGATTCTGAGGTATTAGAAGAAGAAATAAACCCTTTAAAATCTAACTTATTGAGCTCCTTAACCGAATTTATGTACTTAACACCGGAAGTAATACCTACCACATATTGCAACTAAACTGCCCGTTCGTATTATGAGGTTAACCAGTTTTTACTGGTTGACCTCTTTTGTATTTTAGAGGTTTAGTAACGGTAGCCGGGGTCGAACGTCACTGCCCGTGGGACCGTTATCCCGTCAGCTAAACTGTTCACCCCCTACTTGTAGAAACATGTTTGAGGCTGGTTGAGACAATGATCTCGAATAACAAGCGAAGCTATGACACTGCAAGAAGGACTAGGGGCTACCGGCAAATTCAGTTTTAGGAGGGATCAAAGAATGAATCCAGTAATTGGTCTGGATATTGCAAAAGGAGAAAGTCAGGGACAGGCCTTCTTAGATAAAGGACAGCCCTACGGAAAGAGCTTTACGATCATTCATACACGAGAGGGACTGCAGCTTTTCCAACAGCTTTTAAAGGATCTTGAAGCCACGACTGGACAAAAACCTACTGTTATTCTAGAAGCTACAGGCCATTACAATGCTCCTGTCACCCAGTTTCTAGATGCTCAGAACTACTTCTACATTGTTGTTAATCCGATTCTGTCTTATCAATCTAAAAAGTCTTCGAGCCTACGTAAAGTAAAAACAGATGCCATTGATGCCTATGCCTTATGCGAATTCTTTTATAAGGAGGACTTCGAGCATCGTAAGACTAGAGGTGTGCAGTTACTAAATCTGCGCAATCTCACAAGACAGCATGAATCGGTAACGGGACAATTCGTTCAGATCAAACTTCAATTCCAGGCGGTGTTAGATCAGGTATTTCCGGAGTTTAGGGGCGTTTACGGGGCATTGTACTCTGTGGTGTCACTGCAAACCTTGTTAGCCTTTCCAACTTCTGAGGACGTTCTCAGTGCCGGTGAAGCTAAATTAACCGAGAAGATTTCGGTATTATGTACAGGTCGTTCAGAAAAATGGGCTAAAGAAAAGGCTCAGAAGCTCATGGCAGCTGCAACTCGAAATCCGTTCCGAAAAGCGCCATATCAGAGTCACTTATTTAGTATAAATATGTATATTAGAATGCTCCTCCATTATAAAGAGCATCTATTGACCCTAGAAAAGCAAATAGATGCACTCGCTAATGAAGTTGAAGAATATGAAATTATCCAATCCATCCCCGGCATCGGTGAGAAAATCGCGGCAACGATTATCTCTGAAGTTGGTGAGATTGATCGGTTTAATCATCCTAAAAAGCTCGTTGCCTTTGTTGGCGTAGATCCCAGTGTACACATCTCGGGAAAGTTTACGGCTACGATTAATCGGATCACAAAACGTGGCTCCAGTAGACTCAGGCACGCCTTATACATGGCTGTGCTCTGCGGGCTGAGGAGTACTGGGAGTAAGAAGCTGAAAGCTTTTTACGACAAAAAAATGGCCGAAGGAAAACCTCACAAAGTAGCGATGATCGCATGTGTGAACAAGTTACTGCATTGGATATTTGCCATGCTTAAAAGAAAAGAAGCATACCTAGAGTTGATTTGATTGGAAATCAAACGAAATCAATGAAAAACTTTCCAAAGCAATTTTGGAGGGTTATTTGGCATGCTCAGTAATTAGTATAGCACCATCTTCTCGATTTTCTATTGAAAAATCTTGACAAGTTATTAGCTGGTTTAGTTGAGCAAGTTACCGGTCACTCAGTCTACTGCTTATCGGCAATCGGACAAAGTTCTTGTCACGAATCGGGAATCGGCTCAAGTTCTTGTCATCGCCAAATGACAAGAACTTGAGCCGATAATTAAAAAAGCCCGCGGTTTACGCGGACTTCATTCGGACAATGTTCTTGACAACCGACTTATACTTATTCGTACTTTTGCCGTAAAACTCCATAATACTTTAATTCGCGCTTTGTCATCCTCTTAACATCAGCCTGTGATTTTACCAATCAAGATTTTGTATAGTATCCACCCGAGAAATAACGCAATAAATATCCCAATAACTAACATTATTTTAATTTTTCTGGATAAACCGTTCCTCCCAAGTTCTACCCATAATCCTTTAATATCTCTAGGTAAAATCCCGAAATTCAACATGGATAAGAAAAACAGAATTAAAAAAGCGATTAATCCGACAATAATTCCCATTATAACTCCCATACATACACTACCATTCTATAGTTCCCTTTATTATTGGTATACCCCAAATAGTCTGAAAAACACTCCAAAACTATGAGGGATCAACCGCCTCTTTTTAATATATATTTATGCCAAGCCTGATCGAAAAGCTAATATACTCCCCCACCCTTAAATTACATTTATATTAACATTACCACTTGGGTCAATAGGCTCTTTATCGAATCCATGGAAAGTATCCCGAGTGATAAATCGCCCTGCCCCTGCATCATAATAACGAGCATTGAGGGGATTAGCTGTTTGTTTGCAGGTATCCGAAGCCGCAGCTGTAGGCTGCCTAAGGTAAATATACCCATTCACATGGTAGCGAATATACGTTCGTTTGTATTGAGGGATTTGATGTTAGAACATTATGCAACTGAGTGAGTAAAATTGTTACACATCAAAAAGAGATCGCCAAGGGAAATACCCTTAAGACGATCTTCAATAGAAGCTGTATTAACGATAATCAGCACGTATGCTGAGCTTGCCTGTAAGTCCTGTCAGATCAATTGTCTCGTTATTAGCATTGAATTTAGTGTAAGTCTGTCCGTTTATCTTGACGTCGATTAGCTGTTTGTTTGCAGGTACCCGAAGCCGCAGCTGTAGGTTGCCAATTGGTTTCTGACTAGGAATATCCATGTCAGCCATTACTTGATTATGGTCGATTTTGGACGTAATGGTATAGCTGACCGGTCCGAATAAGGTAGGAGCATCCTTAACTTGAATTTTCTTATCTTTCTCTAGCCAACCCCTTGGGGTGGAAAATCCCAGCTGCAAGCTTTGCGGCTCCCCTTTGTTGTTGGTCACTTCATTGATCAGCATAAGCCGCAATAATCTCAAAAAGAAGCCGTTGTTGGCGGTGTTCGGCGAGAGGTACATTCCCCGGTAATACTCGTTTGAACCCCAGCCGGCATCAAAGCTAGGCGGCGGGCAAGGATCTTTTGCACAGATGCCGAACTGCTTGGGCCATTTGGAGGCAAGTGGGCCAACATTAGCTGCTTCGCCGGTAATAAAGGTGTTTCTTGTCATACCGTGAGCCAGTTGATTGTAAAGGCTCAGGACCATCTGATCGGGTTGGTCGTTATCTGCCAAAAACTTAATGTGCTCAGCCTCGTAAACATTGTTGATCGCGCCGTCCCGAACCTTCAGCAGCCCCATTAAACGAGAACCATGGTTATAGAGATATTGGAGCGTTGCTTTCGCTTCAGGAGTTCCAGGCGTGTATACCTGAGCTGCAAAACCGTAATGAGCAACCAGATTCCAATAACTGCCTAGTACAGTTACTGGCAGATGGTCATAAGGATCTTCCTTATCCAGAAGCATCGCCTGCGTGAATAGGCTGCCATCCGACATTAAAGTGCTAGATTGTTTTATGGCTTTATCAAACCAGTCTCGCAGATCGTCTGCAATCGGGCCGTATTGGTTGGCCAGATCTGTTTGACCAAGTTCTCTCCATACGGAAACCATATTTTGCAAACCGAAAAGTGCCGTCCCGATTTGGTGCAGTCCATAGACTTTGTTCGGAACATCGCTGGAGTATTGCTGACGTTCAAGCAGATGATTGGTATCTACAGCATGTTGGGTTGCTAGATCGATTGCATAAGCTTTGTACGCATCCAGATTTTCGATAATCAGAGAAGAGTCGCCCGTTAATCGGTAATAGTCAGCAGCATAAGAAAGTTTCTCCCCAATTTCCCAGTTACGACGGGTGACGCCTTTGGATTTGGGCAATAAGTCCTGCAGCGCTTGTTTATAAACGTTGGTGAATCCATAGCGTCCAAGCGTCCCCATTGTGGTACTGCTTTCAGGCTGATAAAAAGCCTCGTAAGCATTTCCCAAGCTATAGCGCCAATTCATAAGCAAATCCTGAATCAAAAGGTTACGCTGGGCATCCATGATATTACTCTCAGGGACTTGGAATATCTTACCTTCCGACAACCTATTCTCCCAGTATGTCGTAGAATCATCCCGGGCCTGTTCCTGTCCGCTTTTATCCGCTTGGAGCGCGGGAGCATTGGCGATCGGGGTGACCGGTCTCACGATGTAGACGGAGTCACCAATTCCATTATTTAGTTTATCGAGGTTGTAGACCAGATCAGAATTGCTGAACGTGGCACCGGGGCTGAAATAAAGATAGGTGCGCCCCTGATCGTCGATCAATTGATTCCCCTCTTGATGAAGATTACAATTGCTACATACCTGAAATCTGATGTTAGTAGGCTTGTGGTCCGTTTTTCCATGGCCGCGTTTGGCAGTAATTTTTATGTAGCTGGCTACAGTAACGGTACCTGGCAAGTTGGTTGCAAGCGACTCCTCTTGATACTCGATCCCGTCATGATCCCGGTATTGCAGCTGCAGGATCGGAAGATATCCCTTGTATAATGCAGGAGTGCTTAGGTTGGCTAAACAAGAACCGAACTGTTCTTCACCACTCGCACCAACAAAAATTCTCGTGCTAAGACTTAGGTTATCAGCTTTGTTCGAGAAAATCTGACTACCATCGGCTACGGTCAGTGCCAAGTCTCCGCGCTCGGTTGGCTGTTGCGGCTGCCCAAAGGGGATATAGTAGACTCCTGTATCCGTTAAAAATCCTCCCTGTGCAGCCGGTGCAATTGCGTACATTATGGGTGTGAAAAAATCCTTCACATTGTCATAAGTGGATCCTTCAGGTTTGGCAAGAATCTGTTGGCCGTAAACATCTTGAGTCGTAGTTAATGCATCGACTATACGATTCTTGTAATCGGTGCTCAGAGTTGGTTGCTCTGTACCGGGCTGGCATCCAATATTCCCAGGTTTAAGTCCTATCACGATAGGCGATTCTGATCCTGCCGCAGAAGCTGAAAAAGTTGACGTTAGGAATAGGCATATAAGCACGAAGCTCATGAAAATTGATTTGACTACTTTTTGCATAATTAAAAATCACTCCTCTACATGAAGGATACATAGTTCAAAGGCAAAAGCGACCAATTTACATGGCTGATCACATCCCTTCATCCATACATGAGTCAAGAATTATTGTTAGTTACCGATATATTCAGAGTAGTCAATGAGAGTGGGTTTGAATATGTTTTTTAGCGGGTAAAATATGTCTTTTTGTGTTTCTAAAAGTCTGTATAAAATATAAATGACCCGAAAGAGTGCACTCTTTTCAAAGAGTCCAACTTTTGGGTCACAGTTCAACCTTTATAGATTTATGTTCTTGTCCTTTATATGCCTAGTATGAAACTAATATCTTCTCATTTTGTTTGGGCACTCGTATAGCAGTACCCAATATTAGTTTCTGATATAAAGCGATGTATCTATCCAATTCGTGGCTAATTGCAATAACATTTTCATGTGTAAGATTGCTATGCTTAAATGATTCTTGAACCATTTGAAGACGCAGTGTTTCTATTTTTTCTAAGATGAAATGCTCCATTACATATCTCCCGTTCCTTGTTCAATAAGTCGACAAAGATATTATAAAACAGATAGTTTCAATAAAGCTGTTACTATTTGTCGAATATCTAAAATAAAATTTCGAATAAAAATTAACGTTTTGAATTTATGTTTCAAACTATTTTGTCGAATAAAAAAGAAATAAAGAGCATATCAGCGTGATATCCTCTTTATTTCTTTTTTATAGCTTTAATTTTGTTGAACAAGACCTTTCAAAAACTGTATAGATCGGTTCACGTTCTCGATCATCGATCGCTGTGGGTTCGTCTTTTGAGTAAGCCATAATTCCAAGCCCATCCATCCTGTGTATCGGATATCACGCAAAATGCCGAAGATCATGGGGATGTTAATTTCCCCATCAAGCAAATCCTCAGTCGGTGTAGTGCCAAACTGATTTCTTAAATGAAAGGCTGATATGCGCTCAGGGTAGCTAAGCACCCACTGAATCGGGTCATGTCCCGCTGTATGCGCCCAACCCGTATCTACACATAGCCCTACAAGCGGATCGGAAAAGTCGACGACGGAGCGCAAGTCTCCCTCAGCCAACGCGAAAGCAGCTGCATGATTGATGTAAAGTACGCAGTTAAACCGAATCAAGGAGCATATTCCAGTAGTAATCGCGGAGCTAAATTCGAGTTATTATGGTCAATAGCATAGTCTCTGGAATAATAAATTACTTTCCCACTTGCTCCTTCATCTGTCTTTTTAATTAGCCACCCAAAGCCAGCTCCAGCTCTAACATCTTCAATAACATCCCAAGTGACGTAACCACTTAGACCGTTATAATGACTAAAACCAGCTGCAGTAGCATCGGCATATTTCCCTCCTTGCTTGCTCACTTTTCCTGGATTGAGCATATTCCATTTGTTCCCATCATCATTTTGATTACTTATGTCTGTATCACTTGGGCTGTTCCATGTCACTCCATAACCGGTCCCACGAACCTGCGGGTTAACTTCATCATTCGAACCATTACCCTCCGTCCAATTCTCTAGGAGGCGATGTGCATCTACAGTGCGAGCGTCGTTTCTTCCCCAGTTATCTGAATTGTCCATAATAGTAAGTACGAGTGTGGCACTTTTCAAGCCGACCGTATTTAGTTGATCTAGACCTTCAAATCCAACCAGGACACGGTTATTACCACTTGCTTGAAGGGTCAGATTTGGATTTCCACCTTCGTTGGTATTAGGTGAGCCTTGTCGTAAATAGCTATCCTTACTACTGAGGAGATTCCCGTTTACCGTGATTGTAAAACTGCCACTTGCTGTGTTACCAGCGTGGTCTTGAACCGAACAGTTCACTGTTGTAATCCCCAATGTGAAGGTGGAACCAGGGCTTTGAGTGCAGGCTACAGCGATTGAACCATCCACGATGTCATTGGCTGTTGCAGTAAAGGACACTGCAGCACCTGTAGGACCGTAAGCCTCAGCTGTCATATTTCCCGGAAGAGAAAGCACTGGCGGTGATGTGTCCAGAACACCTTCCGTTTTGAAGGTCGAACCAACGGCAATCGTATTCACAAATGAATACGGTATTGAAGTCGGAGCTGGTCTGACATGTCTTAATACGTTTGGCTGAACTTCAACATAATAATCCGTATTCCGTTTAAGTTCATTCGGAAAGCTGACAACTAGCTTCTTATCTTTATACGTATAGCCTACCCCTGTCTTGAACCTAACCACATAGTCAGTTCCCTCAACAAGCGCTGTACCGCTATTACTTGTTCCTTTGTAAACTTTCACAATCCCTGCGAAATTAGGTCCTTCCAAAACTTGCGGCGTGCTTGTCGGTTCGATCTTGTTGATGTCGCCAATCCCATCCCTGTTCAGGTACTCGACATTAAAACCGATCTCGACATTTGCTTCTACCGATACCCCGTTCGTGCCGTTAGATGGGGTTATAAACACATCGGGAGTATTGTCATAATCCCATACATCCTCCCACCTTGCAGAGTTTAACTGTCTTGTTGTCAATACAGCATACGAATTCCCCTTAATACCTGTAACCTTATAGACGCCTCCAGTGGCATTGGAAGATTGCGCTGACGCTGTACCAGATGGGGAAAGCTCGCCCTTCTCGGTTATCTTGCCATCACCGTTCTCGTTCCACATATAGACATAGTAGGTCTTGGAAGTGTCAAGGCCTTCGACACTTATGTTGGTTACCGCCGTTGTAGACTGATTAAGAAGGAAGAAACTTTGCTCTGAACCGTTCGGGCTCTCAAGGGCCGCGACCATTTTATTATTGGAACCGCCGTCACCAGTACCACTACGGACTTTTACGTTATTCCAGCCCGATTCCGACGTCATGGATTGCAGCAAGAACGCCCAATACTCAGGACGAAGCTCATACCCATCCCTTGCGTCCCTAATCATGCTGTGGTCCTGAATGTCCCCGTCATATTTGGCATGGTAGATGTCCCATTTGCTAGTGCCGTCAAAGCCTAGCGCAGCAGACATAATATTAAAACCTGATGTCTCGTAGGCGTATTTGATCAGATTAGCCTGGCTTCCGCTGTAAGCTGCGTTCATATAACCTTTATTTGGACCAAACTCAGTGATTTGAACCGGCTTGCGCTGGTTTTCGGGCAGAGCGTTAATAATCGCCTGTACAGTGAGCAGCATGTTGTATCTCGTTGAACCGTCGAACCAATATCTGTGGATCGAGTATTCGTCTACCACGTCGTTAAGATTCTCCCCCATCAGCTTAAACCATGCCGTCTGGTTTCCAGTTAATAGGTCGCCGCCTACAATCTTAACCAAATCTCTTATCCCCTCGTTCTTAAGAGCTATGTCAAGCGCCCTGTAAACCTGCACATACTTATCCATTGGAATGCCGTCGTTCGGCTCATTGTAAATCGTGAGGGCTTTAATGTTGGTAAATCCTTTATCGACAATAAGTGTCTTCAGATGTCTGGCCCAACGCGACATACCTGTGCTGATATCCCAACTGGTATCACTGCTAGCCACAACCTGACCGTTCAACTCTGTGGCTGGATGCCAATAAGTGAGATTGACGGCCGAGTGAGTGTCCAAAGCAAGCTGTAACGTTTTTTCGAGCGATTCGAAATTCAAGTCGCCGTAGAGCGCTGTATATCCCGAATTGCCGCCAGCAGCGTTATTGACATATGGAACCGCCCTTTGCGGGTCTGGGTCATAGAAAATGCGTGTATACTTCGGATTCAGATTAACGAGTTTATCTTCGAGATTCTTAAGATTCGCATCTGTAGCGTCGTAAACCGTCCGATTGAGGTCGGAGAAAAGCTGATGGTTGTACTGTCCACCCCAGCCCATAAAGTCTTCAACTAGGATATTGTTGTTGATCTCTTGCGAAACGGCTGGCTTGTAGACAAAGTTTGCGTTGGTCCCTTCAAGGGCCGAATCAGGTGCAGTCGGCGGATCGCCGTCAGGAGCAATAGCCTGTAAATCAAGTATATTCGCAAGATATGGCTTCGTAATCGGCAACGGCGATAAGCTGAAGTCCGCTATGTTGGTGCCGTTTGCCAAAGTATTGTAAGGATTAGAACCCCATGTGTAAAGGATGTCGCCTTTCCAAGCGATTGCAGTATCATTAATTCCGTAGAAACCTTCTACGTCCTTAAGTGCGGTATTTTCGGTAGCAAACGGAACAACAGAAGTGTTGCTAACGTCAGCAATACCTAGACCAAGCTTGGCGCTTTGGTTACTGCCCCATACGTAGACCCTGCCGTCGGAAGTCTTGACCATATAGGTGACATTGGTTCCGGTTCCGAAGGCCAAGATATCGTCAAAAATAAGACTTTCAGCATTCGGTATGCCGTTAGAAGCGTTGTAGATGGCAGTATGCTTCTGTGGAACAAGACTTGTTTTATTGTTCGCGAAGTTGCTGGCAAATAAAGCATAGACCTGACCAATATCGTCAAGCAAGATCGCCGTGCCGCCCACTGACGCACTGATCTGGACAAATTTGCGTCCCGAAACGGGGTGAGCTACCTTCGCAAAGCGATTAGCTGGATCGGATGAGAATTGATTAGTACCTGTTCCTCCAAAAGCGTAAATATTTCCGTAATTTGTCAAAATAAATGCCGAGGTCGTGCCAGCACCTGCTAACTCGATTGCTTTTTCATACGGATCAGAAGTGAATACAACTTTTCCGGGCTTGGCCGAATACCATGCTTTACCTGCATCCAAGTATTTGATCCCACTGGAGGCTTGCGCTTCCCAAGTTGATCTTAATACGCCTGGAGCTACAGAAATTCCTGTTAGGTCACGACCAAGCCGATAGTCATTCGTCCATCCGTTGGACTCATTGCCACCGTTGGCGGCCGATGCTTGACCCCACGACCATACCGCACCGTCCTTGTCTATTACATAAGTGCTGCCAACACTTGCTGTAAGAGAACGTCGACTTCCCGCAAAGTTAATGGGAGTACTGTGGAAGGTAGATTGCGTTGCCCACTGAACAGATGCAGCGGAGTTCAAAATACCTGAACGCTCAAAGCCGTTTTTCCCCCAAGCATACAGTTTATTGTTTTCATCATCCCAAGCATAAAGCAGATTGCCCTGGGATGTGTAAATCATGTCAATACTGCTAAGTTCGACTCCCATACTCGTATAAGCTGGTCTGAATACGCCAGTTAATCCGCCATTCGGCATTGAAAGTGAACCGTTCGCATAGATGCCGTTAGCGTTATTGCCGTTGACATATACTTTGCCGTCGGTAGTTAGAAGCGCAGTTGCGTTTCCGTCGGAGTCCGAGCCGCTAAAAGTAACAGCCTGCTTGATGACAGTTGATGAGAAAGCTGGCGGCGCCGTTGTCGTAAACTGGAAAACCATGTCTGTCGTTGGATACATCACATTATTGGGATCTTTAAATGCGCTAGCCTTAAGGACAATAAAATAGTCCGTATTATAGGAAAGCGCGGATTCAGGTGAAATTCTCACTACAGTGTTCTGAGATTCAAACGATGTGGTTGATTGGACTAGCGATCCAGCGGAAGTGCCCTGGCGCAGCTCAACCGATGTATTAAGGTTGCCAATGTTTGTTAATGCGCCTGTGAAAGTAAGTGAAGGCTTTATATGGATGGAGACACCAATTGTATTGTGAGCTGGCTGAGCTGCAGCCGATAACTGTCCAACTGTTTTAAAGGTTGACCCTTGTGTCGCAACGGCTGCCCCTTTAAAATCCTTGAGTGTCCCCCCTTGAATTTCTATATAATAATCGGATACTTCTTGAAGCGCGTTTGCAAATCTAACCGTGAGTACTTTACCAGAATTGGTAACCGTATAAGCACTGGGGGCAAGTAAAGTTCCTGTATGATTCGTACCCTTATATACCTTTACTGTATCGGCAAGCGAACTTCCGTTGGCAAGATAAAGGATCTTATTAAAAGTAATACTCGGAGCAAAATCAAGAGCAACTCCATTTGTATTATTTGCGGGCAAATAGGAAACTGCAAGCGGCAATTCGTCATTCACATGCGCAGCGAGCGATGGAATATTCACAAGTGCCGCTTCGTTAATGGGCTTCGGTGTACCTTGTGAAGCGGTTGTGCCTATACCAGAGCCGTTTCCAAGTTGATCCACGCCTGCATTATATCCCCACGTATAAATGACATTGCCCTTTACCGCGGCAGCCGTTGTCCGGAACATACTCATAGATTCAGCATCTTGTAAATAATCGTTTTTTACCGCAGTTGATATGTCTTTACTTACCGCTGTCCCGTCGCCGAAACGTACGCCATGCGGAGCCCCGCCATTTGTCGATGAACCCCATTCATATACCGTGCCGTCGTTTGCTATGGCGAACATGATATGGTTGTTCGTTGGTCCGATCGCATACACATTTTTAAATGTTATACCTGAAGCTGCATTTCCGTTAATACCGCCAGTTGTCCCGTTGCCATAGACAGCAGAAGGACGCGTTGCGGTGCTCGCTGCAGCCGAATACACATTATTTGCGCTGCCTGAGTTAAATGTCGTATAGATATAACCCTGATCGTCAAGCAGAATAGCTATTCCACTGGAGGATACACTCATTTTTACAAATTTTCTGCCTACATCTTTGTCAGGATGCTCGACTTTAACAAATATCGCGTTACCCGAGGTTGATAGCCCTTTACCAAACCCATATAGGGTACCTGTCTCAGAGAGGATATAATTGACGCCTGGCGTCTCGTCCGTACCGGCAACCGCTATCGCGCGCTCGTTTGGATTTCCTGGATTGAAGATAACTGGAGCTGGCAATACACTGCTAAGTGTTCCGTTCATCGTATAAACAGCTTCAGTAACACTGATGTCGCGACCGAGACGAAAGTCATAAGACGCCAGGGTACTGCTGCCACTGGAGCCCCAGGAATAAACCTTTCCATCGGTTGCGATTGTCATTATCGTGCTGGGCGTGGTGTTGGCAGAACCAGCTATGCCACCCAAAGTCTGTTCGTGAGATCCATCAAAGCTTATTCCGAGTTCCGATAGTGTCTTATTACCAAAAAACTTCATTTCGGTTGCATATGAAACATCTGCTGGAGTTGCACCCGTACCACCGAGTACACCCAATTTACCTCCGTAAGCGCGCCCCCATCCATATAGTTTGCCATCGGTCTGACTCCACGCGTACATCGTACCGCTATTTTGGTAAATGCGCGTGATGTTGGTAAGCGGCGTACCTGCACCGGTTAAAACCTTTGTAAAGACTGTGCTTGCTCCGCCTGTCGTACCATTTCCAAGTTGTCCGTTCCCGTTTCCACCCAACATGTACACGCTTCCATCTACCAAAAGTGCCGTACTACCGAATGTAGCGGTGGAGTTCGATGTATTCGCAACGACTTGTTGGATATGCTTTGTTGTGCCATCTTCGTTAGATAGACTAGGATGCGCCGAGACGGGTATGACCATTGTCATTATAATGGCAATTGCAATGATCATACTAAGTACCTTACGAGTGAAACCTGCCCTCACGTTAAACCCTCCTTAAATAATCGTAGTAGACCTCCAAGCAGACACTTTCACCCCTTATCGTAAATCTCCCTCTTATTTTGAGGTATGGGTGAAACTTCAGAAGCATGGCATTTTATGAATTAATTTGAAAAAATGAGAAAAGGGACGACCCCCTTGGTCATCCCTAGTTATTGTTCACACTTCCCTCATTCGTTTGAAAAGCTTTAGCAATCCGTCTTGATGTTCGTTCATCCATTCTGTCAATTTTCCTCTCATTAACGCAAGAGAGGATGCGTATGTTGGATTTACAACTAGATTGGACATTTCATGTGGGTCCTGATCAAGGTCGTATAGTTCGTCTAAGTCACCACAGTTGAATACGTACTTTAGATTGCTGTGCCGAATCATCCGCTGTGTAAAGAGCACATTTTCAAGGCCGGAGCATTCCGTCACAACGCAATCCGGCCAATCGGTGACAGTTTCCCCTTCCAAAAGCGGCACGAACGAACGACCATCCCGGGAGTTTGCTGTTTCACGAGGTACCCCAGACAGTTCCAGAATCGTGGAATACAAATCGCAGGAGCCGACGAACCGATTTTCTCTTCGCATCTCTTGTTTGAACCCGGCTGGCTTTACGAGAAGCGGTATGCGGCAAGTCTCTTCATACATGAAGAACGCTTTATCGCTCAAGCCACCGTGTATGCCTAACGATTCGCCATGGTCGGCTGAGAAAATGATCGTCGTATGATCAAACAAATCGTGTTGTTTCAAATAATCAAGAAGTCTCCCAATCTGTTCATCAATCGAGCTCATAAAACCATAATAGTGCTTGACATAAGGTTCAAACGCCGACCAATCCTTGGAAATGGCCATTCGAGCTTTATGAATCGACGGCTTATTCTCGTTGTTGTCGTAAAAGTTAGGCCATGGTTCCAGCTGCTGATCCCGGTATAGATCGAGATGCTTCGTAGGTGCCATATAGGGCTCGTGAGGCCCCCAAAAATTCAAGGCGAAGAAGAACGGGCTCTTGCGCCTTCGGAAACGGTCGATGTAATGAATAGCCCTCTCGGTTAAATAATACTCCACTGTCGATTCAATTGGAGATACGACCTCCGATGCGGTATGTACGTCAAAATTGCCGGATAAAGTGTTTACCGTTTCGAATTTGAGATTGTTTTCCTCCAAGTAACGTAGATATTCCGGATAATCGTAACCACCGTCACCGTGCCCTGGGAAATCGTCGCCTTCGTACCCCAAGTCGGTGGGCAGGCTGCGGATATTGTATTGAAATTCGGGGAACGTAATCGATTTCTTGCCATATCGACGAAAATCCTCGGTTTCGACAATCTCTTTTCCATGGCCTAGATGCCATTTCCCGGTGTATCCAACACTATAGTCTTGCTTCAAGAGCTGGCGGCTGAGCAGCATCGGATCATCAGGCAGCTCGCGAATTAGACAATGAGCTCCATAAGTATTGACCTGCATGCCGACATTGAACGGATAATATCCTGTTTGTAAAGACGCTCTGGCCGGCGTACAGATGGGGCAGCTTGTATACGCATTATCAAAAATAATGCTCGCTTCCGCCAATTGGTCGAGATTAGGCGTCTGACATACCGTGCCCCCATAGCATTTCATCGTATCGATACGCTGCTGGTCAGTCAAAATCAACAAAATATTTTGCTGTTTCTCGTTCATTCCCGTTGCTCCTTTACCATCTAAATATGAGCTAAGAATGCTACCCTCTGAAGAGATGTATGGGGCGGCCTTTAATGCCGATTTTGGCGCGGAACAAACCGCCTGCCGATGGTTGTTCTGCGTGGGCAGCCTCATTTAAAGGAGAACTGGCTGACGTGATGTACAATTCGTCCATATCCTTACCGCCGAAGACGCAAGATGTTACATATTTTACCGGCAATTCAACGACGGCCAATCGCTCTCCTGTAGTAGGATTCCACCTGCTCACTTTCCAGCCCCCCCACTCGGCCACCCAGATCATCCCCTCTTCGTCAGATGTCATCCCGTCAGGTAAAATCTTCGTTCCCTCATAAGGGATCACCGTACGTTTACCGGACACTAGTCCCGTATCTATGTCGAAATCGAACGCATCCACTCGGTAAGCTAGTGAATCGATATAGTACATCGTTTTTTCGTTAATAGACCAAGTAATACCGTTGGAGCAACCAATGCCTGAATCTAATTGCCTGTAACTCCCGTCAGGATAGAAAACATACAGTGCCCCATCCCACACATTGCCCTTAGATGCAGTTCCTGCAAAAAAACGGCCCTTTGGATCACATTTTCCATCGTTGAACCGAGTATGGGGAAGGTGGCTTTCGGGATCACATACAAATTCCATAGTTTCATCTGCTGAATTGTAAAAAGCCAATCCTCGATCGCCAGCTATGAGGAGGCCTCCGCCCACCCTTAGTGCAAATGAAGCGACCTTCATGGGCAGCTTTCTTATGCGGTGAACCCCGCTCGAAGGCAAGTAATCGTGCAGTATGCCTTCGTCATAATCGATCCAAAGTACCTGTTGCTCGGAGGAGTCCCATATAGGCCCTTCACCTAAGGAACAATGTGCATCAACAGCAAGTTCAGCCGTGTATCTCATGGCGTCTCCCCTATTTTCAATTTTGACAATACGGTTTCCGCTGTATATTCAAACAATTGCTCAATGTTACGATCCCAACGAGACGGATAACCCCACGTCCTCCAAGCATCCACTTCGTAGCCCCCCTCATCGTACATGGATCTGCGCGGAATATAGCCGATCTGAGCGTGGCAATAACCTAACGTGATCAAACGTAGTTTGGGATGACGCTCCTTTAGACGCAGACCATATGCAGCTACAACTTCACCCGGATGACCTAGCATGTAAATATCGCCGAGTCGAAGTCCGTGAATGCGTGCTTCGATGTTCATTGGCCAGACGGGTTCTCCTGGATAGCGCTGCAAAAGAAAGTTCGCCCAGCGGGAATCTCCAACATGCTCCCCTTTTGCACGTTCTTCAAGTTCACTTCTCGTGGGAAAATGCTCAAAGGTCGGATAACAACTTTCGGTAAAGCCAGCCAGCGTATCGTCGTTCACAGGTTCCATTCGATGTGCTAATGTAAGCAGCACCTTCCAGGCTAAACTCCGTCCGGCAGCCTCTACATCCTCCCACTGATCTTGGAGAAGATAGCGTTCCTTCTCGCTGTTGAGTACACCAACAACGGCATCAGCCCCGCAGCCTTGAAGAAACATCGCTCGGGTACCTGGGATGCGTTTCTCAATTAAACTCCGCGCCACACCAGGAAATTCTGCAGAAATGAGAAGCCCATTGGTCATAGTAGGGTGACAGGCATAGCTAAATAGGACGAGTTTGCAGCTTCCGTCTGAGCGACTAGCTCTCACCACAGGAATTTCATGATCTACCACACCGTAAGGATTAGCGGCAAATACATTTTGACCGTCCACAGTGAGACGTCGGGAAACCGCTAAATCGCTGCTCCCCGTTCCGAAAAATAAAGAGACTGGTTCCATGTCGTCCCTAGCGGATCGGCTAAGTTCAATAATTGCATCTAGAAGTCCATTGAAATAAACCGATGAAAATACCGCGTGCTCAAAGCCCGGAGTTGGCTCCCGATACAGCGGAGCACAATGGGTGTGTGTCCAGTGAACCAACACTTGATCAGAACGAAGACCCCATTGTTTTTGGAGCCGCTCCTGAAGCGAATCTGTCCAACTTCGGGTTAAGCCAACTTGATCGACTACGACGACTACATGCTCTTCTTCACGATTTGATCTTTGCAGCCACATAACTTGAGCTCGTAGGTGATCTCTCACCCCTGTTGACGGTGACGTCCGGTTGGAAAAACCACCGAGCCAAATCCCAACGGGAGGTGTAACGGTGCATTCCGAAAATCCTAATTTTATCATCCTGTTCCTCCGAGTGCTGATGATATCTGCCTGGCCGTATGAATAATCTTAGAGCTGAGCTCGGAAAACCGAGATGTCGGCATGTCACGAGAAAGAGCGATGATGCTGATGGAAGCCGTCACATCACCTATGTGATTCCGTATTGGTGCTCCCATACAGCGTACGCCAAGTACTTCTTCCTCATCCTCAATCGCATAGCCTTTCTCTCGTACGGATTGCAGCATCGCCTTGAAATCGGCCAAATTAGCGGCCGCTTTTTCCGTTCCTCCTCCGAGACCTCGAGCTGCAAGGATTTCATCCGTTTGCGGTTCGGATAGAAAAGCGGCGATGGCCTTACCTACTGCTGTTAAGTGTATTGAGGAGCGCTTGCCAATATAAGTGTCGAAGCGGATGAAACTCGTGCCCTCGACTTTTTCCAAATAAACGACATCCAACCCGTCCAGCGAAGCAAGGTGGACCGGATAACCTGTATCGTCACGTAAAGCTGTCATAAAGGGGAGCGCGATCGCGCGAATATCCATACTTTTCAAAACTTGACTGCCTAAATGAAAAAGCTTCAATGTCGCCCGATATTTACCCTCGGACATTTTCTCCACGTACCCTTTCATCTCCAAGTTATCTAGGAGTACAAAAGCGCTACTTTTAGCAAGGGAAAGTCGTTCATAAATATCGACAAACCGAAGGCCGTCAGGGGAGGCACTTAAAAGCTCAAGAATTTTGAAAGCTCGATCAACATTTGGGATTAATTGGGATTTTGATACTCGTTTATTCATTTGAACCCACCTTCTCTATCTCTATGTTGCGATTAAACCAACGTTCTATCTCCATAATCTCTCACGACTCCTGCTGCAGCGATAACAAGTTGGATCACTGCAAAGAAGGGCTGCATCGTCTACGCGTAAAAGCTCTATCGTGGCAGAAATGACTTCTTCGCCCGGTATCCACTGGACTAGCGCTTTGCCAATAAGGCCATCCTGAATGGCGCTGCGCTTCCGTAGTAAAGCCTCAATGACGCCAAAAGCTCGGCTGCACCCAGGAGGATCAAGTAATTCCACGTCCATTTGAACGGAGCCGAATATCGGAATACGACTTGAATCACTCGGACGAAAAGGAATGTCCAAATAGGGCATTTTGGCATAAGCTTCACCTACATGGACCGTTGAATTGCTCGTATGACCAACACCAAGTAAAAGAATTCCGCCGCCCATTTTAGCCACTAGATCTAACGGACTGTCTATACCAAGGCCTGGTTTCAAAAAATGATTTTCGCAAAGAGCGGCAGCCCCGTCCCCTATCGCAGTAACGGAATGCGTAGGATGTAGGGACCGCACAGCACCGGGGCGTTTGCGAAGCACTTCGGATAATATGCCAGTTTTACTAGGGGAAATGGCTGGATTAAATCCTTCGTTCTGGTAGGTAAACGTCGGCATTACAAGCAAGCCTTCGCTGCCGACACAAGATAATAGTGCATCTATGACAGTATCTGCACCGCCGTCAATAGGTCCAAGATTCCGCAATGAACTATGGACGACAAGACGAGTTCCCGTATGAATCCCCAAGCTTCTAAAAGACTTGATAAGTGATTCTATCGTAAGTGACTCCATCATCGCATTTCCCCCATTCCGACTTTAGAAGCTATTTTTGAATCGGTGCATAGGCAACGACGTCAATTTCCACCAACGCTTTGGGTAAATAACTGCCAACAGTTGTCCTTACAGGTTTTGGATCCGGAAAATAGCTTTCATATACTTCATTAAAAAGAGCAAAATCACTCATATCTTTCAAATGTACAGTAGACTTCACCACATCTTCAAAAGACGCTCCGCCTGCCTGAAGAATAGCATGGACATTTTCCAATGTTCGCATTGTTTGCTCCTTTATACCCTCTGCAAGCTCTCCGGTTTCGGGATGACGCCCAACTTGACCGGAAACGTACACAAAGTCTCCCACCCTCAACCCTTGCGAGTAAGCCCCAACGGGTAACGGAGCACCATCGGTTAGTATGGCTTGTTTTTTCATCGTACCTCCTCCTTTTATTCTAAGAATCTATACTAAATTCAGCTGTGCCAAAATATCGTTGTTCAGCAACGCTTCCATATCCTCTGTCGTAAAGCCAGGAAATGGCATCTGCTGAGCGTATTCTGTCATTTTACGAAGTCCTTTAACCGAGTCCTCAAAGTTGCAAATCGGATAATCTGTTCCGAAGATCAGCTTTTTCCAAACGCCATACTCTTTGCAAAGCATTAGGGAATTATAAAGTTGCCACGGTCTGTAGTAAAGTGCCGATACATCGGCGTACACATTTGGATGTTTGCGAATTACACTGATCGTTTCGGCTTCCCACGGATGACCTAGGTGAGCGATAATGATCCTTAGCTCAGGGTAGGCTAGAGCAACTTGTTCCAATTGTTCGGGGTGAGCCCATTTCATCGGAGCCCTTTGTGGAAAGGTTGTGCCTTGATGGGTGAGAATCGGAAGCCCGTTGTCCTCGCAGTATCGGTAAATGCGCAGCATACGCTCATCCATAGGATCGTAAGCTTGATAAATGGGGCTTGTCTTCAAACCCTTCATGCCCAGATGCTGATGGCATTCCTTCAATTCGTCCAATGCATTGTAATCATGGGGGTCGACGCAGGCAAATCCGATTAGCTTCTGGGGATCCCTTTGACAATACTCCGCTACATATTCATTAGGGACATTGAAACCCAGATGCCGGCTGCGAAAAGCTAATACAATACATTTGTCCACATTTTTCATCGCTTCATAGTGTTCATCCGGAGTCGTGCGCTGGACTGGCTTGCCTCTCATTTTGAAGCCCTCTGCCAAATACGCTGGGCTATAATGCTTAGGCTCACCCAAGTGAGTGTGATAATCAATCATCGATCCTCGCCTCCATCCTGATATTGTACGTTCCCATCCGGTGTAATCCGTTGTAAATTCCCTTCATAGGCAAAAGCTACCGCGTTAAATGTGATGGATTTCTTTTCGTATGGGGTAAAAAGCGAAGCGGTGCCATTGGCAACCGCGCCCGTAAGTCCAGGCAACTCCGACCCTGGAATGCTGCTGAAAGGCTCGATCCCCATCGTGTAGGCTCGACCGAACCATGGAGCGCTGGTTGTTCCGCCGAATTCTTGCCAAATCCACAGATGCGGCCAAATCTCGAGAGGCCAACTCATGCCAAAGCCCATTCCAAGCTTTGGGTTACATGCTGCTACCCAACCTTCTTCTAGCTCAGCAGCAAAAAGCATATCAGCAGCCAGCTGCTCGCGAGGCGGCATTTGTCTTAAATCGACTTTCTGTCCGTCTCTTCCCGGCAGAAAAGGCCATTCGCCCGATGTCCCAGGCACAATCCGTCCGGGCAAGTCTTCTCCGCCTGGCGAACGAGTAATTCGACAAGGGGGTAAATGCAACTCCAATTCCGGACCGAGGAAAGGCTCACCAAGCGCCGGATGTTGCCCCCACATGCAATGAACTTCAACGGGGCTTACATTTTCAACCGTTTCCCGAATTTGCAGTGCACCGCTTTCCCGCTTGAGCCGCAGTTCTCTTTCCATTCGGAAAGGCAATCTTTGCGTCTCTACGCGCATCAGCAGGGCGACCTCGTCGGGTGTATCCAAGATCACTTCGTACTCCCAAGCCATCAGACTGGCCTCGCCATGCATGCCCTGCTCAGCACCCTTGTAAGTGGAAGCTGAACTTCCCGCCGGAAAGATCACTTGCCAGCCACCTGGATAATGGTCTATCCAGTTACCTCGAGGGTTAGATGTGGTTGGAACCCAATTCCCCCATTTCCGCATTCCCCAAGGAGCTCGATACATCACATCGACATCCAAAGGTTTGTAACGAAACTCAACAATACTGCCCCCCTGATCTAAAAGCAGGGTTACAGTTAATCGTTCATTCTCCAGTACAGCCATCCGATGCCCCTGATACATGACATCACAGCTAATACGCGCTCCGTTGCTCCTTGGTAAATACACGGTCTCTCCTCCTAGTCCCTCGGGATTTATTTGATTCGGTAATGCTCGACCTTTTCCTCGTCTAACTTCACACCTAACCCAGGCCGATCGAGAGGTCTAGCCTCACCTCCTTGGATTGGCAACACTTCTTCTAAAAGCATATCTGCATAGAAAAAGGGTCCCAAAATATCACAAGGGTACTCTTCCGCGCCGATCCCCGGAGTAGCCATCGCAAGGTGAATCATCGCGCTACTTGCTACGCCAAGCTCAAGATTGCTGCCCACCGTGCAGGTAAGTCCAGCTGCTTCCGCAACTGCAGCAGCTTTTCTTGCAGGCCCAATGCCCCCGCCTTTTCCAATATAAAGGGAAAAAACATCTGCTGCTCCAGAACGAGCTAACGCCATAGCATCTTGGAGAGAATATAGACTTTCGTCGGCGATGATCGGTATGTTCACTTGATTTCGCACATCGGCTAACCAAGACATGTCAAGTGAAGGTACTGGTTGTTCAGCAAAATAGATGTCTTCTTCGGCTAGACGTCTAATCGTAGTAACCGCCGTACGGGGCGTCCAACCGCCATTCGCATCAATGCCTAAACGGATCGATGGTCCAATCGCATTCCGAACCGCTTTCACGCGAGCAATATCATTCTCGGGTCCTGTTCCAACTTTGACCTTCATAGTGCGGAAACCTTGTTCCACAGCCCATACAGCGATTTCCGCAGCCTGTGCTGGTTCAACTCCCGTTATAGAAAATTTAGTAGGCACGAAATCTCGTACGGGTCCTCCTAAGAGTTGATAAATCGGCAAATTAGCGACTTTTCCCAAAATGTCCCATAAAGCCATTTCCAGTGCAGCTTTCGTGAAGACGTTATGTGCAATTCGTTTCTGCATTTTGTGTGTTAACCGCTCAATATGCAACGGATTTTCCCCGATCAGCAAGGGACCCAAAAAATTGCGAATAAAATGAGCCGCTGTAACACTATCCTCTCCGCTCCAACCTGGGGTGCAGGACACTTCACCGAGACCGGTAATCCCTTCATCCGTATGGACTTTAACCAATAGGAACGGTGAAACCAGATGGCTTCCCCTACCTGATCGAATAGCACGCTCCGGATGAATGGGAACCTGAACAGGAATCGTTTCGATACTGGTGATCTTCATATTCATTGCGATGTCTCCTTCCCATGCATCCCTAATAGACGTATGGCATTGGGACCTAGAATTTGTGTTTTCGATTCTTCAGGAATATCGAGTAAGTCAAATTCTTGGAACCGGTAATCGACATATGGTTGTTGCGGCTTATGAAACAATCCTCCGTCTGTGCCGAATACGATCTGCTCTAATGGAACTTCAGCCACTATCTGTTCCATGGCAAAAGGGGGCGTTGAACACATGCATAGGTACACGTTACGATGCCGTCTTCCTGCAGCTATCGCTTCCAGCCAAAGATCATGCAGCCCTGCGTGGCCAAGCAACACCTTTAGCTTTGGATGCCTAACAGCCAGCTCAGCGATTTGAAGTGAGGAAGCGTATGGCGGTGTACCGTCGTGAAAAAGGATAGGAATACCCAGCTCTGAGGCTATTTCGCATACTGGTGCCATGAAGGCTTCTAAAGGACTGAACCCCTGCAGCCAGTTGTGCAGTTTTACGCCACGCATCCCTAATTCGGTTACACAGCGATATACTTCCTCAGCTGCTCCTCGCCGCCTAGGGTCTACTGTGCAGAAGGGAACGAGGCGATCCGGGAATGGCGAACACCACTCGGCTAAATAATCGTTGCACGCTTTGGCGTTCTGCCAAAAGCCGTCAATGGTAAATATCACACTCATGTCGATGCTGAGCTCATTCATATACGCAACATACTCTGCTGCCGAAAAAGGATAGGTACCGTCTTCCCGCCTAGCGGGTTGGTGTACGTGAAAGTCTATTCTCATATCATTGTCTCCTGTCAGGGGAGTCACTTATTGGCGAAATCGTTCAGCTAGCAATTTCTCTACATTTCCACCTAAGATGGCTGTTTTATCTGCATCGGGCACATCCAAGTCTCGTACCTTATCGACTTCAAGCCCCATGCGGGCAACAGGGTGATTACTTGAAAAAATCATTCGTTGTGAACCAATCCCTTTGTACATACGCGTCATCCCTCGTTCTGGAAAATCATGGGCTGTGTCGCCGTATATATTAGGCGCTCTTTCAAAGGCTGGCATGACATCCATCCAAAAGTCCGACTTCCCATTTTTACCCATAATAAATGAGACTTCAGGATAATTCAGTGCCAATTCGGTGAGCTGTAAAGGAAGTGCATTTGCCGGAGTTCCTGTATGCACATAGACTGGCGCACGGTGACGTGCTGCCACTTCAATCAATGGATAGACAAGCTTCTCAAGAATCATAAAACCTTGTAGAGGTGGATGAAGCTTGACCGCCGCCGCACCTTCACCCAAAGCTCGTTCCAGTTCAGCTACAGCTTCAGCCTCATACCATGGATTCGCTGTGGCATAGGCGAGAAACCTCCCTGCAAACTTTCGAGATAGAGCTAGCACACGGTCATTACCTGCTCGGTTATGAACCGCCATCTCACGATCTATCGGGCTAATTATGGCTTTGTCAATCCCGCTTCGGTCCATCTGATCGATCATTTGATCTGGATCTACTTGATGATACTGTCCTACACCAACAAGCACATGCGCGTCAATAATCAAGGTTCTCTCTCCCCACTTAACCGTACCGACTCCCCGGTTTCCATTGCTTGAACGAAGGCTAGCGTTAGAAGCAAGCTTGATATACCTTCCTGGCTGCCAGGTACTGGCGTTTGGCGTAACTCGATAGATGTTAGAAATTTCTGTAACTGAACCCGAAAACAAGAGGTAACTCGGTTCTCAGACAATTGCAGGCGTTCGGTTAACCGATTACTGATCAATATCGCTTCGCCTTTGGCTCGATCTAGATAGGCCATTCCTTTAGGACCAAGAATCTGAAACTCACCTGGAGGAAATCCAGGAAAAAACCATCCAATTTCCAGCTTCGCTTGATCTCCATTAGCGAATTCAATCAAAGCGGAGTTGTAATTAGGTGAAGGAAACTCGGGTCTACTAGTCAAACCCCGAGCTGTAATCCTGATTGGGGTGGATCCCGTGAGGAAAGCAAGGTGATCAGCTGCGTGAGCACCGTCATGTATACAGGGCGGTCCGTGACGCAAGGTGTTTAAAATTCGCTCATAGTGCTCCGGATTACCTTCAGGATCCCACTCTTCATCAAATGTGCTTAATCGAATTTGCAGCGGTCGCCCGAGCCTTTCGCTCTCAATCCATTCCCGCAATGCATCCATTAATGGACCATGTCGATAGGTGAAACCGACCTGCAGAAGACGCCCGCTTAAGCGTTCGGCTTCTGCCATTTGTTTGGCAGCTTCGAGCGTAGTAGCCATTGGTTTTTCACAGAGTACATCTTTACCAGCCTTTAGCGCCTCAATGGTAATAGCCGGTGTTGCCCAAGGTGGTGTACAAACTAGAACAGCCTGCACTTCTTTATCTTCTAAAATCCGTTTATGGTCGGTTGAATGATAGGAGCTGCCGAAAGCAGCTCCTGCAGCAGCAGCTCGAACTGGATCTTTATCACATACCGCCATAACGTGAACAGACGGGTTTTCAAGGAGAGTCGGAAGATGCTGCCCCATCACAATATCTCCGCATCCGATTACGGCTAGTTTTACAACGTTTACGGCCAACTGAATTCCCCCTTATTATCGGAGTACCGGTACAGCCAAACCAGCCGCCCCAGGCTTGGATATGATGGCTTCAGGATAATAGCGTTCTAAAATTTCCATTCCTAATGCAGCCCGACGAACCTTCTCCTTACATTGGGCTATGGCCATTTGTTCAATGTGCATACCGCTTGGGTACACATTTGCGGCATTTCGTAGCCCGAATTTCACATAAACGGGTGAAACAACACGGACAATTTCCGGAATTTCATAAAAGCGAACAGCACCGCCAAAATCATCAGGAGCTTCCACATAAATATCAATTGGCATATCAACAGCTTCGCGGATTGCCCCCAATCGGGCTAATGTAAGTGATGTTGGTACATTGTAGGTGTCTGCGCCGAGCGTCTCCATTTGCTTTATGGAGACAGGGTTTGCTGCTCCCAGTGAAACAGAGCCTTTTACGACCAGATCAGCTGGTAATTGTCCCGCCTTCCTCATTTGACCCACAATGGCAAGAAGTCCTTCATCGGCAATGAGTACTCCCCTCAGTCCTAAACGGCAGCCCCGCTTAATATCTTCGATGGCATAGATCAACTGATCCATCCCTTCATGTCGCAACGCTTGACCTTTGCCAGCTGGAGTGTGACTAGCTGCCGTTATGTCCCATGTTGTACGTGGTCCGACAAACAGACTGACCTCCACACCATCAGCCACTGCAAGCTCGAGCATCTCACGAATTTCCGAATCAGTATGCATCATAATTCCGCTGCCTTGCGATACACGGTGTACGGTTACACCGTATTCCTTGGCTGTTTCCAAAGTAGCCGCGAGAGCATTAGGTCCTTCTACACTTGGGATTTCAAATCGAACCTGCGCTCCATCTGGAAAACGTTTTGATGAAGTCGGAAGATGATGAGCATCTCCCATTGGATAACCTAAACTGGCCAAAAACTCACGCGTTTCTTTCATAACAGCACCCCCGGTTTTATTGTAAATAGATCTCACAAATAATTTGGTTCAGCATATTGAAATTCACTTCAAAAATTATGATAATCCAAGTATAATAGGAGTGAGATCGGGTGTAAAGGAGGATTTTTCCAAATGTATACGCTATCAGATCGACCAGGAAGCCTGCTTTTTCAAGAATTGAACCGGGACGAAATCGGGAAGTGGGCCCCTGAAGCAACCGTCATCTTACCCGTTGCTGCCATTGAACAACACGGACCGCACTTACCTGTTTGGACGGACTCCCTTCTAGCAGAAAGCATTACCCTTCAAGCCGCAGCACGCGCAAGTGATGAGATCCCCATCTTGGTGTGCCCTGTCGTAACCTATGGATCCTCGCACCATCACCTAATTTATCCAGGAACGATGTCGCTTTCGGGTGATACGTTAATAGGGGTGCTGCGCGACCTGACGGACTCCTTGGTAAGCAGCGGTTTCCGCCGGATTTACTTGATCAATTCCCATGGCGGAAATGAAGAATGTGTTCGACTCGCGGCCCGTGAACTTGCATTACGCCACCCCATTATAGCTGGAGCCGCCTCTTATTGGACGATCGCATGGGACCAAATCGTACACGAAGGGCAAGCTGGAAGTCTAGGAATCGTCCCTGGCCATGCTGGTGGTTTTGAAACTTCATTACTTCTTGCATTACGACCTGATTTGGTGAAGACCGAATTGCTGCCTTTACCTAACAGCCGCACCCTCCCTTCATCACCTAGAGATCCTTCTACTGGCCCGCTTATTCAACGCCATGGTAGTTGGGCAGCGATTGACGGCTACAGCGACGATGCGGGCTCAGCAAGCGCAGAAAGTGGGCAGAAACTTCTCGAAATCATCTCCCGAACACTTGCAGCTGAATTCGTTAGATTCCATCAACTTAGAATGAACTAAATCAATTATTCTAAATGTTAATCCACTATGGAAGGTGTTGGAATCATTGACAAGTTATCATAATCTTATTGCCGGCCGCTGGGTCGGAGCCCAATCCGGACGTTTGCGTCCTAATGTAAACCCTACTAAATCCTCAGAGATTATAGCTGAATTTCCAGAAAGCGATGGCCTTGATCTTCAGAATGCCATAACAGCTGCCGCAGCTGCTTTCCCCAAATGGCGCAGCGTGAGTATAGTCGCTCGCGGTGAGATTCTATACCGTGCCGCCGATTTACTTACAGCTCGTGCTGAACTCATTGCAAAAGATTTGGTTCTGGAAGAAGGCAAAACATTACCCGAGGCCATTGGAGAAACGATGCGGGCTGCAGCGATTTTCCGCTACTACGCCGGCGAAGCGCGTCAGGAAACCGGCGAGGTCTACGCTGCATCGGATCCGAGCACCCTTCTTTACACACGCCGTGAACCAATTGGTGTAGTTGGTGTCATAACACCATGGAACTTCCCCATCGCGATTCCAGCATGGAAAATCGCGCCTGCACTTATTTACGGCAACACCCTGGTCTGGAAGCCGGCAGATCTGACTCCGCTGACAGCCTATCATTTGACGAGTGCGCTGGTGGATGCTGGGCTTCCGGAAGGCGTGATCAATGTCGTGTTTGGCCCGGGATCTGTTCTCGGTCCCGCTCTTACCACAGACAATAAAGTGCGCGGAATATCCTTCACTGGCTCCAATAAAGTGGGTCGAAACATCGCTATTGCCAGTGCTGAACTTGGCAAGAAATATCAGCTTGAAATGGGCGGAAAGAATGCCGTCGTTGTTCTAGCAGATGCTGACTTGGACTTAGCCGTTGAAATGACGATTCGCGGAGCTATGCGCTCGACCGGACAAAAGTGTACCGCTACCAGCCGTGTTATCGTTGAAGCTCCATTGTTGAACACATTTACCGAAGCTTTGGCTGAGCGTTGTCGGAACCTTGCCGTGGGTAACCCTTTTGATTCGCAAACTTACATGGGACCTCTTGCTTCGCTTGATCAGCAACGAACTGTATTGGACTACATCCAAATCGGAAAAGAAGAAGGAGCTCGACTAGTAACGGGAGGAGAAACTCTCGGTTCAGAAGGATTCTTTGTAACGCCAACGGTGTTCACAGATGTCGATCCTAATAGCCGTATAGCTACCGAGGAGATCTTCGGACCCGTCGTCTCCGTTGTGCCCGCAGCAAATCTTAGCGATGCCATCGGACTTGTTAACACAAGCCGATTTGGCCTAAGTACAGCTGTGTTCACTCGTGATATCGGTAAGGCCATGCGTTACGTCGATGAGATCGAATGCGGTATCGTGCATGTGAATTCCGAAACTGCAGGTGCAGAACCGCATGTCCCGTTCGGTGGCATGAAGGAATCAAGTTCCAATTCCCGAGAGCAAGGTAAGTCGGCTCGTGAGTTCTACACCCAAGTCAAGACCGTTTACTTTGACAAACCTTCGCCTGCATAGGTTGTTTCAATCAAGGTGTCCTTTAAGGACACCTTTTCTTGCGCTATAACTCCAAAACTTCCGTTAAGCCTGGCACAAGCTCCAACAATTGCCGATGTCCGTCCGTATGCTGAAGCACAATCGAGACACTTTCCTCTCTCCGATTTGTCACATAAAGGCGATCAGCTAGCAATGAAATCTCGATTGTACATGTACGGTCTGGTCCACCTCCCAGAATTTCTAGTATCCAATCACAATTTCGAAACCCACTCGTAAACGCATCCAAACTGCCGTTCCAAAAGTAGGTATGCCCTTCAATCCGATTAAATCCCTCATATAATGGGACTCTTTTGAGGTTCACCCTACTTTCCGTTTTGGCATGGACGCTCACAGAAGTTGAGTTGAAATTCGCAAATATGAGCTGACTCTCACAACCAAGCAATATCACACTCTCTTCTTTACAAGTAAAAAGTTGTGTCAGATTCGCCATGGCTTTCGTCTCTTCTTTGGTTCGGTTTGGCAAGGTGAATACTACGAATGGCTCCAGTATCTTTGGACCTTTGAACGACACTTCGCTGCGTCGATTTAAAATGAGAACATCCTCAACGCCCTTCCATTTTTTATACACATGCTGATTGATGTACCTTATTCCTTGCGAACCGAACAGGACATAACCGATTTCATCATCCACCTGTATCCATTTGGCAGGGGCAAAGTCTGTAATCTCATTCGGTTCACCCCCATAGAACCCTTCGTAAGTAGCTGAACGATCTGGCAAGTGTAGCGTTCTTCGTCCCTGGGCCAAGTCTGGCATGACACTGTAATGTTCATTGCGGATTCCAATCATTCCCGTATTCATTTCAGTAATCTTACATGATCTGAACACCTGAATACACTCTATATAGACGCTTTTCCCATCTGGCAAAGAAACGAAAGCCACATCCTGGCGAAGCTCTTCGACCCCCCGTTTTAGCGTAGCAATCGCACCAAAACCATCCCCATAGTCTCGGATATTTTCCTTCTCGGTTTGCAGAACATATGGCTCGTTCCCATGTAAGGATCTCTGTGAATCCACCTCAAACTGGGCCGTACCCGTATAACTAGCGGGCAGTGGCGTGATGCTCCAACAGCCTTTTGCAGGGAGTGTGAGTCCCATCACACGGTTGCGCCAACTGAAGCTTGAGAAGCTGTTACGCGTCCTGTGAATCACGGAGCACCCATAGGGATACACATAAACGCCACTCAGCCTTGCATTCATTTCGTCACCATCGCTGGGCTCCACACCTACTCCACCAAACAGATGAAGCAAGCAAGAAGCGACCAAATCCTTCGCGGATGTATGCTCCATATCTTTTGCCGTTTGATAACCGGAGATGATGCACTGCTCCCCATTTCCCTCTAGGAGGCAGCCCTGCGTATTACTGTTCTGAATCCCTTCAATGATGGCCAGTGCCTTGCGTTCTAATAATGATGCATCCCTGTCCCTATGAATTACATTCATAAACGCATGGGTAAATTGACGTTCATGCTGCCTGTTATACCACCAATCCTGACCTTGAACAGGAACAGCCAAGCCATCAAACTGAGCCCACACTTTAATCGTATTTTTGTAGATACGTTCGTTGTTATACAGCACTGTTTCCGATATGACATCATCACCAATTAAGGAAAACACGGCATGAATCCCTCGTAGATTAATGCCTGCACAAATATAGCCAGGGTGAGCGAACCCATGGTTTTCCGTTGTATAGTCAGGGTGAAACGTAACGGTTTTAAAAGATTTCGGTTCCCTAGCTCGATCAATTGGTGTCGTGATGGCATTTAGTGACCAAGCATCAAAACCTTTTTCCCAAACTTCATGCCGTGGGTGGTTAGGAAATAGCGCAAGTGCCGCTGCAATTCCACCTGCCGTCCAAGCGTTTTCCTCGGTTTGTGTGTCGTGATAAGCGCCATTTCTCGGATCCTCTTCGCACCAGCGGTCTGCATAATCGATCAGTACATTTTGGATCAAAGCGTGTGTTTCTGCGTTTAGTTCATCCCAAAGCAGCCATGCCGCTAATCCGAGGGAAGCAACTGTCACGCCGGTTTGACTGGCGGGAAAAAACTTTTGCCCTCTTCCGCCCCATTTCGTCAAGCTGCAAAAACGGTTCCTCCCTTCAGCCCGCACGCAATCCTCAGGGCCAGTGTCATGGGTGAAACCTAAATAGCGGATAGCTGCAATAGCTTTCCGCTTGACCTCTTCTCGAGGGATTCCAGTTAGGTTTTCTTCATAATTCGGAAGCTTCGCAAGCAAAGCATAGACAGATGCCGTATAGGCGGTTTCAAGCCCATACCAATAGGCACCGCCAAAAAAATGTCCGCACGAACTGCGCCCAGACCAGTCTGCATACTGCTTGTCGGCATAAGGCAGCCACTTTTGCAAAATGCGGCGTATTCGTGCGGACATCTCGTTTTCGGAAGCTTTGTGCCAAGCAATTGTTCGAATACGCATGTTCTCTTCGTTGGACATGAACGAATCCCCCATCTATATTACGATGTTAAAGATTGTTTCCTGCTGTATGTTGTACGAGCTCTACACGTCCTTCAAAGCATTTGACCGTATAGGCCTTTTTGGGCTAAAGCTTCATAGTAAAAAAAAGGACATGAACGGACTTCCAACCTGCACAAACTCAGAAGGTGAATCCTCGAGGAACAAGCCGTGTCCACGGTTCTATTCCAGTTCCTATAAAGGTTGCCTGCCCACGGCCCAATAACTCCCCGTTTATGTAAAGCACGTATCGTGAATCGGCTGTGATTGCTATCTTAGCTGAATCCCAACCTTTACTCGGGACGTCAAACGATTTGCGAAAACATCTCCACTCGTTTCGGTGACTCTCTTCACCGTCTGACCAGATCCATTGTACGAAGCCATCCGATTGAATTTGCATACGAAATCCCCCTAGAACGATACGGTTTTTCCACTTACACGGCTTTCGTTAACCGCTTCTATGAACCGGATAATTTCCAAAGTCTCTTGCGGGTTAATGCGGGTCTCTCCAGTTCGAAACATATGCAGAATATCCTGCATTAAATTGGCATACTTTCGCAGACCATCAGCAGCTGTGTCAACGTACTCCGAGGATTTGTCCCTGTGAATCCAAGTTCCATGTGTGCCATTATGCAGATTCCCCCGTAAAGTCCCGATACGACCGTCCTGCCAGACCGCAGTAACCGTTTCATGGCCATTCACAGAAAAGGCTGTGACAGCACGGCAGCCAATCCCGAGTACCCGATACAGCACGTCGACAAGATGAATGCCGTACCAGTAATAGCCAGGCTGCGTAGGTGTGAACTCGATCGGACCATAGCAGTCAGCCCCAGTAATGTTACTGCTATCCTCCCTGTTCAGCGACGCGTTCAAAGCATCCGCATAGCGTCGTACTGAACCGCTCATCCATCGAATACCGAAACGCTCTGCAGTATTGGCTATTGTTTGGGCTTCCTCCAGACTGACTGCTAAAGGTTTATCAATAAAAACAGGCTTTCCAAAAGGAGCAATCTTGGCAAATTGCTCCGGATGCACTCGACCGTCTACTGAAGTGATAAGTATCGCGTCACAGCTCGAGGCCACTTCTTCAGGAGATTCTGCAATATGAACTCCCAGCCCGTCTCGAAGCTCGGTTGTGTAGCCGTCCACACGTGTTGCGCTCGCTTTAAAGTCTGGTGACCCACCGGGATAAGCAGCAATGATGCGGCCCCCCGAAATATGATTCGGATCATTCGGATCGTTCAAAATTTTGGAGAATACTTTACAATGGGAAGTGTCTAAGCCTATTAAGCCAAGCTTGAGTTCGGCCATGAGATTCCCTCCAGCTTCAGACCTTTACATACTTTAACCACTGCGTTGATGATATCCTGCGTATCCTCGTCTGTCATGATTGGGCTTACTGGCAAGAGCGTAGTCCGCTGTAGTAAGTCTTCCGCATGCGGGCACATCCCTTTGCTGTAGACGACTGGTTTCTGAAAGGGATAGTTGAATGGAAAGTTATCTTTATCCGTTGTTCTCTGATTCAGAATAAAGGATTGCATATAGATCGGCTCTCCTCCGTACATTTTGAAGCAGAAGATATTCTCCGCGTTCATCGCTGCCACAAAAGAATCCGCAGCCGCTTTCGTTGCATGCTGCAGCGCAAAAACGCAGTCGACGTCGCCATGCAAATCAACCGACGGACGAATTCGAATGCCTGGTATTTGCTTATTCAAAGCCTCGCGAATCGTTAGATGATGCTTCTTCATAGCAGTTATGACTGTATCAAGCTTTTTCCATTGTTCAATCATGACCGCGCCGGTCATTTCATTCATCCGGTAGTTTTGACCGATGAACGAAAACTGAGGCGTAATTTGATACTTGCCTTTGTCTCGGAAATTACCCTGATCATGATATCGGGCAGCCCTTTCAAACAATTCCGGCGAATTCGTGACCACAGCTCCGCCTTCTCCAGCAGTGAGTATCTTCTGCATTTGAAAGCTATATACACCGATATCCCCGATCGTACCACAGTAGCGTCCCTTATAGGTACAGCCAAGTGATTGGGCGACATCTTCAATAACCGGAAGATCGTACTTACGAGCAAATGCCATTACCCGGTCCATATCGCAAGCGCTGCCATTGATATGAACCGCAATGATTGCTTTCACTTCGTCATCCATGACTCTTTCCAAGTCGTCAACGTCCATATTTAACGTGTCGTCCATATCGACAAATACCGGAACAGCATTCGCACACACGACCGCTCCCGCTGTTGCAGTGAACGTATTCGCAGGAACGATCACTTTATCCCCATAGCCAATTCCGAGTGCTTTTAAAGCAACAATAAGTGCCGCTGTACAAGATGAAACGCCAAGAACGTATGAGACATTCAACCGTTCCGCCATAAGACGCTCAAACTCCTCAACTGCTCCCAACAGTTGCGGTCCGTAATATCGGAAAGGTGAGCCTGCGGCAACGACCTTGGCTACATGTTCGGTCTCTTCTTCCCCGTAAAGCATTGCACCTCTTAGCATCGGCGGAAGCGGTTTACTGCGAACCGGTTCTCCTCCATTAATAGCCAACTGCTCTTCCATGGACTATTCCTCCTTGATTGTTTATTATTCAAATGGAACTGGATTGCCGCCTTGCTCCGATGAGCGGTGAATCAATTCTATCAGGCGAATTGCGTCTCTGCCGGCTTCACCCGTCACGGCTGGCTTGCGCTTTAGACTGACGGATTCAATAAAATCAATGATCTGCTTGCTATGAAAAGTGGAGTTAATATTTCGGGGATCAGCACCGGCATTTCCACTTGTCTTGTCATTCTCATAGTTGGGAAGCGGGATACCAGGAACCGTCCAATGGGTGATCTCTTGACCTGCAATTTTAATTGTTCCTTTATCCCCGTAAACGTTAATGCTTGGCGGAAATCCAGGTACTGCGGAGGTTGTGCACATCAGGGTGGCAAAGCCTCCGTTCTCCATGGTTAATATAGCGAGCCCCATGTCTTCGGATTCCATATGATGCGTTTGGGTCGCAGTTCGACCAGCTACAGACTTCACCTTTCCGCCAAGCCAGAGAAGCAAATCAATCGAATGGATACCTTGATTAAGCAGCGCTCCGCCATCTTCAGCTTTCGTACCTCGCCAATCTGCTTCATCATAATAGGATTGCGTTCGATAGAACGGTCGAGACACCTCGATAAGCAGCAGATTGCCGATATTTCCCTCTTCGATCATCCGCTTGAGCAGCTGATGGTGCGGAAAGAATCGCGTCTGTGACACAACCGACAAAGTAAGTTGTTTCTCCTCCGCTAAGTTGATCATCGCCGAAGCCTCATCCGTTGACATGGCGATAGGTTTCTCAACCAGCACGTGTTTTCCTGCATGCAGTGCTTCCATAGCGATGCGCCCATGACTTCCACTGCCTGTCGTAATGCAGACAATATCAATTTCCCGGTTAGCCAATATCTCATAGTAATCGGTCGTCCAAGCGCAAGCATACCGTTCGCTCGTCTCCCGTGCACGTTGCTCTGTTCTACTGGCAACCGAGACAATCCGTGCTTGATCGATACCGCTTATTGCTTCTAAATGAACATTAGCAATGGAACCACAGCCAATAAGACCAAAACCCCACTTTTTCATGTTAACTGCCACTTCTCAATCTGTTCACCATCATATAAAGCACCCTTTCCCTAAATTCATATTCAGATTAGTCAATTTGAGCTGGTTTGACCATGTTTTTTAGTATTAAAACATGTCATTTTGTGCTTTAATTGCATATCGGGAAATCCCTTGTTTATAGGTCTCACGGATGCAAATCGATCCGTCACCTGCTTGCTTAAAAAGTACAAGATCAGCTGGAGCTCCTTTTTGCAACCCGATGCTAGTGGGCAAATTCATCAAAGTCGATGGACGAACAGACGCCATGTCCCAAGCTTCATGCAAGGAACTAAGCTTCTTACGAATCAGATGTGCAATCCCCCATGGAAGCATCTGTGCGGAACCGGCTAGAAGCTGAGGTTCATCTGCTAAATGAAGACGGCCTTCGTTCGTTTTTACAACATGAATGCGATTGTGAGAATAGTAATTACCAGGAGGCATCCCACTTAGATGAACTGCATCACTTACGAGAATGGCACATTCCTGCTTTACACGCATTACGACTTTAAGGAAAGATTCGGGCAAGTGAAACCCATCCGCAATTAAAGAAACCCAAAGAGAGTCTTGGGCCAGCTGTTCCCATATGTAATTAGGGTGACGTGGAAGTGTCAAATGGGCCCCGTTTCCAAAATGGGTTGCCATTCGGGCACCGGCAGAGACCGCATCCCGAATTTGCTCCGGAGATGCAGCAGTATGTCCGATAGCGACTATAATTCCGTTTTCTGAGCATCGTTGAATGAAGTCCATTGAATTTGGCCACTCAGGGGATAAGGTAACTATCCTTATTCGTCCTCCCGCAGCTTCCTGCCACCGTACGAAGGCATCCCAATCAGGCTTGCAAACATATTCCCGTTTATGAGCTCCTCGAGGTCCGTTCTCAAGTGAGATGAACGGTCCCTCTAGATGAATACCGCCTAATGTGTCATGCGTTGCTGAATCTTCCTCGCATGCCTTAGCAATCGCTGTCATCGCTTCAGAAATGTTAGCCGCCGAATTCGTCGTGATCGTTGGGAAAAATGTCGTAACTCCTTCTTTCCAAACCTCACGAACAATCGAGTGTACTCGTTCTGAATCTATGGGAAACACGTTTAAATCAATGCCCATACAACCATTCATTTGCAGATCAACTAGCCCCGGTGCAATGTAGCATTTATCTTTGTAATTACTGTCACCAGGTTCGTTGCGAATGTCAGTAATAATTCCCTCATTCACAGTAACGACGATGGATTCACCGGTTATATAATGTTTACCATGTATCTCATCCATAACGATCTCCTCCTATGAAAATAACCCGTTTATCGATTGCATAAACGGGCTGTTAACAGATTATTATTTTTTGTAATAGCTTTTATACCAATTTGTTGCTTCTTGAATAACCTGTTCCCCGCCTTGCCTTTTCCAGTTCGTAACGAACTTGTCAAAGGCATCATCTAGGGGTTCTCGATCCGTCAACACTTTGATGAACATGTCCATATATAACGAACCATCTCGATATCCCAACTCAGGCTTCGCTTTTAGTATGGCTGGGGTCGGCATATACATGGACTCGTCTTTAAAGAAATTCATTTTCGTATATTCGATCCCTTTCTGGGTCAAGGCGGCAAATTTACCTGCGTTAATGACTAAAGGAGACATACGGGCATCGCCGCCTGGGTTAATCATAACTTGGTAAAAGACCCTCGTACCTTTGTCCATATTGACTTTCGCATTCGGATCCCAGTTGATAGTGCCATTCGTTACCTTATAATTGATCCCTTCAATCCCATAAGCAAAAAACTTGTTTTTAGCTGGATCTTCCGAATGTACCCAGTCAAAAAACTTAATTATATCCTCTGGATGCGCTGCATTAGACGATATAGTATAGACGTTGTTCACACCTGTTCTTTCTGGTACCAAATTCACTTTTCCTTGCGCATTCATTGGGCCAGGCAGTACCCCCACAGTGGCATTCGGATCAGTGAACAAATATTCTTGACCTCCACTAGTCAAAACTTGCACTTGATGAAACCACATGCCCACTTCGCCCTGATGAATCAGGTCTCCCCAATCATTATCCTTCATTGTGAACATGTCTCGGTTGATGTAGCCCTTATCGTAGAGCATTTTATAAAAACGGATTGCATCCTTCATTTCAGATACAATCAAATTCGGGACAAAGCGTCCGTCGCGATATTGCCAGGCATCTGGATAGGCACCGAAATATCCGAAAAAGGCCTCGGAGAATGCAAGACCTTTGCGCATAGCAAAAGGCACCTCATCGTTCGTGTTGCCATCGCCGTTCATATCGAGATTCTTGATTGCATCGAAGAAGGCCAAATAGTCATCCATCGTTTTCGGTTCTTTCATGCCTAGCTTGTCCAGCCAATCTTTGCGATACAACAGCACAAGCATGTTGGGAAGTGCAGACATTTTGGGAATTCCGTAAATTTTTCCGTTTTTGCTAACACGCGGATCCTTCCAGGCTTCAGCTGGAATGTCCTTTTTCAAGTTCGGACCATATTTGTCAATGAGCGGACCAAGTTCTAGAAACACACCGTCCTCGACCGCGTTCGCGTGACTCGGATTATCGATTCGGGACGACCACATAACTTCGGGAATATCACCGGATGCAAAACGAATGGCAAGCTGTTTATCATAAATGTTGGAGCTGACCATTTCAAACTTAACATTATAGGGGGTACCGGTATATTGGCTGAAAAGCCTCGACATTTCCTTGAAATACTTATCGTCCTCGGTTAAGTTCTGAGCGTATTGGTTACCGCCGTCCTGCATGAGGATGGTGATGTCGATCGGCTTTTTCAAAACCTTGTTAACATCTTGCTTAAGTGATGTAGTTTCCGTACCTTGGCAAGCTGATAGAAGGCTGGTCGTGCCCATTACTGTAATCAAAAACAAGAGAAGACGTTTACTCATGATCCTTTCATTCCCCCTTTGAAGAAAGTGATCTGCATCTCCTCTAATACTAACGAATAAGCTATCATTTCGTAAACAGATTTATTTGAATTTTTAGCCTTTTTCTGCACCAGATGTGCCATAGATATGCTCTGGATGCCCAGGATATCGGTTCTCTCCTAAAAACATGCGCCAAAACCCTCTCTGCTCTTCAAAACCGTACTTTTTCATCAAGGCAGTACCTGAAACATTCGGTTTGGGAACGTCCAAAAATATCCCTCTGTCTGGGATGCTTCGCAAGACCTCAATAAATAGCACTTCTGCCACCATATCATTGACAGCTGCCCATGGGCCGATCTGTACCGCATCGAAACCAACTCTGGCAAGTAGATAGCCAATTACAACGCCGTCCTGCTTAATATAAAAGGCCAGTTCTTCATGACGCTTATATAAAGTACGTATAATTTCTTCGCGATTGGCTCCAAAGCAATGTGCATCAAAGGCAATGATCTCATCCAAACTTCCCAGTTTGAGGGGCTTTGCTGATAGGTCCGTGACCAATCGCTGAAGCGGCAGCTTCGGTGCCTTTCCTTGGTATCTCGTAACTTCATACTCATCCTGAAAACCGAGCGGAATGTAAACCTTCTTACCCATTTGCGTGGCATCCAGCTTTATACAGTCCACGCCATGATCCTCCAAAAAAGCAATCGTCTTCTGAAGAAGGGCAGTCCCTATCCCGAATCTTCTTTGAGATGGATGCACGAGTACCATGCCTATCCAGCCGAATCGGTTCTCAAAGGGGATAGCCGTCGCAGTTCCCGCTTTTTCTCCTCCCATTTCCGCGAGAAAACAACCGTATTTGGCAAAACGCATATATCCTCTCCAATCGTTCTCCACTTGATTCCATCCAGCTATATTTTTCAATTCCATGGCAAAAGGAAGATCTTCCTCTGTCATTGTCCTCACGATCAAACCGCTCACCTGCATGACTATTCCTCTCCTCTTCGTTGGACGAAGTTTTATTGTTTCAGTTTGCGGATTCTTTCTTTTTCCTCCTCTATTTGTTTCAAATACGCCAAAGAGCATTCTACCATTAAGTCCATCATTTTTAGGCCCTTCTCTGCACTTGCAACCTCCGGATACCCCCAGTAACCGTCTTCCGTCAATTCCGTAACGTCAAAGTAATCCATGAAATCCTGAGGCACACTCGTTGGTGCAGCTTGCGGGACATAATCCTTAACATGCTCAGGACACAGATGCAGGATGTGCGAGGTTTCCTTTTCCCCTCCGTGGATATCGTGCTTCGTATGTTCCATGACTTCATGCTGCCGTCCTAGAGCGACCGATGTGTGGATGAGAATAACTTCCATCTCATTTTCGCGGTCTGCGAAGTCCCGATTAAGCTGCCGAATCGTTGGCTTTAGTATCCAATTGCCACCGTGTCCGTTGATGAGAATAAGACGTCTGAAGCCAGAATATAACAGTGATTCAGCAATATCCCTGATGACAAGTGCAAGTGTATCTGCCTTGAGATAAACGGTACCTTTAGCAGCTCGGTGCTCGATCGAAGAAGCAATACTTATTGGAGGGAGCAGATAAGCATTCAGCGTCTCCGCTATTCTCTCTGCCAGCGCCCCGGCAATAATATTGTCTGTACCATAAGGAAGATGACTTCCGTGCTGTTCCAGTGCGCCAACTGGCAAAATCGCTGTATCACATTCGGTATTCAGAAAATCTGTTCGATTATTATACATCGTTAGCATAGGTTCACCCTCTTTTCAGTTGTACGCACTTAACGCCAAAGCGTTCTTTGATAAGCTGCTCAACACCTGGTTCTTCTTCTGAAAGCATCGGACGCCAAAAAACCGCCTGATCAGCTTCTTTCACATCGCACTCGGATCTGAGGATGACATTCCCTTTTTCATCCAAACCAGAAATTCTTATTTGCCTTCGTTTACGCTCCCAGCTATTAATTTGTTTCCCAGTCCAGAACGTGAATCCACGTTCTTTTGCTACATGCACCGTTTGTAGCAGAGCCTCACCAACCTCCGGCGAGCTGTGAATACGTCCTTGATGGTATAAGAAATGCGCTACACCGCGAACTTTCTCCACTTCTTCTAAAAAGGGGACAATTACGCTTGCATCGGTAAATTGTGGAATATCTTGCGTCAAAAATCCGATTTCCAGCACATCATAAAGTCGATTAGCCTCATTCGACCAAGCTATCGGATAATACGGATGGCAGGTTCCGAAAAGGAACCCAGCCGCTCCCGATTTGCTCGGTCCTCGTGTCTGATCCGATTCGATGCCGCATGCTTCACACCACTGAAACAGCTCTCCCCAGCCTTCAAATCGGGTAAAATGGTTTTTATTGCTGGTTACCTTGCCATGGACCGTATCCTGAAGCCACTCGAATTGCCGATTGAAGTCTGCAAGATCCCATCGGCCACCCTCATTCATATTCGAGTTGAAATGAAGAGCGAGCTCATGTCCAGCTTCCTCAATTAGAGGGTAAAGCCAAGCACTGTACCCTGGTTTCATCATGCACCAAGAGGAATGAATGTTAGCAATCGCTAGTGTTTGTAGTGTAGTTACTGCATCTTCATCAAAATTTCGGTCGCTATCATGAGAAATCATGGCTACTCTATCTACACCTTCTGGCCAATAGTCGGAAAAAGGTAAAGGTTTTTGTTTTTCAACCATTCGTCTGAGAATTTGTGACACAACCGCTTCCCGCCATAAATCCGCGTAAGGATGTGCGAAGTAAGCCATTCCGGTTTCTGTCGTATTTCTGTCATACACCCAATTCATCTCTAGCCCATCTTCAGCTTTAAGCAGCCCATCGTTCAAGTTCCCTGTCCCATCAGCAGCTGGTGTCCCGTCCTCCAGAACGGGTCCTGTTCCTTGCTGCAAACCAACAATCGTTCCCATAACATCGACGCTCCAGCGTTCGAGTGTTCCTAAACCGATTGTAAATTGTTGCATCGAAGCTCCAGAAGAAACTCCAAGGGGAACATTTGCAATTGTCCCCCATTCCTTGCATGCTACTGCAGGCTCTTTTTGTTTCACCCAAGTCGAAGCACTTAGAAAGCGCAGCGGTCTCGTGTCCCCCATCTCCTCCGGCAGATGAGCATATCCTGCTGAAATCGGCTCAGTCCCGGCGAAGCCGAGCCGCCGGGCCATACCATTTAATCCGGAGAAAGAAATGACAATACCTCCACGTTCTACATATCTCCAAATAGTATCATTGGCGGCCTCGTGACTTGGCGCTGCAGCAATGAGGATGAGATCAAACTTATTCTCCAGAATCTGATGCAATGCATCGATCCATTCGAATGGGATGCCTGCATGGGAAAGCACTTCACCAACATAAAGGCCGAATGTATTCAGCCCATATGTCAATCGCTGCTCAATGGCCCCTTTGTCCCGAAGAATCCCGATTCTCGCCATGTTCATGCGTCATTCTTCCTTTCCAATCAAGTAAGATGACTTCGGTTGCCTTCAAACTCGGCAAGATTCTCTTCAACCGCGAGCCTTGGCGCTTTCTTTGGTTTCCAACGCCTTTAATACTTTAACGGCTGCGGTAGCGATTTCATCCGCTTCATCCTCAGTGAGGATTGGGCTGATCAAAGTTATCGTTATTCTACCCAGCAGGTCATCGCATTTTGGACACATGTCTTTTGTATATACGACTGGGTTCTTGAACGGGAAATTGTATGGGAAATTGTCCTTTTCGGCTGTACGTTGCTCGAAGAAACAGGGAATCATATAACAAGGTATACCATCGTACATGGCATGCGTAGAGACATTCTCCGCTTTCATTGCGGCTGCGTATTCTTGAGCCCGTTCCAGTGTTGAATGAACGATGCCAAGTACACAGCCAGTATCGCCGTCATCGTCAACAGCTGCGCGGAATCTAACATTCGGCATCTGAGCTGCGATGGTCGAGCGAATTTTTCGGTGATGCCTTCTCATCGTTCCGATCACGAGATCGAGCTTCTTCCACTGTTCGATCATGACGGCGCCAGTCAGCTCGCTCATCCGGTAATTTTGTCCGGACATGATATATTGCGGTTCGATTTGGAAACGTTCTTTATCCCGGAACATGCCTTGATCGTGATACCTAACGGCACGTTCGAACAGCTCAGGGTTCGAGGTGATAACCGCTCCACCTTCGCCTGCTGTCAACATTTTATTCATTTGAAAGCTGAACACGCCAATGTCCCCGATTGTGCCGCAAATCCTTCCTTTGTATGTGCAGCCTTGGGATTGGGCTACGTCTTCAATTACGTAGATGTTGTGCTTTTTGGCGAACGCCATAATTTTATCCATGTCACATGGACTTCCATTGATATGTACCACGATAATCGCTTTGACTTCTTCGTCGTAAACCCGTTCCAAATCGTCAGCATCCAAGTTGAGCGTTTCGTCCATGTCGACGTATACGGGCACTGCATTACTACTTACGACGGCTCCTGCCGTTGCGATGAACGTATTTGCTGGTACAATCACCTTATCTCCGTAACCGATTCCAAGCGCCTTCATAGCAACCACCAAACCTGCCGTACAAGAAGAGACGCCAAGCACATAGGGGATATTCAAGTCCTGTGCGATCATGTCTTCCAAAGCCTTGACGGCATACTGCATATCCGGGCCATAGTAACGGAACGGTGATTGGGCGGCAAGTATCTTTGAGACCGAATTCATTTCTTCTTCCCCGATCAGCATTGAGCCCCTGTAAGGTGGAGGCAGCGGCTGGCTCCTAACTGGTTTCCCTCCGTCGATCGCTAACTTTTCCATATCTCAGTTCCTCCTTTAACTTCGTAATTAAAGTGGTACTTACACACTTGTTAGCTTTGTGCTCGCGCTGTCGATTTTCAAAACAGCCTCATTCGCGCGATATACGTCCTCCGCCGACAAACGGTGCGGTTTTCCAGCGATTTGATTTAAGAAATCTGCCGCCAGTGTGGCGGGAGGAGTCTTGATCTCCCAGCGAGTCGTCTTGTTATGATGATCGGTAAAGGCAACGAATGGTCCCGGTTGTCCGAGTGGGTCTCCGGACGTCCGGATTTCGGCTCTGCCTTTCGTTCCGGATACGAATATGCGGCCGTCTCCCCAAGATTCGAACGCTTCGGGCATCAACCAATCTGATTTCATCGTAACGGTTATATGGTCCTCCAGGAGCACGTTAACGACAGCATTTTCATAAAGACTTGGATACTCCGGAAACCGATTTTTGATTAACATGCTAGTGTGCCCAACGATTTTCTTGCCCGTAAACCACCACAACATATCGACGTCATGAATCATCAGGTCGATGATCAGACCTCCGTTCAGCGATTTATTGAAAAACCAATCAGGTCTTGTAGCTGGATGAAGTTTATGTGGCTTCAAGAAAGTGAAATCCTCGATTTCGCCTAACAGCCCTTCGTCAATCATTGCTTTCAGTGTAAATTGAGCCGGAGCAAAACGGGCGGTCAGCATCATCCCTGTCTTAATCCGGTTTCGGTCAATCACCTGACGGAGTCTACTCAAACCGTTCTGGTCGATGACAATCGGTTTATCCGTCATGACGTGGATCCCATGTTTTTCAGCCCATTCAATCACGTCGATTTTGCTATTGTTGGGTCCAGCGCTGCCAATGATTTCTACTCCTTGTTCAAGAAGTTCATCCATGGACTGGAACAGCGGAACTCCATAAGAAGCCGCGTACTGTCCCGGAATATGGTACTTGCTCTGGTCGTAGATTCCAGCAAACTGATGCCCTTCCTTGATCATTTCTTCAATAAATGACTTGATATGGTAGTGCTGACAACCGACAATTGCAAATCTCATGTTTGTTCAACTCCTACTTTGTATACTTCTCGTCATTCGTTTGCACACAACTCCGAATTTTATTTCAACTTGGTCTTCTGGGCCTGCCTGTTCATTCTCGCGAAGCGGCCGCCAGAAGACAGCCTGATCTGTATGGTCGTCCGTGCCCAGGATAACAGAATCATTTTCCGTCACACCGATGATGCGAATCGTTCTCCGAGCTCGTTCCCACTCGTTGATCTGACTGCCGGTCCAGAAAGTGAAACCCCGCTCCCGCGCTTCTTTGACAACTCGTCGAAACGCTTCCCGCACTTCGGGGAACCTTTGTATACGCCCCTGGTGGAATAGGAAATGAGCTACTCCCCGAACCTGGCTTACTTGCTCCAAGAATGGAACGATTACACCCGTATCGGTAAATTGGGGTAGGTCCTGAGTAAGAAAACCGATTTCCAGAACGTTATACAGCCTGTTCTGTTCATCCGCCCAGGCAATCGGGAAATACGGGTGGCACGTTCCGAACAAGAAGCCGGCATTTCCTTTCTTGCTAGGTCCTCGCGTCTGATCCGATTCGATGCCGCAATCTTCACACCACAAAAATAGCTCTCCCCAACCCTCGATGAGGGTCATGTGATTTTTGTTGGTGACTGCTTTTTGTCCAACGTTATCTTGCAGCCATACGGCTTGGCGCTTGAAGTCCTCGGATGTCCATCTTCCGCCTTCGTTCACGTTTGAGTTGAAATGGAGCGCAAGTTCATGTCCCGCTTCCCTAATTCGGGGGTATATCCATGCGCTATAGCCCGGCTTCATCATACACCATGTCGATTGGATCCCGTGTTCCTCAAGAATGTCCAAAGTCGCAATAGCGTCTTCGTCCCAATTGCGGTCACTGTCATGGGATAGCATGGCTATCTTTGAAATTCCTTCGGGCCAATAATCAACAAATGGCAATATTTTCCCCTTCTGTGCCATTCTTCGCATAATGTGAGAGATAATAGCCTCTCGCCACAAATCTGCGTACGGATGAGCAAAATATGGCGCCCCTTGTTCCGTTAGCACGCGATCATGCGTCCAATCCAGCTCTACTCGGTCGTCTGCCTTCCACAGCCCTTCATCGATGGGTGCGCTGCCGTCTGGAGCGGGAACTCCGTCGTCGAAGACAGGTGCTGTCCCCTGCTGCAGACCGACGATTGTCCCCAGGAGATCGATGCTCCAACGTTCGATTGAGCCCGAGCCGACCTGAAATTGCTGCAGCACCGATCCAAGCTTCTTTCCTTTCGGTTCGCAGGTGATCGAGCCCCATTCCATACTGCCATGAAGCGATCCATTCGTTTCACGGATGCCAGGTCCCCAGTCCCCCCCTTCCGCATACTGCATTGGGCGCACCCAAGGAACGGCGCCGAGAAATCGGAGCGGCCGCGTGTCCCCTAGGCTCTCTGGCAATTCGGCGTAGCCTGTCGGGAGCGAGACTGATTTCATCAGGCCGAGCCGCTTCGCCAATGCGTTGATTCCCGCATAACTGACGACGATCCCACCACGCTCCGTGTAAGACCAAATCAATTGAGATGTCGCTTCATCATTCGGGGCTGCTGCTATGATCATCAAATCATAGAATCTCTCCATCATATGATGGGCGCTATCCAACCATTCAAACGGAATGCCAGCATGGGAAAGCACTTCTCCGATGTACCGTTCGAACACGTTCAAACCGTATTTCAACCGTTGTTCCTCTATGCGTCGATCCAGTAGAATTCCGACTCTTGCCATGTTCATATGCGGTTCCCTCCGTGAAATGCTCCAGCCTTACTACGATCCCGATTACTCGCATTAACTTAATAAAAGTCGAAGTACATTAGAAAGTGTGAACGAATCACCGGGTTTCACGTCCATGTGCACCCTTTTACCACGATATTCGATGACCTGTTTATTCCCCAATCCAAGCCGCTTATGTGGAGAAGACCAGCCTTCTTCCAACTTAATGAGCGTCATGTCGGAGCGAAAAGTAAGTGTGCAACCGTCAAGCTGTGTCTCATTAAGGTAGTACGCAGATGGCTTCAAGTAATCCGAGGAGTCAATTAATGCAGCCTGGCCTTGGAACGCTTGTTCCAAGCCCTCGTCAACTCGATCGAGCTCAACTCGAATAGCTCGGGTTTCGGCATCGACTCCAGTTATGATCCCTTGATAGGCAGGCGCGTCCGCTGTCCACTCTCCATCCGATGTGCGGATAATGGAGTAACGAACAGCTTCAAGCTGAACGAGCCGGTCATCTCGATAACGCAGTACTAGAGATTTAGCATCCGTCTCAAAGAAACGACCTTGGGAGTCACGATAACAGACCTTTTCCCCTTCGGTATAAGAACTGAGAACAATATCACGATGCTTACCGTCCACATATCGAATCTCGATGCCAGTCGACATAGGGTGATGAGAGGCTGAGTCCAACATTAATTTCAGCGGAAATACTGTTTGCAGGAACGACGTTCCCTCGAACGGCTCCAACACGCTTATAAAACCTGTTGCATGATTGGCAACGTCTTTGTTGTCTTCGTCCCGCCATAATACATAGGGTTCCCAGCGGGATTTTCGCATTTCCTCCCCGCCCTTTTCTCCTAGGCATAGGATGAGTTCGCGCTGCTCCCCTTTAGGAACTGTATGAATTTTCAAGGACGCACTTCCATAAGGGAACGTCCAAGAAACGGGTCGATTCACCTTAGCCTTGCGTAAAGCTTTCATCCATCCGTAGCCAGACTTGCTGTATAAAGGAACATTGGAACCAGCAAGTGTACCATCCATAGGCTTCCATTCCGTTTCTTCGACACCTTCGAAATGTACGGATTCTGGTGTGCAGTCCAATCCTACCGTATTATAATCGAACGTTTTCCCGCCAAATAACCCATTAAAATCAACTACATAGGCATTCTCCTGATCAGGACCTTGAACGATCCAACACCAACGTTCGTACAGCGTTCCCGGGTAAGCAATCGTATTATCAAGTCCTGCCATTTGGAGTATATTACCCTCGTAATGACCTTTTTGCCGTGAATAAGAAGGCAACTGATCTTTACCATCGACGATAGCAACTGTACAAGCAGCCGAATGTGTTTCCCACGCCTCATATTTGGGACTGAGCCACGTAAACGGATATCTCCCACCAGATGCTTGCAGATGATACCCGTAGCCCCCAATCCACAAGCCCAGCTTATCACCATGATGGTGTCCTGCGGTCGGCTGTCCGTACAACATCACGTGCTTGCAATTGTGAGCATTCGTACCTGCACGGAACATACTCGTTTCGGAATCTTGCAGAAGGAAGGAAGGTTGAAGCTGATCGGAATTTGCTTCATACTGCTGATATTCTTCCCACTCGGCCGCCGTAGCAAGCAACATGAACGAGTGCTTATTATTCGTATCTCGAACGCTCCTGATGCGATAGGCGGTTAACTCCTCCTCATTATATCGGGATAAAAGTCCACCTATTACCGATCGAAGCGATGGCGAACGGCGGAAAATGATTTCATAGGAAGGTGTATAGGTGATTTTACCTTTCCGACGATCCTCAGATATCGGCTCTACATTATCCGCGAGCGTATCGCCAAACATAGGTATCAGGCTTCCTGAACGAAGCTTCGCAAACAGTCCGATCACCTGCTTCAGACTGAAGTCCGAGTCTTCAAACAGATCGATACCATTTGGGAAATACTCCTCATCGGAGAACCCGTAGTTATTGTTCGCCATCATGGACACTTGCTCACAGATGGCTGCTATATAGCCCAATGAATCGTAAATATAACGGCCATCTCGGAAAAAGTTATTACGAAACTTCGATTCCAAGCTATATTTTCCACCATACAAAATATGATGCATAAGCTTACCGCTTCCCATATATGAGGCGATAAGCAACTGTAAATAAATCCATCGCAGAGACCAGTCGGCGTCGCGAGTTTTCTCAATTTCACAACTGTACAATAGGTAAGGTATCATTTCGTGGACAGCGGCGTTCACATGGAATGGAACCGTTCTTTTCTTATTTTCTGCATCGGGTTTGGCTGCAAAAAACTGTTCTAAATCAGAACGAAACGCTTCCCCTGCTTCAAAAAGCAAGTCTGCTGCTTCAAAGAAGTTAGAAAGCCAGTGGGATTCCGTTGTAGTCGGTTCGGATATTTGCACCGTATCGTAGTAGCCTGATCCATAGTTGCCGTTCATATATGGAACCAATTCGGCAATTCGCCCAATTAACAGTAAAGCTTTGAAGGCATATTTTTTCTCCCCAGTCAGTAGGTAGGCATAAGCCAAATTATTAATCGCACCAGAGTTGTTCATGCCAGTCGTCTCTTCACAGACTTTTGTATCCTCCAAGACGGAGCAATATGGATTTCCCATCAACATCGATAGGATAAATAGACGGTACGAAGCCGTAAACATATACCTTACGCCTGGATTTGGAAATCCTTCTGGTGCCAAAAAACCTTGGCCATCGTCGTCTAATATGATCTCTTCACCCGTTGTTGGGTTTTGCAGCTTCATCCCGTTATACCACCATGTTTGGGTAGTTGGGTTGTAATATTGATAAGGCCGCTCTAAACAAAGCTGATAAGCCGTTCGTTTGCCGCCTTCGAGAGGATCTCCGAAATATTGGCCTACTGAGAGCGCCCTAGGGTTGCCTACGGGTACCAACTCGAACAGCTCATCATCGCTTTTGGCAGCCCAGTAATCAGCAATTTGCATGATCTCTTCTTTCACGCGTCCGCCCCAAAGTGTCGTGTTTGCAGACACACGAGCCTGTTCAACGTCGGCCCTAGATATTCTAGCCGTAAATCCCTTACGTTTCTCCGTCACAAAGCCGTATATTTCTTCAGGTATTTTCCACTTCACCCATCGAGTAAAAAAGAGCGTACTCTCCGCTTGAATAGTATGCTTCCTCGTTTTAATCTCCTCATCAGACAGACCTCGGGTCAGCAGTAAATCCCCCATTCCTAATCCCATCGTCGGCCGATCGCCTGGAATTCCCGACCACGTAATCAGCGTCAATTCCTCTCCGCTTTTTAATGTGCGAACCGCATTAAACCCAAGGATTCGCTGTTCAGTTGACTCAATCCGCAAAAGCCTTAGCGGCATACTCACTGACAGGTTTACAAAGCCTTCCGAAGTAGAAATCGAATAATCAATGTCCGAAGGAATCGCAAGCTGTTCAATTTCATAAAGGAATTCCTCATACACCACACTGCCATCTTGTTTAAATTTCAGCGAAAAGGCCCCATGTCGTTTCCTGCGCGTATGGCCAAAATCGAAAAAAAGCACGACTTCGCCGTCGGCTTCGGGAGGGACAGACTCAAAACGCAAATTCAGACAGAATTGATCTAATTTCGTATAGGCACTGAATGAAATAGCGTGATCTGAGTCCTTTAGTTTACTAATCTTCGCTCGGAAGCCCAGATCCGCAACCTTAAATTTCTCTGATTGGGTAACTTCGAAAATGCTATTGTGTTCATGTACCAGATAAATCGGATAAGTTTCTGGGTTATTGCACTTTTCCACGCGCGTCTCCATGCCATGTAGCACCCTTTCCTTTTGGCCTTTTCGAAAGCCGATTAACTGATCATGCGAGCTTGATGACTTGACCGCCATCCACCACGAGATTATGCCCAGTCATATATCGAGAATCGTCTGATGCTAAGAATAAGGCAGTATCCGCTATCTCATCTGGCTGACCGACCCTTCCCATCGGTATCGTTTTGATATAATCAGCAATTGCAGGAGGATCGTCAATCATCGATTTTGTAAGTCGAGTTTCAATAAAACCAGGACATAACGCATTCACCCTTATTCCGTATGGAGCTAACTCAAGCGCCATAGACATGCTAAGCAAATTCATACCGCCTTTTGTCACATTGTAATGCGCCTGCATGGCTTCCGCATTAATACCATTCACACTAGACATATGAATGATAGAGCCACCCGTCCGTCGTTCCTTCATTTCGCGAGCAACTCGCTGTCCAACGAGAAAAGCACCCTTCAAATTCACGTTCATGTGCTCATCCCAATCTTCCTCGGAGATGTCTAAGAATGCGCTCAATCCACAAATGCCCGCATTGTTAACCAAAATATGGACAGCACCCCAGCGTTCGATAACGTCATCCACCAATCGGTTAACCTGACTTTTGGCCTGAACATCAACCTGAACCGTCATAACCTCGCTGCTTTCGCGTCGAATAAGATTTGCCGCCTCTTCTAGAGCGGTAATGCTGCGTCCTGCAATCGCCACTTTAGCACCTTCTTTAGCGAAACGAAGGGCTGTTGCCAGTCCGATACCGAGCGAACCACCTGTAATGATCGCTACTTTACCTTCAAGCCTCATTGTGAGTCCTCCTAGTCAAAAGCCTTATCCTTCGGATTCTTAACCCTCTGGTATGACAGCTACAACGTCTACTTCCACCCGTACGGTCAATTGGCTGCCGACCGTTGTGCGAACCGGGCGAACAGGTCCTGGAAACAGCTCTTTATACACACTGTTAAATCGTTCAAAATCATTTAAATCTTCCAAATGCGCCGTAACTTTAACTACATCTTGCAAGGTAGCTCCTGCCGCATTCAGAATCGCTTCTAAGTTACGAAACACAAGTCGCGTCTGCTCCTCGATCGTACCCTCCACGATCTCCCCTGTTAAGGGATCTAACGGTCCTTCTCCTGAAGTATAAATAAGATTACCTACCCGAATCCCTTGCGAATAAGGCCCCGTATTTTGCGGCGCACCGGTTGTGCTAATCTCTTCTTTGACCCACTTGTTTGCCATTGAAATTATCCCCCGATTTCTACTCCGCACCATTCAACAATGGCGGTGATATAAATTTTGGTAAGCTTGATCAAGCTTTCTATGTCAACAAACTCGTCCGGAGCATGAGCATTCTCTCCAACCGGTCCAAGTATGACAGCTGGCGTGTCTGAATAACAATTGAACATAAATGCGTCACAAGCAAATGGCGCCGTATAGGCTCCAACAGGCATACCCCACTCCTCTTCCGCTTGCTGCAGCAAAATGTTCGTAAGTGGTGTTTCAGCACGGCTTCCAGGGAGAAATCGGGTGAGCAACTCCCAGTCGACCTCAAGCCCAGCCAGTTCTGGTTGTGAGCTTAACGAACGTATCGCACCAATGAATTCTGACTCCAAGACTGAGAACGACTCACCTGGTAAACATTCTACCCAAATTTCAATCATGCAAGTTTCTGGGATCCCGTCGGCCATTCCAGGCTCAAAGCCCCCAGCTTGGATCATCGAAAGCACGACCGCTGGACTTTGGGACTCGCCAGTTGGTGTAACGAAACATTTACGCGTCTGCATATCATTCTGGTAACTCTCAATAGCTCGAATAAGGTGTGCCATTCCGTAAACCGGATTTCGAAGTTCTTCACCGCCAAAACCCATGCCACCTTTACCGCGAACTCTAATCTTCCATGCAGCTCCACCCATATGTGAGTCACAGACCCGCATGTTAGTAGGTTCTGGTACGATCGCAGCGTCTGCTCGATTCCCGCGAACACGGCCTGCCAAAGTTCCGTTGGCACCGCCCATCTCTTCATCCACTATGCTCTCGAAGCTAAGGTCACCAAGCAATTGGACTTCTTTTTCCTGCAAATATTGAAAAGCAAGCAAGACGGCAGCGGTACCGCCTTTCATGTCGTTTGAACCGCGACCATACAAACGCCCCCCAATGATGACTGGTTGAAACGGGTTCTCCGCTGTTTTGCCGGGAATGCCTGGCACAACGTCTGCATGAACGGCAAAGAGAAGTGATCTTCCTTCGCCTTTTCCCTTTTTGTAAGCATATAGATTCGGACGATCCGTATAGTTGCGTTCTCCCCAGTAAGCCGGATGCGTTCTTAATCCATCTACGTCAGATAATGCGTATAATTCTGCATCGAAGTCGAGCTCCATTAACGCCTTCTCGAGGTATTGCTGCATGGGCAATTCATTCCCATTGGGAGGTTTATTTTCGCTCGGAATGGCTACCATCTCCATAAGTATCTTGACTAGATGGTCTTTTTGATTCCGTACCCAGCTTTCCAAATCTTGGTCGGTAAATATTGCTTTACTCAATTTCATAACCCTCCATCCGAATCGCACAATTGGTTTAAGAGCCCAAGCACCGTGTCGACCATCCGTTCACCGGAGTCAGGGGCTAGTCGCGTTCGAGATGTTAAACGAGTCTCGTATCCGCCCTGAACGAACGCTTCTCGGGTTGCTACATATCCGTTGACACCATTTGCATAAGCAGCGATTAGTGTATGGGGGAATGGTGATCTTTGTTTAAGGTCGTGACCGAATTCCACGAATAATTCACATGGAAAGGCTGCAATTGCAGTCGTCCCCATTCGAAGCGCCTGAATTTCAACGGATACTTCCTTTTCCTGCCGCTTACTAAGCGTGAGAAGCTGCCTCGCAAAAAAGGAGTCCGCCTCTGTTATTGCTATCGTATTCTCAGGATATTCTGACGCACGAAGCAGATCTTCAGCTTTCTGGAGATCCTCTGAGGTTGGCTTTCGTACAGCAAGTGAAAGCAGCTCGCATCGCCCTTCTACATGTAGCGAATTCTCTGTGAAAGCTTTTTCTCTCGTCTTGATAATTTCACCCGCTAACACTTTCCCCATATGGCGAAAGGCGTCTGGCTCGGGTCCTAAGGCATGCATAAAATTAAGATGATTAATATTCCCGCAAGCCCCGTTAAGAAAAAGACTTATGAATGAATTGCCGTAAACCGCTTTCAATACACGGCTAATTTCTCCTGGATAGTCTGCGCTATACCGTTTTCCACCTATCGTGTCAGGATGACAGGAAAAATTCGTTATGACCCCAAGTGGATTGCCGTCCTCGCCATCTAATCGAATGACGAAAACATCTGAATCAATAGGACCAGCCGGCTCAAGAATGTCTGGATTATTAAAACCTGGATTAGTCCGCAGACTTCCATCCCGCATAAAATAACGACGATTAAACGAAATCCCGTCCTCTTCACCTTTGGCGAATCCAATTTTGGCTTTTCTTCTGTTTCCATAGGCCAGCACTGCTGCGTCCGCAGCCTTCTTGACTAAGTACGCTGTGTACTCGTCACCATCAGGACCGCGATCACGGTAAATGGGCCCACCAGTATGCGTATGTGTAGCAGCAACCAGAATATGGGATGCAGGAATTCCGGTATCCGCTGTCACCCGTTTGCGGATGGCATCCACTTCTTCCTTCTCTATCCCAATCGTATCGAGTGCGATGATCGCGGATAACCTCTTGCCATCGCCAATTACAACGGCTTTAACATACAGATTGTCTTTGATCCCAATGGCAGGTCTTAGTGTAAAATAACCTGGAATTGCTAACCCTAGCGGGGGTGTGATATCAATTTCGAATAAGCCGCATTCGATCATGGATTGTTTGTTCCTCTCTTTTACATCCGGTTATTAACAGGTAAGCCGAGTTTCTGCTCGACATAGTCCCTACAGACCATCAGACTGTTCAGAGGGGTGCTCGTTGACTGATCAATTTCAATCGTCATCCATCCGTCGTATTGGATTTCCTCCAGAAGACGAACTACTGCTGGAAAATCAATGGACCCCAACCCCAATTCGCAAAAAATCGGCAGCGCCTCGTCTCCGGACAACACAGGAAACTTGGTACGATCCGGTTCGTCCGGAGTGACGTCCTTGATATGCATATAAGCAATCCTATCCTTGTAACGCCGCATCACGGTGACAGGATCCATGCCTGCTTTCGTTAGATGGGCTGTATCCGGACAAAAGAAGACGAAGTTCGGGTCCGTCATTTCCATAATGGCATCAATTTCGTTTTCATTTTGAATCTCTGTATTCAGATGCGGGTGCACACAGGCTTGCACACCCAGATCGTAGCAACGTTTGGCAGATTCATTAATCGCTCTTGCAGCGGTCTTTAATTCCTCTAACGTAGTACCTCCCGTTGTTCGCGGTCCTCTCGGTCCAAGTACGATTCGATCACTGCCGTTCTGAGCGGCAAATCTAGCGACTCGCGTATTATATGCCACAGTTTCATGGAATTGTGAAGCATCGCTGAATCGGCCCCCACCATATAACGCGGATAATACAAGGCCATAGCGCTCAAATAATACTTTGAATTCATGAACGCGATCTTCGTATTTCAGTGCGATTCTTGTAAAAGTTTCACAAGCTCGGAAGCCCAGAGACGACGCTTCCTCCATCCCTTTAACGAAATCTTCTTCCCACGTAATTAAGTGACAGGATACTTTCATCTTCAAGACCGGTACTCCTCCTTTTTACCCATTGGGAGATATCCTAACTTTATTCCATTTTTTCATAAATCGGGATGGCATATTGTATGGAAATATGTCTTTTCATGAGTAATCTTATTTGGCATATAAATTGTAGGTTATCCAGATGGAAAACCCTACTTTGGTATAGAAATCGACCTCCGTAGTCCAATCGATGACCATCAGATGATGATTCCTTTCTTGTAAAACTCGCATACCTGCTAGAAGAATGGCTTTTCCGTACCCATACCCACGATAAGGAGCCGCAATCCCGAGTGGACCGATGCCACCGCAAGGCTCCTGAAAGCATGGACTCCAAAATTGATTGCCTGCCAGAATGGGGGAACTTTCGTCATTAATGCGGCAGAAGCCAATAATCGTATTTGACTTACGCAAGAGGACAAATTCTCTGCCAGTCCCCCCTGATGCAAAATACCGGTGTGTTGTCTCTTCCCAACGCCCAGGAAAGGATACATGCATGAAAGCGAGCAATTCTTCACGATCAGCTTCTCCGGCGACAGACAACGTGACTTCAGATCCAACAACTTCCTCTACGATTAGCTTACTACGAAAATCACCTAACAGATCGTAAGTGATTCCCCTTTGATTGAACCCACGATTTTCAAACCAACGTTTCATACCTACGTACTGGGAGGGTATTCCGGGAAAGAAATGTCCAGAATCCCCGCCTAGTGCAATTGAGCTCATTCCTACGTCGTTTAACGATTTTTCAGCCATTTTGAGCAATGTACCGCCAATACCTAAATTTCTATAGCGAGAATCAACGAGCAACATTGAAATATAACCCACACCTAATCGCTGAAATTTGCTTATGACAACACCTACCAAATAATCTGTCGATTCTTCCTCAACGACAAAAGAACCCTCCGATAAAAAATCCGGATGGTTCATGCTGTTTTGATGCAATAGACGTGTGCGAAGCGGAAAATCGCTACCTATCTCCCGATTCCACAGTTCACAAATTCGTTCCAAATGGCTTGGTCTTAGCTTCACTGTTCGCATTTCCAACCTCCTCATCCTTCTAAGGAATGGCGGTACTCTGACGGAGAAAACTTGTAATATTTCTTGAACACTTTAGCAAAATGAGCATATTCATTATAGCCGACCGCATAGGCAACCTCGTAGACCTTATTGTTCGGATCACTCAATAGCTCGATCGCCTTGTCCATTCGTAATTTGGCTATATATTGGGTGTAGCTAACGCCAACCTCTTCTTTGAACGACTTACTGAAATACGTAGGCGACATCCCTGCTAGTTCAGCTGCGTTCATCATGGAAAACGATTCGTTCGCAAAATTCTGATTGATCTGTTTCACGGATTCCAACATATTTTTATGCGAACCCCAATTGCGAATATGTCGGATTTCATCCATTGCACCTTGCAGTACTAACTCAATATGTCGTTTCAATTGCTCGGCTTGACCGTTCCACTCATAGTCTGGAAGCGTTTTTAATTGAATTCTGTTGCCGCTCAGTCCTGCTATTTCCGCCTGCAACAAGTAAAACAAGTGAATAAACATTTCCTTAAGTCTCGCTGAATTAGCTCGATAGGTCTGCAACCGTTCGTGTATCCCTTCAAGCTGATCCCCTACGGCAGCCACGTTGAGGACCCACATGTGCTTCGCCAATGTCTCCGCTTCTACCTTACACAGAGCGATCCATTCACTCCGTTCAATGATGCCTTTACGTTCATTGCCCAGTTTCTTCTCGGTTAAAGAAAGTACTCTTAATACTTCGTCAACATCAAGCGGCTTAAGTAAATAATCGGAGACGCCATGTCGAAGTGCCAATTTTGCATAGCTGAAATCGCTGTATCCGGAAATAATAATCACTTCAGTCTGGATCCCACGGCTTATGATCTCCTCAGCCAGTCGCAACCCATCCATGACCGGCATTCGAATGTCGGTTATGACAACGTCCGGTAAGGTGTCGCAAATAAGATCCAGCGCTTCTTGTCCGTTCTCGGCAAATGCACTTACCTCAAATGAAGAAGTTTCCCGCTCAATGATCGTCTTCAAACTGCGTTTCACTGATGGCTCATCATCCACAATAATTACTTTATACATGCCCTTACCTCCCTGGCAATGTAATATCCATTTGTGTACCGTTCCGCCCTGACTCACGGATATATATGCCGTATGGTTCTCCGAATGTAAGTCGAAGGCGGCTGTGCACATTCCACAATCCAAGATTTTTCTCTTGAAATTGATGCTCGCGAACCATTTGTTGAATAGTGACCTCCGTAAATAATCGGTTCAACCTATTCAACGTCTCCTGAGTCATTCCATTTCCTTTATCAATTAACGAAATGACATACGTACGATCATCTGTGAAACTTCCAGATATTTTCAAGTACTCTGGCTTGCGACCATGATCTTCGTATCCGTGCTGAAAGGCGTTTTCCACAAGCGGTTGTAAAATGAGACGTACAGTGGAAATTTGCATCGCTTCAACCTCATCAACATCCCATTCAACTTTGAGGCCTTCATAGCGCTCTTTTTGAATAGACAAGTATGTCTGCATATGTTCAATTTCTTCCAAAAGTGTGACCGTTTTTTGTGGATTTCCGACGTTATAACGGAACATTTTGGCGATGGAGGTCACCATTTTACTAATCGGCCTTACCCCAGCTTCAATGGCATAGGAATTCACTACCTCCAACGTGTTGTAAAGAAAGTGTGGATTAATTTGCGACTGTAAGATAAGAAGGCTTGACTCCATTTGCTTAATTTCATTTTCCTTTTGTTTCAACTCAGCTAAATGCACAACTTCAATTAGCCTTTTGATTTCGGAGACCATGTTGTTAAAGCTGCCGAACAGGCTGCCAATTTCTTTGCTTTTATGCGCTGGCGCACGAACATCCAGATTTCCGTTTTCGGCTTTGCGCATAAGTTTCTGTAGAAGGAGCAATGAACGTGTTATGGAGAGTGTGAAAGTCCCAACTGCTACTAGAACCAAAGCAACTAATACAATGCCAATTCCAAGTGTGATATAACGCAGATTCATCAAGCTGCCGATGAGTTCTTCCAGCGGGAGCTCATCCACAATGACCCAGCCTGTAGATTTAAGATCATCGTAAATGACGAGTTTCTTCTTACCTGTTGATCGATCGATATAAAAGCCGCTCTTCTCTTCTCCTTGCAGACCCGTGTAAGTTGGAACTGCCTCATTCACATACTTGCCCCACAACTTTTCATCCTGGTGATAGATGATTCGATTCTCCGAATCCATCACCCAGATTAAATCAGAATTGCCTAGCTTTACGTTTTCCAGCAAACGAGGAATCACTTTATAATTCACATCAATAATGAGCATTGCTCTTATTTTGTTTTTTGAGATATCCCGCAAATCGCGCGTTATTGTAAGCACATTTGAGGAGTTAACTTTTCGGACGCCTTCGATGTTGAAGTTTTTGAATGTCCGGTTCGTTGTACGATTCCCCTTATATTCGCTAAAAGCTTCAAGAGAACCACGGTCCTCATAGCTGCTCACGATCAAACCATCCTCTGAGACAATGGAGAGATTAATAATGTCTGTTCGTACCGATAATATATTTAAAAATAGCTCATTGTCTATTTTTCTCTTCATAGTGTACATATCGTAAGTGTCTGCATTTGTTGAATTTATAAACTGATTCACTAATGGAGAAGTTAAAACGGGTGAAGTGATGGTATCTAGCTCCACGAAGTAAGAGTCGAGGTTATCATTAACTTGTTCTACAATTTGACGGCTGTAGTGTATCGCGTTATTTTCGATACTTTGAGTAGACTGTTCGTACCAGATCATGCCAGATACTATAAAAGGGATAAAGACAAAGCCAAGAACTAGGATGGCCAATTTCACATGCATCGATAGCTTCCTAATTTGGACCATCCTAATCCCACCTACCAGCTTTTTAAAACCTATTATACCATGGAAGCGTTTCATTTTGGACAACCTTTTTAGGACTCAAGCGTATGTCCGAAGAAGATTCCCCGTTGGACATAAGCTTAGGTGACTTCTCCGCCGAAATGTGTTTTCGTTTCATCATCAAACATCTTGTGCAGTGTTTGAATATACAGAAATACATCAAAAACAGGCTGGTACAGATCTTCATTACGCTGGACATAATCGGACGTTTTTGCCCAAAGTTGTCGCGCTTCCTCTGCCTTACCATCCGCTCTGGCCTCTAAAGCACCAGCAAAAAGACTTATGATTTCGGCATGAATTTGTAAATATTCCCAAGATTTTGCGATCGTTGGATGGAGCTCAGAACCTATGTTTCTCTCCAAAACAGGTCGAAAAGCGTTCACTACCTCTTGTACAAAACGCAATTTGTCAGCTGCTTCACGGCTGACTCTCGGCTTCTCGCCTCTCATATAAGGTGGATCAAAAAGGTCAGAGATCGTTTTTAAATAAGTTAAACAAGCTTCACCCTCATCCCCGAAGGAATCAATGAAATATGCTTTAGCTAATTGCTTAAAGTCCGCTTCATCGTTCCATAACGTTTTTCCAAGCACATACATGCCTAGGCCAGTTGGGAAAAAGGATCGCTGCGTTTGATCACTGATGATTCCGTTTAAACGAAGCATCTTTAGATTTTTCACATCTTGACTGATCATCTCCGCCATTTGGAAATACCCAGGATCAAGATAATGATCCCACATATGATGATACTCGTAGGTAAAGCCATCACCATCAAATAAATGTTGCCACGCTTTCAAGAAGGCCACATTCTCTCGGATGTTCGTTGGGAACTTCAGTTTGTTTCGAACAAATGGTTGGATTTCGATACCCGATGTATCCGAATCGTAGCTTCGGCTGTACGTTCGGCTAATGGGTGCGAATAAAAGCATGAATCGACCCGGATTTTTCAATGTTACATTTTGGGGTACCCACAATAGATCCAAATAAAGCAAGAAAACAACTCTCGTACTCAAATTTCGTATAGACAATTCCTCGTCTAATTCATTTAACATCATGATATAAAAATCAGAGGGCAGCTCCTTAACGCAATTTTCACATTCGCAGTGGTTATTGAATGCATCAGCTAGCCAAAAATGCAGCATATCGATTTGAGGGTTATTTTGCGCATGTTCGGCAGCGTATTGGACGACCAACCTTCTTACGTCCGGATTGGAGAAGCATAAATTCGTATTCAGCGGTACGCCGTGCCATAGCTCCCTCTTTCCATCCACTAAGGCAAAATAACGAGATTTCTCTTCTTCAACCGTATAATCAACAGAATCCCAGCCTAGACAAGGAAGTCCAAGTGGCTCGCCTGTCCAGCCGTGGCCTACTGCATGATAAAGCAGACCCCGTTTTTTGATTTCATGCTCCATCTCCACCGTAAAAGCATCTACTTGTTCGATTGTAATGGTCTCGGGTTGTTTGTACTTGTTATGCCGATGACCATACCAACGGTCAAAAAATGTAAAGGGGGTTTTGAATTCCAGGAAGTAGGAATTGAAGCCTGCTTTCGGCGCCCAATGTATGTTGTCCAGCATATTTTCGATGCTGACTGCTCCCTCGATACAAAGCCCTCTATGTCGATATGCGGCGATCTCGTTAACCTGAACGTTTATCGTGTCCAAAGCCCTCTTAGGAACATAATCTCCATCCGCTCCGGGGCGCAGCCAACGACATCCTGCCTCTTCGAGGAATCGATAAACTCCCAGCAAAACGCTGCGGGGATTGGAACCGACAATGCGCCCCTTTCCGTCAGTTACATCGATATAGATGGCATCATCCAGCTCGGGATTATCTAATTCAGGCAGCGGAATTCCTAATTCTTCGAACAGTCCTATCCAGAGGTGCGAAGTTCCTTCCTCGGTATAGACGACTTTTTTTAGCGTGTCTACACGAGAATCCGGGGACATCCGAAGCAGAAAACCTGACAGCTCCTGAATGGCAAAATGAATTGTTGGTTGTTCTTGGGTCGTGGCAATCGTCACTATTTTGACATCTGCATTGTTCAATAACATGGTTGGAATTTCCTCCTATTCCTTCAAAGAGCCAACATTGGCGCCTTTGACGAAATATTTTTGCAAGAATGGATAGACGAGAATGATTGGTCCCGTTGCAAAAATGATAACTGCGGACTTCATGGATTCGACGGTGTGTTCGAGAATTTGGGATTGGTCGAACTCGAGCGACAGTTGACTATCCTGGACGATGCCCCGCAATATAATTTGCAGTGGATACATCTGTTTGTCTCGGATGTAGATCAAAGCATCAAAATATGAGTTCCACTCGCCTACCGCATGAAAAAGCCCTAAAGTCGCGAATACGGGCAGAGATAACGGGATCGTAATTCGGGCAAAAATTCCGAATTCAGAACATCCATCAATGGAAGCAGCATCGAACAACTCGGATGAGATTCCCTGAAAGAAAGTTTTCATAATAATGACACCGAACGCGCCAACTGCTCCTGGAAGAATTAGAGCCCAGTACGTATTGATCATTCCTAAACTTTTGATGACTAGAAATTTAGGTATGAGCGGTACTGAGAAAATGAAGGTTACAATAATGAGTTTCAATATTAGTTTACGACCTGGCATCATCGATCTTGAAAGCGCATAAGCCATTGTAGAGGTAAAAAACAAATAGGCAAGAGTCCCCATAATAGTAATGAAGCAAGTAACAGCCATAGCCCTCCACATATGGGCTTGCGTAAGTATGATTTGATATACGGACGTATTAAACCCTTTTGGCCAAATAAAGACTTGATTTAATTTCACATATTCATTTGAACTTAGAGAAACTGCAAGCACATGCAGCATAGGAGCAAACATGGAGAGGCTAAGCACTGTAAAGAACAATCCGTTAAGGAAATGAAACAATCGTTCAGATTTATAAATTGGCAATGTCCAGTCCTCCTTTCTCCAAAAGAAAAGATCCCTTAGTAGATACTCTCTCCTGTTACGCGTTTAGCTAACTTGTTCATTCCAAAAATTAAAATAAGTCCTACGACTGCTTTGAAAAATCCGAGGGCCGTCGTATAACTGTATTGTGCACCTTGAATACCCACCCGATAAATATAGACATCAAACACATCCGCAACATTCCGGTTAAGCGAGTTGGCATAAATCAAGATTTCTTCAACACCGGTATCCAGGATATGACCGATTCGCAACAGGAGTAAGATGACAAGTGTGGGCATCAAGCTAGGCAGCGTAATGTACCACATTTGCTTCCATCGGTTCGCGCCGTCAACTGTTGCAGCTTCATATATATTAGGGTTGATACCAGCAATAGCTGCTAAATAAAGAATCATACCCCAGCCAACTTCTTTCCATATCGCAGAACTGACTACAATTGTTCTGAAAAACCGAGAATCCTGTAGGAAGATGATTCTATCCATACCGAACCATGCGAGGAGATCATTAATAATCCCTTGAGGATCAAGCAGTTGATAGAATATTCCTCCAACGATTACCCATGACAAGAAGTGAGGGAAATACAACAACGTCTGTATCGTACGTTTAAACAGCATCTGCCTGATCTCATTCAAAAACAATGCTAGAATAATGGGTGCTGGGAAACTAAAAAATAGCCTATAAAAACTAATAATTAGGGTGTTTTTAAGAAGATGGTAGAAATCATACAATGAAAACATGTTCTTAAAATGCAAAAAGCCTACCCACTGACTGCCGAAAATACCTTTGAAAATGTCATACTTTTGAAAAACAATCACATTCCCAAACAATGGGATATATTTGAATATGGCAAAATGTATTAACCCTGGCAAGCAAATAAGGAATAGAGCCAGCTTCCGATTGGAACTGATCTTGTTAATAAGGAATGGGATGTTAAATCGTGAAAGCTTCCGATTTGGAGCGATATTTTTAGTTAGGGAAGTGTTGCTCATCAGAATACCACCTTTACTCGATTGCTCAACAGCGTACAACGTAACGTATTTGAATGATGGAAATTAGAGATGAAAGGGGAAGTTTTCACTTCCCCCTCAAGTTGCTCATCATTATTTCTTTTTGTTTTTAGCATACCAGTCATTTGCTTCCTTAATCGCCTGTTCTCCGCCGCGTTTTTTCCAATCAGCAACGAAATTGTCAAAGCCTTTATCAGGATCAATCTTGCCAATCATAATTTGAGTAAGAGTATCCAGGAACAATGAACCAGCAGCGAAACCAAGTTCTGGTTTTGTTTTGATCGTGTCTGGCGTTGGCATGCTCATACTTGGAATCTCGAACAAGTTCTTCTCTTCGAATCCCACGCCTTTTTTAACCAACTCAGGATCAATGACGCCTTCTCTTTTAATCACTTCAGGATCCATCCGTGTATCGCCTGACGGATTCACCATTGTTTGGTATTGCAGCTTTTCATTCGCGTTTGCAGGTAGCTTAGGATCCCAAGTAATTTGACCGTTGGCTTCTGTGTAGTTACGGTCTTTGATACCGTAACGGAAGAATGTGTCCTTTTTCGCGTTATCCGAGTAGGTCCAGTCAAGGAATTGGACGAAGCGCTCTGGATTTTTCGCGTTTTTGGTCAGAATATACACTTTGGCGATACCCGTTCCTTTTGGACCGAGTATATATTTGCCATCGGCTTGCTTCATACCTGGCAGCAAGTCGATTTTCGCGCTTTTTCCAGCAAATTTATCTGGCGTCCAACTATTCAAATTCCGCAAATCGTGACTCCAAGTAGCCACTTTATCGTCTTGAATCGCCTTAACCCAGTCTGCGTCTTTCACGTTGATAAAGTCTTTGTTAATATAGCCTTTATCGTATAGCATTTTGTAAAACAACATAGCTTCTTTCATTTTCGGATTAATAATATCCGGGATGAACTGGCCGTTTACATCATGCCAAACAAGCGCTCCATTCTCACCCGGTGAAATACCTTGCGCATAGAAGAAGAAGTTACTGAATCCAAACATACCACGAATTTCATATCCGACTTCGTCATTTTTTCCATTGCCATTTAGATCAGTTGTTTTTACCTTTTCGAAGAAAGCAAGATACTCTTCCATCGTCTCAGGTTGTTTCATGCCTAATTTATCGAGCCAATCCTTGCGGATCAGAAGTGCTTGAGGGTTGATTGGAGTTAACAGTTTCGGAATCCCGTAAATTTTTCCATCTTTGCTCAAAGCGGGAAGGGACCAAGTCGCTTCAGGAACTTTTGCCTTAATATTTTTACCGTACTTGTCAATCAAATCGTTTAATGGAAGGAATATGCCATTCTCCACCGCAGTAGCATGTGCAGAGTTAAGAATGGAGTCCGATGTTACAACTTCTGGAATGTCACCAGACGCGAAACGAACAGTCACTTGCTGTGTATAATCGGCCGATGGGATGAATTCATACTTAATCGTAGTCGGCTGACCTGAAAATTCGGAAAATAATCTTGCCATTTCCGTGTGATACGGATCCTCTTTTGTTGCCGTCTTGGAGTATGCATAACCACCATCGTTGGATATAACGTTAAACGTAGCCTGAACCTTTGGTGCCTCTGTTGCCTTGGATGTTTCTGTTGTTGCAGTTGCTTTAGTATCTGTAGCTGAAGGCGCATCATTAGAGCTACATGCTGTAAGCAATACGGAAATACTCACCGAGACTGAGAGTGCTGCGGGTAACCACTTTTTCATGCGTTTTCCCCCTTTACCTTGCTTCATATTGGCTATACGTAAACGTTTTACGTTTCTTCTAGCTTAAAAGAAATAGAGACATCCGAATATGGAAGAAATAGTTCTTGTTATGTGCTTTTATGACTTATTTACTATGATTAGCCCCCCTTTTGGAGTTTGTAGCCTTTTCTCTGCCTCTTTGACGGCACCTAGGATAATCCATTCATTCTCCGGTACGAAAGGCCCGCGATACCCGTGAAGGACGAATGCCTCCGCTTCATAACCGCCTTCTATTAAAATTTGACGTGTAGGTATATAGGTAGGAACTCCGTTGCTGTAGCCTAATACCATTACGTTCATTGTGGTGAACAACCTTTTAATCTGTAAGGCATATTCAGTGGGTACCTCTCCTTCCAATGCGATTATACGGAACCCCTCACTCAGCCCCCACACTGTGATTGTAAAAGGAAGAATTTTGCGCACTCTGCCCTCGTAAATGGCTTCGATCGTTCGTCTTGCAGCTCGTCTTCTATAATCGGTTTTCGTTTCGTCATCTACGATGGCAAGCATTTCAGTAAGCCCCCAAGGCTCAGTGAAAAGTCTAACTTCCAACTCCACAGTCTGCATCTCTCCTGTAAGCTGCACAGCTTCACACTCAGACATGATTCGCTTAACATCTTCCGCCAATTCCACCCCAGCTTCTCGCATTTCTTCTTCCGAGCACGATTTGAATCGCTCTCCAATTACTGTTTTCAGCGGTTTTATGTCCGCAGCGCAGCCTTGTAAAAATATCGCAATGCTACCCGGAAACGATGCTTCCAATTCCGTGCATGCTTGACCTACAAACTCCGCCGAAATCTTATTCGGCCCAATACAAGTCGGATGACATCCGTAGCTGAACAACAGACCCTTAAGCTCACCCTGCGAATCCTGGAATTGAAGCACGAAAAGGTCTTGATCTGTTTCTGCTTGGAAATTGGGCTTAAACAACAGGCCTTCATCTGTCATGAGCCGTCTACATACCCCTGCTTTAGATATCCCTTTCATGAGTTGAAGCGTACCTTCTACTAGGTTTTCCGAACATTGCTTCACCAAGCCGACTATCGTATCGCGAATAAAACGAAAATAACGGATGTCCTCCGTGTAATCGATGTCCGTGTCATTCTCCGGCCATCGCTCTTGCCCAAGGCTGTACCCGCCTCTGCGTCCTTCTTGTGCCTCTCCTGTTAAAAATACGGAGCAATGTGTGTGTGAAAAATTAATCAACACCTGCTCGGCTTTTAACCCAGATACTTTTCGAATTGCTTTCTTTATGTCTGTTACAAAACTGCGATCCCCGCCAAGTGCATCCAAAGTAATGACAACAAGCTGGTCCGTGCTTTCAAGCCAGGCAACTTTAACGAAGATGTCATCCAGCACCCCTTCGCTCTTTCGATCCCTAGTTCCGAAGCCGGCTAAAAAAACAGGAGTATCTGGCGTAATGCATTGTTTTACGACCGCGAATTTCAAAAAAATCAACTCCTACTTGTATGAGTTGCGCCAACTCAATCCCTTCTCTTAATAGTACTTGGAGCGGTGAAAAAGAAATATGTTCAGACGCCAAAAATTATGTGTTTTTATGAATGCATCAAATAAATGCTTCCCCAATCGATTTAGCCATGAATTAATAAAAAAACACATATACATGGCAATCCATTTCCGCTATATCTTAAGATGCAGGGAACCTATTTCATGGAAAGGAGGCCTTACGTAAGGAAGCTGAGATCCAACTAGTTCAACTCGTTTCGAAGGTCAAGGTTTCAAATGTGCCAATTACACAATGGTCGGATGCACATCGGGTTTGTAGTCATCGTATATGTTAATACAGACTGCCATCTAGAGATGATGATTGCATCTGGATGTCCCGATCACAAATCCGGAAATGGAGTGTGAAACGGTGATGAGAATGAAGTCTTTCCAATTGTTTAAGAAGTCTGTATTATCCGCTGCTGTAACTCTTCTAACTGTTGCTTCCGCTGTCTTAACTCTCCCTCCTCAGCATGCACTTGCTGCATCCGAATTCACAATTAATACAGGTACTGTGTTGCAATCTGATTTCGTCGGCAGTGGTACGGAGTACAATCAGAACCTTTACTCAACGATTAGCTCAGTAGACGGAATTACTGCAGGTAACATTGGTCTATTGGAAACTAAAGTAAAAGCGCTTGATTCGCAAATCGTTCGAATCTTCTATGATTCCAGAGGCGAAGATACCATCACTTACCCGGATTATATGACCTCCTTCGAGCAAACTGTGGCATTGGCGCAAAGCTCTGGCGCTGAAGTTAACATCACCTATTGGCATGGTCCTTACACCAGTATAACGACGCAGATGCAGACTTTTGCGAACGAGTTGTACCGTTTGAAAGTTACGCTTGGTTATTCCAACGTCAAGTACGTTACGATTCAAAACGAAGTCAACTCGACCGCTATTACGCAAAGCGATTATGAAACATTCTACCGAACGCTGAACACACAGCTTACAACGCTTGGAATTAAGAGCGGCATCAAGTTTATCGGTGGCGATCTGTTGCTTAATAATCAACAGTCCTGGTTCGATTACATGGATGCCCACATGACGGATATCCTTGATGGTTACTCCATTCACATTTACTGGGATTATGATGATGTGCAGTATGGGATTGATCGTTTAGATGGCGTACGCACGATTATTAATGGTTTATCGGCGGCTGGGCAAAAGCCAGTGTACATCATGGAGTACGGGGCACGTGGTGAGAAGACGACTTGCACTTACGACCCAGGTTGCTTAAACGGCACATCTACCCCTATCGGAGATACTGTGATCAGCGCTTATGAACATGCCGAATTTACGATGAATGCGATGAAGAGGAAGTTCGTTGCCCTGACTAAATGGGATGCTTACAAAGCGAAGTATGATAATGGAACGCAGTACCACAGTGAAATCGGTAGTGGAACAGATGGCTACCCATTGAAGCCCGTGTATAACGCAACGCGGTTGTTCACACACACGGCTAACAGTCACTGGAACCTCGTGAGTGTATCCGGTTCGGTTAGTGGTAAGATCGTGAATGCCCTCAAAGATCCAAGCTCTAACAATTTGGCAGTCTATGCACTGAACGACACAGGTGCTGCGACAACCATCTCTTTTAACGGAGTTGGCGCAAATACAGCGTTCCGATTGTTCGTTTGGAATGAGAATGGTGATGGTGGTATTACAGATAAAGGTATCGTTTCTGCTGACTTTATCGGACATATCCAAGTACGCCTAAACTCGCAAAGTTTTGCAGCATTTACGACGCTGAATGTTACCGACTTGGAACGTCAAGGTTATTGGAATTTCGACGAAACCAGTGGTGCTGTTACGGCTGATGGCACGGAATATGCTCGTAATGGAACTGTGGTAAGCGGTGGCGGTTGGATTGGCGGCAAGATTAGCAATGCTTTGGATTTCAACGGTTCTTCCACTTATGTTACGACTCCGCACATCTTGAACCCAGCCTCCCCATCCAACTATGGCGCATTTAGCGCTTCGGGTTGGGTGAGACCGGACACAGACACGGGCCTTTCTCAATACATCCTCCAGCAAGACGGAACCAATGGTAAGGTATGGTTGTTGCGTTACCTAGACGGTCGCCTTGAAACTTTCCTCGGCGGTATAGGAACGTTCTCCACTGGCACAATTCCGCTCAATTCGTGGACACACGTAGCCGTGACTTATGATGGCACGACAGTCCGTCTGTTCTTGAATGGTGTACAGGATGGTTCTCGTACGATTGCAATGAATTCTGAGCCTGTCGGTGGAATGATTATTGGTGCAAGTAAGACTCTTGGCAACCTCTTCAACGGAGGAATTGACGAAATTTCCATTTACAACCGTCAGTTGACCGCGAACGAGATCAAGGACCAGTACAATAGCACTTGGTGGAAATTCAACGAGACTTCCGGTACTGTAGGCAGCGACTCCGCAAGCTATAGCCAAGCAGCCACATTGATTAACGGCGCTAGCTTCGCTTCAGGTCGAGTTGGTAATGCGCTATATTTGGATGGCGTAAACGACTATGCTACTACGCCAAATGTTGCAAATCCAGGCACTAGCAGCTTCACTGCAACGGCATGGGTGAAACATGATGGTGCTGCTAGTACGGCAAAATACGTATTACAACAAGACGGTACTAATGGTAAGATTTGGTTGTATCGCGATAGCACAGGCGTTGTCGGAACATACCTCGGAGGGTTACCGCTACTCGGTACTACAAACATTCCAGTAAACCAGTGGGTCCACCTTGCAGTAACCTACGATGGAACGACGGCAAAAGTCTATATGAACGGTGTTCTTGAGAATTCCGCTGCTAGAACCGTCGCCTCCGAAACTAGTGGGATGATCATTGGCGCAAGCAAAACTTTCGGTAACCTTTGGAAGGGTTGGATCGATGACACGCAAGTATTCAATCGTGCGCTAAGTGGTACCGAAATTTCGGATCAATACGAACTGGGACGTTAATTCCAGTAACCGTCATAGATGTAGAAGAAGCCAACTCCCTATACTAGGGGCTGGCTTCTTTGTTTATACGCATCGATTTCTAACTCCTCTTCTGTCAGCTTTAACCTTTTAAAGCTCCCGCCTGTAGCCCGCTCACAAAGTATTTTTGCAAAAATAAGAACATGACGATAACCGGAGCCAATACGAGTATAAATCCGCCAAACAACAAGCTTAAATCAGTCTGACCAAGGTCTGAGAAAAATTTGTACAGACTTAATGTAACTGTGGGATATTTATTCGAGGTCAATAGGACTAGGGGCAGCAACAAGTCATCCCATATGTGTACGAATTGAAAAATAAATAGTGTGGCGCTGATCGGCTTCATTAGCGGAAAGACAATTTGAACAAATAGACGGATCATCGAACATCCTTCTATCTTGGCAGCTTCCTCCAGCTCGATGGAGATTCCCTTGATAAATCCGACAAACATAAAAATGCTGAACGAGGAAAGCACCCCGATATAAACAGCGGAGATGCCGAAAAAGCTGTTATATAAATGAAATTTTTTCAAGACGAAGATAAGTGGGATGAAAGCCGCCTGAATCGGCATCAAAATGAGCGATACATAAAACCAGTAAACGGACTGAAAAAACCAGTGGTTAATCCGAGCGATCGCGTACGCTGCCATGGCGGAGAAGAAAATGATATACGTCAAACTCATAATGGCAATAGAAAAAGTGACGGCATAAGCTTTAAGTATTTCCATTGCTTTAAACGCTCTTATAAAGTTATCCAGCCCGATACTGAAATCTGGGAAAGCCAATGGATGCTGTTGAATTTGCTTATTGGATTTCAGTGAGTTAACCGCTATTAAATACAATGGGATGCTGTATAAAAGAGCTAGCAGTAGGACGGAACCTTCGAACATTCTTTTTTTCATTCGCGGATTCATTCGTAAGCTCTCCCCTCATATTTCTTAGTCACTACGACGAACAGCAGCGTAATGGCAAGTACAAATATGACCAATACGCAGGCTGCCGCCATTCCGTAGGCCAAATCAAGCGATTGAAATGCGTTTCTATAAATTCGGATCGCTAGCGTTTCGCTAGCACGTGCTGGGCCTCCGCCCGTCAAGGCAAAAGGCAGGTCGAACAGCTTGAGCCCGGACGCCAACCCGATCAACGTGTTTACTGTAATACCAGGTGCAACCATAGGCAGAATGATACTGAAAAATTTCCTGCTTGGCGAAGCCCCATCCATGATGGCCGCTTCCTTTATCTCGTTGGGAACGAACTGCAGGGCAGCCAAATAGACAATCATTATAGGCCCGGTCAGCTGCCAAACCGCTACCAGGATAATGGTGTAGGCCACAAAGTCGGGTGAATCGACCCATAAAACTTTTACTGGTTTCCCCATAAGGCTGCTGATGATTTTGTTCATCAACCCGTTGTTCGTATCCAAAATGTAGCCCCAGACGTACGCCCCTAATACGATTGGAAGTAGTTTAGGGAAATAAAAAAGCGTTCTCATCAAATTTTTCGTTTTGAATGCCTGGTTGACCGCGAGGGCGAGCAGCATACCGATCACATTCGTCAGTAAAGCGATTGCGACTCCCATCCATAGTGTTCGATACATCGTCTTGACGAAAGACGCGTCCGAAAATATTCGCTGATAATTTCTAAAGCCGATAAAACGGTACTCACCCAGTCCGTCCCAATTTGTAAAGCTGTAGTACATTGTTTGAAATACTGGGATTAGCATAAACGTGACTATCATGACAGAGATAGGAAGCAAAAACAGAATGCCGATCCAAAACGTTTTGAGGTTTAAAGAACCTTTCCTTCTCATGTGCGCATTCCTCCAAACTTTTAGCAAAAAAGGAGAGAAGCATGATGTCCCCCCTCCTACCGAACCATTGGTTTATTTTTTGATTTTATCGTTGTATTCCTTGATCCACTCGTCTGCGGCCTTGTTCACATCGCCGCCGAATGTAACGCCTTGCGCCGTCTCAGCCAACTTGATGAAAACGGGGTTCGTCATTGGTTTCAGGTTGGCGAATGTAATGACTTTTCCGGATTTCAGCCAGTTTTGTGTATCGGCAAATACCGGGGACACATCGCCAATACCAGGCATCGCTGACATGTTTTGTTTGGCCTTAATAATCTTGGCGAAATTTTCTTTGCTGAAGAACCAGTTCATGAACGTTTTGGCCTCATCCAGATGTTTCGACTTCGCATTAATAGTCAAACCATCCTCAATTGTATATATATAACTGTTATTCTTATCTGAGGAATAAGGTAAATTCATGAATCCCCATTTAAAGTTGGGGTTATTCTGTTCGATATTTGGCGTAGACCACGTACCGCCAAGAACCATAGCCGCCTGGCCTTTTGCAAACGCCTGATAACCTTGTTCGATGGCATAGGTGTAGCTTCCGGTCAGCACGTATTTATTCAACTTATTGAATCGGTCATAGCCTTCCAACAAGACATCCCTGTATTTGGTCCAATCCACTTTATTGTTTAAATAGGCGGTCTGGAAATCCTTATCCATTAGCCCTTTATTTCCGAACGTCCAGTGGAACACGTTGCCGATGGCCGTTGCCCACTTACCGGAGTACACAAGAAGCGGTACGTTCTTAGCTTTCAACTTTTCTCCGGCATCCATCAATTCCTCCCATGTTTGCGGCGGCTTCGAATAGCCGATGGATTCAAAGAGGGGGATATTGTACGCAAATCCCACGAAGCCAAGACCTGTTGGAAATTCTGCCATTTTCCCGTCCACAGTAACACCACTACGAACATCCTCGGAGAAATTTTTGGCTGCTTGCAATTGACTCATATCGTACAGATAACCCGCCTTGTTAGAAAGTGCGGTCAACTCTTGTAGCGCATTGAGCTGGTAAATGTCCGGCATTTCAGCCGTCGTGATCATCGTTTGTAGCTTAGCATTTCTTTGATCAGCGGGAAGTGTCTCTAGTTCCACATTGATTTCTGGATGCACTTTCTTGAATTCGTTAATCATGCCTAATACCGTATCCTTGTTGACGATCAACCCTTCAGCGATCTGCATCGTGAGAGTAACCGGATCCTTCTTCACCTCGGGCTTTACGCTGCTTTGCGGAAGCGGCTTGTCTGTGCTGACATTGGACGATTCGTTGCTTGAGCACCCTACCGACAACACTAGCAGCAGCGCACTTATGACACCCCATGAAATAGTTTTACGGAACATAGGCACAACCTCCTTTTATATATATCATTATTATAAGAGGCTTTCATTCTTCGTTCTATCCTACGGAATTAGCATATCACTCGTACAGATTTGCTGAGTCACATAATCTTGCTTCATGATGACGTACGTCCCCTTACTAGGAACACTGTTTAAATGGATAGTTCCATTGTGAGATTGAAGTAAAAACCGTTGTGCTGTCACGTATAGCCCTGTTCCCCAATCTTTCAACTCGTCTACGTTGTCCCGGGTCAAGTGCAGATCGATTGGCCCCGGAAAACCTTGGCCGTTATCCCTAACCTCAAAGCAAAGCCTGCCGGCATCCGCATAGACTTTTATCAACAGTTTGGCATTTGGGTTTATTTGTTCGAACCCGTGAATGAATGCATTCTCGATAATGGGTTGTAGAATGAGCTTACTCACCTTGAAGGACATGATCTGATCCTCGAATTCAATTTGAACGTCCACCCGCATACCAATCAACTGCGACTGTAAAAAAATATAATCTCTTAACCATTTTAGTTCTTCTGCGCATGTCACCTTCTCCCCGGGACGGGTCGTTGTATACCGTAAAATAACGGACAGCGCTACGATCAAATCCGATGATTTATCCGGATCTCCCTCGTATACACGGCATTGGATCAAGTCGAGCATATTATAGATAAAGTGAGGGTTGATTTGCGACTCCAGCGACTTCATCTGGAAGTAAAGCTTTTCCTGATATTCCTTCTTTTGATTCTCGAATAGTCGCTGAATCTCCGTAGTCATATCATTGAAAATATCACATAGCATCCCGAGTTCGTCAGTTGAATATTTTCCGATTTTTACATGGAAATGACCTTCCTTGGCTTTTTCCATCTTGTCCGCTAATATGTACAAAGGCTTTAGCTGACGAGTTACAAACCCGATAATCGCAGCCAGCATGAGGATGTTAGCAATGACAAATAGCCCGTTGTTCTGGATTAAAGGCACGATGTAACTCCGTGAAAGACGCTCACTAGAGAGATAGGCCCTGACTTCCCAGTTGTAAGGTTGGATTGTTTGCTTAAAAATATGGGAAGCATCCACCGGAAAACGCTCAGTATGGTCATTCGTATAAATGAGCGTCTCTTGCGCGTCGGTTACTACCGTTTTGATTAATTTGTTATCAGAAGGCGATTTTAGCAGTTGGTCGAACAAGGAGGTATTTACGGTTATCAAACTAACACCCAAGGGACGCAGATCAATCGGGCTGCGAATTACTTGACCAAATGAGATGTAAGTGGATGGATCATCCTCTTGAAAATAGGATCTATGTGCCGAGAACACTGAATTGATTGGACCATTTGCTTTAATTTGTTGAAACCACGGTGCTTCCTTGTAGGATGATAAGAAGTTTGAAACATGTACTTGCGCGGATTGATTGGAGCGTTGATAAATAATGTTGCCTTGCATGGAGAGGTAGGTAAACATGATTTGAGCTTTCATTTGACTGAAGAACTGATTGCTTAGTTGAGTAAATACCGCGTTCACATAAGAGTCATTTATTGGAGAAGGGTTGTCCGATAACAAATTCAATTTGTCGAGCAGCAAGTTATCGCTTTGATAATCCCGGTAAATGGTATCGTTCATTTTCTCGATGGAAACGAGGTTTTGACGAAGAGATTGTATGGAATCCCCTAGAATCGTTTCATACTGATGGACAACAATACCCCGAGTGATGCTTAGCCAAGAGCGAAACAGGACGATTTCAAAGAATAAGAGAGGAATCGTAATAAAGACAATAAAACCAATCACAATTTTTTTGCGGAGGGACGACTTGATCTGTGACGGATACAAGGATCCCCTCATATCGAAAACTCATTGGGCGTTATAGACTTTTGTTTGTATTCCGATGCGGATAAACTCGTTTGTTTACGAAATAAACGGCCAAAGTAGGTAATATTGCCAAAACCAATCATTTTGGCGATGTCGCCAATTTTCATATCCGTATCGTCCATTAGGGTTTTTGCAAGATTGATGCGAAAACTGTTTAGAAATTGTATTAAATTCATCCCTACCTTTCTAGAGAATATGCGGCACAAGTGACTCTCACTAACATGTAATCTCTCAGCCAAACTGCTCAGTGTAATTGCATGCATGTATTCTGTGCTAATAATTCTTAGTACTTGTAGGACGACCTCATCGGTAATTTTCTTCTCAAGAATCAATACGTTTAACTGCTTCTCTGCATATGAACCCAGCGGATATTGGGGCAAACCGAACACAACTGACGTGCTGGCTGTAAGTGATCCTATTCGCGCATCCATATCATCCGCCAGCCGTACCAACACCTCTTCGAGAATAGAATTGGAGATAGGCTTCAATAAGTAATCGAACGCACCGCTGCGAATAGATCGTTGCGTGTACGGGAAATCGGAATAAGCCGATAAAATAATGCATTTCGTTTGCTGCTTCTCTTCCTTGCTTAACCGCTCCAATAGCTCCAAGCCGTCCATAAATGGCATGCGGATATCAATAAAGGCAGCATCTGGACGCGTCACTTGAATCATCTTCAAACCATCCAAACCGTTGTACGCCTTCCCAACAATCTCGTAGTCATCATGCAATCTAGAAATTCGTTTGGTCAATACGTTGCACAATTCCTGTTGATCTTCCACAACTACAATTCGCATACAGAGCCCCCCATTCCCGATAGGTGGATACTACTGAAAGTTGAAAAGGAGCCTGTTATATCACTGGCTCCTTTTTGGTTTCTATTTTATACCTAACCGCTCATAAATCTTATCGAGATTATTTACAGCCTGGGTTTTCACATCTTTATACAAATTTCCACCATAGCTGTCCACGGAAACGAGCAGCGGACCGAAGTCTTTAACTCGCAGCTTCCAAATCGCTTCCGGCATTAAATCTTCCCACCACACATCTTCAATTTCTTCAATCTGTGTGGTCTCAAGCGCTGCTGCTCCTCCTACGATGGAGAAATAAACACCTCCTACTTGGACACAAGCTTGTGCACCCGGCTCAAGCATTCCGCCTTTTCCCGTAATCGCCTTAACGCCGAATTTCTCGAACAATCCTTCTACAAAACGATCCATTCGTGTACTTGTTGTTGTTCCAATACATACCTTCTCATACTTACCATTTTCCAGTTTCTTGACACCAGGAGCTGTATGAATAGTTACAGCGCCTCTAAGTTGCGGGATTAAATCTTCAGGTGGATCAATCTTATGATCAAACATCCGGATCAGGTTCGCATCGCGAATACCGAAAATATGTCCGTTGACTGTAACGGTGTCTCCGACACGAAGCTGTTTAACGAATTCGTCTGTCATTGGCGTTTGAAGTTGATGATGTGCCATGAGAATCTCCCTTCATTAATAACTAATTACAACCGGTTGACTATCTTCAAAGGTAGCTCTAATTCGTCGGGCTGGCCAACACATCATATTAACAGCAACCGGATTCATCGTTATATGCGTATCAGCCGTTTCGATATGAACGGCTAGCGCTGTCACAGCTCCTCCCAATCCATTCGGGCCAATGCCAGTCAGGTTGATCGCATCTAACAGTTCTTCTTCAAGTGCCGCGATAGTCGGATCAGGATTAGGTTTACCAATCTCTCTTGCCGCAGCTTTTTTGGCCAATGCCGTACAGAGATCTGCCGTACCGCCCATCCCAACACCTACTAAGGTTGGAGGACATGGATTCGCTCCTGAATTGATTACACAGTCAATGATAAATTTTTTCGCGCCGTTAAGCCCTTCAGCCGGATATAACATTTTGAGATAACTCATATTTTCGGATCCGGAACCTTTGGGCAGCGCCATCAACTCGATGGACGATCCCTCTACAAATTCCCAATTGAGCACCGGAACTTTCTTACCGATAGCAGTTCCTGTATTTTTACGAGTAATCGTATCGCATACACTTGATCGTAAAGGATGCTCTAATGTGGCCCTTTTCGTACCTTCACGAATGGCTTCTTCCAATCGAATCCCATCGAAACGAACATTTCTGCCAATTTTAATGAAAAAGACAGGGATGCCCGTATCCTGGCAAATCAGCATGTTTTCTTCGTCCGCTACATCAATATTTTTTAAGATTGTACTCAAAATTTGTTTTCCAGTCGCATAGGTTTCTTTATCATAAGCACGTTGTACAGCTGCCCGAATATCAGGAGGAAGATCTTTTAATGACCGAATATAGATGTCTTTACATGCGTTTTCAATTTCCTTATAAACGTGTTCCTCTACTTGCCAGATCGGTTGCATGTTGCTCATTCCCATAGCCTCCCCAATTTTGTTAACCCATTGTCATAATTTTAATTAAAGCAGCCCCACCCCAAAGGGAAAAAACAATTCCGACTGTCATCAAACCAAGGCTCCAACGTTTAATTACACGTTTGTTACTTGTATAATCAAGCACAATATTGCGGATTCCGTTTAACCCATGAAATAATGAAAGAGCAAGCAAGCTAAAATCCAAGGCGATATACCCGATTGTACGTAACCGTTCGATTAAATCCGAATAATTTGGATGTACGTCGGGATGAGCATAATGCGAGTTCCACATATGAATCACAATTAAAAAAATAAGGGCGACACCGGTGACTCTTTGAAAAAACCAGGTAAGAACATTTCTTCTTATTTTAGATGTCGTATCCATGGTTATATCTCCTTCCTAATTAGGTAGGGGGGGCCCCGAAAAGTAATAGGAATAAGCTACAAAGCATAACATCACTTTTTGGGGTTTTGTTATAGGAATGCTCGAATAAACAGCCAAACAAATATACCTACAGCAAGACAGCAAATGAGCGCAAACAACTCTTTTTGCCTTTTCACAAAAAAACCCATATCCACTAAAACCAATCGAATCCCATTTAATGAGTGGATAATAACACCGGCAAGAATGAGTAGATCGAATAAGAGAAAGACAGGATTATGAAATAAAACTTGAAAAACTCCCTGAAAGGCGTCCTCCCCCATGAACATTGCCGTACCCATCGTTCCAATGTGGGCTAGTAAATATAATAATAATCCTACACCGGAAATGCGGTGAACTAGCCAGGCTTTCATCCCTACGGAATGGCGTCGCAGAACATCTATCTTGTGAATCTCGGGATCGACATCTACTAATTTGTGATCCTTTGTTATTTTAAATTCCGCCATCTCTTCCATCCTTTCAAGATTAACTTTATTTAACTTGCAGCGACCTTTTCTCTGGCGACATCCCCAAAAATTTCTTCAGGCTGCACATGCGTAAATTCAACAGGATGAATCTCTGTTTCAGGCCCATCTTGACCTTGTTTCATAAAAATATTATTGTACCAATTCTCATTATCTGTTACTGGACAATCCGTACGGAAGTGAGAACCACGGCTTTCTGTCCGCAAATAGGAAGCTAATGCAATCATTTGTCCGATTTGCACGATATTTTTTACATTCAACACTTCATGCCATGCGAGATTATAGTCTCTCACCCCAGCTACGCTAATTCGATTTACACGTTCGGCATATTCCGATAACTTCTCAAGGGCGATTTTGAGATCGGGGCCATTTCTTACGAGCCCTACCTTCTCCCACATCAAATCGCCAACTTCTTTACGCAATTGAAAGGGGTTTTCACCTTTTTCCCGTTTGAAAGGCTGCATCATTTGATCAACAAATAGATTCACCTGACTTTCAGACACTTGATGGCGTTTCACTACCATGACGTATTCAGCAGCAGCATCTCCAGCTCGTGCTCCGAAAACCGTGGAGTCTGCCACGCCGTTTCCTCCAAGGCGATTCGAACCATGAATCCCACCCGCATCCTCACCGGCAACAAATAGCCCGGGTATTCCGCTAAAGCAATCTTTATCAATGGTGACGCCCCCCATGTGGAAATGTCCGGTAGGACTTACATCCACGGGCTCCATACTTAGATCGCGACCAACATCTTTGCACCGATCAACCATGCCTGGGAACATTTGCAACACTTTTTCACGACCCAAATGAGCAACCGATACTTGTACACCGCCTAGACGAGTCCCCCGTCCGGCCATAATTTCCATGTAGGCTGCTCGCGCTACACGGTCCCGCGTCGAACGTTCCATCCGTTCCGGATCATACTTTTGCATAAATCGTTCGCCGAGTGAATTATATAGGTGGCCGCCAGCACCTCGAAGCCCTTCCTCTAATACGCCGCCATTCAAACGCGAGTTTTCGGCTAGCAGACCCGTTGGGTGGAATTGCATCATTTCCATATCAATGAAATTAGCCCCCGCCCGATAAGCCATTGCCATGCCGTCTGCGGCTTTTTCCAGGGATGGAGCAGCAATTCGATACATGCTTGCTCCGCCGCCAGTTCCGATAATGACAGCCAAAGACTCTACTACGATGAATTTCCCAGTTCGTAGATTTAACATTAAACACCCTGCTATAACACTTTGATCGTCGTTATATAAAAGCTCGACAGCACGAACTTCATCCCAGCAAATAACGCTTTCTTTGGCATAAAGTTGATCCCTGAGTCGGTTAATAATTTCTATTCCCGTTAAATCTCTTCTATGTACCGTGCGGTCAAACGATTGTCCAGCAAAAGCCTTTTGATGTATCGTTCCATCCGGGTTACGGTCAAAGAAGCAGCCCATCTTCGTTTCCAACTCACGAATTCGTTTGGGTGCATCGCTGACTAACGTCCACGCTAATTCTTGGTTGTTGATCATGCCGCCGCCTTTAAGGGTATCTTTGAAATGCATATCGAGGGAATCGTTAGGATTAAGAACGACATTATAACCGCCTTGAACCATACGGGTGCATCCGCTTTTGCCGACCAATCCTTTTGCAGCTACAATAATCTTCAATCTCGGGTTACGGTCGTAAGCATGATGGGCGGCAAATAATCCCGCACCTCCGCTGCCAAGAATGAGAATATCACATTGGACACGTTCCATTATTTGTTACCTCCCTTAAATGCAGCAGTAACCGCACGCGATTTCAATTTTTGGATGGACCAAGTTGGAGCTAGCTTCTTCGGACAAACTTCCATACAGTTGAAAAGGGTATGACAACGGAGAACGCCATCCTCACTTGCAGCCACTTCCATCCGCTGCCCAGTACCTTGATCCCGTTCATCTGCGACAAGCGTGTAAGCTCGATTCAATGCAGCAGGACCGATGTAGCTATCGTCTAAAGATACTAAAGTACAAGCTGAATAACAGGCACCACAAGTAATACAGTCTATGTTTTGATCAATAATTTCACGGCTGCCCGAATCTGGGGGAATCACGGCAAAGTCATTTTCCGCTTCAGCAGTTGGTACAAAATATGGCTTGATACGCTGCCATTGCTTAAAGAATGGATCCATATTCACGGCAAGATCTTTAATGATTGGCAAATTCCGTAGAGGACGTACGGTTATCTCCGAACCAAGCTTCGCAATTTTCGTCCGGCATGCGAGTCCTTCTTTATTATTCATGATCATTCCGCAGGAACCGCACATGCCCAGACGGCAGGAACATCGAAATGAAATCGTTTGATCTTCGTCGGAAAGAATAATAAATAGCGCATCCAATACCGTCATATTCTCTTTCGCATCCACGGTATATGAATCATACCTAGCCTCCGTATCGACATCTGGATGATAGCGAAGCACTTTGATTTTCACATCTGCCATGTAGTTCCCCCATTTCAAAATCTTTTTGCTTTACATTGTATTCAATCATTATAATTTGTATTATAATGTTATATAACGATTCGTCAATCATTTATTTTTAACTTAGGAGGCAATTATTTATATGATAGATCGCACTAGCCACATCAGTATGTATGCACAAATAGCAGCCATTCTCGAGTCTGCCATTCAAATGGGAGAGCTTCAGCCTGATCAGAAAATTCCCACTGAAGCAGAGCTAATGGAAACATACAATGTTAGCCGTATGACTTCCCGGCAGGCCATTGAAATATTGCATGAGAAAGGGTTAGTTGTCAGAAAGCAAGGGAAAGGAACTTTTGTCATTGGTCCGATGCTTAAACAAGAGTTAGGCGGCATGGAAGCGTTCTATGATTCTTTCTTGCAAAAAGATTTAGTACCCAAGCTGCTTGAAATGAAGGTTACCGATACACCAGATGATGTTGTGAGCATTTTAGGGGAACAGTTTAAACAATCCCTTTTTCTAAAAAGAATGTACTACCGCGAGGAAGAAATTTTCGGTTTCAGTCTCATGTATTTGCCAGTGAGTTTAGCTTCCACCGTTACCTGGCCATTGGCTGAACAGAATGCAGGCTACACTTTGCTCACTAAGCATGGAGGATACTCTTTGAAAAATGCTAGCTTGACTATTCGCGCCCTTCCTGCCAATAAAGAACAAGCAGATCTCTTGAAAATTTCGACCAAAGATCCATTGCTCCAGTTGTCGAGAACAAGCTTCACCGCAGAGGGGCAGCCGATCGAGCATATCAAGCTTTATTTGCGTTCTGACTTATGTGAATTAAACATGAACGTGCCAGGTAATTCCTTCTTGGTTGATGGGATTAGAAAATAGAACGAATAAGCAGCTAATGAGGAGATGGATGACATGTCATTTGCTTTGATTCTCATTGGATTTACCGGTGGTATTTTAACGGGGTTAATGTCAGTTGGAGGCGGGTTAATTCTCACTTTTTTACTGCTGTTGACCCCTTCTTTGTTCGGACAGGAATACAGCATGCATCGGATAGCTGGAATGGTCATCGTGCAAACTCTATTTTCCTCAAGTTCGGGTTTAGTTACTTACTGGAGAAGCCGTCTCATTGATACGTATCTGATTCGACATATGGGACCACCCTCTTTGATTGGCGGAGCTATAGGCAGCGCTTCATCGGAACAGATGAGCCATGAGCTGCTAACCGCCATTTTTGCCATACTTGCCCTGATTGCAACGGCCTCCATGTTTATGCGGCGTGTTGAAGCGAACTCAACACCGTACCGTAATAAAACATGGGCTGTTTGTTTAGGCCTCGGTATCGGTTTATTAGGCGGTTTATTTGGTTTAGGAGCTGGTTTTTTAATTTTACCAGTTATGATTAATCTATTTCATATCGAATCTAGAACAGCCGTAGGTACTGGACTGGCGGTTGGATTACTTCTTGTGGTCGGTGCCCTCATCGGAAAAACGGTTGGAACTGCTGGGACCGGTTTCCCTTGGCTCGAAGGCTTCATTTTAGCCATAGGTGCGATACCTGGTGGATTACTCGGATCAAGACTTGGGAAAAGGATGAAATCACAATCTCTACATATCATTATGGCTATTGCGATTATTATCGTTTCGATTAAAATTTGGGCTGGTCTACTTAGTAATTATGGACTTGTACCAAAATTTTGAAATTGTTATTGTCAAAACCGAATTGTCAGATTATACTGAACTCATAATTGGTAATACCACTTACCTATTACTCTTATGATAGGTACCAAAAAAATCTTTTAGGAGGCTTACACGATGCACAAGTTCCTAATTCACAAACAAGGAGATCATGTCGGCGTGGCTACGTCTGACATCGAATCCGGCGAGAGAGTAATTGGTGTCTTTATGGATGACGAGTCAACCATTGAGGTTACAGCCAATAGCTCCATCCCACTCGGTCACAAAGTATCCATTGTCGATTTGGCTCCAAAAGGTCATGTTCTAGAATACGGCTTGCCAATCGGGGTTGCCCCAAACGGTTTTAAAATCGGTGATTATGTTCATACCCACAATATCAAAACACTGAGGTGGTAGAAAATGACAAAACAACTTTATGGTTATCGTAGAGAAAACGGTGATGTAGGTATTCGCAATCATGTAATCATTCTCCCGGTAGACGATATTTCCAATACAGCTTGCGAAGCGGTAGCTCGCAACATTCAGGGGGTTATGTCTCTCCCCCACGCTTACGGGCGCCTTCAATATGGGAAAGACCTTGAACTGCATTTCCGTACTATGATCGGTACAGGTTCCAACGCGAATGTAGCAGCAGTGATCGTCATCGGCATTGAGCCGAATTGGACGAAAGTTATTGCTGATGGTATTGCCAAAACCGGAAAGCCAGTTGCCTCCTTCTCCATCGAAGGAACAGGCGATCTGGAAATCATTCGCCAAGCTTCATGGAAAGCAAAAGAATTCGTTCAATGGGCATCCGAATTGCAGCGCGAACCTATTGAATTAAGCGATTTAAAGGTTAGCATCAAATGTGGCGAGTCCGATACGACAACAGGGTTAGGTTCTTGTCCTACTGTCGCTCAAGCTGTTGACCGTCTGATCGATGCCGGTGCAACTGTATTTTTCGGCGAAACTTCTGAACTGACAGGAGGCGAGCATCTAATTGCTGATCGTTGTGCAACGCAAGAAGTTCGACAGAAGTTTATGTCCATATACGACGATTACATTACTGAAATTAAATCTCAAGGAGTCGACCTTCTTGGCTCGCAACCGACGCAAGGTAACATTGCCGGAGGATTGTCAACGATTGAGGAAAAAGCACTTGGTAATATCGAGAAAACAGGCAGTAAGCCGGTAATTGGCGCCCTTGAACCAGGTGAAATGCCGCAGAACGGGCCTGGGCTCTATTTTATGGATACATCGTCCGCTGCTGCCGAGTGCATTACATTGATGGCTGCAGGTGGAGCGGTTCTCCACTTCTTCCCTACAGGTCAAGGCAACATTATCGGCAATCCGATAGAACCCGTCATTAAAGTTACAGCAAATCCAAAAACAGTTAACACAATGAGCGAGCATATCGACGTTGATTGCAGTGGGTTGTTATCACGTGAAATCAATTTGACCGAAGCAGGCGACATGCTAATGGATTACCTCTGCCGTGTTGTAAACGGCCGTCTGACTGCAGCAGAAGCGCTTGGACATAAAGAATTTGTTATGACTAAGCTTTATAGAAGCGCATAAGACTCCTGAGTTCAAATACGCAACAAATCCTCATAGTTGGATGCCTTACAAGGTATCCAACTATACATTTATTTGTGAGTTTCATCCTTCCGAATAACGTGAAAGGGATGTCTTTAGAGCACTATTTTGCTATAATGGATCCGTTCATTCACGTAGTTAAGTCTGTCCCTTGTACGAGGGTAAGAGAAAGAAGGTTAATTCACTTGTTTAAATCGATTAATGAGGAACGTAAAACATTTTCACGCAAAGTGGTCGAACATATCCACGAACTTCTCGCTTCCGGTCAGCTTAAGCCGGGTGATAAACTTCCTTCTGAACGTGAATTGGCTGAAATGATGAATGTTAGTCGGCCAACCATTCGGGAAGCATTCAAAATTTTGTCAGCCATGAATTTACTTAACATTCGTCAGGGTCATGGCGTTTTTGTTGCAGATCAAAATGCGCGACTTGACAATTTAGCCTCCTTCTTGTTTCTGCAGACCGACACGATTTATGAATTATTCGAAGTTCGAAAGATGATTGAAACGGAGAGCGCCGCCAAAGCAGCTAAGCGGGGAACATCTGACTTCTTGGAACAAATCTATGAAACAACACGTGATTGTTACAATAAAGTCATCGTGCAGCAACAGTTTCAAATCAAAGAAGAACGTGATAAGTTTTTGTCCGAATCCGATCAACAGTTCCACCTGACCGTCGCTGAAGCAGCAGGTAATGAAGTTGTTATGCGAGTTATGACCAATTTGATAGATTTACTGCGGGAGAGTAGAATGCAATCCATGAAAATTCCAGGGAGGGTCGAGCAATCCCTGAAGGAACACATGCTTATTGCAGAGGCCATTAAAGATCGAGACGCAGAGTTGGCGCGTTCGAGAATGTTCGAACATCTTAGCAGTGTCGAAAGAACTCTTCTCCTTGAACTAGAACAAGCAGGAATACCAGCCAACTTAAAGGATGAAAGCGAAGATCCTTCGGACATATCTGAGAAGCCGTTCTAATTACTTTATAGAACGAAATTTGGCGATGGGAGATGTTAGTTTGCAGATTCCTAATACACAGCCGAGTCCTCTCGGAACAACCGCTGTAAGTGATATGGCCAGTTGGAAAAAGCCTCTAAAAGGTATCGCTTTGACGGCAACTCTCGCTGTATTGGCGGGGCGAATTGCAGAAGCTCCATTCTTTTCCATTATGGGAATTATGATTATTTCCATCATGCTTGGTGTCCTATGGAAATCTGTCATGGATATCCCTGTAGGTGCCAGCATCGGCATAACGTTCAGCAGCAAGTTTTTGCTTCGGGCAGGAATCATTTTGATGGGAGTTCGTTTGAATCTTAATCAAATTTTGAATGCTGGAATGCGAGTCGTTTTTATCGACATCATCGTGATTGCATTTACTTTGACTATCATGATCTTCTTGGGTAAATGGTTACGGGTGGATAAGACTTTAGGGGTTTTGATTGCCGTTGGCACCGCGGTTTGCGGCGCGGCTGCCATTGTCGCTGTTGCACCATTAATAGGCGCAAAAAAAGAACAAACGGCTATTTCCATCGCTTGCATAGCTATTTTAGGGACTATTGGAGCTGTTTTTTATATCTTCTTGTATCCTTATTTGGGGCTTGATCCTTATACTTACGGAGTTTTTGCAGGTTCTACACTGCATGAGCTGGCACACGTCATAGCAGCTGGAGTTCCTGGCGGAGATATAGGCAGCGAGACAGCTATTCTAGTCAAGCTTGGCAGAGTGGCTCTTCTCATCCCTGTTGCTCTTGTATTGAGTTACTTCTACCGTAGCGGTGAACGAACAGAAACGGATAAAAAGAGTTGGAGAAACTTACCCGTCCCTTGGTTCATCTTCGGCTTTTTAGCTATGAGTTTGGTAAACACAACAGGCCTGCTGCCTTCGTCGATTATTCACTTCTTGATTGCGGCAAGCGTTTTCTTAATGTCTATTGCAATGGCAGGACTTGGATTGAGCATCAACATGACTGATTTCAAAAAAGTAGGAAGAAACACCATTGTTATGGCTATTGTGGGATTTGTTGCGTTGACAATACTGGGGCAGGTACTTATCTCCGTTTTTTACTAGTTCTTCTTAGCTAAAATTTATAAATGGTGTTCGACAGAAACGGTAGCCGTCAATTTGACGGTATGCCGTTTTTTTATTACAGCACTACCTCTCATCTACTTAATTTCCTTCCGAGCGCCAATCACCTTGCTTAAACTCCTTTAAATAACAAAGGAATGCGACACATAACAAAGCACTGCAGATAATTTCTTTAAGTAAAAACATCGTGATCATCCTCACATTCGATTTAATTCCGATTGGTTTACTTGTATTAATAATATATGTAATACGTAATTTTGTCAATCAGTTAAACGAATGATGGACATGGCGGTACTACCAATTTTCTATTTGAAAGACGAAAAAAGCCTCCTTGGCAAGTGGCTTTTCGATCATTCCATATTAACATTAATTTCTTATCAGAACTAATAATCCTGATTTATTTCGCACGCTATTTCTTTGTTGTATACGTTCAGCTTTAGCCTCATTAATTGCCCCTTCATATCCTTGTCTAAGTATACAATTCCACCTGAATGAACACGCGCTGATACTGCTTCCAATACGCTCGGCAGCTTCTGAAAATGCCTTTAATTCGTAACTCCCTTGACGGATATGCTTAAGGGTTATTTCTACTAAAATTGCGTCATTTTCGGAGATCATCAAGTCATCGCTTCTTTGATTCATTCGTTCACCTTCATTTCCTTTTTCTCCATTTTCGCCTAGATAGATACGTTTTATTCGTATTTATTCATTCTTATAGTTTTTCGTTAGTTTGTGAATCTTTCGTAACGTATAATTTTGCGATACATCCGCTTATCGGAAAGAGCATTAAAAATGTATTTATCTGGCCGCGTATTGACCTCTATGATCCATGGCTTCATCTCTTTATCAATACCTATATCAACCCCATACGACCTAAAATTCGGGAAAATTCCACTCATATGTTTACTGATCCTAACTCCTAGCGCCTTAAGTGATTCAACATAGGAAACCTGCTCATTTTTAGGAATAAAAGGTGAAAGTAGCTTTCCCACCGGCATTGGCCTACCCCCGCTATGGTAGTTGGTCACGACCTTATTAGGCATGGCTAATCGTCCCACGATACCGGTTACCTCCCACTTACGCTTGCGGTTTCTCTGAACCATTATACGCAGATCAAACGGAAGTCCCTGATAGTGGAGTAAGTGTATGGCCTTCTGCACCAAGTAGGTTTTTTTCCTTTTTGCTTTCTGAAAAGCGACGTACGCTCCTTTAAAGGTTGCGAACGAACGGTGCCGTGTGCCGTTATCTAACCGATATTTGGAATCAATGCGAGACAACTTAAAAATACCATAACCTCCGGTGCCATTACTCGGTTTTAAATAGACAGCGTGATATTTTTCCAACAGTCCCTCCACGTTTGTTTCGGTTGCAAGGATTGTTGGCGGTAAATTAAGCGCTAGTTCCTCATTAGTTAATAACGCCTTGTATTTGCCTAGCTTGTTATTCCAGTAACCCATACCTTCACCCCAATTTGTTGATAACCGTTCTACCAATCCGGTACAACCCGATAAACGTTTTTCTTCCCTGCATTTTGCAAAATGCGGGTTGGCACTTTTGACATTTTCAACACGTCCGTTGTTCCTTTTGCATTTTTCGTTACTTTTAACATTAAGATTGTTCCTCTCAGTCTAGCGGTATGCCGGGGAAGTTCGGTGGATACGAAATTTCCCAGAGAAGACGCCGCTACCCGATTTCTAATGACTCTGTCGATGTCCTTCACCTTAAACATTCTTATCGGATGCAGTACATGGGGATGCGCTCCTAGCACTACATTTACACCTTGCTTAAACAGCAGCTGCATGAGCCTGATTTGGTTGCGGTCGGGATATGTTCGAAATTCTTTCCCGAAATGTAGGCAAGCGATGATAAAATCTGTTCTACCCTTCAAACTGCGTACATCCGCTATTATTCTTTGATGGTTTAGCCGATTGACTAACCATGGCTCTGGCACTGAGATCCCATTTGTGCCTTTCGTATAAGCCAATATTCCGATGTTTATTCCCTTTACGTTAACAATTAGTTTCTGGCGGGCTTCCTGTGCAGAGCGATACGTTCCCGTATGTTGCAGGCCATGTCGATCGAGGACATCTAATGTTCGTCTCAAACCGGATCGTTTCCCGTCCATACAATGGTTATTGGCTGTGCCTACCACATCAAAGCCCAAGTTCCGGAGCGTAGCAGCGAATTCGTCAGGGGTATTGAACAATAGCTTCCCGGGATCTTCGCGAAAATCGTTGCCGGAGAATGTCGTCTCCAGATTGCCAATCGTTAAGTCAGCTTTCCGCAGATAAGGTTTTACTTTGGAAAAAATAGGATCGAATCCGCCTTCCCGTGCGGCTGAAGCGATCATCTTCTTTTTCATCAATAAATCCCCAACTGCAGCGATTGTGATTGTCGTCAATCCACCCACTCCTCTCATGATTACACCTTATGCGGTAGAAAAGCGAAATGCTTGAAAGTTGGGCGCCCTTGGAACGGCCAGTAGAAATAAAAGCTCAAGTCTGAATTAGCTTGGCTTTCGCATTCAAATCCTTTATATCTTAACTCTCCTGTCCAATCTGTAATTGGAAAATAAAAAGGAGCTGTCTGTTGACAGCTCCTTGATTTGAAATTCTCAGTAATATCTTCTTCGGACAATTGTTCAATCTTTGAAGAGTCCTTTTTTTCTGACCTGAACTACTTAACCTATATGCTTTCAATTAGCTCTAAGGCAATTTCCATTAGAACGCCCCCCTAAACTGCCCTTTAGCTTAATGAAAATAGAACAGCCGATGATCGCAAACTGCTCCATGGCGCGTTGAACTAACGTTCTCTCTTAGTTTAAGAATGCGATGCGGTTAGGTGGTACAGGGGTGTCTGCCCTGATTCCACGTCCTCAAAATCGTCTCGGGCAGACCAAGGGGCGTCAGCCACGAAACGTGAATACGGTGTTATCGGATGTTCCCTCTTCTTCGAATTCGCTAGGGCTCGATCTATTTAATAATTTCTATCTGTCATATCTTTGTCTTTAAACCATATTTGAATTTCTTCAATCAGGTCTTTACCTCTTAATGCGATTGAAAACTCACCACATACAAATATATCTTCCGAATATTTTACAGTATTAAATTTAGTGTTTGATTTTATATGATTTATTGCGTCCAGTCGGTCCATTCCAATCCTAATCGAAAATATGGAGTAGTCAGGATTAGAAAACTCCAAGGAACCAACCTTACCATTAAGATCATTATCAGCATCATTGGAAAAACTAATTCTAACTTTCTTCTCGTTATACGCTCGCCCATGCCCCCCCATACCATTGATATATTCACCTGGGCCCCATTCTTGAATTACTTCGTCTTCAGACATTCCAAACTTTATGTCTTCAATTAATAAATTCTTATTTAAGGTGTCTATATCTATCTTGGATTTCTCATACCAAAGAAATGACAAAATAATAAGGGATAAAAATACAATACCTGTTAGGATATATCGTTTTCTTAATTTCATTTTTATCATCCTTTAGGGAATTTACAATAACGTCTTATTTGAGAAATTCGAATAATAATCTGGGTTAGATGGATTTACGTACTTCACAAATAACCAAAAACCATATTGAACTATTCGCTAGGAAATTAATATCTTCCTTCTTTAATCCGATTCAACTACTCTACCCCGATACTTCAGTGAATCATAAAAAGAATTCCTTCAATACAGCGTAATCCACACCCAAACTAGCGTTCCAACACTAATTCTCTCTTTTTCATTGAAGCCATTCACATCATTCTATAAGATAGAAATTGTTCCGTAGTCTCAAATATCCTAAAATGTTATACTTCAATAATCTACTATGATTTTCTGTATTTTTAGCGACCAAAGGGGTGATCAGCATGCTGATAGCTGAACGCTATCTGACTTTATACGACCGTTTTGGCGGTGGAAACTCGAATGGCGAAGCTGTGGAGGCAACTCTGGAAGAGTTGGCAAATGCGCTATTCTGCTCGTCAAGGAACGTGAAACTTGTGCTGAAGAAATTAGAGGAAGAGTGTCTCATAAATTGGCTGCCTGGCCGCGGTCGCGGTAATCGATCACACATAATTTTCAAGGTGCATAAAGAAAACTTCTTGCTTAACCTTGCTACGTCCAAAGCAGATCAAGGCGATTATCGCACATCGTTCGAAGTGCTCAGCATGTACGGTGAAGGAACAGAAGCCAAGATCAAGTTCATCGAATGGCTACAGGGGAGATTCGGCTATCAGAAGGAAACAGTGAGAGGTCTTACCGAATGCGATACGCTTCGTTTTCCTGTGTACCGTAGCGTCCAAACGCTCGATCCTGCTAAAGTGAATTATGCCTTCGACTCACACATCATCCGGCAAATCTTCGATCGTCTAGTCACGTATGACGAGACCGTAGATCGGATAGTTCCCGGAATTGCTCATACGTGGAACACAGATTCGCAGGCAATGGAATGGACTTTCTACTTACGCAAAGGTGTCTTGTTCCATTCAGGTCGTGAACTGACCTCTCAGGATGTAGTCTTTACCTTCGAACGGCTTCGCTCTCAAAACATGCCTAACCGCTGGATGATGAGAAACCTTTCGGTTGTGGAAGCTCTAGGACCGCGTACCGTGCGTTTTGTACTCTCACAATCAAATAGGATTTTTGACCGTTTTTTATGCTCAGCCGCTTCTTCCATCTTGCCTCTGGATTTGAACGGACACAGTGAAGAAGACTATTGGCGACTGCCGACGGGCACAGGACCTTTCCAACTGCTCTCCTTTTCTTCACATCGCATCGAGTTGGCTGCCAATACCTCCTTCTACGCGGGAAGACCCTACTTGGATGACGTCGATATCATCATCATGCCGGAAGATTGCCAACAAGAGTCTACAATTGGCTTGCCCTCCGTGATACAAACTCATGATGGGGATAAATCGGTGCAGGAAGAGAATCCAGAAGAAAATTGGCAATCTCTCGTCCGGTTGTGCGATGGCTGCACAATGATGACATGGAACGGAAATAAAGAGGGGTGGCCACAGAACGAGAACTTCCGCAAAGCCGTAAGTCTCATGCTCGATCCTGTGGCTATGCAATCCGAACTAGGCGGAGAACGCGTGCTGCCTGCTTATTTTTTGCGCCCTGAAGACAGTTTGCAATATGAGCGCAAAACTGCAACCGATTCGGAAATCTATCATGCACTGTCTCAATCCAGCTACGACGGGACCGAGCTTCGACTTGTCGTACATGAAAAGTATGAACGAGACGGACGATGGATCGTAACGCGCATGACTAACTTTGGCATTGCTGTCGAGCTATTTTTGGCGAATTGGACCCAAGTTTTAGATCCTAAAATCATATCTAGCGCTGATTTCACTATTTCGGGGATCATTCTAGCCGAAGATGATGTCTGCGAGATTGACATGTATGAACATGAGGAATGCATCTCCAGTACTTATCTAACTCCTTCACTCAAATGCTGGATTCTTTCCAAAATTGACTTGGCTCTTGGCTCTGAAAACATTCAAGCCCGTAGAAGCCACATGCGCGATATCGAGGAACGTCTCCGGGAAGAGTGTCATATCATTTTCCTGCATCATCGACAGCTGAATACTTATATGCATCCTTCGGTTAGAGGCGCTTCATTCAACTCTAACGGCTGGATAGACTTTAAACAAATTTGGCTGGAAAAATGATCAAAAGATACCGTTTCACGTATAGTGTTAAACTCCCTACCGTTATTTCATTAAAGCAAAAAAAGAGCTACCGCGATGAAGTGACCCCTATTGTTAAACACCATCTAACGATTGGAGGTGCAGTTCATCTTTAGCCGTCTGCCTTCATGCTTTATTGATTGAACTATCGTTATCCGTTAGCTTAATGATATATCTTACACTCTATTTACATTTGTTAAATTCCCAGGATAAGCTTCTGTTAATGTAATTGATATTAATTGAGTAGGTTTAGTTTGTTCAGAATATTTTTGTTGAGATGAACATGCACTCAGCAAAAACAAGCTTAAAATCGCAACGATTAAAAATTTTCTCATGAAATCCCCTCTTCCTTAATAACTACTAATCATTTAGACGTTCAGCATCCATAAAAGTTCCATCATTTTACAGTATTTCTATCTTGGTTATTCTGTTCAAGGAAAATAAAGTACTAGACCGGATGTATTGATCCCACGCGGCTTTTAGCATTACAAAATCGTCAGACTTCGTAAAATAAGTATTAGACTGACCCCAATAATAGAAACAGCGGCAGTCTTGGACGAGAAAATAAAGTCTTAGACTGTCGCTATTTTATTGAGCTATTGTTTCCGCTAGCTAAGTGAACTTGTGTACTTGCGATGATTGCATTAAGATAGTGAACATTAAGAGCAACAATGGATTGCTACATGAAACATGGAGGACTTTGAACAGATGGATGAAAAAAATCGAGACATGTCAGAAGCATGTTCTAGCGATCAAAATTCTTGGATTTCCTCTGACACAATTCATAGTGACTTACTTGCTACCAAGGATTTTGTTTATAACAAATGCAGGTTTGATTGTTCTCGACCACTCCTAGAAGCACAAAATTCTGAATATGGGGCGTATGTATTTAACTTGAATGCTCTCTCTGTTAGATTTCGTGTTGCAAGAATCACTCCTACAAAGATCGGGCAGTTTGTGACTTTATGGGAGAGAATTGGGGATGGACCGATCCAACCTTATGACGTTTCAGATTCAGTTGATTTCTTCGTTATTAGTACACGAAAAGGTAGTAATTTTGGTCAGTTTATATTTCCAAAAGCTGTTCTATGTGAGCAAGATATAGTATCCAATAAAGGTAAAGGTGGTAAAAGAGCAATACGCGTTTACCCACCTTGGGACATTCCTACAAGCCGTCAGGCTAAAAAAACTCAGAGATGGCAGTTGGAATATTTCCTAGAGATACCTGTGAATATACCAATAGACTTTGTTCGTGCTCAAATGCTTTACAGTTCCAAATCGTTAGTGGAAACCAACAGAGGTCCCAAATAATGTTTATCTCTTATTCATAGAGTTAAATTGCTCTAAATTCAATATGCAAAAACACAGCAGTTTATCAAAGTGGGTTCGGGACATACATCACGAACCCACTTCGTTTATATGATACCAATGCTTCATATTCAAAACTCATCACTCCCATTGTTTAGTTCTATACTAAATCAGACGAAGCGAAAAAGTAAAAAATTTCCATAATTCAACTTTTATTACTTAGACTATTTCACCCTAATACTCGATAATTGAGAAAAGGCTACTGATTCTGCGGTAGCCTTTTTCAGGTCGTTTTAATTCAATAATAAATAAAACATTAACTGATAAATCCCCTTGTTCTTATGTCTTCTTTGTTTAGTAATATTCCAGCTTTAGAGTTCATTGCACTGATTATTCCTTGTTCTTTGTATAAAAAAACAGGCTTCATCTTTTTTACACCATTGAGTAAACTGAAATCAAATTTTAAATTGGAAACCCTAATTTTTGGATGTCAGATTTATTGACAAAGATATTTTTTATAAACCAAAATAGAGAATTCCCCTTTAGGTCTCTGGTACAGTCTAGGGATATCTCCTAGTTTGTATTATTCAAATGGAAATGGGAAGCCATTTCCAAATTGTTATCCCAAATAATAACAAAATACTTTTCTTTCTTTAGTATTTCTAAAGCACCTAAACGATGATTACCATCTCTTATACTAAATATTCCATTTCTATTTTCCGCAATTAATGGTGGCATATCCCACCCACCTTCAATACGTTCACAAATTTGATTAATGTTGTAGTTCCACCAATCTTCATTTTCAACGTACTCCATATGCTGTTCAGGTCCAACCACTCTATCGAGACGATTTATTTCGACTTCTAATGGACCTAGATAGTATCGTTTTTGCATTTTTAAACCTTCCGATAAACCAACATTATCTCCTTCACCATTCAAAAAAAATGAATCCATGTTTCAATATCACCATTTGAGGCATATTCCATAGCTGCTTTCAATGTAAATTCCGACATAACTTACACCTTCTTTTTATATTTTTTCCTATTCCATGAAGTATTCGTGGAGTAATTCAACTAACGTTCTGCGTTAGTTGAACGAGGTGTTTTTAAATTTCTGCCCTTTTCGCATCATCTCTAGCCATGTATTTATTGGAAGCAACTTCTCCATATCCAATTCTTGCTTCAATGCAACTCCTGCGCTATATTTTACCGCTAGAGTTCAGCAAATGAAATGCATGCTCATGCTTTCTGTTAATGTAAAATCATCATTAAGCTCGTTATTGTCCAAGCCATTATACCAAAGCATATAGAACTGAGGATTTTATATAAGCTGTTATGCTCCTTTTGTGCTACAACTGTGATAAAGCAAAACATAAAAATAAAACCAATGAATGGCATAAAATAAAGTCCAATAGCCTGTGACAACATTTGCATTTCCAAACCTCCCTAAATCTTAAAATAATCTTATGATGACAGGTAAACTATAAACATTCAATTAATTTTTCCTTTAATTGTAAAAAGGCAGCTAATCAATGTCAGCCGCGAATCTCATTATTTAACTATAGTTATCCGTTAGTGGAATGAGGGATTTGGGATAAAATCTTTCACCCGAATATACCCTTTTTGTCCTCCTGAACTAATTATTTGGTATACTGGACCGATCCTAGATATTTGCGTCTCTGACTGAATAAAGACCGAATTAACCCACTGCTCATCTTTAATCTGACCATGTTCATCGTAGATGGTCGAGTGCGGCGCAAGTCTGCCCTCCTTGGCTTTAACTGGGTCGTAACCTTGTAAGGAGGACTTTGGCACCCACATATCTGCACCATATTCCGCATCATACTGTACGATACTCACAGCCACCCAATCCATATAGGATTTTTTAATAAGGACCACCTTACCAGCCCACAAGTCCAAATGCAGATTTTTTACTTTATTACCAGGAGCAGAAGACACCGGCACTTCATTTGCGACGATCATTTCATAAGGGGGTTCTATTTGAATATTGGCGGCTTCCTTACTGAAATAGAATTCGGGAATCCAGCCACTTAGAGCTTTGGATTCGACTTGGACGTACTCGTCTTGTATCGCTAATATACGAAATGTATCACCTTTGTTCACTTCGAACACCGGTCCAACACCTGAAACCTCATTTGGATCATACCGAGCGCCAATATCAGCCTGCACTGTATAGGTTTGATTGACTTGAAGTCCATATGCCGAGACAGATACTTCTCTGGTAGTATTTGAAACCTTAGTTGAGGATGTAGTTTCGTCCGTCACCTCATAAGTGGAGGTATTCTTCTCTTTTTGGATTGTTTCTGAAACAGCTTCGAAGGTGGAAACAGCCTTAGTCTGAATTTTCTCTTTTAGGCAGCCAGATATCAAAATGACTCCACAAATGAGTAGCAAAACGGGAAGTGTTCTCATCACTCGATCTCCTATCCCTTCTTTTCTTTTAGTTTCACGTTTCAAAGTAGCACATTCTGTGACGGTTCAATCAGGAGCTCGGTTGTTTTTTCGTTGTTTCTTCTTTGGATGGTTTAGATTTTTTACACTTACTACTCTACAGCTTTCATATAATCCAAGAGACATTAGTAAGTTGTATCAAAATGCCCCCTATTTGGTTGGTAAACATTTATGGATCGCTTTAATAATTTCGATTATGCTTCAACAAATATCTTGATAAAGTTACTGTTAGAATAAGTGATGTAATTGCAATAATAAATAAACTAATTACTTCAACAAGACTTTGAATTTGTAATCGCACATTCAAGTGATCCAATATTAAAAAGCGTATAGTTATTAAAGTAAGGTAATAAATAGATCCAAACAATAAAATGAATACTATCATTTTTATGAACTTATACATGAGAAACACCTCTTTCAAAAAATAGGTGCGGGGGAAAATCCTCTTGCAATCACCTAATTAAATCCATTTGCTTACATATATAGACGTAGCAAGTTCTATTTAGTTGATAATAGTGCTTCAAAGTATGAACTTAATTACACGAAACTAACATCGACTTGTTCCACTCTACCGCCCGTTAGCACAACGCGGCTGCCGATCCGCGCCAGCAGCCGCGTCTTTGTTGCTTTATGTCATCATCAAGTATTTAACTTGTTGGTAATCGGAGAATTTCTTGTGTTGATACAAACATGAACATCAAACTCCTATAAAGTAGGTGGATTTGTGTCGCAAGACTACAATGTTGGGATTGAACTTCGCTCTAGTAAAAAAAAATTTTTAAAATAATACCATATGATGCCTTAAATGCCTACATTAATGACACAAATCTACCTAGATTGTTTTTAGCGCGTAAGATGTCGTTATCTAACCATCTATAATTTTTGATATATATGTCCAAGCAATTTTTGCACGGTCCACATAAAATAAATCATAAATCTATCAATCTCGTAGAAATAGGAGGGGCTATGATGGGAACCATATGGGGTGGATATACCGTTGATCTTAACTTGATCGGGTCTGGAGCTTTAGGCAAGGTCTATAAAGCTTATGATTCCAAAGGACGCCAGCTGGCAATCAAAGAGACTTCCAACCGTGAGGCGGCAAGACGCGAAGCGCGGATTATGCAGAGTTACCGGATCGGCGAGTTTTTGCCACGCTACTATGATTATTTTGAGATCGGGGAAAAAGGCTATTTGGTTACTGAGTATATCCAGGGGTCGACTTTGGGCAATGACTTTCACAATACCTTCACCAATAAGCGGGATCAGGACTTAAGTGTAGAGATTACAATCAACGTCCTCAAGGGGCTTAGACAACTCCACAAAACAGGGTATATCCATAATGATGTGCTGCCCAAAAATGTAATGATACTTCACAATAAGCCTGAGACTGTCAAAGTAATAGATTTCAACATTGCCAAAGAGATTGTGAGTCCCGCTGTCATGAATAAGGAGCTACAGGCTGTGTGCAAAATATGCGCTTTCCTCATGAACGGGACGCTAGCGGATATCCATAAGGCGGAAATTCGCGATAGAGATCTTAGGCGTGTGTTATTGAATCCCTTTGACGTAAACAATAAGGACAGGTATCCATCGACTGACGCACTCATTGCCGCATTGCGGCCTTTTTGCTAAGGCACCTGACTGGACCTATAAACTATCGTTTCCCGTTAATTTATTCAACTTTATTATGTTGAGAATTGAGATATAACACGAATAATACAAGCCCCGCGATACTGAGAATTATACTAATAATAAGCGTGTAGTTTACTAAATTCCAAATATCAGTGGTTATTAAATTCTTCAATTGCTCCTTCTGTATACTCTTAAAAGAAATAGCTCCAGCTACGTAGATCAACACTTTTTCTAATCCACTTATACCAAACAGAAAAACCCCACAAATAAATAATAATACCTTCATACTCACAATCTAATAATACCATAAATTGGAATACTCCCTCTTGCTTTTAAATTAGATCGTCATTAAACATTACCACCCATCAACACAAAAGGCTGCACGAGGCAGCCTTCTTGTGTTTGTTAAACTATAGTTTACGTTAGCAGAATTCCGTGAATTAGAAAATTCACTCTCTCCTAAAATCGAATTTCTCATTTGAGGAACAGCAATCCACTTGAAAGCAAAATTTAAGTACATATTTTTTGGTTCTCTTAATTTCATAAATAATGTTTTGGTCATCGTTTAAATGTTCCATATTCCTCCACTAATAATGACCTAATTTAATTTTCTTAAAGTATAATTTCATTTTACTATTGCGCAGAAAAAGACGATTTAATCTGGCTCTTCTTTAAATTGGGGACACTTAATATTTTATCGTTAAGTCATCCAAACCGAGTAAAACCATTTGCCGAGAAATTGGAACTGAGCCATTATAAAATCCGTCTGAACGTAGATAAGGAAAAAATTTCAAAGCCAAAGCCACATATCCTTTTGCATAATGGGATATTGTTTCATCGTTTCCTCCTTGCGTTTGTTTTGCTTCTGCATCTTTTCCAAGACCACGTACCATAAAAACAGCAAATTGCTCTTTTGTCACCTCACCACTAGGGTTGAACTGATCTATCGCTATACCCTCGATAACACCTGCTTGGCGAAGTGCTTCTATATAGGGTAGCGTATATCCAATTTGGTCGTCTGCCTTTACATCGTTGAAGCTTGAAGTTTTCAATGTGCTATTTATTTCTACACCTACTGCAAGAGCAACGATCTTCGCGAACTCCGCACGGGTTATTGTTTCATTTAGACCGAACCATTCCTCTGAGTCCCCCTGTATAATACCTGCAGATAACCATTTGTCTACTTTAGCTTTTGTCGCAACATCCATATCGTTAAGATCTTTGAAATCTGCAGATGTTTTCGCATCAGCAGCATGGGTCCCAGTGTTTGCTATTATTATTGAGAGTACAATATACAAGCAAATCAAAAGTGATTTTCTCTGCATTTTAATCTACACCCTTCCAATTTTATGTCTTATATCATTATTTATTTGTGGTGAGACGATATCCTTTAACTTCTTGCCGATATTAACAAATAATCCCATATAATGGGACGCTTCAAATACATTATTAGTTGCGCACAATTCCTCCCAAGGTTACAAAAAATGGTAACTTTAAGACAGGGTACCACCACGTAATACTGCCCGTTAGCGGAGCGTGCTCTTTTAAACATGTCAGCAATCGGACACTCAAGAACTTGATCCGATTAATAAAAAAATCCGCGATTTACGCGGACTTGATTCGGACAATGTTCTTGCCATCCGACATTTATCTTTTATTCTGAAGAAAATTTAATTAGTCTGTTTCTGACCCGTTTTTCACTCTTCGACTACGGAAGTAGTCTAATTTTAATGCCTAGTATATAAAATAATATCGCTTTAAATGTAATAGCAAACAAAATAACGATTAGTCCTGTTACTACAATTGTCAAACGCACTTTCTCCTCATCCTTAAAGATCAATAATAAAACTTTATATACTAAAATCCCAATTAATCCACCTAAGCTATTTAAAATAATATCATCAATGTCTGTAGCTCCAATTCCAAATATAAATTGGAATATCTCAACAAGTAAACTAATAAGAAAAACAATACCCATACTTATGGATATTTTCTTGTCCTTCTTTAATAATTGTACATACACGCCCAAAGGCATAAACAATATAATATTACCCAATATATTCGTCATTACGATAATAGGTGAAACATTCAGTTCACCTGATAAATAACTATATATAGTATAAAATGGTATTACATCTACAGATCTATAGTATATTCTATCTGGACTAAATAATTCTAATGGTGAAACATACTTAAAAAGAAATATGAGAAGAAACAGAAAAATATAAGATATCAGAAAAACACCAAATAATATAAATGACTTAATACCTTGTCTTATATACATAATCACTTTCAACTCCACAAATACTAATTCGTTAATAATTCCCAACAGTATATCCACCACTGTTGAAAATATTTCCTATCCACGTTAATAAGCATTATAGCACAAAGGCTGTTTTTTCCTTCGGATAAAGTAAAATAAACCCGTATGTCCAGGCATTTTTGGTCAGCCATTTTCCTTCAGGCGCTTGATTCATATCCGGTTGCGTAGATCCAATATCAAGGGCCAAACCTAAGTTATGTTCGCTGTAACCCGCTGGCAAAGCATAATCAGCACCCATATCTTTATAAAGCTGACCTTGTTCTTTGTTGTCGCGATAACCGCTGTTAATCATAAAATGACGAACCCCATCTTGGGCATCGGCGTTTCCTCCTTAACACTGCATGCCTTCAGGATAAGGAAAGCTGATTAAATTAGAAGTGGGACAAATATAAAATTTTTCTTAAATGTCTGAAATCATTGCGGCAAACGCACTTCATCGCCATAATTGATGACTGCCTTTCATGTTGTTTTTGAACTCTCGTTGCTCGTTAGATTCCTGTAAATGGATAAATTTCAGCTTTGTAAAAAAAGGAGCGCCTCTGTACGATGGAAGTACGCTACGGGTCAAAAGCCCTTTAATTCCATCATCCAGGAGGACGCTCTACTATGAAGTTTAAATCACAAGATAAGCAAAATCAACTCATTGAAAACATTACCTTTAATCATATTGTTGTTGGTGTAGACATTGCTCAGGAGTCACATGTTGCCAGAGCGGTTAACTTTCGAGGTGTCGCTCTCGGTAATCCTTTAGTGTTTAATAATGACGAGGATGGTTTCAAGTCCCTCGACCGGTGGATTCGCGACTTGTTAGCTTCATTTAAATTATCTCAAGTTATCGTTGGTATGGAACCGACCGGCCATTACTGGCTAAGCCTTGCCGGGTGGCTCCAAAACAAAGCCATTGAAGCCGTACTTGTTAATCCTCACCTAGTTAAAAAGAATAAAGAAAACCGCGACAACACACGCTCTAAAAGCGACAAAAAAGATGCTTTAGTTATTGCCGACATGGTGAAAAACGGCTACTACTCCCCTGTTCGCTTCCATTCTTCCGAATACGAGGAGCTGCGAGTGCTTATGGCTAACCGAGAAACGGTCGTTAAACGACTCGTAAGTGCCGTTAACCAGATCCACCGCTGGGTCGACATTGTCTTCCCTGAACTGAGACAAGTCTTTAAAATCTTAACTTGCAAGGGTGCATTGTTAACCCTTCGGCTTTTTCCGCTCCCGGCTGAGCTATGTAAACTAAGTCCTGACGATGTAATTAAAGGATGGCAGAAATCAATGAAGCGGCATTCTGGTGTGCGTAGAGCTCATCTACTCATCGATCTTGCCAAGAAAACTGTTGGATCTAAGCAAGCAACACATGCTTACAAACTCCATCTGGAGCAGCTCCTTGAGGAGCATGACTTAGCCACTAAACAACTGCAGAGGATAGAAAAAGAAGCCAAAGACGTTGTGGAACGTATCCCCTATTCAGGCAAAATCCTTGCCATTACTGGAATAAGTGCAATTGCTCTGGCTGGTGTTTTAGGAGAGTCTGGGGATCTTAGAGGTTATGCCCACGGGAATGCTCTACTCCGTCACGCAGGACTTAATTTAACCGAAGCAAGCTCTGGAAAATGGAAGGGACAACTGAAACTCAGCAAACGAGGTCGTCCTCGACTGCGTCACTTTCTCTATTTAATTACTATGTGTATGGTCATGAGTAACCAAGAATTTAAAGCCTTACACCACTACAATGTTCAGGTGAAAAAGCTTAAAAAGATGAAATCTATTATGAAGCTATGTGGAAAGTTAGCTCGATTCTTAGTAGGAATGGCTCGTAGTGATGAAGCTTACAAACCCAATAAAATCTTTGCATTAGCAGCTTAACATAAACCTTAT
>NZ_CAXURV020000007.1:0-67500 GCF_964253335.1 Paenibacillus sp. LjRoot56
GTTCACTGCCGTGTTACCGAAGCAGCGAGAAGTAATATACCACAGATCGTTTCTCAATTGCAAGCACTTTTTTCTTGTCAATTTATGTCGGTGTCTGTCGGAAAGTCATCTTACCATACCTCATTGCTTGAAAGCAAGTCCACTTCAATTTCGCTTGTCGTGGTTATTTGCTTCAGAACAACGAGGACTAATGTACCATGCCTAGAAACCAATTACAACCCCTCTGGAAAAGTTCCACTATTGCAATTGTTTCGAATTGTTCCTACAAGTACATGAGAAAAAAAGGATGCATCCTGCACCCTTTTCTAAGTTTAGTATTCCATTGTAATAATCGGTGTTCCGATCGTTAATCGCCAGAGACCCGAAGTGGTATCTAGATGAAGTGCGATTTGGACATTCACCTTTTGATTGCCGCTTCGTATAGAAGCTTCGAATTCAGATGATACCAATGATGCACTGTAGGTAGTACCATCTTCGTAGCGCTCAACAACATTTCCTTTATAAGCTTGAACTAACTCGGCGAGGAACTCTTTAGGGTCATTCGATATGCTAAAGTCTTCAGCAGCATTTCCTTGTATCATCACGTTCCACATACCTTGAATGCCCTGTCCAGATAATTTCGCGGTCATTTGCTCCTGCCATTTCAGAAGTTGGGCTTGGTCTGCACTACCTGGCGCATCTAATCGTAATACAGCATAACAAGCCGACTGTCCCACTGGACTAGCAACGGTTAATGTCGCGTCTGCACTTCCAGCAGCCTCTGACTTTACTGTATAGATACTGCCTTTGAAGGAAAGAGGCTCATTTGTGTAAGATGTAAACCCGAGCTTGTTGGACAACCGTTCACCCGCATCCATCACTTTGCCATCCACACCGTCACATGTACCGAAATAGCCTGTATATTTGAAGGTAATATGTTCATTAGTTTGCATAAAAGGCTTTGCCACACGGAGTAATAGCTGTGCATCTTGTTCAGCTTGCGCATCCACATGACGAATCCACCCGAAGAATAAGCCCAGTATAGCGATGCCTACCATCATTTGAGTCCAACGCTTTGACATGAAAAAAGCACCTCTTTGCTAGAATCTATCACTCTAGTAAAAGGATGCCCGTATCTAGCAGATGTTAAACCTATCCACGTGTCGATTGAAAGAATTCAATTCGCTCGCCATCTAACCCGTTAAAGAAGAAATACTTAGAGCCGTTCGGAAGTGTTGTAATTTCCTTATCCAGTTGCTCAACCTCTAAATCTTGAATTCTCGCGAATTCAGCATCGATATCATCTACGGTAAAAGCCAAGTGATGCACTTTGCCTTCCTGTGGCAAGTTCGCATTATAGCCTTCAATTAATTCAACTTCTGTTTCATTTGCAGTTTCAAAGCCTAGAAAACCAAGCCGGATAACGCCATTCGTATGGAGTAACGTTCCTTTGTGCTTAAGTCCGATTACATTAACATAAAATGCTATAGACGCTTCTAAGTTTGCTACCATGACGCCTACGTGCTCTAATTTCATAACGGTCATATGTATCTGCCTCCTTGTTCTAACCCCCTTCATTTTAGCTAAAAATAAAGAAAAGAGCTAGACCGCGATCAATACATTGGAATTGTCTCCATCTCTCCATTTAGTGAGAAGAGCGTTACCTCTGTATTCGTTGTATGAACTAGGCCCAGGTTATCAAATACTTCCCTGATCTGAGCATTATTTAAGTGCTTCGTTATCGCTTCAACGGCTCGGGATGAATATTCTTGGTATATGGATTCGAAAAAAATAAGCACTTCTTTTTCACCAATGATCACTTTCGTGTGCAGCATTCGCAACACCCCCGGTTCAGATAGAACAATTGTATATTTTGGAAGCTAAGAAAGTATGAGGACTTCTTTAGGTTTATGTTAGGTTTGTAGACTTCGCCAAATATAAGGTGTCCGTGTATAATGAAAACGAAAGCCACGGACGGGAGGGGCCAGAATGAGGTTGTTAAAGCTATTGCAAATCTATGAGGTGGATGGGATTACGCCAAAGCATCGGTCAGATCGATTCGATTTCGATGAGATTCAAGGGCAAACATTTCGTGAAGTGAACCCGACCGAGGTAGGATGTCCAATGACGTTATCAGGGGTTCAACAACATACACCATTCAAAACAACACGTGTGCAAGCGATTGATCAAGACGGGCTGGATTTCCGTGTATTGACACGCAACACGATTTATCATTTCGAAATATATACAGGACGTAATGTCCATTAACACAAAAGACCTTTGACCACTCCCATTATCGGGAGCTAGTTAAAGGTCTTTTGGGTTTATTTACTCAACCAAACCAGCATAAGCGAGAGAAGCTGACTCATATGCAGTGGCTTGCTGATATAGTCAGATGCACCTGCCTGCAAGCAGATTTCTCTGTCCTGTTTCATGGCTTTGGCCGTAAGTGCAATGATCGGAACGTCAGCGTAATGATTATCTTTCCTAATGAGACGCATCGCTTCATAGCCATCCATCACCGGCATCATGATATCCATGAGAATAAGCTCAATACTAGGATCCTTCGCCAATAGCTCTAGGCACTCTTGTCCATTCTGAGCAACACTCACGATGATTCCTTCTTGTTCAAATGCATTACAAAGTGCAAATACGTTACGCACGTCATCATCAACAACAAGAACTTTCCTATCCTTAAAACGATTGCTATTGCCATCTTCGAGTGCAGAAATGATTTCACCGTTTTCTCGAATGAAATAATCACTAATCGTGTTAGCAGTTGCCGCCGCTACTTCCTTATGCGTGGCGTTATTTCCCCCAATTAAAGGAGGCAGCGAAGGCACATATAACGTAAATGTACTTCCTTCGCCTTCCACGCTTTGCATCTGGATACAACCTCCAAGAAGTCTGGCTAATTCTCGACTAATCGATAACCCCAGCCCTGTCCCTCCATATCTCCGATTCGTTGTGCCATCTGCCTGATGGAAAGGCTCGAAGATGACTTCTTGCTTGTCAGTTGGTATACCAATACCCGTATCCTTAACGGAAACTGCCATAACCTGCATGTGCATGGCCGAAGGCAGTTGTTCCACAATTTGTTCCACACTGCACATGCTAAATTCCACGTGAACGTAGCCTTCATGCGTGAATTTAAATGCATTAGAAAGCAAATTTTTAATAATTTGACTGAGCCTCTGTTCATCTGTGTAGAATATTTTCGGCACTTGAGCATCCATCTCGATCCGAAATGTAAGCTTTCGTTGTTCTGCGACCTTCTCGAACTGACTTAGCAAGAGCTCAGGGAGCCAGTCCGCACGCAACTCACCTATATGAATATCCAATTTACCCGCTTCAACTTTAGACAAATCCAAAATATCGTTAATCAGGAGCAGCAAATCATTTCCCGAAGAATGAATAACACGAGCATACTCTTGCTCATCATGCGTTAAGGTTTTACTATTGTTTTCCTGAAGCATCTGAGAAAGAATCAATATACTGTTAAGAGGCGTTCGCAGCTCATGTGACATGTTCGCCAGAAATTCCGATTTATACCGCGAGCTCAGCTCCAGCTGAATGGCATGCTCTTCAAAGGAGACTTTCATGTGTTCGAGTTCCCTCGACCTTTCATCCGCGTAGCGATTCCTTTCCTCTAGCTGTTCATTAGTCAGATGCAATTCTTCCTGTTGACTTTGAAGTTCCTCGGTCATAGCCTGATACTCCCGAAGAAGACGCTCAACCTCCACACGCGTTTGCACGCTGTGAACGATTGTTCCTAAGACCTCTAAGATGTCATCCATCAGACTCAACTGAAGTGACGTGAATTTATTAAAAGAAGCCAGTTCCATGATCGCAATGACTTCTTGGTTATGAATGATCGGAACGATGAGGACACTTTGTGGGCTCGCTGACCCTAATCCTGATTTTAAACGGATATACGTTTCGGGGACATGTGTGAGATGAACAATTCGCTTCTCAATCGCACATTGACCAATCAATCCTTCGCCAAGATGAAAAAAGGGTTTACCAGCTTCAGCGCTTTCCTCCATAGCCGCATAAGATGCCAACCTCATCATGCCAGCCTTAGCTTCGTGTACGCTTCGAATGTAGAAAACGCCGAAGGAAGCTCCAAATAATTCTGCTGCTTTGCGAATAAAGGATGTACCCAGCGTTTCCAAATCGGAAATACCTTGCAGCATATGGACGACCTCTGTCAACTTCCGCTGCTGCCACTCGATTTCCTCTTGGCTCTCTAGCAACGCATTGGTAGCGTCGGCCAGATCCTTCACTTCATCATTCATTGTGACATGAATGCGCTTCGAACGATCCCGCTTCATAGAGCTCAGCTTCATGATGCTCTTGGTAACCTGTTTGATCGTCCCGACAATCGATCTCGAAATAACTAGTGCTGCTAACAACGAAAAAATGAGCACCACTCCCAACATAACAAATAAGGAGTTGGTCAACTTTTCATTTTGCGCATCAAGGTGTGCCGCCCGTTCCTTCACGAATCCCATTTCAATGCTGCGAAATCGACTCAATTGCGAACGAATATCTAGAATATTTTGATGAGTAATAAAGAAGGTAAAATTAAAATAACCCTCATTCTCAAGACCATTTCTCATCGTCGGTAACGTCCCGCCTGTTTGTATCAGCCAATTTTCGATAGATTCCTTGAGTGCGATTAAATTTTTCTCCTGAACGGGCGTATCACTCGTTAACTCTCTAAGTTGATTAAAGGAATCTCTCCACTTGGTCTGCCCGGTCGTATATGGTTCTAAATATTTTATTTCTCCTGTGAGTAAGTAGCCTCTTTGCCCATTTTCCATATCCATGACATATTTCTCAAGAAGATTCGACTCTCTATTGACGGCGAAATCATGCTCAATCACATAATTGCGATCTCGCTGCATGGCAGCTAATTGTTGACTAACAAGCACAAATGAAAGGGTTAAGCAGAAAATGATGAACGCATATCCAATCATAATTTTGGCACGAATACCGAATCTCATTTTCCTCAATCCACTGCCACCCCTTCTACCAAATCGACACCTAATAATTGTATCATATACCAAACTACTGGTGACTGGTATGCAAATCTTTTACTTTACTACTTTACCAAGTTAATGTATCATCTAAATAAAGCATATTCATTAAAAGGAGTGTTGTACATGACAGGTCCAGGTGTTGAAAACATCAATCCACGCAGCATTTTATCACGAATGAAGCCATACACGCCCGGCAAACCCATCTGGGAGGTTCAACGTGAATTCGGGCTTACATCCGTTACCAAATTAGCATCCAATGAAAACCCATTAGGTCCCTCCCCTCTAGCTCTAGAGGCTATACAAGCATATCTATCTGACATCCATCGCTATCCAGATGCAGAGACCGTAAATCTTAGAGAAGCTATTGCGGAGAAACGCGGATTCTCGCCTGAACAAGTCCTTGTTACTAACGGCGGTGATGAACTGATTACCCTGCTCTCCGAAACTTACTTAGAGCCTGGCGATGAAGTCATCGTACCCTCACCAACATTTAGCGAGTACGAATTCGGAGCCAACTTACTTGGAGCCAGCATCATTAGCGTGCCGCTTGGGGAGAATTATCGCTATGAAGTAGAAGCTATTCTCGAGGCTGTCACAGAACGCACGAAAATGCTCTATATTTGTTCACCGAACAATCCGACGGGCACTTACATGACCAAAACAGACCTGCACCGACTTGTGAAGAACTTACCTTCACATGTTCTAGTGATCTTCGATGGTGCGTACAGCCATTTCGTTACGGCTGATGATTACTGCGATGGGCTTGCGTTAGTACGAGAGGGCTATCCTGTTGTTGTGCTGCAAACCTTTTCTAAAATCTACGGCTTAGCGGGTATACGTGTGGGATACGGCATCGCTGATGCAGGTATTCTGCAACGGATTCGTCAGGTCAAAGAGCCTTTTAATGTGAATACACTCGCACAAGTCGGCGCTGTAGCCGCACTCAAGGATGATCAGCATCTTGAAGCAACACGTACGAATAATGTTAAGGTGCGCGAGGAGCTTTACACCGAATTGCGTACGCTAGCAATCCCTTTTACACCAAGCATGAGTAATTTCGTACTCGTTGATCTAGGAACACAAGCTAAATCCATCTATGATAATTTGATGAGTCGTGGGGTTATTGTTCGGTATGGCGGAGGTTGGAATCTTCCTAATCATGTTCGAATCTCAATTGGAACTTCCGAAGAGAATGAGGTGCTTGTTCAGACTTTGAAGGAAATTATGGCCGTTCTAACATAGAAAGAACCCCCTTTCCTAGATCATTGGAGAGGGGGTCTTTATAATTGGAGGCAGATCGTGGATGCGGCATGTAGCAGCTGAATTACGTACGATAATCTCCCCTTTTAAGAGGATGGTTTCCGCAGGTAAATCACGATTCTGGATTCGCCAAAACAGCACGTCCACACCGCGTTTGCCAATGAGTTCTTTGGTAACATTGACGGTCGTAAGCTCGGCAATTATAGGGTAGTCCATTTCGATATTATCAAAACCAGTGACGGATACCTCTTCAGGTACTGAGATACCCAACGAACGTAAAGCGGCGATCGTGGATTGAGCAATCCGATCATTCGCACAAACGAGTGCAGAAGGCAGCGATGATCTTTCCAGATGAGGCCGAAGAGCATCGCGAATTTGTTCTTCTTGAAGCTGCTGATCCAAGCTCTCCAAGTGCAGCAGCTTCTGAAATGCGCTCGGTTGATAAGGAATATCAGCCTCCTCTAACGCTTCACGAAAACCGTGCCAGCGCTCTCGAAAGCTTTTGGAAAAGGAAGTATTGCCTACGAATTGTACCGAGCGGTGTTCTAAACCAAGTAAATACTGAACGATCCGATAGGCACTTTCTCGATTATTTGCGAAAACCTGATCAGCTGAGATGAACGGGTCATCGTGATCAAGCAATACCAGCGGAAGTCCTAAACGAATGACCTCCATCAGCAATGGACGAGAAATTTCTCCAACACCGATAACACCAGCCAAACCTTGGGGACGTAAGCTGCTGTTCAGCCCTTCTGCAGCGTTTAGCGTGAGGGTGAGCATGTCCGTCCCTCTAAGCTCCAGCTCTTTGGCGATGCCATCCAAGATTTTGCCCCAATAGGTGGACTCTTTCGTTTGAAATCGGATGTTCGGCATCAACACAAGAACTGTGTTCCCCCCAGCTTCTGCCCCCTGGGTGCTCCATTTCTTATTGGTATCCAATTCACTAGGCGTGGTCTTCTTCTGAGTCAAATAGCCAAGCTGTCCGGCCAATTGCACAACGCGCTGTCTGGTTTCTACGCTGACGCCAGATTTCCCAGCTAAGGCTTTGGACACAACATACTTGGAGACGCCTAAACGATCTGCAATTTCTTGCATTGTAATTTTGCCTGCCAAGGCTCATCACCCATTCCATTATGTTCCTAGTTATTATCTATGAACGACGATAGAAGTCTTCTATTGTCTTCGCCGCCGGCTTCCCGTACATACAATAGTCATCATTACTGCTAGCCTCAGCTTCAGGGTATAGCTGCGCTGGCCAATCCCAAAGCATAAAGCCATGGAACCAGGATCTTCTTCCGATTTTCTCAAACATGACGTGATAGTAAGTATCTTGCTCTTCCATGCTCAAAGCACCTGCCAGGCCCCAATCATTCGGCAGCATCGCTGAGCCTTCGCGGCTCGGACAACCCGCTTCCATGAAGAAGAACGGCTTCTCCTGCCTCACCGCAAATGCCTCAAGCGTTGCTACACGCTCGTCCCATGTATCGATAGGGTAGTAGCCGCTTGAGGAGATCACATCGACAGCGTCCCACCACGTGATGTTCGTCTCTTGGTATTTGTCACAATTGTACGTAATCATACCTGTGTAAACGGTTCTCAGCTGACGGATCAGCTCCCTCCACTCGGTCTCACGGCGATCTGTTTGCACCATTTCACAGCCAATGCAGAACATTTCGCAGCCCGTTTCCTGGGCGATACGTGCATAGTGAAGAATGAAATCGGTATAGCTCGCGAACCAATCTCCCCATTTAGGCTCACAAGGTACATCCACGTCGAAGAAATTGATGTGCGCGCGCCATACGCCGTTGGCACAATTCACAACGGGTTTTAAACACACTTTGAGACCTAAACCGTGCGCCTTCTCGATCGCCCAAACGACCTCGGCATCGGTCACAGTTGGCTCTTCCTTATAATGAATTTCGGTAGCTTGCGGATGGTCTTGAAGTGCCGACAGCGCGATCGCCGTCCAGTTGACCCCCAGCTTCGCCATTTCCGTCATCGAGAAATCGGCGGTTCTATTAGCCCATGTACCTCGCGTACCTACCCAACCCCATGTCATCCCATTGATGTATTCCATGTTTACACATCCTATTCTTTGACTGAACCACTGACAATTCCCGAGAAAATAAAGCGCTGTAAGATTAAATAAAGGATCATCGTAGGCAGCATGACAATGAGAATGGCCGCACAGATAAGCTCCCAATGCGCACTATTCGGTCCCGCGAAGCGCATGAGTGACGTCGAAACGACCCCCAGCTTCTGGGACGGCATATACAAATACGGAATATACATATCGTTGTAGATACTGATCGTTTTCAAAATAACAGCCGTAGCCGTAGCTGGCCCCAAAAGTGGGAATATGATCATCCGATAGATTTTAAACAACGATGCGCCTTCCATCATCGCGCTCTCGTCGAGGGAATACGGGATTTTACCAATAAATTGTAAGTACAAATAAATCTGAACCGCATCTGTACTCGCGTAGAGCAGGATAGCTGCACCTCTGGAGTTGAACAAATGTAAATCCTGAATGATACTAAACGTCGCAACTTGAGTAGTGATTAATGGAATAAACGTCGCAACTAGATAAGCGGCAAGAATCATTCCTTTACCTCGGAAGCTAAATCTCCCTAATGCATAGGCAACCATCGTGCCGAGGATGATATTAATAAGCAACGAGGAAGCCACGATAATCCCTGTGTTCATGAAAGCCTGACCTAGCTTCCCAACTTCCAATACCTTAGCAAAGTTAGAGAAGTTAAAGATGTTATCCGGTAAGCTAAATGGACTGGTGGTCGCATATTCCTGCGCACTTTTGAAAGCATTCACCACAACCACGTAGGGAGGAATTAGCACAGTCAGTACCGCTATCAGAAGTGAAGCATATTTCAAGATGCTCGTAAGGAGCTTCACACTTTTATTTTCCACCGACTATTCCTCCCCGCGCAAAATAAATTTACGTTGAATCGTGATAACGACCGTCACAATGATAAGCAGCACAATGGCCATCGCCGATGCCAATCCAATGCTGTTAAATTTGAAGGCGACATCGTTGACCTTGGTGACGAACGTATCACTCCCCGGCGCTGCGCCCGTAATGATATATGGAATATCGAATACCTCTAACGCACCCGAAACCGTAAGCAGCATATTCAGCTCAATGATCTTGCGGATATTTGGCAGAGTAATATAGATCAGCGTTTGGAAGGAGTTTGCGCCGTCAATTTTGGCAGCCTCATACAAATCTCCGGGAATGGATTGCAAAACCCCTAAATAGATAACCATATTAAAGCCCATATACTTCCATAAGGAGACCGAAGCGAGTGATACATTCACCAGATCGGTGTTGCCAAGCCAGCTTTGCTTAAAAGCACCTAAGCCAAAGGTGTCCAGCAGTGTATTTAATGTACCGTGATCTGTGTTGAAAATGAATTGAAACATGTAGGCGGTAGCAACGCTATTAAGAATATAAGGTAAAAATAAAAAGACCCGAAACAGATTGCGTCCTTTTATTTTGGAGTTCAAAATGATAGCGAAATAAAGGGCTAGGATATTCTGAATAATACCGCCGACGAAATAATAAAAGTTGTGGCTGAAAACACCAAAAATCTCTTTATTCGAAAAAATCTCTTGGTAATTCGCAAACCCGATCCACTTAAACGACGTGCTGATGCCATCCCAATCCGTAAAGCTCAATTGAATCAGACGCAGTGCTGGGTAAAACGTAAAGGTCGCAAGTAAAAGGAGCGGAATGGTCAAAAAGGACAGCAAAATGAGAATACGCTGCGTTTTATACGTAAGATCTGGCATGACAATCCCTTCTTTACTCGTTAATAGAATGCGTGTTTCATGATGTGAAAATGACTCTGACACGCTCGTCTGTAAGGTAGAGACCGCGTCAGAGGTATGTTCATGTATTAGTTACTACGAATTACTACTGCGAGCTATTGACCAACCACTTTCTTCGCATCTGCCCATTTCTTGTTCAGATCAGCGAGGCCTGCTTTAAAATCCTTGTTCAAAACGAGCTTCTGAATGTACGCACCACCGAAGAAATCGATTTGTGCTTTGTTCGCAATGGTTCCATAAGCATCTGGATCTGGCTTACCTTGCAGGGTAGTCGGCTTCATAGCTAGGAATTCTTTCAACTGTGGCATCTTAGATTCTTTCGTTTTCAATGGTGGAATCATTCCCGCAAAGTCTGCATAGTCGGACTCTTCAACCATGAATTTCACGAACGCTTTCGCCGTTTCAATGTTTTTGCTGTTTTTCGCTACGCCATACATGTAATCTGCACCCATGTTAGCATTGTATTTGCCGCTGTTATCATAAGGCATTGGGAAGAATCCGATATCTTCCGATTTAGCACCATTTTCGATAATTTGAGGGATCACCCAGTTCCCTAGGAAGTACATAGCTGTTTTACCGCTAGCTACATCTTTCTTGGAGGATTCCCAGTCAGAAGACATCAAATCTTTCTCGGTGTAGCCCTTTTCTACAAACGTTTTCAAAATCGTAAGTGACTTATTATAAGGTGTCCCTTCCGCAAACGGAGCGTCGTTCTTCGTCATTGAACCGCGGAATTCCGGATCTCCTGAAATTTCGAAGGCAATTACATCCCACTCGCTTAATGGCCATTTATCTTTAAAGTTGGTGGCTAGCGGTGTAATACCCGCCCCTTTTAATTTCTCTGCAGCCGCATAAAGCTCATCAAGCGTTTTGGGCACCGATGTAATACCCGCTTTTGCAAAAGCTTGCTTATTGTAAGCTACACCGTTGGTATTCACGCCGCTTGGAAGACCGAAGGTTTTGCCATCGGATGCTTTAATATCGCTGAAGTAGACTTTATCATTTAAGCCAAGCTCATTCAGCGGAGCGTAATAATCGCCTAGTTTACCGTTAGGTACACCGTCTGGGATCATGTTCACGTCACCAAGCTCACCTGTGGACAACCGAACTTTCATTGTTGGGCCGTAATCTTTGATAGCTTCAACCTCCACATCCGTTACAGCTGGATATTTCTTCTTGAAGGCATCCTTCCACTCTTTGAATTTCGTATCAACCAAATCAGTGCGGTGCGTAATAACCGTAATTTTACCTTTAATGTTTGCATTAGCCCCTGCTGCTGTTGCAGCAGGCGAATTCGCTGCTGCCGAAGGAGAAGCCGTAGAACTGTTATCTGTTGATTTACCACAAGCTGCTGTTACGGACATTGCAAGTACTAACGTTAAGCTAGTTGTTAGCCATTTTTTCAATTGAATTACCCCCTCGAAATAGTCAAACGCTCAACTTGGTATCGCTTACATGCTTATTATATTTTTCTGGCAAGGTGATAGATATGTACTTTTTTTGTTTTTATTGTATTATCTTTGCGTATTCTTCCTATTTCATGCTAACAAATTAGCTAACAACATCTTTGTATTCCTTCGGCGTAAGACCAACCACTTTTTTGAATTGCTTGTTGAAGTAAGCAGGATCCTTGTAACCTACCATTTCCCCCACTTGATATGTCTTCAACTGCGTCTGCTCTTTGAGCAGCTCTTTCGCCTTATTCATACGAACAGATATGATGTATTCAATGACCGTAGTGCCTGTTTCCAGCTTGAACAGCTTGCTTAAATAGCTGGGAGTCAGGAAAACGCGTTTACTCAAGCTATTGAGATCCAGCGATTCTGCATACTCGAGCTCGATGATTTTTTTGATCTGATAGATTAACACATGACCTTGGCTGCTCTTCTCCGTCATTAAATAACTTAGCCCCTCAAGGAGTTTGCGCCCAATCAACGCGCTCGCTTCCCCGTAGGTAAAGCAAGCTTTAAGCTCAACCGTCCAATCCACCGACAAGGGAGCTAGATCGGCTTGTTCTTGACGTTTGCCCGCTTCTTTCTTCAAAGCATAGGATAGCGTCTCGACGAGCTCAAATAAATGATGCATCCGAATTTTGACGCTGCCTATTTCTTGGAGCATCTCCTTCACATGTGTTTCCATGGCAGGCATATCTAAAATTTCAATATCCTCAAGAACTCGCTTACGAAAAGGTTCAACTCGGTGTAGAGTACCAAATCGAACTTGTCCAGCGACTGTGCGCGGAGCCCTTTCTTGACTGTAAAAATTAAATTCAAGTGCATACAGCGCCTCACGATATCCTTCTTCCCATGCGTCGAGGTTCGATGAAAGCTTACTGATCCCTATAGAAATACGGAAAGAACGGTCCTGATCAAAAACTTCGAGTTGCTTCCGCAGGGTATGGACATGGGCTTCTTCATAGGCGCTATATCCCAGAAGGATCACGTAAGTTCGCTCATCCATTTCCACCGCTCCCACTTGAATCGCAGCAGGATTGGGAGTTACATGGAGCTTTTTCAGCAAGGTTGTCAAGGGAATCGAGATGTCCGTTCGGATCAGTACCAATAGATAGGCGGATATCTCAGCATAGGACGGATTGTACTGGGACAGGTTAAACCCCTTAGTAAGCTTGTCCATTTTGCCTAATAGAATGTCATGTATCGGCAATTCCGCGTGATCCGCAGGGCCCTCTTGCGACGCTTTATTCGGGAGTTCCATCGCTAATTGCGATAGCAGTTGATAAAACTCCTGCTTGTCTACAGGCTTCAGCAAATACCCAGAAACGCCCGAAGAAATTGCAGAACGCGCATATTCAAATTCGCCATAGCCACTCAGGATGACACATTTCGTATCGATATATAACTGTTTAATCGTTTTCGCTAGTTCTAAGCCCGTCATGCCAGACATTTTGATATCTGTAATCACCACATCAGGCTTATGTTTCTTCAACCCTTCTAGACACTCCGCTCCACTCGCATAAACCCCTATGATTTCGTACTGCGGGGACGCTTTAACAATCAATTTGGACAAACCGAGCCGAATTTTCTCTTCATCATCCACGATCATGATTTTCATGTGAACCCTCCTAAAGTTTTTCGGCAGAAATACTGGCATCGTAAGCAAAAGCTTAATTCCTTTAATATCAAGCGGAAAGATTCCTTCACACATTAAAAGGCAGCCTCACAATGACCGTGGTACCTTCTCCCTGCTGACTGGAAATACGCAGGCCGTAAGCGGGACCGTAATGCAAATTAATTCGTTCATCTACATTTAATAAACCTATGCCCGAAGTGGCATCTTCTCCGCTAGGATCTTGTCTTGTTTGGATGCGTTTATTTAACGCCGCTAATCTTTCTTCCGCTATCCCAGCGCCATTATCCTGAAAATAGAAGGTAAGGATGTGGCCGCTAATCTCATAAGATACATGAATATGAATCGCTTCATCACTCCCCTCGGTCTGACCATGGACAATCGTGTTCTCAATGATCGGCTGAAAAAGCAGCGGAATAACTACATAATGCCGCAGTGAATGCAAGTCCTGCACCGTCAATTTAAACTTATCGCGATAACGATAATTGATAATTTGGACGTACGTTCTAAGATGTTCGAATTCATGTTCCAGCGTCACCGTCCCCTTCATCGGCTTATAGCTGTGACGGAACAGCTTGCCTAATGCGGCAATCATTTCCGCTGTTTCTTCATCATCGTTAATCTCCGCCGTCATCCGAATGGTCTCCAGCGTGTTATATAAGAAATGCGGATTAATCTGATTCTGGAGTGCGGCTAATTCCGCTTCCTTCTTCCGCCCCTCAATCATATACACCTGACCAATAAGCTCTTTAATTCGTTCAAGCATCGAGTTAAAATGGTGCCCTAGACGGCCGGCCTCATCCTTCGTTTGCACATGGAAACTTACATCCAAGTCGCCGTTCTCTGCCTTTTTCATTAACCGCATTAACTTCTTCATCGGCTTGGTTAACGCAATGGATAGCAAAATTGAAATAAACAAGGCAAAGGTCACAATCAGACAGGTTACAATTAGCGTAATGTTCTGTGTTTGCATCGCTTCTTTCATAATTTGATCCAGAGGGATACGGATGATCGTTTTCCAACCCGTTTTCAGCGACTGCGAATAAATACATAGGTAGCGTACGCCATCAATTTCTTTAATAAAATCGCCCGATGTCCCTGCAGCCAATTGCACAAGCGGATCATTCGCAATGCGTTCGGTAATCCTTTTCTGCTCGGTATCATAAATAACTTGATTGTTCTCATCAATCATGAGCACTTTCCCGTTAGCAGCCGTTTCCAAATCACGCACCAAATTCTGAATGACACTAATATTGGCATCTACAGCGATCGTACCGATCGACTCCTGTGTATAGAAATCACGAATATCCCGAATGACGGTAAAAGCAAATTTCCCAGTCTGCCAATTAGCTAATTGTTGTGTGCTTAAGAAAACAGAACGGCCGCCCGCATCTCGAGCAAGGCGCTTCCACTCACCCGAGCGCTCTTCCAAATCCGTTCGGACGCCGCCTGACACGATGGTATAGTATTTATTGTTATTGTTATCAAAAATATAAATGGAGTTCGTACCGCGCTTAATATTATTCATAATGCGAATATAATTTTCCATCTCGACCTGCTTGATCGTTAGGCCCTGCTGTTTGTCTTCCAACAGCTGTTGAAGCGATGTTAAGTAGAGGGGAATTTGAGAAATTTGCTCCATATCCCCAATATAATCGTCCAGTCGATTCGTAATATTGTTCGTTAATTGCAGCGCATACAGGGTCGTGTTTTTCTTAATCGACTTGGAGTAATTCTGGTAGGATATATAACCTGTCAGCATGATTGGTAAAATGATTAGAAAAACAAAAACGATGATCAGCTTTTTCTCCATCGACATATTCGACATCCGTGTCCGCCTCCGCTTCGTGATCGTTCAGGAAATCGAACGCATGATGTTCATTATAGTCAGTTGCCCTATAAATGAAAACCGCCCTTTACTTACTAAGAGGGCATTTGTTTGGGCTCTATCAACTATGGTACAATGCTATCAATCATAGATTCATGGGGGTACATCATGTTAAAAGAATTCAAGGATTTTGCATTCAAAGGAAACATGCTCGACCTTGCTGTCGGGGTTATTATTGGGGGAGCTTTTGGTAAGGTTATTACTTCTATTGTGAATGACTTGGTCATGCCACTCGTCGGTTTACTCATTGGAAAAGTGAATTTCAATAATTTGTTTGTTGCATTGGATGGGAAACATTACGAAACATTTGAAGAAGCTGCCAAGAGCACCGCTGTCTTTCGATACGGGCAATTCCTATCAACCTTCTTGGATTTCTTGATCGTCGCGTTCGTTATCTTCATGGTTGTCCGCCAAATCGGCAAGTTCCGTAAGAAGGAAGCACCGAAGGAAAAAGCGGTTACTACCAAAGATTGCCCTCATTGCTTGTCTGAAATACCTGCGCAAGCTTCGCGCTGCAAGTTCTGCACTTCCGAACTTTCCTCTGGTGGTAAGGTTAGCGGCAGCATTCAATAGATCAGTAGAGAAAGAGCCCGTGTCGGATTACGACACGGGCTCTTTGGTACGCAAGTCGGCGATCTCGCCTTGTTCGAAAGCATTCGCGTGCAGCAAGTGCAACAGCTGCTTCGCGGTATCTTCAGGGGAGCGCAGCTCCCCCTTCTCTTGGAGCTGGACGAACCGTTCTACCTGCGGGAAGTCCTCTTCCGAGGCAGCGCGTATCTCCCGCTGCATATCGGTGTCCACCACACCCGGAGCAACGCTGCAAATCAGCACCTGGTGTGGCTGTTTCAACTGCTCGATGCCGACGCAGCGCGTCAGCATATCCAACCCGGCTTTGGCGGTGCAGTAGGCACCCCAGCCAGGGTAGGGCTTGCGCCCCGCGCCCGAGGAGATGCCGACGACCCGCTTCACGATCGGCCACGCCTGCGTGAGCCGAATGAAGCTGTTCGTCAGCACCGCGGGTGCGACGAGATTGACCTGCAGGCTGCGCTGCAGGTCGTCTGGGGCTGCTCGGCCGATCGACGTCATCGGTTCGAGCATGCCCGCATTGTTGATGAGCGTGACGGAAGCCACGCCATCTGGTTCCACGAGGATTCGCTCCATGAGCGAATCGATGCCTTCGGTTTGCGCCAAGTCGTAAGCATGGAAGGTCAGCTGACCTTCCATGCGCAGCGCCTCTTGGCGCAAGGTCTCGTTCTCGCTGCGGGAAATGCAGTGAACCGCAGCTCCTTGCTCTAGCAGCTGCCGGATGATTGCAGCGCCCAGGCCTTTGGAACCGCCCGTAATGATGTAAGTATCCATATGGTATGCCTTCCTTTTCTCCGGAGTAGCTCGACTAGGTTCATAGCCATGCTATTCCATTGTCTTCGAATTTTGCACGTCAGCCAAGGGGAACGAGGATCCGCTATTTTATGTAATGGTCTATTCCCGTCCCTAAAGGGAACGTGGCTCCTCTATTCCTTCAATTTCCCGGTACAATCAACGCTTTTGAGCAAAATAGTGTAATGACGTTCCCTTTCAATCCGAAAACGGCTGTTTTCGCTTGAAATAGCGGAACCACGTTCCGTTTGCGGCCATCCATACTATACTTATTGTCCCCTAATTTTTGAAAATCTTAGGTTTCCATTTCCGCCTTGTATTCAGCCGTTTTGGTACGATACTACCCCACGGACTTCCAATCTGCCAATATTTCCTCTAACGGTTTCTCCAATTTCCGCTTGTTAACTGTAATTCTTACCACATCTAATTTGTCTCTTACGAAAATCTCGAATTGATTAACCCTTCCTTCAACCATATAGTAATGGAGGATATCTTCCTTGGAAATGTATGTATCGTTTACCTTAATGCCGTTATCTCCAACATACGTACGATCCAGCAAGGCTGACAAGAGAATAAGGAGGAATAGCACCGCATACTTCCAATGACTATCTAGTGTGACAATAAAGGGTAAGAAAAACAAATTCAGCAGCGTAATGAATATTTTTTGGTAGTCACTATACCCAACGAGTGCAACTGTCCCAACCTGTTTCTTAGCTATACTAGCTCTGTAACTTTTGAATATCATGTACAAAACATAGACAAGAACGATCACATAGGAAATCATTACGATGTTCGCCTCCTATCTTTTTGATACACTTTGTAGATACGCCATTATACTATCCCTATATACTTGACCCATCGCCTCCGGCAGACCATGCAAATCAAAGTATTGCAAATCTCGGGTTTCAGCCATTTCCATGGCTAGCTCACCTGTAGCTTCACGCGCCATATAGGCCGTAGTTACAGCATAAAATTCATCTCCATTGGAAAGCGTGTAATGATATTGAGCGCCAGAAAACACGCCTACTAATGTTAAGTCCCCCACTGTCAAACCTGTTTCTTCATGAAATTCGCGTCGAGCTGTATCTTCTAAAGATTCACCCAAATCCATAAGTCCTCCTGGCAGCCCCCAGGTCTCATTCGGTCTTTGTTGCAGAAGAACCTGCCCAAGATCATTAACCAAGATTACGACTGCTCCAGGCAAAATAATGGGATGATGCCCAACGAATTGTCTAAGTTGTTTATAATACTCGATGACAATTGCACCTCCGACTTCAAGGATTTGAAAATATCCCTTATTTTAACATAACAAACATCTCCTTGAACAAAAAGATCTGCTGCGTAATCGCAACAGATCTCTTCCACCTTCATTTAATTATATACACCCAAGCTGATAAGCTCAGCTTCCATCTCTCCTCTGAAAATCCCTTTATCGTGTTCATCCATAAAAGCGGCCTCCACACCATTCATGATCAACTTCACTAACTCTGGTGTTGTAAACGCGAATCGATCGGCAATTGTACGATACTCTTTCGTAATATCGGTTCCCGAGACACTTGGATTGTCGGTGTTAATCGTTACGATTAAACCTTGATCCAAGTACTCCCGGATCGGATACGCCTCCCACGAAGCCACAGCCTTCGTTTGGATATTGGAGATCGGACACATTTCTAATGGAATACGGCGATCTTTGATCAACTCCAGAATAGCGGCATTCTCCCGAAGTCTTACCCCATGCCCGATTCGGGTTGCCCCTAGATGTGTAACTGCCTCGTAAACGTTAACCGCACCCGCTGCCTCGCCAGCATGAATGGTCACAGGAATGCCGAGCTTATGTGATCTAGCGAACACTTCTCGGAAAAACTCAGGCGGATAATTCGCTTCATCACCAGCCAAATCAACAGCAACTACGCCCTTCCCTACGAACTTGGCGGCTGCTTCAATGACTTCCAAATTCTCAGCACAGGGATGATTCCGCATGCAAATGGCAATAACACCGAATCTCGTTCCAAAATCGCGCCCCGCACGCTTTAATCCTTGCGTGACGTAATGGAACGTCTCTTCTAAAGTTAACCCCATGTTGCGATGCAGTTGAGGCGCGAAGCGCACCTCCACATAACGACAGTTATGCTCCACGGATTGCTCAACGACTTCATAAGCTACACGTTCTAAGGCTGCACCTGTTTGTAGGAAGCGTGTCGTAAAATCGAATTTCCCTAAGTATTCAATCAGACTGCCGCAATTGTCCGTCACGCGCATATGCGGGATCAGCCCATCCTTGTCGTAAACAGGGAGTGATATGCCTTGCTCGAGAGCGAGCTCCAAAATCGTCTCGGGCTTCACACTTCCATCCAAATGTAAATGAAGATCCACCTTCGGTAATCTCGCTAACAAATCATTCGTTCGCATGTGAGCCATCTCCCATCTCTCCCTTTGCCTCTCGTAGACGCCAGCGCGCTAGAGAAGAATTTTAATTACTTTAAACGAATGTAATGTTTATGTCAATATATATAACAATATTTATTTCAACTAGTATATGCGTTAAGTTATCTAACATTTCCTATGTGGCAGGTAAAATGAGAAAAATCCACAACAGGCTACTAAGCCTACAGTGGATTTTTATGTTTATCTTCTTACGAAGCTCTCGTTCGAACTAATAAATACAGAAAATATGGCGCTCCGATAACAGCGGCCACGATGCCAGTCGGAACCTCAGTCGGTTGAAACATCCCCCGTGCTATCGTGTCCGCCACAATAAGCAGCAGCCCTCCAGTGAGTGCCGAAGCCGGAATCAAGTATTGATGCTTAGGTCCAACTAATCTTCGTGCCAGATGCGGACCTATCAACCCTACAAAGCCAATCCCACCACCGACCGCGACGCATGCGCCTGCAAGTGCAACGGCTGCAGCCAGCAACCCAAGGCGTTCCCGCTCCATCCTTATCCCGAGTCCAATGGACGTCATTTCGCCTAGATTCAGCACATTCAGCACATTGGCTTTGAACATGACGTAAGGAATGAGCACGACGATCCACGGTAATAAGGCGAGAACAAACTTCCAGTTGGTTCCCCAGATACTACCTGCTAACCAGATCTGAACGAACTGAAAATCGGTCGGATCCAAGCGAATGCTCAGTACAACCATCAGAGAAGCAATACCCGCGGAAACCGCGATACCCACAAGGAGCAGACGGGATGACGAGATCCCTTTGCCTTTGACATACGAAAGTGTATAGATCAGTAAAGCGGCCAAACCGGCGCCCAGCATAGCGATCATCGGCATGAAGAACAACGGTGCCCCAACATTATTGGGATAAAAAGATACGACCAGAATGATCGCAATTCCTGCTCCTGCGTTAATGCCCAGAATACCTGGGTCAGCTAGCATATTCCGTGAAATCCCCTGTAAGATAGCTCCTGAAACCGCTAACCCCGCTCCAACCAGGATTGAAATCACGATACGTGGAAGACGGAAATCAAATAGAATGATGCCTTGTTTCGCTGTCCCGCCTCCAAAAAACGTTCGAAGCACCTCAATAGGACTTAAACGAATCACGCCAGTATTCATACTAATAATAAATACGATGATTATAAGGACCATTAAAATCGACATCACCGTGATCGCTTTAGCCAATCTCGGTTTCTTGATACTGCCAGATTGCATGGATGCCATTGCCTAATCCCTCCCCTTTTTACGCGCCAAATAGAGGAAGAAGGGCACACCAATCAGAGCAATAATGGAACCTATCGGCGTCTCAAATGGCGGATTGACCATGCGGGCTCCGATATCAGCCAGCACGACCAGCAACCCGCCTAATACGGCTGAAGTCGGGATGATCCAACGATAATCAACACCCACGAGATAGCGAACAACGTGCGGAATAATAAGACCAATGAATCCAATAGCTCCTACTGTTGCCACAGACGCACCGGCAAGGACCAGAACTAGCACATACGCAGCTAGCTTAACAAGCCCTATCCTTAATCCGAGGCCTGTTGCAACATCTTCCCCCATGCTTAACAGCGTAATCCAAGGTGAGATGAAAAGCGCACCTAGTAAAGCGACGATAATCCAAGGTGCCATAATATCAACTTGCAACCACTTCGTACCTGCAACTCCTCCTGCAAACCAAAAAGCGAGATCCTGACCAATATGGTAGGTAATCGCAATCCCTTCGCTGAGTGCCAGAAGTAAAGCACTGACAGCAGACCCCGCCAGAACGATTCGAACAGGTGTTACGCCACCCTTCGCCAGCGCACTAATGCCATAGACAAGCCCCGTTCCTATTGCAGCACCGAGGAATGAAAATAGAATGACATAGTGAAACGGCAGCTGTGGTAAAAAGGCAAAACACAGGGCAAGCATAAAGCCTGCACCTGCGTTGATACCAAGAATACCCGGGTCCGATAGCGGATTGCGTGTAACACCTTGCATAATCGCCCCTGCCACAGCAAAAGCAGCCCCAACCAATGCTCCAGCGATTGCTCGCGGAAGCCTTAATTGTTGGATGATCAAATGCTGAGTCGAATCAGCGTTAAATTGAAAGATGGCTTGCCATACCTCGCCGAAGGAGATATCTGCTGCCCCAACCGAAATGGAGGCAATCAGGCTGATCAGCAACAAAGCCAGTCCACCAAAAATAATGGCTGATGCAGCTAATGGACGGGATTTTAATGGCGGATGGATTGCGGGAACTCGTTTATCTGAACCCGTCATACCCTAGCCCCCAATTATTTAATAAGTTTAACGATGTCGTCCATCACGCGCTCGCCAGCGATTACACCGTTGTACAACCAGCTGCTCGTTTTGTCTATTTCAAATACTTTACCTGATTTCACAGCAGGAACGTTCTTCCACAGCGGATCTTCCAGATTGCCTGCTTGACCTTTATCGCTGTTAACCAAGAAAATGTAATCTGCATCTAGTTGAGCAAGCTTTTCTAGTGAAATTGGCACCCAATTAGCTTTGGCTTCCGGTAGTACAGCCAAAATATTAGGCAGTTTCAAACCAAGATCTCCGTAAGCAACAGCGCCGCTGGCAACTTTACCGTTAACGACATAAAAGTTTTTATTCGTTACCCACAGAATGGCAACTTTTTTATCGCCAATAATTGGAGTAAGCTTTGCTTTTGTATCTGTTACTTTTTGATCATATTTTTTTAGAGCTGCGTTCGCCGCATCTGTCTTATTAAGAATTTCGCCCATTTTCAAAAGCGTCTTGCGGTAGTCCGCTATTACTTCGCTGCCAAGCACAAATGTCGGTACAACTTTGGAGTACTGCTCATATAGACCTTTCTCAACCGCTGACTCACTGCCAACGATCATGAAATCTGGGGTAGCTTTCAAAATGGATTCCACAGGAAGAGTGGACGAAATAGGAGGAACACCAGCTAGTTGTGTTTGCAAATAATCTTGCACGCTTGTTTCTTTAACAGACCATTGAACAATCGGTTTAATACCTAGTGCGAGTAACGGATCTTCCAAGTAGGAAGCGATAACTGCTTTCGGGTTAGCTGGAACTTTAACATCGTGCCCCATGCTATCTTTCAAAACTTTATCAACAGCAGGCGCAGGTGTTGCTGTCGCTGCTGCAGTAGCTGCCGGAGCCGTTGAAGTTGCAGGTGTTGTTGTGCTTGCTGCATCTTTGTTACTTCCGCAAGCTGTTGCTAGTAGAGCTGCCATGCATACTGATAGGACAGTGAAAGTAACTTTAGTAGTTTTTGTATTGAAACGTGGCAAGGTGGACCCTCCTGAGTATCGATTTATGTATGATATTGATTCTCAACTCATGATAATGAAAATGATTATCAATGTCAATAAATTTGATTAGATCCCAGTATTTTCTTATTTTTTGTGAATTACCTTCAGTGCCTCACGTTCACTTAGGGGTGATAAATCATGGCTAGCAACAAAAGATTGCACGGCCTCAGCATCCGTCTTGGAATACTCGCGCAGTGCCCATCCAATCGCTTTGCGAATGAAGAACTCTTTCGAATCCGCCATCGTCGTAATACAGTGAAACAGGAGCGGCACGTCGGTCTTCTTTTTATACTTCAACTGAAAAAGAATAGCGGTTCGTTGCAGCCACATGTTATTGGAAGCTAACCATTTCTCTACATTTGCAGGAATTAACTCGGGAAATCGTTGGAGATGAAAACCGATCAAGTGATCCGCAATCGTATCTACCGTGTCCCACCAGGATTGGGTTACGATGAAATGCTCCAGCAGGTCAATGTGCTCAGCGTTCACTGTTTTTCTAACTTGCAGCAGCATCAAAATAGCCGTATAAGCAAATTCACGCTCAGGCAATTGCCAAAGTTCCTGGGCAATGCGAACGCCCTCCTCCCCTTTCGGGAAACCATGTTCCTTCGTGAATAGTTTGGTCAGTGCCACGCGTTCTGGATTTCGAATACCGAGGAATGGAAAATGATTCTTCATATAAGCTTCCATACTTATTGCATTTTCCTTGTTCGCATGCGATCTAAGCCATTTCTCCAAGTCATTCGTGTATGGGGATGTCATCGTGAAAGTGCCTCCTTTTTGCTATCTCCTATGCGCTTATTGTAGCAATTCGCTAGCAATTCGGGTATGCTATTAGCAGAATTTTAATAGAGAAGATGAATAGGATCGGTGAGAAACATGACGTATAAATTAGTTGCTGCTGACTTGGATGATACGCTGCTGCGTGATGATTTGACGATTTCACAAGAGACGGTTGAGGCCATGCATCAAGCTGTTGCCAAAGGGGTAACCGTCACCATCGCTACAGGAAGAAGCTTTCCTTCTGCTGCCAAAATTGCTAATCGCATTGGACTCAACGTCCCCATCATTACGTATCAAGGGGCTTTGATTAAAAATTTGCTAGACGAGAAAGTCCTGTACGAGCGCACTGTGCCGGTCGAAAGTGCACAATTCCTGCTTGATTACTGCGAGAAGAACAACTATCATCTTCAGCTTTACCATGGGGATGAGCTTTATGCAGCTGAGGATAACGATAAGATTAAAAAATATGTAAGCTTGTCCAAGACACCTTATATTATTGGTGATTTACGTCAATGGATCCATATCCCGCAGCCAAAGCTGCTGATCGTAGATACACCGGAGGTTTGTGACCAAATCCGTGAGGAACTGCTCCCTTTGCTGGGTGATAAGCTGCATATTACGAAATCCAAGCCGCACTATTTGGAGTTCATGCATAAGGAAGGTACGAAGGGACATGCGATCACGTTCCTTGCTGAGCATATCGGATGCTCATTAGATGAAGTAATTGCACTTGGCGATGCATGGAATGATCGGGAAATGCTTGAAGTTGCAGGCCTCGGCGTTGCTATGGAGAATGCCCTGCCTGAGCTTAAAGCGTTGGCGAACTTCGTGACGAAGAGCAATAACGAAGATGGCGTGAGGCATGTGCTGGAGAAGTTTGTTTTGGTGGATTAAGTTTGGGGATTGAGGGGGAGGTCGAATGAGACCTCCTCTTTTCGTACATTGCGGATAAAGGGATGGATCTTCCCAGATAAAGGGTATGGCTTCGATCAGGATGTGGAACTAACGTTAAGGAATCACCTTATTTCGTGTTTGTTCTCTTGATTTTTTGAAATAAAGGTGTGGCATAACGTTATTACTCTCCTTGACCTTCAATATCTCTGGCTTTGGATCGTATAAAGTTATCCCATCGTCTTATTGGCTCTCAAAATCATTCACCCGTGCAAATAGCGTTACCCCATAGCTTTATTCTGAATAAGGAGATTCCGAGCTCCAGTAACAATGAAATGAGCAGCCTGTATAGTTTTATACACAATGAAAAAAAGACCCCCAGCAACATCCTGAAGGTCTCCGCTATAATGATCTTATAATTCCAACGTCATAAATGAACTTAGCGGGTCATCCGTGTAATTCGCGAACGGTTTGCAGTAGGTAAACCCAAAATTTTCATATAACTTTCTAGCTGGCTCGAAAGCTTCCATGGATCCCGTTTCTAAGCTTATTCGCGTATAGCCGCGTTGCTTCGCTTCATTAATAACATGTTCAAGGATTCGCTTCGCGACTCCTTTTCTATGATGTGCGGAGGAAGTTCGCATTGATTTTAACTCGCCATGTTGACGATCCAGCTCTTTGAGAGCCCCGCAACCAACTAATTCTCCTTGTTCCCAACCACTCCAAAATGTCACATCTGGCTTTTTCAATCCATCCAAATTTAGGGCATGTGTACTCTCAGGCGGGGATAGTGATTGCATATGTAGAAGGTGCTCCATAATGAGCGCTCTTACTTCAGGACCGGATAAATCGTCTACTTTAATCTCCACTCTTGCCACTCCTCTGTCTCTAATTTTTATTGACTAGAATACAACATTACAAAGGTCAATTCAACTGTTATTGGTTAACTGCACAACATAAAGTGAAGGGATTGTGCACGGTGACAATGCATCTATTGGTACTGGACAGTAAGGTTGCTGGTATGAGAACATGAGTTATCAGCACTAATGTAAGCGCTATCCATAGCATTAAGGGCATAACTATTTCATGAGAATAATATCCATACTACCCATGAGGCAAAAAGGAGCGTGAATCCTATGTTCGATGGAGCATTGCTACAAGATAAAGTAGTCCTTATTACTGGCGGCGGCACAGGGCTTGGCCGCGCTATGGGTGAGAAATTCCTGTCGCTTGGCGCTAAGCTGGCCATCACGAGTAGACGAGAAGAAGTGCTCTCAAAAGCTGCGGCAGAAATGGCTGTTGGCGGCGGGGATGTCTTCTACCATCCCTGCGATGTGCGTGATCCGCAGCAGGTCGCTGCCATGATCACAGCAGTGGAACAGCACTTCGGTCGCATCGACGTGCTGATCAATAATGCCGCGGGCAACTTTGCCAGCCCGACCGAGCACTTATCACCGCGAGCGGTCGATGCGGTGCTGAACATTGTGCTCCACGGGACGTTCTACACCACGTTGGAGCTAGGAAAAAGGTGGATCGAGCAAGGCGTAGGCGGTACGATGCTGAACATCGTCACCTCCTACGCCTCCACTGGATCCGCCTTTGTTGTGCCATCCGCAGCCGCGAAGGCCGGCGTGCTTGCCCTTACCCGCTCACTCGCCGTCGAGTGGGCGCGGTACGGGATCCGGCAAGTGGCCATCGCGCCGGGGCTGTTCCCGACCGACGGCGCGTGGAGCCGACTGGCTCCCACGCCCGAGCTGTCGCAGAAGCTCTTGCACCGCGTCCCGCTGGGGCGCGTCGGGGAAAAAGATGAGCTGGCGAACCTCGCCGCTTATCTGATTTCAGACTTCGCCGGGTATATTAACGGCGAAGTGATCACGATTGACGGCGGCGAGTGGCTGCAAGGCGCCGGGCAGTTCAACGATCTGCTCGAGGTGACCGATGAGCAGTGGGTTTCGCTTGCGGAGATGACCCGCAAGGGGAAATCGTAGCGTTGGCTTACGCTCCCATCGCCGATCGGACTAATGTACCTTTTTATAAAGAATTCCTTGTTTAATTCTGAGATATCGGACTAAAGTGGATTCTAGCGATGTGTTAATTAGACTCAACCTTTTGGAGGAATAACTGGAAAAACTACATTTAATTCGATGCGATTTGGCTGAAAAAGTCAAATAAATGGAAAACATACATCTAATCTAGACGATTATTAGGGTTTCATTGAAATAGCCCAAAAATAGATGGAGAAAATCCAGTTAACTTCCTTTTTCGATGAAATTGGGCAGAAATAGCTGGATTTTTTCCAGCTATTTCATTGGACGAACACCTCCATCTTGTTGTACTTACTACTTCCAACCTACTATTCTACCCAAAAGGCACGCTCTACTCTACTCTACTCTACTCCACTCCACTCATATACACATATACTCTTCCACACTTCTGCTACTCTTCTCCACTGGTGCTTCTTATTCTTATTTACACACTTCATCTTTTTTAAAAAAACAGACTTACAGATGCAAAACTTTGCATCTGTAAGTCTGTTTTACATCACTACGTGGTGTTCTTTCCTATTCCTACTCCGCAGCAAGATGTTTGGTGGATGCCGGTTGCTGCCAGGGTTGCTGGGGCAGTCGGGTTACTGGGGTGACGGGATGATGGGTACCTCGTTGCCTGGGGTGTCTGGTTTTGGCTTGCTGGGTCATCGGGATTACCGGGTCCCCCCCCCATTCTACCCCTTCACGGCACCAGCCGTCATGCCCTTCATAATCTGCTCCTGGAACAGCAAGAACACGATAATCGTTGGAAGCACAGCAATCGCTAGTGCAGCCATCGTCAATTCGTAATCGGTCATATATCCCGTGGCGAAGGCGGATAAGCTAAGCGGTACGGTTTTGAGTGCAGGCTTACTAATGAAGACAAGCGCGAAAGCGAAGTCATTCCAGAATCGTAGAAAGCCCAGAATGGCAACGGTTGATAGTGCAGGTACACTTAGCGGAAGCATCATGCGGAAGAAAATTCCCCAGTAGCCCGTACCATCAATAAGCGCGGCTTCTTCGATTTCTTTTGGAATACTAACTAAGTAGGCAGCTACTATGAAGATCGCTAGTGGCAACTCAAATGCGACATAGGGGAAAATTAGTGCGCCGTACGTGTTCAACAGCCCTATTTTTTTCATGATAATAAAGAGAGGTACTAGTGTGCTGTGAATCGGAATGAGCATGCCTAGCAGGAACAGTCCTGTGAAAAATGCCTTCAATTTAAACTCAAACCGCGCGATGACAAAGGCCGCCAATGCGCCTAGAATCAGTGTAAGTACTAAAGATGCCACCGTTACGACTGTGGAGTTCCACAAGGAGAGTCCCATTCCCGAAACTTTCCACGCGCGAACAAGGTTATCCCACTTCCAGACTGTTGGCAGCAAGAACGGCCGGGAATAAAACTCTTCATTTGATTTAACGGCACTAATAAATAACCATATTAATGGATACAACGTGACCAGGGCATATAAGGAAAGAACGGTATTAATGGCACCGCGCGTCCACACTTTACGTTGTTTAGCTCCAGCGGGAAAACCCGTTTGCATCGCTACAACCTGCTTCATAGCTGTCCCTCCTGACGAATTATCGGTGTTAGCGATAGTCTCGCTTCATTAGATACTGACTGCCTACAATCAAGAGCAGGCTAAGAATAATAATCGCTGTGGAAAGTGCACTACCGAATCCGAAGCGATACACATTGAATGTACTGTTATACATATAGGAAGCCAGCAATTCCGTGGAATGTGCAGGGCCGCCGCCTGTCATGACGTAAATGAGATCGAACGCCTTCAAAGAGCCCGAAATACAAAGCACGATCGCCACTTTCACCGTATCCCAAATCATTGGCAGTGTGACAGCAAATAGCTTACGCACCGGTCCGACGCCATCCAGCTGGGCAGCATCTTCAATTTCAGGAGAAATATTTTGTAAGGCAGCAATAAACATAATCATGTAAGGACCAATATAATTCCAGATGATCGGCACCATCAGTGCGAACATCGATACTTTCGGATCGGAGAGCCAAGCTTTCTTCCAGCTATCAAGGCCAACACCATCAAGCAAGAAGTTCAGAATACCGATTTGCGGGTGATAGATGTATCCCCAGATAATCCCGACAACGACAGAAGACAATACCATGGGCATAAAGACGGAAGCTCGAATGATACGTTGAAAAGGTGTGCTGCGCATCAAGAGAAGCGCTAGGATCATCGCGATCGGAACCTGTCCGAAGACTGAAGCAGCAACGATAAGCATGTTGTTTTTAAAAGCTTTCCAAAAGATCGGATCTGTAAATACTTCGATATAGTTATCCATCCCAATATATTTCGCTGCGCCAATGCCTTTCCAGTCAAAAAAGCCATAGTACGCCGACCAAAAGAGTGGAACGACAACAAAAAACAAATAGATGATTAAGGCTGGAAGGAGCCCTATGGTAATGAATCCTCTCATTCTTGCGGACACGTTCATGATGCCCCTCCTTGTAAGCTTTTTTTGGAAAAAAGGCTCCAGCCGAACTAAGGCTGGAGTCCTTTGGCCTAACCTTATTTACCGAGTGCTTTCGCTTGCGCATCTTGTACTTTCTTCGCAATATCTTCTGGCTTGCCGCCCATCAGAAGCTCTTGAAGTCCATTGTTCACGACATCTGCGCTTGATGAGCTCAGTCTGCCGTCGTAAACAGGCGTCATTTTCACGGTGCCCATCATTTTGTAAACCTCTGCGAATAGAGATGTTACTTTGCTTGTATCCAAAGCTACCTTGTAACTAACAAGCTGATTGCCTTCTAAGATGGCTTTCTGTGCTTCTGGACCAGACAATGCATAGATCAACTCGTAAGCAGCTGCTTTCTGTGCGCCAGTTACTTTTTTGCTCATACCCAACCCTGTTCCAACAACACCGGATAGTGTGTTCGGATCTCCCTTACCATTCGGTACGGAAGGTAAAACGGTAACAGCCATGTTGGCTAATGCTTCTTTGGAGGCGCTAGCTGCTAGGTTCGGCAATGCCCAGCCACCATCGATCATCATCGCTGCTTTCCCTTGCGCGAACATTTGCTCCATCTGTGTGTTATCAATGCTGTTGAAGCCTTCTTGGAAAGCTCCGGCTTTACCAAGCTGTTGTAAGTACGTCAAGGATTGAACAAATTCAGGATCCGTAAACTTCGCACCATTTTGATCAACAGCCTTCAAGAACCATTCTGTTCCTGTCACGCGGTCAGCTAATGAGCTTAGGATGCTCGATTGTGCAACCCACGCTGCTTTGTTACCAAGCGCGATTGGTGTTACGTTATTCTTTTTGAACGTATCCACTAGCTTCATCATGTCGTCCCACGTTTTCGGTGGTTGTACGTTATATTTGTTGAAGATTTCTTTGTTGTAATAAAGAATGGATGTTGGCGATAAGGCCATAGGTGCTGCATAGGTTTTGCCAGAAATCGTGAAATCATCGAAGGAACCTGGCATAAAATTGCCCTTCCACTCTGCCTTGCTATCCAGAAGCTCATTGATCGGTTGGATCAAATCGCCACCGACGAACTCCTTCGTCATTACACCAGGCCACATAACGAACAGATCCGGCATCTCATTCGCTGCTGCTACGGTTTTCAGGCGAGGACGGTAGCCATCGGGTGGTATCCCCTGAATATCCAACTCCACGTTCGGATGGTCCTTCTTGAATTTTTCCATATATTCACGCATCGTTTTGGCACGTGTATCTTCGCCTGTATAGTTGTGCCAGATCGATAGCTTCACTTTCTCACCAGGCTTCGCTGTCTCTGTTTTAGCTGGTGCCGTGCTGCCTTGTGCCCCATCTGTAGTTCCATTCGACCCACAACCTGCTATCAACGAAAGTGACATCGCAGCCGCCAGTGTAACGATAAATGACTTTTTCATTTGTTCGGACCTCCTAAAAGTTTCGTAGCAACTAGCTCCTTTACTTGCAAGCGCTCTTCGTTACTCCTTTAGTATAGGGGACATTTCTCTGCCCTGGTACGGGAGAGACTTCGGTGCGAAGGGGGTCATATTTCAGTCTTTGCCCCCTTGTCGATACTCGGATGGTGTTCTTCCCGTGTGCTTTTTGAACTGCTGAGTAAAGTATTTGATATCCTCATAACCCACTCGTCTAGCAATATCGCTCACTTTCATTTGCGTGCTCTGCACAATATCTATGGCTAATTTCATCCGTTCCCGAGTAACAAACTCGATATAGGTGCAGCCGGTCTCCCGCTTAAATACCTCACTGAAATGATTGGGATTGATATGGACGTAACCTGCAACTTGCTGTAGCGAAATGGGCTGATGCAGATTATCCCGAATGTACGCAATCGCCTTATGGATATACGCATACTTATTCTGATCGAGTCCCTGATGGAAAATATTCATGAGCGCTGACAACACCTTGAACACTTCCTCTTCAGGACGGCCTTCCCCCTCTAGCTTAGATAGCGCACTTAGTGCAGATAGATCTTGCTCTGCCGTACTAGCTCTCTCTAACCAGCGATGACCGGCTACTACAAGAGACTGTATATACCCTTGAACGGACAGAGGTGTAGCCGCAGTATCCTCCAGCTGTGAACGAACCTTATGATTGACCCAGTGCCTGAGGTCCGTCGCATTATCATTCATGAGAATCGCGGCAAGCTCCGACTCCTCTTTCTCCGTGCAGACCGTGCGGCTCCCGCTTCGATCACGAATATCTTGGGGCGTGTAAAGTCCCGTTGAGCCCAGAAGCCCCTGATAGGCGAAAACTTCCTTGGCAGCGCGATAGGACTCCCGCAGTCCCTCATCATCGTGCGCAACGGGTCCAAGCGCAGCGAAAACGGCGCATTTGAGTGTTTCGGTGACACGTTGAAGCGCCTTAAGAAGCCCCGCGGCATCCGTTACACCAACTTCGTATCGGACGACAAGTATGAAATGATCCTTATTCATTAGCGTCACACAAGGGAGAAGCTCGTACAACATATTCTCTGCGGCACCTTGCAGCAGATCAGCAAAGGTTGCCCAACCCGTACAGGAGACAAGAAGCACCTGCCTTGCAATCTCCGCGCCATCATCCACTGTGGTGTCGACGCCATTTTTACGAAACCACTGATGAAGCTGAGTGCGCGCCTCATCATCATCGTGCAAGCCTCGATTCAAAGCCCTTTCTAGCAATTGTGAGCGCAGCGCGGCCTGTCTTCGGTTGTCCTGCTTCACCGACTCCCATTTATCCATGATGTTCTGCTTTGCTTTCAGCGCCGCTTTAATGATCTCCTCCGGACGGCTGGTTTTCAGTAAATAATCTGTTACACCGCCGCGCAAAGCCTGCTGCGCATAGTTAAAATCATCATACCCCGTGAGAATAACAATCTCCGTATCCGGCAGAATTAGCTTGATTTCCCGGGCAAGTTCAATACCATCCATCCCTGACATTCGAATATCGGTCAAAACAATATGCGGCTTCTCCTGCGGAATACGTTCTAAAGCCTCTTCCGCTGATGCAGCTGCTGGCAGCAGCTCTAGCCCAAGCTCTTTCCAATCAATCACGGTACATAGACCAGTCCGAATAATAACCTCGTCATCCACGATCAAAATCCTCATACCGACGACTCTCCTCTCTCGCGCGGAATTAGGAATGTGATTCGGGTACCTGTTCCCAACGTGCTTTCCAGAACAAGGCCAGCCCCCGCTCCATAATGGAGCAGCAACCTGCGATGCACATTAATGAGCCCATAGCTAGTCACAACCTTTTTCCGTTCTTCATCCGCTTCACTTCGAATGCCAAGCTTCTGATTGGCCAAAGCCAGCTGTCCATGAATATCTCTCAGCTTCGTTTCATCCATCCCAATCCCCGTATCCTCCACCACAAATTTCATATCATGCTCACGCAGCTCGCCGTGCACATAAATGTGTCCTTTGGTTTTTTTCTTCTGAATGCCATGAATCAGACTATTTTCAATCAAGGGTTGCAGCAGCAGCTTCAGCATCACACTTTGCGTCATAGCAGGGTCGATAAAGAACTCAATCTCGAACTGCTCCGGAAACCGAATCGCCTGAATATAGGCATAGTTCTGTGCATGGGAAACCTCTTGCTGAACAACACAGAACTCCTCCCCCTTATTTAAGCTAAAACGCAAGAAATCACTGAGCGCACCGACCATCTCGGCAATTTGTCGATCCTTATTCATCAAGGCAATCCAATGAATAGACGACAAGGTGTTATATAAAAAGTGCGGATTAATCTGTGCTTGCAGCGCCATAATATCCGCCTCCTTCTTCATCGCTTCGTTGAGCTGAACTTGAACCTTCAGACGGCTGATTCGGTCGCTGAGCTTATTGTAGCTATGAACGAGCAGGCCGACCTCATCCACGCTTTTCACTTCAAACGTAGGAATCGTCTCATCTGGATTCAGATCCTTTAAATATTTGGTCAGCTTCATCAGCGGATTCGTGACCCAACGCAAGAAATAAATAACCAGCGCCATCGCCAACAAGAGCGCAATGATGATGGTGACGGCTGTTACGGTCAGAACGAAGCCATTTTGCTTTTGATAGATTTCGGTCGGTATGAATCCGACTAGTTTCCAACCCACACGTGGAAGTCCGTTGTAGAGAACGGTATACGGATGCATCCCTTGCAGCACATTCGACACGCCGCTTGTTTCTGTAAGTCCATGCAGGTTGGGGAATACATCGGACATATCCTTCATCAGCCACTTCCGATCGCCGCCAGCAATAATACGATTATTCGCGTCTACCAAGACGACAAACCCGCTCGTTTCCCAGCCTGCATCCGTCAAATAATGCTCAATCTCTGATTGATCTAGAGAAAAGGATAAGGTGCCCAACGTTTTAAATAGGCTGAAATCCCGAATCGGTCTGACCAGTGAAATGACCTTGCGTAAACCATCGGAAGTTTGAATGTCATAGAGCGGCGACCACCATTTGGGTGCTGATTTATTCGTTGTTTCGTACTGTTGCAAAAGTGGTGCCAAACCTGAATTCGTAATCGTTGTTGTATATAACACAGGGTTACTGTTTTTCGGCGTAATGGTAATGTTGGCAATATACTTTTTGGAATAGGATAAGTTCCATAAGGTCCCAATAAGCTGCGAATAGAGATTGATATCGCTTTCTTCCTTGCCTAAGTAGGACTGGACATCCCGCTGACCGATCAGAAAGATCGACATGTTCTCGACGTCCTGGATAACAAAATCAAGCTTATCTGTCATCTGCTTCAGCGTATTCATCCCTGCTTGCTTCGCTTTATCCTCCGTCACCGAGGTTGCAATCCGATAGGAGACTGTTCCCATCGTAAGTAAAGGCAGTACAACAGCAAATAAAATAAGCAATGAGAGCTTGCGATTGAGTGATTTGGCAAACCACCGCTTCATAGGAGATCCTCCCTTCATCTAGCGATCCATCTTCTGGCAACACTTAGCATTCCACATACCATGATCTTTTTACCATAGTATCACGAGCGATACTGGGAAATCATACTTTTTTTTAGCCTATCAAACTTTTTGTTTGACATTCGAAAAGTTTGTGTTACCATTTTGCTCAGAATAACCTACACCTGTAAGGGGGGATAACCGGTATGGAATCCATTAAAGATGAATTCGTATTTTTGACCGATTTGGTGACTGGGCTTGCCGCTCAATTCGGCGAGAATTGCGAGGTCGTACTGCACGATTTGACGGGATCATACGAAAGCTCCATCGTCGCCATTGCAAACGGTCACATCACAGGACGCAAAGTCGGAGATCCCGGTACGAATCTTGGTCTTGAGTTGTTGCGAGGCAATCATGTAAACGGCAACAAATTTAACTATTTGACCCAAACGAAGGACGGCCGCATTCTGCGCTCCAGCTCGATGTATATGAAAAATAAAGCAGGCAAAATCATCGGTTCACTCTGCATTAACATGGACATTACGGATCTCATGGTCGCTGAGAAAACACTGAAAAACCTCATCAACCCTGCTGGTGAGCAAGCTGAGGTGAGGGAATCGTTCGTTACGAGTGTTAGTGATCTACTCGATGCACTCATTCAAGAAGCGCAGGAAGTCATCGGCAAGCCTGTTGCCGTCATGACCAAAGAAGATAAGATGCGAATGATTCAGCTTCTCGATGCCAAAGGTGCTTTTCTCATTAAAAAAGGCGGCGAGAAAATTTGCACGTATCTCAACATCTCCAAGTACACCCTTTACAGCCATCTGGAAGAGGGCAAAAGTAACGCGAAAGAGAGTGAATCCCTATGACCATCTCCCTAGAAACGCCTTGCGTCCTTATTGATACAGATATCCTGGCACGGAATATAGCAACCATGGCAGAACGTGTTCGGCAAAATGGCGTTAAACTACGTCCGCATGCGAAAACGCATAAGCTTCCTTCTGTTGCTCGGCAACAAATTGACGCCGGTGCTGTTGGCATTACGGTGGCAAAAGTGTCAGAAGCCGAGGTGATGGCGGCGCATGGAATTCCTAATATCTTTATCGCGTATCCTTTGGTGACCGCGAGCAAGATCGAACGAGCTATTCGTATCAGCGAGCAGATTGAGCTTATCGTTGGGGTCGACAGCTTGGCCGGTGCCCAGCTGATGGAGCAGACCGCGGCCAAGCATGGTCATACGCTGCAGGTTCGATTAGAGATTGACACCGGGCTGCGCAGAACCGGTGTGCCGTATGAGGCGGCGGCCGCGCTTGCCACGGAGATTGCAGGTATGCCGCATCTGCGGCTGACCGGCATCTACACGTTCCGCGGCGCCTTGCTTGCCGGCAAGCCCACACTCGATGTGGCGGCCGCCGGTCTTGAGGAGGGCCAGCTGATGGTACAGCTGGCTGACCGCCTTAGAGCCGCGGGCATCGCCATCGCGGATGTCAGCGTTGGCTCGACGCCGACGGCTTTGTATGCCGCGGCTGTCGAAGGGGTGACGGAGGTCCGTCCCGGCACCTACGTTTATCAAGACCGGATGCAGGCGCAGCTTGGCGTCTGCGATCTCGAGGACTGCGCCGGCAGCGTGCTCGTCACCGTCGTGAGCCGCCCTTCGGCGGATCTAGCGATCGTTGACGGCGGCAGCAAAACCTTCGCGACCGACGTGCAACCGGGCACGCATCCCTTGCAGCTGCGCGGCTTCGGCCATATTCATGGCCTGGAAGATGCGCTTCTCGTGCGGATGACCGAAGAGCACGGCATGGTGGAGCTTGGCCCATTGGCGCAAGTCGCTGACCTGAAAGTCGGCGACCAGCTGCGCATTATTCCGAATCATATTTGCAGTACGATTAACCTGCACAATCATGTTGTGATGCAACGAGGTGACACATTTGAACGCGTGCCTGTGCTTGCACGAGGCATGCTGGAATAGCTGTAATTGATTGAATAAATTTGGGAGGTGCCCCATCATGTTGGATCTTATTTTGAAAAACGGACGCATCGTCGATGGCACTGGTAATCCTTGGTTTGCTGGCGATGTTGGCATCCAAGGCAACAAAATCGTCGCTGTTGGTCACCTTCATGAGGATGCTTTGAAGGTCATCGATGTGAATAAGCAAGTCATCTCACCTGGCTTTATTGATGGCCACTGCCATTCCGATCTGATGATTTTCGATTATCCACATAGTGAAATCAAAATGCGTCAAGGTGTTACTGCCGAAGTCGTCGGCAACTGCGGGCTCGCTCCTGCTCCCTTCATCCCTTCTCAAGCTGAGCTTCTTCAAAGCTATGTTCAGCCGGTGTTAGGTCAAACCAAATGGCAATGGCCATGGGAAACGGTTGCGGAATATATGGATGCCGTCGCGAACTCGCGTCCATCTGAGCATATGGCCACCTATGTGGCGCATGGCGCACTGCGTATCGCGGTGATAGGCTTCGCCAATCGGCCAGCAACCTTGCCAGAAATCGCACAGATGAAGGCTATGCTCGAAGATGGCCTGCGAGCCGGTGCGATTGGCTTCTCCATCGGGCTGCTCTACGCGCCGGGCAGCTACACGAGCAAAGAAGAAATTGCCGAGTTATGCTCCGTGTTGCCGAAATATAACGGTCTTTTCTCCACGCATATTCGTGGTGAAGGCAACAATTTATTGCCTTCCGTTAAGGAAGTCATCTGGATTGCCGAGAAAGCTGGCGTTTCCCTGCACATCTCTCACCTCAAAGCAGCTGGTAAGCGCAATTGGGGACAAATCACCGATGCGTTGGAACTCATTGAAGATGCGCGCTCTCGTGGTATGGACGTCACTTGTGATGTGTATCCGTATAATGCAGGTTCTACCAGCTTAACAACAATTCTTCCTCCTTGGGTGCTCGAAGGCGGAATCGAAAGTGCGCTTGAGGTGCTGCGTGATCCTTCGCTTCGTGCCCGTGTTCGCGAAGAATTGAGCCACGAACAGACGGCATGGGACAACTTGGTTTGTTCCACAGGCTGGCAAAGTGTGTTCCTTTCCGCCATGCATACTGAGCGCAATCGCCATCTCGAAGGCAAGCATCTTGCCGAGATCAGCGAAATCCGCGGGCAAGAGCCAGCGGATTGTATGATGGATCTCCTTTTGGAAGAAGAAGGCCGCATCTCTATTGTCTACTTCCATATGTCTGACGAAGATGTGAAGCAAGTTGTTGCTTACGATAAATCGCTCATCGCGTCAGATAGTCTCACTTGTGATACCGGGAAGCCGCACCCTCGCTTATATGGGACGTTCCCTCGTGTATTTGCGAAGTATGTCCGCGAGAATCGTATTTTGACCCTGGAGCAAGCGGTGCGCAAAGTGACATCGTTCCCTGTTCAGCGCTTCAAGCTCGGTAAGCGAGGGCTGATTGTTCCTGGCTACATCGCGGATGTAGCGGTGTTCAATCCGGATACCATTCAGGATCATGCGACGTTCGAAAATCCGAGACAGTATCCGGATGGCATCTCGCATGTTGTCGTGAATGGCGCGTTATCGTTGACCGGCGGTCAACACACGCATGCGCGGGAAGGCAGCTTCATTCGCGCACAGCATTGCTGTCGTCATTAATCATTTGAGCGAAATCTTAAAACCTAAACCTAACTTTGACTTGGAGGTCATTCATATGTCCGTTATTGAACAACGTTTGCAAGAGCTTGGTATCACGCTTCCCCCTTCCCCAGAACCGCGTTTCACGTATATTCCATGCAATCAAACAGGTAACTTGATTTACTTATCCGGCCAAGATTGCCGTATCAACGGTGAGCTCATGTATGAAGGTAAACTCGGCCGTGAAGTCACCATTGAGCAAGGCCAAGAGGCAGCACGACAGACCATTATCAACTGCTTAGCGGTGATGAAAGGATATCTTGGCGATCTAGACCGTGTTGTCAAAATCGTCAAAATGCTCGGCTTCGTCAACAGCGAATCTGGCTTTGGCGACCAGCCTTATGTGATCAACGGTGCGTCCAACCTGCTCGTTGAGATCTTCGGCGAAAATGGCAAACATGCCCGTTCCGCGATCGGCACGAGCGATCTTCCTTTCCACACACCTGTGGAAATTGAGTTGATTGTTGAGATTCGCGATTAAGGAACCTTTGGCCAATAGTCGAAACCAATTAACTGGAAAATGTACAGCTATTTCGCAGGAAATTCCCCGAATTTTTGATTTAAATGGAAAATAGGTAGTTAATTATCACCAATTTCGCTCAAAAGGTTAAACTCGCAATAATTAACTACAGAAAATCCAGTTATCCACAGCGAGCCCTGGAACAAACAAAAGGAACCTCAGACTTGAAGAAGTCCGAAGTTCCTTTTCCCTTATAACCCCACAGCCGCGCCTCTTTCAAGCCGCAAAATCTGCTTCTCTCCCGTTTCAGCTAGCTCACGGAATTGGGTAATCGTTTCACGCATTTTCGGAAGCGCTTCTTGCTTATAGGTACTGATCGCCTGCAAGGCTTCAAAGCTGTCGGCGAATGCTTTTTTAAGCGAATCTACTGAGATGCTGGCCTCAATGGCGCCTTTTTGAATATCCACACCTTGTTGCTTCAACATCTGCCCCGTATGTTCAATAAACGTATTGGTCGTATTGTACAACGCGTTGAGTTGCTTCAGCACTACCCGCTGATTGGCTAGCGCACTTGCCGCCGTAACGGCGACACGCAAAGCCGCTACCGTTACCGTGCTTGCACGATCCACGCCACGGATAAGTTCCTTATTATTCCGAATGACAACCTCGAAGGTAATAAATCCTTGTTGATTGACCGCCATCATTGCTTGCATATCGAGTGTCCTCTGACGAAGTGGAAAAAGCACCTCTTCCGTTATGAATTGGATCTTCTCTGGATCATCATTTCGGGCTTTGGCGAGCGCGATTTGTGCTTCAATGGATTCATCCATATAGGAAACTAGCTGGATCTCCTTGCGGAGCTTTTTGGTAAGATCACGCAGTGCATGCTGTTCGAGAAGAAGTGTCGTATTGTCATCTTTCAACCCTAATTTCCCTTTATTCAACGTTTCGATAATTTCGGCAATGACCATGTCCGCTTTATCAAACTGGTGGAAGTAGGATCGGAGTGGGTTAAAAAACTTCCCTAGAAACCCGCGTTTGACGAAGTCGATCCCACTAGGATCGAGATCCTTCATTTGGAGTTGCAGCTCCCCAAGCCCTTTGGCAACGATTCCCCCCTCGTCACCCGCCCTCGATAGCTGCCCTATCGTTACTTGGAGTAAAGCATTTTTTTGGGAGGATGCTCGCATTGTCTCAATACCAAAGTTTTCTACCGCTGCCAAAATATTTTTGCGTTTCTCCAGTGAGTCGAGATCGATCTCCATAATCGTCTGTACATTCTGTTCGGCTTGCGCTTTCAGTTTAACAACTTCCTCTGGAACAGGCTTCACTTGCTCCTCTACAACGGCTTTAAGCACCTCATCGCCAGCAATCTCCAACGAAAACGACATCCTAACTCCCCCTCAAAAGGTAAATTAACCCTACATCTGAACGTTGAGCAGATTACTTATTTTATAAACAACATCATCCGTGTCCGCATTAATGCTCGCCGCCTCATTGATACTGGAAATACTCTGAAGTGCCGCAATATCGGCATTATAACCAATCGTATAGATGGGAATTTGCAACGTCTCGATCAGTCCTCGAATGTCCTTCAAGGAATGGCCTGCATTGGTTTCCCCATCACTCAATACGAAGATGATCGGCTTCACATTCGGATCCGCTGCCATATAGTCTTGCAGCATTTTCATGGCAACGGCAATGGCATCAAATGTCGCTGTTCCTCCCCCTGCTTGGAGCGTACCGACGGTACCCACAAACAGCGATTGCTGATTGGTATCGTACTTGGCAATGGGGAGATTGATCGTCACCCCATTCGAATAGGATACGAGACCAATTCTATTTTCTTTACCCAGGTATTTCTGGCCTTTGAGCAGAGATTCTTTCAATCGACTAATGGGCTTACCGTCCATGCTGCCAGATACATCCGTAACAAAAACAGCGGCAAGTGGCTTGCTTCCGTTCTTCTTTTCTTTCCAAACCTTTTGAGCAGAAGTAAGTGTATTTCCATCTATGGCAGGGAGCTCACTCTTGTAATTTTCTAGCCCATTAAACCCTTTATCTTTGGCTGTTTGTTGATATTTCGCCTGTGTAACAAATTCAGCAAATCGCTTAATCACATCAAGTTTCACGATCGGCAGATCACCAAGGGCATAAAGTGGACTATCGTGTCTATATCCAAATGGTGTAAACACATAGTCATTCGTTAGCTCCGCAGCATTCTGAAATGTCTGGTATTCCAGTACGAAACCATCCAGCATCCCTGACTTTGCAGCATCTCGCATTTGAATCGTTGTAGATGCGATAAAGGGCACGTTCGTTTGGAATTTCTCAAATTCTTGAACGGCCGTCTCACTAATTGGATTTTTGTTATCCCATGTACTTAAAGCTGTTACGAGAAAATTAAGGCCGGTTGAACTCGCGAAAGGGTCCGTATAACCCATAGCAAATTCATTATTTGAAATAGCTTGCGTCACGGTATTTACATTGATGGAGCCGTATTTGGCAACGAGGGCATCATATTTTTTCTTCGAAATCACAATCCCAGGAACATTCCCTACCAGCCTTTTTGTGACTAGTTGTATTTTCGGACCGCCAGATTTGATCATCTCCCCCCATAACTCATTCGAAGGTGTAAAAGCATCCGGCACATATTTGCCTGACTTGATATAGTCCGTCGCCGTCCCAGAAGCAATATTGCGAATTTTGACAGAGGCCGTCTTCCCGTTAACCACAATCTGCGCTTTATTAAATTCGTTCGCTACATCCGTTAACCAACCATCCACGCCATTGCCGGATTTCTCTGTCGAGGAGAAAATTTCTACAAAATAATCCGTCGTATTATTCACCGTAATTGGAAATTTCGAAATATCAGGCAGAGATGAAGCGACATCCGCTGGATTAATATCAATCTGTCCTTTGACTGGTGTTCCGTTCACCACTGAGATCTTCTCGTACATCTTGTTCAATTGCTTTGCAGCACTCTCCGCTGTCACTTGAGTTTGGGATTTGCCAATATTGGCCGTGAAAGAAACGCCAGCATAAACACCGATAAATACAATAATCACAATAAGAAGCGATATAAAGAAGAACTTCGTTTTATTCATGTTTTGAGCACCACCTCTACTGTTTGTAGAATTGTGTTTGCTTGATCAAAGCATCAATCTCTTGCATGCCCGGCATTTGCCCGATATCACCAATCTCCAGACTATCTAGTCGAGAAATTTCTAACAGCAACCTATCCAATTTGAGCAAAATTTCTTCATTTATATGTAAAGCGGATTTAACAAACGACATATGTGCTTTATACACGGTTCTTTTTTCTTGCAAAAGCTCGGGGGACAACTGGCTCGTATTTTGTTTAGAGATACTTTGAAACTCCTCTTCATCGAACACATGGAGACGGTTTATCATACTCCGAATATTGTGAAAAAATAACTTCTCCACCTCTTGCGTCGTAGAAGCAAATTTCTGAAAGCTAAGTCCGCTCGGTTCAAACCTCTGGAGGAGGACACTTCGTATGGTCTCTTGTTTTTTACGCATTCGCTCCAATTGGTGCAAGCCAAGCGCAATTTCCTGTGCAAGGGATTTGATACCTTTGAATTGTTTCCAAGCACCCTCCAAATCCTCTGGGCTCTTCATCTGTCTTGCGGGGAGCCGAACATTGGGCTTCATGACTACGCTGTAAATGCCGAACAACAATACGAGTGTGCTTCCGAGCAGAATGGATACGGTGAGTGCCGTTTGTAACGCACTGTGTCCGATTCCAATGCCTAGAAGTCCCGGTGAAAGCATGACAATATCAAACAAGGCGACCCCACTCGTTAGCACAAATAATTTCATTATTTTACTTGCGGCTTCCATCAAAGGGAATAACTCCTCTCTTCGCAAATTTCAAATCTGAACCGAACATGCTGATCACAAGGGAAATCGTCTTTTCGTTTGCTATCGTTCGAAGAATGCTGATATTGAATTATATGCAGGACATTTAGGACATATCTGCTTCTTCTGGTCACAATGCAAGGAAAGATGTACTTGAGCCTTCTTAAGCTCGTACAGAAATGATAAAGGGCTGTCCCTTGAAGTAGATACACCTACATCAGGACAGCCCTTATTTGGTTTAAAATCTCTTTAACCATTCCATAATTGCATCTACCGCTTCCATATATCTCTGTCCTACGAGCACACCGGTATGCGTTGTGTTCCAAAGCCCTCTATATTCAGCACGGAGATGCTCCGCTGTCACCCTACCCCGACGATCGTCGTCATCACAGTTTACAGCTTTGATAACCAAACACGGACAAGAAATTGAACTGCTGTCAATGGATATCCCCTTTGCTTCGGGTGAGAATATAAAAGCGTTAAATGCCATTGCTGACTCGGTTGCCAAATACTTTCTTTGAAATTCAATATCATCTGCAGATTCATCTATGCTGGATTGCTCTTCACGTACTGGGGCAGGCACAATGATTTCAGATATCATTCGGCCTAATTCCTTGTATGGTACGGCTTCATGAACCTCTCTGCTTATGACGGAATCGATCAACACCAACCCGGCGATCTCGACGGTTTCAGCCAACTTCTCGCTCAAGATCCCTCCCATGCTAAATCCGATAAGTATCGGCGGAACACCACACTCAGCAATAGCCTCATTAATGTCCTCCAAATAGTCCTCAAAAGTTATGATAGTCATATCTAGTTGCCTACTTTTATAGTGACTTCTCAAGTTCATGACATAGCATTTCCAACCTTCGTCGATAAAGTGTGGTATATACTTGCTCCACATCCAACTTCCTGTAAAGGCGCCATGTACAAAAAGCAAAGGAGGCTTTTGTTTAGTTGCTTTCGAGAGGCTTTCCCCCTGGAATATCTCTATAAATAAATCGTTATCCCCGATGTATTTCTCCGTATGAGCGGGCAATTCTTTCGTAATATCTCTCATGACCATTTCCTCCTCATTTAGTTTTACATCAAACTATTTTTACACAAAAAAATTTATAGGTTACTATAAATTTTTTTTAAAATGTGAAACAGTTCTTCTTTTTCTTCATCAGAGATGTTTAAATAAAAGGCATCTAACATCTCTTTCGATATCGATTCAAAGAGTGGTTTCAATTCACTACCCTTTTGGGTTAAAGCCACATAAACAACCCTCGTATCTTCTTTGTCCCTTTCCTTCATCACATATCCGAGCCGAACCAACTTATCGACAAGCGCTGTAACTGTGGATTTATCCTTACTAATTTTCTTCGAAATGTCCGCCATAGTTAGCCTGGGATTCTTAAATAGCGCATAGAAGATATCACCATGCGATGTGCCAATCCCGCCAATACCATTTTTATCCATCTCTGCTACAATAAATCGATTTACTTTCTCTCTAATTTTGGAGATTAATGAAATTGCATCTCTAGTTTCCATAATCATATTATAGTTTGATGTCAAACTAATGTCAAATACCCTCGGTACGCTATGTGTCGACTCTTGAGGCTGCTACGAGCTTCTCTTTATCCGAAAACAAGTCGATCAACATTCGGATATACGTTGCAGACACGCCCTCACACCCGAAACCGCCCAATCAATCCCTGCAGCTCCGCAGCCATGCTGCTCAGCACCGTCGCGGAGGAGACAATCTCCTCCATGCTCGCATACTGCCCCTCGATGTTGGCGGAGACGTTCTTCGCGCCCGCAGCGGTCTGCCCCGCTACCTCGTCGATAGCGCGAATCACGTGGGCAGCGACGAGCGTCTTCTCGGAGATAGCCTCCGAGCAGCCCGCTACTTCCTCGATCTGACGAGCGACCTCGTCCATCGCCGAACGAATGCGCCCAAACGTCGCTCCCGCTTCGCCGACGACCTCAAGCCCCGTCTCCACCTCGCGGCTGCCCGCCTCGGTGGAGCGCATTACGTCCCTCGTCTCCTCCTGGATACTCGTGACAAGAGAAGCCACTTCCTCCGCCGCTGCGCCGGTCTGCATGGACAGCTTGCGGACTTCCTCCGCAACCACAGCAAACCCCTTGCCCGCGGCTCCTGCGCGTGCCGCCTCAATCGAAGCATTGAGCGCCAGCATATTCGTCTGCCGCGCAATACCAGCAATCATCGCATTCGCGTTGACGATTTTCTCTGAACGGCCGCTTAATCGATCGACTGAGATAGCGAGCTCCTTCATCTTGCCATAAATAGCCTGCATCTGCCTTACCGCAGTCTCAATCGCAGCCGTGCCTTCCCCCGCCTCCTGCTGCGCAAACAAAGACTGCTTATTCGCCGTCTGTGTGACACTAGCAATCTGCATAACTGCCGCTGACATTTCCTCCATGATGGCCACACCTTGATGGACACTGCCTACCTGTGCATTCGTGCCCTGCGAAATGATTTGAATCGTTCCCGTGATCCGCTCCGATAACTCACTAACCTGATTGGAATTCGCACTAAGCTCTTCCGAAGCTGCAGCTACCTGCTCGCTGCTTCTGCCCACTTGGCGAATCAAGCCCTGCAGATTGCCTTTCATCTGATTGAAGGCAGTTGCCAAATCACTCAGCTCGTCGCGGCTTTTCACCCCAATATCGCCTACGGATAAATCGCAATTCGCGATTCGCTCTGCCGCTCTCACCATGGAACGCACTGGCACTACAATAGAACGCGAGACCAAGAAACCAATAACTAGTGCGAATACTAACGCCGCTCCACTTACCCATATCAAAGTCTTTATCGTCGCCCCGACGGTCTGATGATTCTGAGCAGAAGCATCTGCCTGAATGACGGCTTCGAGCTCTTCAATTTTTGCCGCCGCTTGCGTCAATGTTTCCGTTGTTGGAATCGCCCACTGCATAGCTTCCGCTTTTGCCAAGGAAGTGTCGCCTTTTTCACCGTACGCAACCACCTTTTGAACCAACCTAGCGAATGTTTGATTCGCCTCCAGCATAGACCCAACAGCGGATTGTTCCTCCTCGTTCCCGTCCTTATCTTGCATTTTCGTAATGATCGAGGAAAGCTTCCCATTCATATCTGTTAAAAGCTTCTCCCTGTCCTTCGTCGGATCCAGCACATAACCAAACAATAAACTCGTTTGCATCTGTGTTTTTTCTTTTATTTCTGCAACGTCCTGGAGTAATCTCACATTCGTATCGAGCAGCTCCGTGTAGGAGTTGTCCACTTTTTTGATATACATGTAAGATAATCCGCTCGTGATCCCCACCAGTAAGGAAACGAGTACAAAGGCCCCCACTAGCTTCGTTTGCAAAGAGATAAATAAAAGTCGCTTTTTCCAATCAGGCCTGTTGTGATTTGTATGCATTGTTCTAATCCCCCCGCCAATTCGTAAACGCTTACATGAATCTCGATTATAAAAGGCTGCCGAGAATATCGACAGCCTCCATAACTTACTTCGAATTCATATATTTCCGCATATCAAACGCTACTGCAGCAACGATGATTACACCTTTGATAATTAACTGCCAGTATGGGCTAATACCGATAAACGTCAAACCGTAGTTGATAACACTGAAAATCAATACCCCTGCAAGAACACCTGGTACCGTACCGATACCACCTGAAGTTGATACACCGCCGACAACGCAAGCCGCGATCGCATCAAGCTCGTACATGTTACCATAGTTATTCGTTGCTCCACCAGTTCTTGCTGCTTCCAATACCCCTGCAAGTCCGTAAAGTGCACCTGCAATCGCATAAATATAGATCAAGTAACGATTTACGTTAATCCCAGAAACGACAGCGGCATGAATGTTGCCACCAATCGCGTACATATATTTACCTAGCTTTGTTTTATTAAATACGATCCAAACAATAACCGAGACGATTATCGCGAAAATAACGATATAAGGAATCGAGTATGTTGAGCTTGATCCAATGGCTCCAGTTCCCAGACTACTGAAATCAGGACGGAGACCACCGATTGGTTGTGATTGGTTTGGCTTCATATCGAAGTACAAGGAGTTAGCACCATAAACAGCTACCATCGTTCCTAATGTCGCAATGAATGGCGGGACTCGGAACTTAGCAACGACAATCCCATTAATTAACCCAACGATTAAACCCGCTACAACAGCAATTAGAATCGGAATAAACATTGGCAATTGCGGTAAGTCTGGGAAAAATCTTCTGCCATACTCCTCTGTTTGGAGCATAGAAGCGGAGATAACCGCCGATAAACCAACGATTCGCCCTGCGGATAAATCCGTCCCGCCTGTGATAAGAATGAACGCTGCACCCAACGCGATAATGACACGTGTGGAAGACTGCAATAAGATATCACGTAGGATACTTACGGATAAAAAACGTGGATCATAAATCGCGATCCCAATAACTAGAACAACTAGTACGATGTAGATAGCGTATTTGGTAATGAACCCGCTAAGGTCTCTGGATTTCAATGTTTCTGTTTTTGTAGTCATGGTTCTAGGCCCCCTCCATTATGCCATATGCTGTGCAGCAAGGCGCATAATCTCTTCTTCTGTTGCTTTATTTCCTTCTACAATGCCCGTAAGACGTCCCTCACACATAACCATAATTCGGTCTGACATCCCAAGAAGCTCGGGCATTTCAGAAGAGATCATGATAATACTTTTCCCCTGCTTCGCAAGGTCAGCAATGATGGAGTAAATCTCAAATTTGGCTCCTACATCAATTCCCCGAGTTGGTTCATCGAGAAGAAGTACTTCAGGTTCCGTAAGCAGCCATCTGGCCAGCAAAACCTTTTGTTGATTACCACCGGACAAGTTCTTAATCAGCGCATGCATATTCGGCGTTTTCACGCGTAGCATTTCGATACTTTGTTTAACTTCTTCTTTACGTTTTGCTTCTTGAATGAAGCCAAATGGATTCATGTATCGTCCCAAATTGGCAATGACGGTGTTTTCCAAAACCGATAACACAGGGAAAATACCTGTAACGCGGCGCTCTTCCGTCAGCAAAGCTATCTTTTGCTTGATCGCATCCATCGGCGATTTCAGCTTCACAGGCTTCCCATGAATGGAGATGCTTCCTGAAGCAATACCTCTCATCCCAAACAGGGATTCAATCAACTCTGTCCGTTGTGCCCCTACAAGGCCGCCGACACCGAGAATCTCACCCTTTTTCAGCTCAAAAGACACATTCTTGAACGATTTAGGAACGACCGAAGTCAGGTCCTCTACCTTCATCAATACGCCTTGGGGCACATTACTGCGCTCAGGGAAACGCTCTTTCAAATCACGTCCAACCATCTTGGAGATGATCATATCTGTGGTAAGCTCGGAAGATGCCCATGTACCAATTTTGGTACCATCACGCATAATCGTTACTTCGTCCGAAATTTCCAAAATCTCTTCCATTTTATGTGAAATATAGATGATCGAAACACCGCGGCTCTTCAGATCGCGAATGATGCGAAACAACTGCTCAACTTCGTTACCCGTAAGCGATGAAGTCGGCTCATCCATAACAATGACTTTCGAATTGAAAGAAACAGCCTTGGCAATTTCAATGGATTGCACTTTGGATACCGATAAGGTACCAACCAGTGTATCCGGCTTAATATCCATTTGGAGTTGTTTGAACAAACTCTCTGTATCTGTACGCATTTTTTTGTGGTCCACTAATTTCAAAGGTCCGATACCTTTTAGCGGGAATCTGCCTAACCAAATGTTCTCCATCACATTGCGATGTGGAACGGGGTGAAGCTCTTGGTGAATCATCGAAATACCATTCGCTAACGCATCTTTAGAGTTCGTAATTGAAGCGACTTCGCCATTAAGCTTAATTTCTCCACCATCGGGCTTATAAATGCCGAACAAGCATTTCATGAGCGTCGATTTACCCGCGCCGTTCTCTCCCATTAGCGCATGTACGCTTCCTGGACGAACTTTGAGGGTGACATTATCCAGCGCTTTGACGCCGGGGAACTCTTTGGAGATTTGATTCATTTCCAATAAATAGTCATGTACAGTCATGGTAACTCCCCCTACAGCTCACGATAATCCCCACAAAGTGAAGCCTTTATTCGAAGCTTATTTCTCTTTATCTTCACGGGTTTCCAAAAAAGGAAGGCAAAAGCGCGATTGTTGCTCTGATATCGCCTCTCTTGCCCATTCTCACAATTACTTCGCTTCGTTCATGTTAGCTTTTGTGATTTTTTTGTAGGAAATCCAAACATATTTACCGTCAGTGATATCATAGCCAGTTGTTTCTTTGCTTGGTACTAAACCATTAGCAAGAGCTGTTGCTACGCTAGTTGTTGCAGCACCTTGGTTTTTCGCATCGTTTAGAACTGTTCCTAGAAGAGTTCCATCGCTAAGAGCTTGTAGAGCTGGAGCTGTTGCATCTACACCAACTACTGGAAGGAATTTGTTGTCTTTGAAATAGCCTTTTGCTTTCAAAGCTTCGATTGCGCCAAGCGCCATGTCATCGTTGTTTGCAAGAACAGCTTCGATTTTGCTTTCGCTGGACGCAAGGAATGCTGCCATTTTCTCTTGACCTTTAACGCGATCCCACATGGCTGTATCTTCTGCAACTTTTTCTACACCCATACCGGAATCCGTGATGGCTTGGATAGAGAATTTCGTACGAAGCTCAGCATCTTGGTGTCCTGGCTCGCCTTTAAGCATAACGTATTGGATTTTACCGTCTTTGTTTTTGTCAGCTTCTGGGTGAGCTTTGAAGTAGTCAACCAATAGTTGGCCTTCCATTGTTCCGGATTGCTCAGCTTTAGCGCCTACGTAGTAAACTTTATCCCATTTCTTCATGTCCGTATCAAGTGGCTCACGGTTTAAGAAGACAACTGGAATGTTCGCTGTTTTTGCTTTATCGATGATAACGCCAGCTGCTGTACGGTCAACTGCGTTGATCGCAAGTGCATTTACTTTTTTCGTGATGAAAAGGTCAACTTTATCGTTTTGTGTTGGTTGGGAGTTTTGGCTGTCTACGATATCAACAGTCGCTTTATCTTTCGCCGCATCGGAGATCGCTGCACGAACACCAGACATGAACGTATCGTCAAATTTATAGATCGCTACACCGATTGTTGGTTTTTTACCAGCTGCTGGAGCTGTAGTTGCTGCTGCACCTGTGGAAGCTGCTGGAGCTGTTGATGCTGCTGGAGTTTCTGTTTTATTTCCACAACCTGCAACGGTTGCAACCAAAGCGCCTGCTACGGCAAGTGTAAGTAATTTTTTCAAGATAAGACCCTCCCTAAAAGGTATATTGTTTGTTTACATTCCTTACTATAATGGTTCAAAAGCCATAAACAAATGCAATATCCTCATGTCTTCTATCGAAATTCTCATCACTTTCAATCACTTAATAAATGGGAATAGCAATTTTTGATTGTCTGACCAGAACATATTGTTCAAATCAATCGCCTTAATCCCTGTTGCCACGCGCTTTGGCACCGTTTTTCCTTTAACGGCATCTACCGCACTTTTCACGCCCAAGTAACCGATGCTAAACGGATTTTGAATAATCGTTGCTTGAATGACCCCCTCTTGGAGCAGCTCTAGCTCCTCAGAGGTACTGTCAAACGTGATGATTTTCACCTTATCATTCAAATTCCGACTCTGTACCGCACTGGCAACGCCAATGGAGGAGATTTCATTCAGTGCCACAATCCCATCCAGCTCTGGATGTTTGTCGATGACTTCATGCGTGAGTTGAGCCGAAAGCTCCCGATCCGTTAAGCTGTATACCTTATCGATCACCTGAACTTCGGGAAACTTCGATATTTCGTCTAATAGCCCTTTTTCCCGCAGTTCCGTGTTTCGCTCCCCTTTCCTAAAGCTCATAATGGCAATTTGCCCACTCGTACCGATCAGCTTAATCAGTTGTCGGCCTGCCAATTGACCTGCTTCATAGTTATCCGCGCCAATAAAACTACGCACATTCTTCGTCTCTACTTCAGAATCTACCGTAATTACGGGAATATGCGCTTTACCCGCTTCATCTACGATAGGAGAAAGCTCCTTATAGTCATTAGCCGCTAAGACAATCGCATCAGGAAGGCTTGAAATCGACTGCTCCATCAAGGCAATCTGCCCCTTCACATCAGCCTCATCACCTGGTGCTCGGAAGTCCAACGTCACATCAAACTCCTTAGCCGCGACCTCTGCGCCCAATTTTACTGTCTTCCAATAGTCGCCTTCTTGGCTGCGAAGAATAACCTCTAGGTGTTTCTTCTGCTCAGTAGGCAAGGTTTCCACACTTTCGGTGCAAGAGGAAATCGAGAGAAGAGCGACGAGAACTGCAATCAGTAGTGGTTTCCATCTCATCCTTCACTCCCCCCTTCTTCATCCAATATGGCTGGAATCGTAATTTGAACGATCGTTCCTTCCTCCAGTTCACTACTTACGTGGACCCCATAGTCCATGCCAAAATAAAGCTGAATCCGCTCATGCACATTTCGCAGTCCCACACCTGAGCCCTTTTCACTTTTCACCTGACCAGTCATAATACTCTTCAGTGTTTCCTCTGACATCCCGACACCATTATCTCGAATCTCGAAGAGAATCTTCCCTTTATCCATCGTGACAATGATCTCAATCAACCCTTCATCCACCATATACTCGATACCGTGATAGAGCGCATTTTCCACAAAAGGCTGCAGAATCAACTTGAGCGTTTTGTAGGGAAGCACATCTTCCGAGACGTGGATCTCATATTCAAACTTGTCCTTATAACGCATCTTCTGGATAATCAAATAGTTGCGAATATGCTCGATCTCTTCTCCGATCGTAATAATGTTTTTGCCTTTGCTGAGCGATATCCGGAAAAACTTCGACAGCGATGTGATCGTCGTCACGACCTCTTCCGTCCTCCCATTGCCAACCATTCGAACGACCGAATTGAGTGTATTGTATAAAAAATGCGGATTAATCTGCGATTGGAGAACTTCCAGCTCGTTCTTCCGCTTAATCTCCTGCTCAGCGATACTTTGATCCATCAGCTCGCGAACCCTCGAAACCATCAGATTGAAGCGCCGCGAAAGCTGTTCGACCTCATCAGCTCCACGCACATGAATATACGTGTCGAAATGCCCCTTCTCCACCATCTCCATGGACTTCTTCAGTCGTTTAATCGGCTGGGAAATACGCGCTGACATGAACGAGGAAATCAACAAAATGAAGAACAGTACGATCACTAACAACCAAATCATGAACGTCGAAATTTCCTTGCGCGTCGTCACAATTTCATCGAGATAGGAGACACCGATAATTTTCCATCCGATGTTATTGACCGTCCGCACAACGTTTAACCGCGACTCCCCTTCGCTAACATCCATATATCGGCCATACGAAAATTTGAGTGCTTGCTCCACATTCTCATATTTGAGACCAATATAAATAAGCTGCTGCTGCGGATGATACACAATACTGCCTGCCGAATCGTCAATGATATAGACATAGCCCTTCTTACCGAGAGAAACCGTACGAAACACATCGTCCAATGTCTTGAAATTAATGTCCACCAAAATAACCGCATCCACCAAGTTCCCATTCTGCTCGATCGTGACCCCTTTACTCATGGAAACCACCCACTTGTAGGGATCTTTGAATAGGTTCTGGATATGCGGCAAAGAAAACGTTAGATGGTTCGGGTTATCGAGGGCAGACCGAAACCACGGCTGCTCGAGCAGCCGTGTATTTTTGCGCATCGCTGTCGTTGGTACACCGGTGACCAATCCGCCATCCGCGGTAAACAGATGAATAGACACAATATCTTCACGCGTACTGGCGATCGTGTCTAGCTGTTCGAGCAGCTTGTCCGACGGGATGCCGCGGCTTTTGGCGATTTTGGCATCTACAACTTCGAACGTATCTGACATCCCCTTGATGTACTGCTCCAGGTTGAATTGCACCTGCTCAATCACCTGGGCCGTACTCAGAAAGGCACTCTCTTCTGCTGTTTTAGCAAATTTATTATAGAGCACCAAGGAGACAACGAGCATGACGGTTACGGTAATAAGAATGAATGACATCGTTATGGTAAACTGAATACTTTTTACCCGCATCGTATCGAGCATGACGTTATATAAAGCTTTCAGCAGCGTACTCACTCTGCGTCTCAAAGCAACTCTCCCCCTTCTAGTCCCTATGGCCCCTTGACGCTGTTATTGCGATACTCCTTCGGGGAAACGCCCACATTTTTGCGAAAGGAGAAGCTGAAATAATTAGCATCCGCATAGCCCACCTTTTCAGCGATTTCTAGCGCCTTCATATCCGTAGAACGCAAAAGCTCTTTCGCTGCTTCCATCCGAATGTGGTTCAAATAGTTCACGAAGGTCATTTTGGTTTCTTTTTTGAAAATGGAACTGAAATAACCCGCACTGATATGCAGATGTCCGCACACCTTATTGATATTGATATCGCCTTCATGATAGTGGCTCTTCGTATAATCCTTCGCTAGATCCACAAGGTTTTTATACGTATATTGACGATCCGTTGCAATGTGACTCATCATGCTCGCACAGAGCTCGGCTAACCAATGCTTAGCTTCCTCCAAGGAAGTGAATTTATTAATCTCCGTGAAAGGGATGAAACTCTCGCCAAATACCTCGTCAACATTCAGGTTCGAGTCCTTGGCTGCTTTCAGAATACAAGTAAGAATTTCAAGCAAATAGATCTGATAATCTTTAACCGACACCCCGCCCTCGATGCCCTGAAAAAGTTCATCAATCGTCTCTCGGATCTCTTGTGATGTGCCTACCTTAATACAGCGGGTCAACGCGTGTTCCTTCACATCGTCAAAACGAATCTTATCCACGCTGCGCTTTTCCACATCATCAATGTAAATCATGCGATTGCTGCCCAGAATAAGCCTGTAGTCGAGGGAAAGTACAGCATCTTCATACGAATAGCTGATCTTCGTGACGTCCTTCATCACACTGCCCACCCCAACAGTAAGGGTGAACTTCAAATATTTTTCCACACTCTGCCGAATTTCCTCCAGCACCTTCATCGTTTCCTGCAGCGCCGCTTCCTTGTCCTTATTCTCACTCGCTGCTAACAAGACAACCTGATCATCATGCATGAAAACGAGTCCGAGGCCGCGCTTGCCCGCGATTTCTTCGGTAATATTTAAGAGGGCGAAATATTTCAACGCCTGATCCTCCGAGTATTTCAAAGATATCGACTTCGACAGTTCCTCCCGATTCTCCAGGTCTTCTTCCGAAATAAAGACCCCATCGATGCTCAGAACGGCAACCACATAGCTATTGCCGCTAAGCGCTATCCCATAGTTCGCTGCCTTCTCAAATACCTCGTCCCGCGGGAGCTTCCGATTCATTAATGTCGCTAAGAAATTCTCCTTCAGCACCGGCATACTCTTGCGGTAATGCTCCTTAAGCAGCTGCACATCCTCACGATGCGCAACCTCTTCCTGGATGTGTCCTTTTACCTTCAAAAGGGCATTCACCAGCTCCTGTGCGGAAAATGGTTTCAGCACATATTCATCAATATGCAGCTTAATTGCCCTTTGGGCGTACTCAAATTCATCATGACCCGTCAGGATAATGAGCTTAATCGTGGGAAAGCGCTCTCTAATTGCTTCAGCAAGCTGCAAACCATTCATAAAAGGCATCTGAATATCCGTCACAACCACATCCGGCTGCAGACGTTCGACCATTTCCAGCGCTTCTTTCCCGTTCTCCGCCTTGTCGACAACTTCAAAGCCAATCGCTTCCCAATTTATTTCACGGACGACACCTTCGCGTACATCCTCTTCGTCATCTACTAACAGCAGCTTGTACATGCCTGACCTCCCAGGACTCCCCAATTTAGCAACAACGCTCATGGTTTTCTCATTATCACCACCATTGTACTCACTGCCCATCGAATATACAAATAGAATCGATTACTGCCCAAGGATACCTACCTCTGGAATCGACGCTTGTCCGAGGAAACATTGGTAAAAATCCCCTGTTAGGTGTTAAAATAAGCATGGAGCATATGTAAATCTTGACACCTTAAACAGGTATTCAGACCCGAAAGGGAACCTGCATACCTGTATGCCAATCCCGACTACTCCGATAACGAAAGGGAACCTGGGTGCCGAAACCTAACCATTCTGACAACCCATGGAGAACCTCAGTGCCAAAACCCCACCATTCTGACAACCCATAGGGAACCTCAGTGCGCTATTTTCTTAAAATAGCCCATTTTCGCACCTAAAGGGAACGAGGTTCCGCTATTTTCTCGAAAATAGAGGTTTCCAACTGCTTTTCCGTGAAATAGTGGATCTACGTTCCCTTTCGAGTCTAAAGATCAGCACAATCGGCGAAATAGCGGAACGACGTTCCCCTTTTACTAACCTTGTCGCCACTACCTTTTCTTATTAACACACTTATTGTTCCCCTGTCTCATTTCATTCGCATCATTCATTATTTAGGAGGTTAATCATTTGAATATCGCACCTATTGAACGTATCGCTTCCCGTATCACAGAAAACGTTGGTCACGTTATTATAGGCAAAAATGATACCGTCGAGCTCCTAGTCATCGCACTGATTGCTTCCGGTCACGTGCTGCTCGAAGATGTGCCCGGCACAGGTAAAACCCAGCTGGCCAAAGCACTAGCCCGCTCCCTCGATGGCTCCATGAAGCGCATCCAGTTCACGCCCGACTTGCTGCCGTCCGATGTAAGCGGCATCAATTTCTTCAATCAGAAACTGGGCGAGTTCGAATTCCGCCCAGGTCCGCTCTTCGCGCACATCGTGCTCGCCGATGAGATTAACCGCGCTACACCGCGCACACAATCCAGCTTGCTGGAGAGCATGGAGGAGCGCCAGGTCAGCATCGACGGGGAAACGCGCAAGCTCGAAGCGCCGTTCCTCGTCATTGCCACGCAGAACCCTGTCGAGAATCAGGGGACCTTTCCCCTGCCGGAAGCACAGCTCGACCGCTTCCTGATGAAGTTGTCCCTCGGCTATCCAACGGCAGCCGAGCAGGTCTTGATCTTGCAGCGCTACCAGCAGCAAGATCCGCTGGAGCAGCTGCTGCCGGTCGTGAGCCGCGCGGAGCTGCTCGAAGCGCAGCTCCTGTTCACGCAGGTGCGCGTCAGCGACGAGCTGCTGCACTACATCGTGCAGCTCGCGGAAGCGACGCGCACGCATGCGGACTCCGCGCTCGGTGTCAGCCCGCGCGGCGTACGCGCCTTGATGAAGGCGGCGCAAGTGTACGCGGCGCTGCGCGGCCGCGATTACGTGCTGCCGGACGACGTCAAGGCGCTGGTCGCGCCCGTCTGGGCGCATCGCGTCCTGCTGCGCACGCGCTCGCGCCAACAGGATCAGCAGGTGCATGCGCTGCTGACGAACATACTTGCCGCTACCCCCGTTCCTACGGAAGTGAAGATGGGGTAACGGACGGATGAGCATAAGCTGGATAGTCATTATCGCTGCCGCTCTCTTCTTTCTCCAGTTTCAGTTTTTCGCTCGCTGGGGGTTTCGCGGACTTCGCATTGAACGAACCTTTAATACAAAACATTGCCATGTCGGCGATGATATTCTCATGATTGAAACCATCGTGAATCGTAAGCTTGCGCCGATTCCCTGGCTGCGCTTGGAGTCAACGATTCATGCCGGACTCCACTTCACGCAAATGAATAATCTGGAAGTGAGCAGCGGCTCCCTTTTTCAAAATCATCGCAGTCTATTCAGCCTCATGCCCTATACCCGCATCGTGCGGCGCCATGGTGTGCATGCAGCGAAACGCGGCTGGTACAAGCTGGAAACCATCGCTGCAACGATGGGTGATTTCGTCGGTTTACAAGCGGCCTCTACCACACATCGCATACATGTAGAGCTACTAGTATACCCGCGCCTGGTGAATCGCGATGACATTCCGCTCCTGTCTAGCCGTTGGCAAGGCGATGTAACAGTCCAGCGGTGGATCATGCCTGATCCATTTCTCGTTTCCGGTGCAAGGGAATACCGCTATGGAGATACGATGAATAGCATTCATTGGAAAGCAACAGCGCGCAGCCAGCGGCTTCAGGTGTACAACCGAGAATTCACGGCAGATCCCCGATTACTTATCGTCGTTAACAGTCAAGTCACCGAAACGATGTGGGACGCCGTAACTGACCCTGAACTGGTCGAAAAAGCCCTCTCCTACGCGGCAACATTAGCCGAACATGCCGTTAGCCGAGGAGTTCCTGTCGGTTTTGGCTATAACGGTTGGCTGCTGAATGAACCAGGTGTTCCCGTGTACTGTGCGCCTGAAGGCGGCTGGGGGCAGTTGGAACATCTTTTTCAAACGATGGCGAAGCTCGCGATCTCTTGTGCCCGTTCCTGTGAAGATTTTCTCGATTATGGCATCGAGGTGGAAGGTGAGGCGCTCGATATCATCCTGCTGACCGCCTTCGTTTCTGAAGGGATGGCACGCAGCATCGAACGACTCGAAGCATCTGGACATTCCGTCTTCCTTGTCCCCTTGCAGCATAATCTTCTTGATCTCAGCGATAAGGAGGCGGCTCCATCCAATGCTCAAGCCCTTGCTTAATCAAACGAATTCTCCGCCGTCTCGTTTATCCTACTTTTTACAGGGATGCGGTCTTGCATTCTTATTCGGCTTCGTCGAACTGGTTATTTTTGCTCCACTAGTTACGTTATCTCAAGTTTATGTATTTGATAGCTCGCTTGGTTTGACATGTATCCAACTACTACTCAGCTTCGTGATTGGCGCCTACTTGGGACAGTTGAGATGGCTCTCTCGCAAAGGGTACGAGTTCCTTGTCTGTGTTGCTGCTGGTTACGGATTATCTTATGTATGTCAAATGGAACCCTTGCACGTTGCTTTAGGTGCGGCAATTGGTGCACTACTCGTCTATCGGGGGATTCGGTATACCAAAGATGGATGGCACTCCCTTTATCCACCTGGTGTTTTCGTAATCTCTGGTGTGATGTACTTCATTGGTGTACCCATTATGACCCGAGTGGAGCTTATGCTTTCATACAAAATAGCCTTAAACGGGCTCGGATTCGCTACTCTGATCCTCTTCTTCTTTATAACGAATCGCTCGCAGCTTCTTGTCGCTACCTTAGCAGGGAATGATCGCGCTGCCGCCTCGTCACTGTCTCAAACCGTGAAACGTTCCAGTCGTATCTGGTTAATCGGCTTTATTGCGGTTATCGCTGCCGTCGGTTACTTTCAGCAAGTCAAGCAAGCGCTTATGCGGCTTCTACATGGCACCCTAGCTTGGCTGCTGGGATTGATGTCATCCGAAGAACCACCTGCTGTTCCTGAAGCCAGCCCTTCAGCACCGCCTCCTATGGAACTACCACCAGCTACACCCCATGAACCAGGTTGGTTTGGAATTCTCATGCAATATCTTGTGCAAATTATAGGCTATGTGTTAGTCATTGCACTCATCCTCGGCTGCCTCTATCTGATCTTGATGAAGCTTGCACCAGCGCTTCTCGCCCTCATTCGGCGCTTTTGGAAGCGATCGCTGCGTCGTGAGCAAGGTGATACAACTGACGGTTATACCGATGAGAAAGAAGCCCTGCTCGATTGGAGAGAGATCCCTAACTTGTGGTGGCGCAAAGCAAGCTCGAAGCTGTGGTCAACATCCAATCGCGAGCCGTCTTGGTCACAACTGCCGAACAATCAGGAGCGTATCCGCTATCTGTACCGTGGGTTAATTGGGCAAGCGAGCAAGAGCGGTTACACTTTCAAGCGTGCACTAACCCCTAATGAAACAGGCTGGGAGCTCACGCATCAAACACAGCTTGCAGAAGCTTCGGTTCACACGCTTACCACGGCGTATAATCGAGTGCGGTACGGGCGAGAGTCGATATCAGATGAGGAACTTGCTCAGGTGCTCCAAACGCTTGATCCGAGCATACGGAATCAGCTAAAGTGAATCATGTAATAGGTATCCTTCGTGTCTCCTACGAGGATACCTTTTGTGTTGTTCACTCTTTTGTCCACCTTATCCAAATTCTCCTCCAATTCTTAGACAAGCCTACCTTAAATCTGACCCTTTTATTTTCAAATGGCCCAAAGAACAAGCCTCTTCCTAGGCTTGCTTACTACCATTTTGAAAATAACCGTCACATATTTTCAAAAATTTGCATATACATAATTGTTTGAATACATTCGATTGAGGTGGTTTTGAGATGTTAGCATTAAAAACCGGATCAGAAAAAGAAGAAGTGCTTCACACGCTTTACGAAATGGGCTTGGATCAAATCGCGAGATGGATCCTCGTATTACCTGAAGACAGGTGGGAAAGCATGTTTCTCTCAACATGGCCAACACTTGCCAAAAAATGCGGCTTTCACAGATAGCTGCTTTTACATACAGAGAGGTGGTTAGGTAGGAGATTAATTATAAAACGCTCTACACCATCAAGGTGCAGAGCGTTATTTTTTTCTTAGTCGATGGCACGGGCAACTTTTGGAAGACACACTTTACATTTACCGTCCAGCACTATGCCTAAAGTACATTATTCGGTTTACTTATGAGATAACCACCTTTGCAGTTTAGGGATATTTCTCGTAAATAGCCCCGTTAGAAATCTCGGAAAGCCAAACTCCACTAATTTCCCTTTAACTAGTTCTCTCATCTCTTCAACCGTTAGATGAGGCATCGTAAACACCCCATCCTGATAGCAATGACTACAGTACATCTTACTCTTACTACCCGATTTCTCCGTACCGCCGCCTTGCTCATCACGAGCGAGAGGCATCCCACAGCTCTGGCAGTTCTTATAGGCAACACTCATCTTGTTCAATCCCCCTCATGCTTTCCTTTCATCATACCAACATAACATCCAAAAGCAACAATAAAAGCTTGCTATCGACAAGAAATGCTTTCATATCCTATGTTCAAGCGCTTTCAATAAAGGATTGTGACTAGGTGAAAGAGAATTTAGTAAAGACAGATAGGCATATCACGTAGAGCTTATCTTTACTCTAGGTTTACTTGACTACCGCACAACTCGAAGGAGGAGCACCCGTTTGAAGTCCGTCACTGTAAAAGATTTAGTTGAACGCTTTTCGCTCGAAATCCTCGCTGGCCATTCGGAGCTCCACCGTCCTATTACCAAAACGAAGGCTCACCGCCCCGGTCTGGAATTTGTCGGCTATTTTGAATATTTTCCACAAGCACATGTACAGCTCTTAGGTCGCAAAGAAATTACTTACTTACATAAACTCAGCGAAAATGAAAGAAATTTGCACATTGGTAATATTGTGAAATATCATCCCCCTTGTTTCGTCGTAACGAGAAACCAAGAAGGCTTGAAATACTTAAAGAAATACTGCGAAGAAGAGAAAATCCCCCTTCTCCGCACAAGCGCACCTACGAGCAAATTCCAGGACTTGGTTGATTTATTTTTGAGTAAATCGCTTGCTCAGGAGATCGCCGTCCACGGGGTATGCGTCAATGTTTCAGGGATCGGCATCCTCCTGCGCGGGAAGTCCGGGGTTGGCAAGAGCGAAACAGCCCACACGCTGATCCGCAGAGGGCATCGTCTAGTCGCCGATGATATCGTCGTGCTCAAGAAAATTAGCCCAGAAACGCTGCTCGGCACACACAATGGCAAAACGAAAGAATTCCTCGCGCTGCGTAGCGTTGGACTCATCAATGTCTCACGGCTTTATGGCCGTAAAGCTTTTCAAGATGAAACACGCATTGTGCTCGATATCGAGCTGACCAAGTGGCAGGAACACGCTCTAAACAATGATTTAGAGTTAGAGCCCACTTTCACCGACTATATGGACATTTCTATTCCCCATATTGAGATCCAACTCCAACCCGGACGCGATGTAGCCGGTCTTATCGAAGCTGCTGCCAATAGCTGGTATCTGCGTCAACAAGGATACAGTGCAGCAGAAGAATTCATGCAGCGCCTGCAATCTGACACAGATTAGCCTCCTAACTTTCAACATCTAGTTTTACGTATACCGTCCTAAAACCTCCCTTCGGCTCGAAAGCTGTTAGCGGAGGTGTTTAGAATGCACAAAAGAAAGAAAATAACGATTATTGCTATTGTCATAGCTACCCTGATGCTCTGTGGTTGGACAGCGTATGCTGCAACTTCATCCAGTGAAACAACATCTACATCCATCCAAGGTAAGCTTACGGTCCTGACGGCAGATTCGATTACTTTACATACGGGTACTGGTGATCAAACCGTTCCTTTGGCTTCATCCGTCTGGGTGTTCATGAATGACGAGAAAGCTCAGTTAAGCGATTTACACTCTGGGGATGAGATCGAGGTCATTCTGAATAACAAAAAACAAGCCGCTTATGTGAAGGGATCTTCAGAAACCGCAAGCACTTCTGAACCAACACAGCCTGTCTCTCCCGTTCCGAGTGAATCACCTGCACCCGTTCCAGTATCTGGCCCTGCTACAGTAGCTCCCAACTCATCTGCAAGTCCAACCTCTTCTCCTACGAAGGTGGACAATAAGCCAGAAGCTTCCCCACCAGGTAAACGATCTGACCTGAAGGATGTGGACGTTAGTGTAGATGGGCAGCATTTCAACTTTCATTTAAAACAATCCAAGGGAGCACATGGTTCTCAGTATGATCTGAGCATCCAGTCTCCGCATGCCGGCAGAATTCATCTCACAGGATCGCAAGCTCAAGCTTGGATCTCTAAACTTCTGGGTTCTATTGACTTATCTGCACCCAATGCGCGAGAGATCTTGAGCCAGCAGCTCGCCAAACAATACAATTTAGAAGCCGGCAAATTGAATGTTCATTTGAACGTACATGCCGATGACAACGAAGAAGACAAAGAAGATACCAAGAGCGATGACAAAAAAGATGACAAGAAAGACGATAAGAAACCTCAAAAAGACAAAAACAATGATAAAAAGCCCGGTAACAACAATAAACAAGACTAACTAGAAACAAATAAAGCCCTCGTCCTCCTTAATCGGATTTCGAGGGCTTTCTTACTTATTTCTTCTTCTCTTTACCATGTCCATGCCCCTGTTCAGCTTGCTTTTGCTGTCCCTTGTCCTTCTTCGCTGCTGATTCATTCGAGGTGGAGCTATCCTTCTGAGGTCCCTCAACACTCACCGGAATGTCAAAAGGTACAACAGGTGTTTGAGCTAGCGCACGACTCAACATCTCACGAAATAGTACGGCAGGGACCGCCCCACCCGATGTTGTTAAATAATGCGTCGCATCCGTTCGGTCATAACCAACCCATACCGCTGCCGTCAGTTCCGGCGTATAGCCAACGAACCACGCATCTTTAGCACTTCCGCTGCCTATTCCCTCGAATTCCTTCGTTCCCGGCAGCTGAGTTGTGCCCGATTTACCCGCCACAGGACGATTCATAGCCGCATTCTTCCCCGTCCCCTGCGCTACGGCCGTCTGCAGCATCGCCGTCATCGTGTTGGCCGTTTCAGCGCTCATCACCGACTGTCCCTTTGCTTTCGCTTGAACAAGCAGGTGTCCATCATTTGTCTCTATTTTGGCGATGAGATGTGCAGGGTTTAAGACGCCCTTCGCTGCAAAAGCACTAAAAGCCTGCGCCATCTGCAGCGGAGATACCCCCTCGGAAAGCCCGCCAAGCGCAATACCCAACTGCCGGTCTTGTGCGGGTAAAGTTATCCCCAAAGACTTCGCAAACTTCAAGCCATTGTCGATGCCGATCTCGTGTAAAAGCCACACTGCAGGAACATTCCAAGATGAAGTAATGGCCTCTTGCATCGATACTTGTCCCCTTGACTGGTGATCCCAATCTTGAGGCTGGTAGCCTTCGATATTCAACGGTCCATCAAACAGCATGGTTGACGGCTTGTAACCTAACTCCAGAGCAGGGCCATACACAGCCACTGGCTTAAAAGCCGATCCTGGCTGTCTCCTCAACTGGGTGGCATGACTGAAGCCTCGAAATACGCCTTCCCCGCGTCCACCAGCTAGTGCTCTAACACCACCTGTTTTCTGGTCGACTATAGCAGCACCACTCTGAATGAGCTGATCTGGCTTGCTTTCAGGGAACAGACTGTTATTGTTAACTACATCAATTACTGCTTTCTGTACCGTTGGATCTAGCTCTGTCGTAATACGCAAACCGCCTGTTAGTAATTGTTCCTCCGTAAAACCGTAGAGAGTTACAGCCTCATCAATCACAGCATCCACATACGCCCGATTTCTTCCTTTCGCCTCATCCATATTGACCGTCTTCACGGCTCCAAGTGCTGAAGCATTGGCTTTCTCGTAATCCTGCTGAGTTATTTTACCTTCTTTCAGCATCAATTTGAGAACCGTATTCCTTCTTTCCAACGCTTGCTCTTCATTTTGAAAAGGGGAATAATGACTAGGTGCCTTCGGCAATGCCGCTAACACTGCAGCTTCTGGCAAGGTGAGGTCTGTCACATTTTTATTAAAATATGTTTTCGCAGCCCCCTGTACCCCCCAACTGCCCTCACCGAAATAAATCTTGTTCAGATACATTTCCAGAATGTCATTCTTACTGTAGCTCGTCTCTATTTTGATGGCATACGCTGCTTCCCGCAATTTACGACCTACCGTTTTATCCGCTGTTAAGAAAAGATTTCGGGCTAATTGCTGCGTAATGGTACTGGCACCTTCCGAATAGCTTCCTTTGAGCACATCCCGGCCAACTGCGCGGAAGATGGACTTCATGTCTACCCCCTTATGCTCGAAGAAACGTCGATCCTCCACCGCGACAATGGCATCGACCAATGCCTGCGGGATGTCCTTAAAAGGCACAGCATCGATCTTTGACGCTGACAACTGAGAAGCAATTTGACCATTCTTATCAAGCACGACAGATGCCTCTGGTAGCGGCTGACTCAACAGCGATACATCAAGTCCTTTTATGTACAAAGTGCTCATTAACGCCACACACACACCCATGACTAGAACTACGCCAACACTAACTTGCCAGAAGCGCCGCGATAAAACTTTTATTTTCAACATATTACATTCCCCCTAACGTACCTCATAGCTATTCGTATGATGGCTCCATTAAGTGTCGTATACGTGCAGGAAGACACAAAAAAACCTTCAACCCATCAATGATAGGGTGAAGGTTTATCACATTAAGCAATCGACGTCGGTGCTCCAAAAACACTCGTATATCCACTAATCCCACTCAGAATTCGTACCATGTCCTCCTTGCTCATCGTACCATAGCGCTCAACGGCATCCACGATTTTGGGAAATAAATGCACATCCCCCGCACTCGCAAAACCGCATACGCTTGGGAACGACAGCACGAAGTGCACACAGGCATCGATAATCTCCTGCTGATCAAAAGGCTCATACCACGTCGCATACGGACGCTCCGCCCCTTCAATCCAAGGTGCTTTCGCAATGGCTTTGATCACCCGAATCGCCGTCTGCTGCTTGTTTGCTTCTTCCATCAGTGCATCTACAGCCTCACGATAGTCTGGTAAGCCATACATGTAGTAGTTCAGCGGGAAGAGTATGGTGGCAAAAGGAAATCTCCTTAGCGCTTCCAGATGAACCGCAGGTGCCTGATGCCCGTGACCTGTGATCCCGATTTCCTTCACAATGCCTTCACTTTGCGCTTCTAATGCCGCTTCCAGCGACCCACCCTTTGCCGTGCAGCGGTCCAATTCTTCCATCGATCCCACCGCATGCAGTTGTAACAGGTCGACGGAATCTACCTTCATTCTCTCCAAGGAGCGATAGATTTCTTCCTTTGCTTCCTTTTTCGTTCTTTGCCCTGTTTTGGTAGCTAAAAAGATATCATTCCGCACCCGGCTTATTGTCGGGCCCATCCGCACTTCTGCGTCTCCATAGCTCGCCGCTGTATCAAAATGATCCACGCCATGTGCCAGCGCGAAAGTGATCGAGGCATCTGCCTCCTGCTGTGTAACCTGGCCAAGACTAGCTGCACCAAACATCAACACAGAGGTTTCCCTATTCAAACGGCCTACTGTTCTCTTCAACATCCTTAGATTCGCTCCTTCTGTGATCGCGTATGTATATCTTTATTTACAAATCTAATCGCATTAAAACCTCAGTCCGCAGATATCTGTTTCATTTGCTTCCTCATATTGAGCTGTAACACACCAGCTGCTAACAGTAACGCACATCCTGTTAATAAAAATACAGAATGAATCCCCACTAGACCGCCTAGGAATCCGCCTATCAAGGGACCGATCATCATCCCTAATTGATTTGACGTTTGGTTAAGACTCATCGCCCTCCCTCGGAAGTCAGCATCGGAAGCTTTCACAATAAGCGCGCTCAGGGCCGGATAGACTGCAGCGAAAAACAACCCATAACTGAACCGAAGCACACCGAAACCAATTAGACTATGTACCACTAATTGCAGCAAATTCCCAATACCGCCACCAATTAAGCCAATGAGCAGTGTTTTGTCATAGCCGATTCGCTGCCCGATAATGCCCCATCTTGATCCCATGATGACGGTCGCTACACCTGCAGCCGAGAAAATAATACCCGAACTCAGTGATGCACCCTTGGCGCTTCCACCGATTTGCACGACATAAATCGTTAAAAGCGGTTCTAAAATCATCACCGAAGTTGCCACTAATACGGTTAATCCAAAAATGGATAATAACTGCTTATTGGCAGTCGCTTGCTTAATATCCTGAAGCACACTCGGGCGTGCGCCTGCCTTCTTGTGATGCACTTCCTTCACGCCGACTACGGCGATCACAGCAGAAATGAGTACGACAAATCCAGATGCCAAGAAACATTCTCTTGTCCCTACCCAGTGGCTGAGCATGCCCCCGAAAAGTGGCCCTAGGATGCTCCCAGCTGCCGTCGCCGTGGACATGACACTTAAGGCATAACCAACATGCTTCTCTGGTGTATTTGTACTAACTAACGCCATCGATGCGGGAATATAACCCGCCATAAGTCCCTGCAGAACACGAACAACAATAAACGTATACGGATCATTTACGAAATAATTAAGAAAATAGACGGCGCTTAAGCTTAGCCCTGAACGGAGCAGCATCGGTTTCCTGCCATATTTGTCAGCTAGGGAACCCCAGAAAGGTGCAATAACTGCACTTGCGAGAAAGCTCACAGAGAACGTGATCCCCGACCATGCCTCCAAACCGCTATGTATACCCAAGTCTTCTTGTAAAAATATAGGGATAAACGGGATCGAGAGTGTATACGCCATCGCGCAAAAGAATGCCCCAATCCATAAAATAAATAGATTCCGTCTCCAGCGTAGTTCCATCTTGTAGCCCTCCTCCCTGTCTACTATACACCAACACTAACTTGAATCCCAGTTATTAGTAGACGGCAATGAACAAAAAAGCATAGACACAATCAGCATGAAGCTGACAGTCTATGCTTTCTTTCTTGATCGGGACGACACGATTTGAACATGCGACCCCCTGCTCCCAAAGCAGGTGCTCTACCAAGCTGAGCTACGTCCCGATACGATTGTGATAAAAATGGCGCGCCCTGAGAGATTCGAACTCCCGACCTTTTGATTCGTAGTCAAATACTCTATCCAGCTGAGCTAAGGGCGCTTAAGAAAAAATGGAGCGGAAGACGGGGATCGAACCCGCGACCCTCGCCTTGGCAAGGCGATGCTCTACCGCTGAGCCACTTCCGCATAGGGATCCCCAAGCCGTAAGATACGACTTGGGGATGTTTGATGCGCGTAGAGGGACTTGAACCCCCACGGTCGCCCGCTAGATCCTAAGTCTAGTGCGTCTGCCAATTCCGCCATACGCGCATACTGGTAAATAAGGCAAATGGTGAGTCATGTAGGATTCGAACCTACGACACCCTGATTAAAAGTCAGGTGCTCTACCAACTGAGCTAATGACTCAAATCATTGGTTGCGGGGGCAGGATTTGAACCTGCGGCCTTCGGGTTATGAGCCCGACGAGCTACCGGGCTGCTCCACCCCGCGTCATTAATATAAGCTCCCGTTAGGGAAACTGCTTGGCAACGTTCTACTCTCCCAGAACCCTGCGGTTCAAGTACCATCGACGCTGGAGGGCTTAACGGTCGTGTTCGAGATGGGAACGCGTGGGTCCCCTCCGCCATCATCACCAAACAGTCAAAGCGTTTGTTTGCGCCTTGAAAACTAGATACGAAACTTCAACGTAAAGTTAGATGTTCTTAGGATTTTCTGGGCCCCAATCAAGTAGTCGGAATTCGCTACAAAGCTTATCTTCACTTGGTTGGGATTAGGTTAAGCCCTCGACCGATTAGTATTCGTCAGCTGCATACGTTACCGCACTTCCACCTCGAACCTATCAACCTCGTCGTCTACAAGGGGTCTTACATACTGGGAAATCTCATCTTGAGGGGGGCTTCGCGCTTAGATGCTTTCAGCGCTTATCCCCTCCGTACATAGCTACCCAGCGATGCCTCTGGCGAGACAACTGGTACACCAGCGGTACGTCCATCCCGGTCCTCTCGTACTAAGGACAGCTCCTCTCAAATTTCCTACGCCCGCGACAGATAGGGACCGAACTGTCTCACGACGTTCTGAACCCAGCTCGCGTACCGCTTTAATGGGCGAACAGCCCAACCCTTGGGACCTACTTCAGCCCCAGGATGCGATGAGCCGACATCGAGGTGCCAAACCTCCCCGTCGATGTGGACTCTTGGGGGAGATAAGCCTGTTATCCCCAGGGTAGCTTTTATCCGTTGAGCGATGGCCCTTCCATTCGGTACCACCGGATCACTAAGTCCGACTTTCGTCCCTGCTCGACTTGTAGGTCTCGCAGTCAAGCTCCCTTATGCCTTTGCACTCTGCGAATGATTTCCAACCATTCTGAGGGAACCTTTAAACGCCTCCGTTACATTTTAGGAGGCGACCGCCCCAGTCAAACTGCCCACCTGACACTGTCCCCATACCGGATCACGGTACCAGGTTAGAACTCCGATACGATCAGGGTGGTATCCCAACGATGCCTCCACCCAAGCTGGCGCTCAGGCTTCAAAGGCTCCCACCTATCCTGTACAGATCGTACCAAAGTCCAATATCAAGCTGCAGTAAAGCTCCATGGGGTCTTTCCGTCTTGTCGCGGGTAACCTGCATCTTCACAGGTATTAAAATTTCACCGGATCTCTCGTTGAGACAGCGCCCAAGTCGTTACGCCATTCGTGCGGGTCAGAATTTACCTGACAAGGAATTTCGCTACCTTAGGACCGTTATAGTTACGGCCGCCGTTTACTGGGGCTTCAATTCATAGCTTCGGGTTGCCCCTAACCACTCCTCTTAACCTTCCAGCACCGGGCAGGCGTCAGCCCGTATACTTCGCCTTGCGGCTTCGCACAGACCTGTGTTTTTGCTAAACAGTCGCTTGGGCCTTTTCACTGCGGCCCCCTCGGGCTATTCACCCTACCGAGGCACCCCTTCTCCCGAAGTTACGGGGTCATTTTGCCGAGTTCCTTAACGAGAGTTCTTCCGCGCGCCTTAGAATTCTCTTCTCACCCACCTGTGTCGGTTTGCGGTACGGGCACCTTCGCCTGGCTAGAAGCTTTTCTTGGCAGTGTGAACTCATGACCTTCGGTACTTAAATTTCCCTCCCCATCACAGCCCAGCCTTACGATGTGCGGATTTGCCTACACATCAGCCTCACTGCTTGGACGAGCATCCATCAGCTCGCGTCACTATCCTTCTGCGTCACTCCATTGCTCATAACGGCTACGGTGGTACAGGAATTTCCACCTGTTGTCCATCGACTACGCCTTTCGGCCTCGCCTTAGGTCCCGACTTACCCTGAGCGGACGAGCCTTCCTCAGGAACCCTTAGGTTTTCGGCGGATCAGATTCTCACTGATCTTTTCGTTACTTATACCGGCATTCTCACTTGTATGCGCTCCACCTGTCCTTACGGTCAGAATTCAACGTACATACAACGCTCCCCTACCCATGCACATACGTGCAAGCCATAGCTTCGGTGGCGTGTTTAGCCCCGTTACATTTTCGGCGCAGAGTCACTCGACCAGTGAGCTATTACGCACTCTTTCAATGGTGGCTGCTTCTAAGCCAACATCCTGGTTGTCTGTGCAACTCCACATCCTTTCCCACTTAACACACACTTGGGGACCTTAGCTGATGGTCTGGGCTGTTTCCCTTTTGACAATGGATCTTAGCACTCACTGTCTGACTCCCGGACTTAAGTTT
>NZ_CAXURV020000007.1:70000-77500 GCF_964253335.1 Paenibacillus sp. LjRoot56
TGTTTTATGATTCTCTCATGCGAGAAAACCAGTTATCCGGTCTTAGCTATCGTTTCCGATAGTTATCCCAGTCTTAAAGGCAGGTTACCTACGTGTTACTCACCCGTCCGCCGCTAGCTTATCCCGAAGGATAAACCCGCTCGACTTGCATGTATTAGGCACGCCGCCAGCGTTCGTCCTGAGCCAGGATCAAACTCTCCATAATAGTTTGGACGATTGCTCGTCCGTATATCTGAAAGCTTAATTGCTCATTTGAAGCTAGCGAGATTTTGCAATCCCTTTTATAGTCGATTACTCGACTGTGCTTACTCACTCGTTGTTCAGTTTTCAAAGATCAATTTCTTTCGTTCACTGCCGTGTTACCGAAGCAGCGAGAAGTAATATACCATATTGATTTTTCATTTGCAAGCTTTATTTTATTTCATCCATTCGTGAAGATAATCAACACGTTCAGACTCCATGGTTTGTGCTTGTTCATGCCTGTCCTGTTCGGAGCAAGAAACATAATATAGCACAAACCATTTCGTAATGCAAACTTAATCTGAACTATTTGAGTCGAATACTTTTGAGCAAAATTTCAAGAGGTTCCCTCTCTTCAGTCTCCCCTCGATGATCATGCTCCACAAGCTTATCCAAACGCGCGATCTGATGACCATAGTCATACATGGCTGCTGCCACAATGGAGAGTCGAAGCATACCACTTGGTTGTTCGCTATACCGTGCAAGGAGATCGATCATAAACTGTTCGTTCTCCGCTTCGATTTCCATACTATCCGAGCTTGTATCCTTCAACTTATCATCGTACTTCAAGAGTACATGCTCGTGGTACTTAATCAATTTCTCCATATGATCGTCAAAACATACATCCGTTTCCGCACTTGGGGAAGCCTGAAAGTAATGCTCATCTACAGCTTCCAACACCTCAAGCCCTTTAGACATGACAAGCAGCTTTTGCTTGTACACGACGAGTTCGCGGATCCTTTTGGAGCCGCTGCCCTTCAACTTCTTAATTTCTTCTTCCATAAGTCTATACTTCTCAGATAATGACTTTAGGCTATTACGAAGACTTTCTTTCTCTTCACGAAACACCGTTTCCTTGATCTCATTCGAAATCACAGTCCGGAGGAGCAGTGACATTTTGCTGAAAATAGATCCGATCTGAGCTGCGAATTGTTCCTTAGGCTTAGGTGGGAAGAATAGTACATTCACCAAGAAGGCACATCCTATCCCGATCAAGCTAAGCAACAGCCGATTAACGGCAAAACGCCACTCCCCCGACGCCTCCATCACAGCCACAACGGTTACTAAGGTAAGACCTATCGTTTCTTCCATTCGTAAACGTAAACTTAGAATGATAACAATAATACATACAATGCCGATGGCAATCACATTTTGTGAAAAAAACATCCCCGCCAACAGAGCGAAAGCCGCACCAATAATATTGGTCTGCAGCTGATCTAAGAAATAACGCCAGGAGCGATAAATCGAAGGCTGCATCGCAAAGATCGCCGCAACAGCCGCAATAACTGGTGGCGTGAATTCGAGCCAAGCACTTATGTATAAAGCTAATGCAACAGCGATGCCTGTTTTCCATACGCGTGCCCCAAATACCATGACTCTCACCTCATCCAAAATATCCTACATCTATCTTACACAGGTCATGTGATGGATGCAAAAACAGTTGTTTCAACAAAGAAACCACCCTCGCAAGATGCCGAAGGTGGTTCGTTGCTTAGCAATTTGCTAAGCTTTGGTGCTTTTGGTACTCGCAGTATTTGAAGTATTTGAAGTATTTGAAGTACCAGCAGCCTTGGCCGCGATTGCAGCGGCTTTCAAACCTTTACTCTTGTAGGGTTTCGGGGCACTCTTCGCCCGGTTCTCACTTGCTTTCCACCGGTTCCAGCCTTTGCTGTCAGTACCTCTACCTGTTCCACCTTTACCCTTAGCCATAAACTCACTCCATACGTGTTGCTTCTTATTTATTAGTTAATAAACCCGACCATGTCGATTCTAGCCATTGATCGAAATCAGAGCCTTTGTCACCTTCGTACGTGTCATAAACATCACTTCTCATTTTCTGCAGCTTTTCCTTGAAAGCCTCATACGTATGACCTTCAGGCAAGCTCTTCTTGATGCGAAGTAAAATTTTACCTACGCCTTTAATTAAATCACCTTTTTTGCGAGGGGGCAGTTGCACATCCTCACCTAAAAGTTTGAGCTTACGGTAAGCCGTCTCCTGTATCGCATACACGGTATCATTGGTCATTAGACGTTTAAGAATATGAACCGATTGTTGATCGCCATGTTCACCTAATGCTTCAACGGCAGAAAGACGCTCCCTCCAATTGGATGTACGGTTTGCTGCTTTTTTCAATTCTTCAAAATCGGTAGGTAACTCATTGTGTAATTCAATATTCAACTGATTCAAGCTCCTTCTGTGGCTATATGTGTTAGATGTTACACTTTTTTTGGGCAGAGCGCCAACTTTTTGGTATGTTTAGTTTATGGAAGTACCATTTACACAGGATTTTTCATATTAAATCACCATATATAGGTATCTCTTTTTGGGTTCGAATTCAATAACCTCAACTTGAGGTGAATGAGATGTCCGATTTCCTAAGGCTCGTTGGTGAGCGATTACGTATGATTAGAAAGCTTAAGGGATACACACAGGATCAGCTTGCTGAAAAAACAGGCAAAGTCGGTATGAGCAAATCGCATATATCGGATATTGAACGAGGCCAAAGGAACATTTCATTGACCACGTTAGAAACACTAATGAATGCGTTAGACATAGACCCGAGCGAGTTGTTTAATTTTCAAAAACTTGACGGTGTAGATGGTATCCATGAAAAGAAATTGATTATCGATATTCACAAAAGCATGCTTATGGAACGTGGGCTTGATGAAGTTCAATATATTGTCAGGACGGCGAGTGATTTCCTAGTTAGATGCTAAAGAAGCTAGTAGACGCAGCAAGAAAGACTAACACAAATACAAAAAAGCAACGAGCAGCTCGCACGTAGCGAATGACTCGTTGCTTTTCTTTTCCCCTTTTAACCGGAATTCCTAGTATCAACTTAATTCACTACAACCCCCCTACAATACTTACACACTGGCGCATCAATAGCGATTTCCTCGTTGCAGTAAGAGCAGGGCTTGTGCGTTTTCACTTCAGCAGGCGCTTTGGATTTACTTCTTCTTACACTCAGGATGACCAGCGCACCAACGACCACAACAATCACAGCCAAAATCCAATAAATCATACGAAACACCTCCCAGTTGATAACCAACTTTTGATGATTTCCGTATATGTATATTCGTTCTATTGACTCTTATGAATGCGTTTCATTGGCACTTGTGTCAGAAATTACAGCCACATCTGTTGTTGGTACGACATTTCCCAGAACAACGTTTCGTAGCGAGTCGTATTCAAAAAAATAGTTTCTAATCGTGCTAATTCACTTTCCGATTTCCCTAAGGCTAGTCGATCCATTAAATTTATGCACCATTGTGCATGTTTACCGAACTCCTCTGAGCTGTATCCCCTCACCCATTCACCATAATCAGGATGATCCACTGCACCTGGGAACTTCTTCAACATGCGGCCGATCTCCCAGTAACTCCACATACAAGGAAGTAATGCTGCTGTTAACTCCGCTAATCCGCCATTCTGTGCTACATGCAACATGTAATGCGAATAAGCGAGTGTAATTGGGGAAGGTTCTGCCTGCTCCAATTCTTCCCTGGTGATACCGAAGCGAGCTGCGTAGGAACGATGAATGCCCATTTCTTCATGCAAAATGTTACTTAGTGACGCTGAGAACTCACTCATCGTTGTGAGATCTGGAGCCTTGACAGCTCCTAATGCGAACAATTTGGCATAATCAATTAAATATAAATAGTCTTGGATCATGTAGAACCTGAATTTATTGCGGTCTAGGGTTCCCCGACCTAATTCTTGAACAAAGGGATGTTGCTGGGTTTGGCGCCATTCGTGCTGATATTTCTGGACTAAATGCTGTGTAAAGGACATTATGATTCTCCTTTGGCATGTGATTGTATACTGAATAGATGAGTGTGTTACTGTTAGTAGATTTGGTGAACTCTATTATTTTACCATATTTTAACTTAGTTACTAGGAATGAATAGGTAGCATACAAAAAATGAACCTCCACGGTATGGAGGCTCATTGCTTTCAATTTTGTGAGATATGTATACTAACAGAAGTATGCTATACCAAGTCACACGCATCAGCAGGCATCCAATGCGCATCCTTACCGTCCCATTTTACATTACAGCCAAGTGGGTTCGTCAACGGTAGTGTAATCGCTTGACCAGAGGTCAGCTCTTCTAACGCGATATCTAAATTATTTATTGTGATTTTTGATGCATCCTTAGGATTATCTACGCCACGTCCCGTGTAAGCTAATCTGCGATTTTCATCAAAGACATAAAAATGCGGCGTTCTTAATGCACCATAGGCTAATGCCGTTTCTTGGGTTTCGTCTCTCAGGTACGTCCATGGATATTGATGCTCCTCCATGTGCGATACCATATGATCAAAGGAATCTTCTGGCTTGGTGTTCACACTGTTGGCGTTGATACCAACGAACTGTACACCCTTATCTTTATACCGATTGGCCGTTTCGCGTGTTACTTCATTAGAACCGATCACATAAGGGCAATGGTTGCAAGTAAAAAAGATAACGAGCGTTTTCGCATCGTTAAAATCCTTCAACGCGTATGTTTGTCCATCCGTAGCTGGTAATGAAAAATCAGGCGCTTCATCTCCGAGCGATAAAGTAAAGGTATAAGCCATGTCACATGCCCCTCTCATCCCTGATAAATTATAGTTGGTTCTCCCCAGTGCTTTGGAAAAACTCAATAATTTCACCATTTAGTCCTTTGATAAATGCAATACGCACAGGTGTTGGCGGGTTCACGCCTAGGATCACGTCTTTCGGCTCTACCGTAACGATAGCTCCGGCAGCAACTGCTGCTGCAACTGCTCCATCTACATCATTACTACGTAAAGCAACATGAAAGAAATAGCCTTCTGGAATTTGCTCACCTGTTCCTCCAGCAAAAACCTCCATATAATTCCCATCGCCAGAGTCTAACAGGACCGCGCGCTTATTCCCTTCGCCCCAGTTATTCTTCTCTACAAAGCCTAAACCTTCTGTATAAAACTTGACTGTCGCGTCAAAATCATTCGCTCTGAGTGCAACGTGATGGAAACCGCCGCCGCCTATTTTCGCATTCGTACCCACTTACTTTAGCCTCCTTAGAATTCATACTTTTACTTCATTTCCAGTATACTCGAACAGGCGTGGTTAGAAAATGAGTTACATCAAGGTAACTAAGTAACCAAGGGTAACTCTATGTGAAGTAAGAATGACTGCAACACTTCGGTCAAAAACAAAATGATCACAACAAAAAACCACAATCCTTCATCACTTGATGAAGAACTGTGGTTGATATCGGGACGACACGATTTGAACATGCGACCCCCTGCTCCCAAAGCAGGTGCTCTACCAAGCTGAGCTACGTCCCGAAGATAAAAAGCGGAAGACGGGGATCGAACCCGCGACCCTCGCCTTGGCAAGGCGATGCTCTACCGCTGAGCCACTTCCGCATAGGGGTCCCTAAGCTGCATGAAGCAACCTAGGGACGATGATGCGCGTAGAGGGACTTGAACCCCCACGGTCGCCCGCTAGATCCTAAGTCTAGTGCGTCTGCCAATTCCGCCATACGCGCATGCTGTAAATAAGGCAAATGGTGAGTCATGTAGGATTCGAACCTACGACACCCTGATTAAAAGTCAGGTGCTCTACCAACTGAGCTAATGACTCATGTGTTGTGAAAAAATGGCTGGGGATCAAGGATTTGAACCTTGGCATGACGGAGTCAAAGTCCGTTGCCTTACCGCTTGGCTAATCCCCATTGATCTTATTGGCAGGGGCAGCAGGAATTGAACCCACACCAAAGGTTTTGGAGACCTTTGTTCTACCCTTAAACTATGCCCCTAAATAAGGTATATGGAGGCTGATGGATTCGAACCACCGAACTCGAAGAGAGCAGATTTACAGTCTGCCGTGTTTAGCCACTTCACTAAGCCTCCATAAAGGCAAATCAAATCTTACTAGACAAAAAAAATACCCATGCAGAGAGACTTTAATCTTCGATTAAAGATCCCTATATTAGGTATCTGCTTGGCAACGTTCTACTCTCCCAGAACCCTGCGGTTCAAGTACCATCGACGCTGGAAGGCTTAACGGTCGTGTTCGAGATGGGAACGCGTGGGTCCCTTCCGCCATCATCACCAAACAGTCAAAGCGTTTGTTTGCGCCTTGAAAACTAGATACGAAACTTCAACGTAAAGTTCTTACTTAGGATATCTGAGAGACTTTGACTTACGTCAAAGATCCCTATATATGGTTAAGCCCTCGACCGATTAGTATTCGTCAGCTGCATACGTTGCCGCACTTCCACCTCGAACCTATCAACCTCGTCGTCTACAAGGGGTCTTACATACTGGGAAATCTCATCTTGAGGGGGGCTTCGCGCTTAGATGCTTTCAGCGCTTATCCCCTCCGTACATAGCTACCCAGCGATGCCTCTGGCGAGACAACTGGTACACCAGCGGTACGTCCATCCCGGTCCTCTCGTACTAAGGACAGCTCCTCTCAAATTTCCTACGCCCGCGACAGATAGGGACCGAACTGTCTCACGACGTTCTGAACCCAGCTCGCGTACCGCTTTAATGGGCGAACAGCCCAACCCTTGGGACCTACTTCAGCCCCAGGATGCGATGAGCCGACATCGAGGTGCCAAACCTCCCCGTCGATGTGGACTCTTGGGGGAGATAAGCCTGTTATCCCCAGGGTAGCTTTTATCCGTTGAGCGATGGCCCTTCCATTCGGTACCACCGGATCACTAAGTCCGACTTTCGTCCCTGCTCGACTTGTAGGTCTCGCAGTCAAGCTCCCTTATGCCTTTGCACTCTGCGAATGATTTCCAACCATTCTGAGGGAACCTTTAAACGCCTCCGTTACATTTTAGGAGGCGACCGCCCCAGTCAAACTGCCCACCTGACACTGTCCCCATACCGGATCACGGTACCAGGTTAGAACTCCGATACGATCAGGGTGGTATCCCAACGATGCCTCCACCCAAGCTGGCGCTCAGGCTTCAAAGGCTCCCACCTATCCTGTACAGATCGTACCAAAGTCCAATATCAAGCTGCAGTAAAGCTCCATGGGGTCTTTCCGTCTTGTCGCGGGTAACCTGCATCTTCACAGGTATTAAAATTTCACCGGATCTCTCGTTGAGACAGCGCCCAAGTCGTTACGCCATTCGTGCGGGTCAGAATTTACCTGACAAGGAATTTCGCTACCTTAGGACCGTTATAGTTACGGCCGCCGTTTACTGGGGCTTCAATTCATAGCTTCGGGTTGCCCCTAACCACTCCTCTTAACCTTCCAGCACCGGGCAGGC
>NZ_CAXURV020000007.1:82500-234801 GCF_964253335.1 Paenibacillus sp. LjRoot56
TGAAGCTGCATCTGGTAGTCCCAGCCGAGGCGGAAAACCCGAAACTACAGCGCTCCCGACAGCCGACGGATGGCTAATTACGGGGCGTAAAACGTTTAGTACCCTTTCACCGATCCTAGATCGTTTTGTGGTATCAGCTTTTATCCCGGATGAAGACGGAACAGCGGACTTCCTCGTTCATCGAACAGATCAGGTAACTATCGTGGAAACTTGGGATACACTCGGGATGCGAGCGACAGGCAGTCATGATGTGGTTTTGGATGGGGTTTTCGTGGATAAAACCATGAGGCTTTCTGGAAAAGGCGTGGATGATGGCGGCGGCTGGCTTTTACATATTCCGGCTTGTTACTTGGGCATTGCCATGGCGGCACGTGATTATGCACTTGAATTCGTTCATACCTATCAACCGAACCATATGAACGAACCGATCTCTTCACTCCCCTCTGTCCAGCATGCCATCGGCGAGATGGAAATCGAACTACGAACTGCACGTGCACTCCTTTATGCAACGGCGGATCGTTGGGATCAAGAGAAGTTCAACCGACCAGCATTAAAACCAGAGCTAGGCTTGGCCAAGTATGTTGCTACCAACAATGCGATCAAAGTCGTGGACCTCGCGATGAGAATCGTCGGTGCCGCTAGTTTGTCCCGCAAGCAGCCTTTGGAAAGGTACTATCGGGATGTTCGCGCAGGCCTGCATAATCCACCAATGGATAGTACAGTGCTTCATAACTTAGCCAGTGCTGCCCTAATCGAGAAGTCCTTGTGATCTAAGGGAAATACTAGAACAAATTATCGTAAGTTTTGGACGGAGATTCAATGTCCGCTTTCAAAAAGTATTCATATCGGCCGAATTTCTTTAACGCCTCATGGTCTGGCAGCCATACCCACTCATCTATTTCCGTCTGGCAGCGGTGAGCCCGGAACGCTGCCAGTTTAGCTTTCAAATGAGCTGCTACATCAATTTTCATGACATCCTTATGGGAATACCCAAACCGTTCCGGACGCTCCATCGCATCACCGAACGTTATGAAATATAACGAGTCCAGATGTCCTGTTCGTTGACATGCAGCCGTCGTAGCCTTCCCAATAGCACAATGATCGGGGTGTCCACCTAACGTTTCGTGAAACGTGAGCACGACATCTGGATTCACATCACGGATTAGAGCCTCAACTCTTGAGGTCAGGCTTTCCTCATCAATAAACTCAACTGTCTTGTCGCGGATATCGAAAAAAAGGAGCTGCTGGATGCCCAAGCATTTGCAGGCATCTCGTAGTTCAATTTCACGAGCAGCCGCCATCGTTTCCCGATTGAGATACGGTGGATTGCCCATTCGGCGTCCCATATCTCCGCGCGTGGCACTCACCAGCGTAATGTTGACCCCTTCACTAGCGTATTTGGCAAGTGTCCCTCCACAAATAAATGACTCGTCGTCAGGATGCGCAAATACGGCGAGCAGCTTGTTCGCTGCGCCTCTTTGGGTAGTATTCATTCTGGAAACGGCTCCCTTCCAATGTGTAGCGCAACGTTCATCCGACCTCGATCATCATATCCGGCCAGTAAAAGACAGCCGTTTTCATCAATTTCATAATGCGTGATCGCCTCCATTCGCAGCCAACCATGCCCATCGAATCGGAGTGCCGTACGAAATGGTCCTTCCCCTGCTATAAAGGCATGGGTAACCTTGATCTTAAAATTACGCACGAAGACAAACGAAGTCGCTTCGCTATGGATATAGGCTTCAATCCCGATGAAGGACTGAAGCTTGGTTTCAACTTTTGACTTAACTATTGGGATCATCTTGTTTGTCTCTCTTTTCTGAAAGGGATGAATGACTACATAATCGTATCACAGCTTTTTATGAGGTCGATCTTTATACCACTATTACTTAGCCGCTTGCTCTCCAATTCGCTCCCAATCCGATGCCGTATAGTTGCCCATATACCATAAGGAAACAGCTTGCAGGTCATAGAACTTGGCGAGCCAAATCTTCTTGGCTATGCTCTGCGAATCTTCGTAGTACAATACATGGCTGCCCCGCTCGTCCGCGAACGTAGCTTTCTTCAAGAAATAGGGCATGTCCCACGTGGTATTCACACCTGGCATCGCCAGCCTTTTCTCAACATCAGCAATGGCTGGTTTAAGGGCGGGCCCGGTTACGCCAGCTTGGGTGACCCACTGGTTCGCCTGTTTGGAAATACCAAGAACAAGCTTCTCCTTGGGTATCGATTGCAGCGCGGTTAGCACGGTATCGTTCACTAATGGCAGGGGTGCCGATGGTAAAACACTTTCATTATGTGTGAAGTCATAAGCCATAAGGATCACCGTATCGGCTAGCTTTCCGATCTCTTTTAAATCATAACCCTTGTAATAATAAATCGGCGGAACGGCTACCGACAATGTAAGCGAACCTAACTGACCTTTCAACTCCTGAAGAAACTCGGTATAGTCGACTGCACTTCCTGCTTCCTTCAATCCTTCAAAATCAATGCTTACCCCCGTAAACGAGTAGGCTGGATCTTTTAAAGTACTGAGCAACGATGCAATAAAGGTCTTTTTGGCAGATTCATCTTGAAGGAAGTCTTTTAAATTAGCACCATCATAGAAAACCATCAATTCCTTCGTAACTTGGGCAGCATCCGCAGTGGCAATGACCTCTTCATAACCAAGTGGAACCCGATAATCCGGAGATTTGATGTTCAATGAAGCCGTTCCAGCACCGCTATATACCAAGCTAGACCAACCAAGAATCACATGAGAAAGCTTATTCATCTGCTTAATCGCGGGGTAGGAGGTAAGGGCATAATAACCTGTGAAATCGATCTTATGTTCAGCAATCCGCTTATCAATCAAACGATAGATAACAGCTGCTGCCTGCTTACGAATCAAAGACTCTTTCGGGCTAAATCCTGTCTGATCTCCCTCCATAATACCTCGATGCGCTGCGTAATATACATAAGGTTGCATTGCCTCATTTATAGTTGAATTATCCTTAAAACCTCTAACAACCTGCTCTTTCTTCCAATCCATGGTTAACCATTGTTGACGAGCCTTTTCACTTTCAGACTCCAGCAACGATTTCCCTACGAGCATCGCAACTTCTTCTCTCGTGATCGTCTGCGCTGGATGAAGCAAGCCCTCCTGATCTAGTAAACTATCAAGCCATTTCCGTTCGAAGACAGCAGCAATATAAGGTGCCGACCAACGGTCCTTCGCTACATCAGCGGGAGTACTCCCCAGTGCAGCTTTACTCTCTATTTTACCTGCCATAACGAGCAACTTAATGAAAGCCTCTCTAGACAAGTCATCATTGGGACGATAGGTTTGGTCCTCATAGCCGTTAATAATGCCTAATGCGGATAAGGTGTAAATCGGATCCTTGGCATAGTCTTGTTCCTCATCCTTGAAGGGCTGTAGTTGTACATCGTAGGCAAAAGCGGTATTTGCAAACAATAGAACAAACAGCGTGCCGAATAAGATTGTTTTTTTCAACATAAACGTCTTCTTCCCTCTCCCTCTATATCTGCTACTGCTAGAATTAGTTTCATAGCAACATAGTAATAGACGCAGTGGGCTGCTGATTAGTTACGCCAAAATGAAAAAACCGTCCCATCACCTGTTGTGATTATGGACGGTTTGCTTTGGATCACCAGATAATGACATCCCTACTTTTCCTCGGACAATCGGTTACTTTCACGAAAGTAAAGCACATGATTAAATAACAGAGAAAGTAATTTCCGCATCGATTTGATGCCAGCTTTGTTCATTATATTAGCAAGATGAATCTTGACCGTTTTTTCGCTGATCCTACAACGTTCGGCAATTTCGTGATTGGAAAAACCATAGATAGCGACCATCAGGAAAATTTCCGACTCGCGCTTCGTAATTTGATACCTATTCGAAAATACATCCATAGAGTTACCTGTTTCCTGAATTAGAAACTCATTCATACGCTCGTAATCCGTGCTACATGAGGCATGCATGCCCCCATTTTTCCTATCAAGCCAGTCTTCTTTCAAGTCGTACTCCCTCCTACTCAGGGTTACGTTCCAATAATTGTTTCAGCGGCAAATATAAACTCAAGATTAGAAGAATGCCACCTAGTAAGTTCCATAAAATCATCAACATTTGGACATGCCTCCTTGGAAATTCCATAATTCCTCTATCTATATTATAGATGCTACTAAAGACCTATCCAAGATGAAGAAGTTCACTAGATATGCAACCTTTTCGACACTTTATGCGTTCTATGTATGACTTAAGTCATGTTTATGGTAAAATAAGCAGTAAATAAAGCTTTGTATTTGAGGGTAAAGATATGGATGTACATTTAAATAAAAACATGACTCTCACCTTGAATATCATCGTGATGGGTGCAACACTCTCACTATTGTTTCACACGAGTAAATTTTCAGTAGGACTTCTGCTGCTAGCTTGTAGCTATGTGGCTGCCGTCCTTATGCGGGATTATATCCTAAGGATTGCTCTGCATAGTAGGAGTGGCTTCCAGTTTTTATACGCTCAACTCGCGTTGGCTCTCGTTATCTGTGTATGGTCAGAAAGTTATTTCTCTCAAATTTACCTCTTAATTCTCATTGGTGAGTTCACCTTTCATCACGGTAGAAAGCATGCCATTATCTTTACGATCGTCAATTATGTTTGTATTCTACTAGGCGTCATGATCTATCGTCAGTTTCCGCCTTTTGAGGACATCTATTTAATTATTCCTAGAGTGATTGATTTCTTTGCGATCTACGGGATGAGCTTGCTTGCTAGGATTGCGTTTCAACAAAAGAATCAATTAGCTATCGACAACGAGCAACTGCGGATAGCCTCAATTGCATTGGAGCAGAAGGCCAAATTACAAGAACGGACGCGAATTTCCCGCGATATTCATGATTCGGTTGGACATACGCTGACATCAGCGTTAACCGGATTACAGACGGCAGCGCATGCTTTGGAGAAAAGCCATTATCCAATCGCCAAAGAGATGATCGATCGAACGAAAGAAAGTATTCTCAGAGGTCTAAATGATGTACGAAGCTCTGTCCATGTGTTGCGCGAGAACTTCCCAGATCACTGCTTCATACCTGAGCTTATTCGGTTGATCGAGGATACGAAAAAGCAAACTAACGTGGATATTGCCTACACTATAGATACCACGACGCCTGATCTGACACCTATTATCGAGCTTACGATTTATCGGGCACTACAAGAAGGTTTGACGAATGGCATTCGCCATGGCCTAAGTACTTATTTCCACTTCTCATTGTCGTATCATGAGGAAGTTCTTCGCTTCGTTTTGTCCGATAATGGTCATCCACCACTCGAAATTGTGTATGGTTACGGACTTAATGCGATGAAAGAACGCGTGGAAGATGTTGGAGGAACGTTTTCAATACGTAACAATGGTGCATCTGGCGGAGTAACACTGGATATAGCCATACCCTTCAGTCGAAAATGATCGGAAGGAGTGATCGAATTGTCTCAAACAACCATTCTTATCGCAGACGACCAACCCCTCATCCGCGATGGATTAGCAGCTATTCTAGGTATGGAAGAAGGATATAAAGTCGTAGCGACAACGGGGGATGGCATAGCCACCATAGAACAAGTACAGTTGCATCGTCCTCAACTCGTTATGATGGATATCCATATGCCCAAGCTTGACGGCTTAGAGGCTACCAAACAAATCAAAGCCGAATTCCCGGAGATTAAGGTACTTATTTTGACCTCATTTGAGGATGAAGCCTACATATGGGAAGCGATACGTCACGGTGCCAGTGGGTATCTAGTGAAAGGCGTCGAAACGAAAAAAATACTCTCAACCATTCAGGTCTGCTTAGATGGTGGCATTACATACCCGCTAAGTATTCAGCCGCGCCTTGTCCAAGCACTACGTTCCTCAGAGGAACAGGAAGAAAAGGCACTGGAGGAAAATCTACAATCGATTGAGACACAACCACAAGAAAACAAGTTGTCTGGTCTTTCTGTTCAGGAACGGAACATTCTGAAGAATTTGAAACAAGGAAAGTCGAATCAAGCTATCGCTTCTGACATGTTTCTGACCACGGGGACTGTGAAGAATTATTTGAGTGCTATTTATAAGAAGCTAAATGTCTCTGGACGGTCGGAGACGATTGCCTATTTGCATGAGAATGACCTGTAGGAGTGGCTAGATGATACGTAAAAAGGAGGAGCCCACAACATCGTCGTGAGCTCCTCCTTTTCCATATTAAAATACGGTAATCCATCTCTCGAGCTCATTCGTGCATGCCCAAATGTGAGGATATTGCGACCGCAAATTCCGCATATCTTGTTCATCATCGATCGTCCAAGCAATCAACTGTATACCCGCTTCATCGCAGCGATGAACAAATTCATCTGTTAAATAAATATGTTTCACAGATACATACTTCGCATTAATTTCCTTAGCAAGTGGGAATACCGCAGGTGTTGCGCCGTAAAGGACGAGTCCCAGATTAATATCCCGGGATAGTTCCCTTGTTCGAACGATAGCGTAATGATCGAAGGAAGTTACGAATACTTGATCCTGAACCCCTGCAACTTGAATCGTCTCCAATACTTGCTCCTCTAAACCTGGATACAACAACCCGCTCTGTTTCAGCTCAATATCTACCTGAGCTTTCCCCTTCGCCAGCAAAAGAACTTCCTTCAGTGTTGGAATTTGCTGACCTCCGCCTGCGTCCAATTTCCGAATTTGCTCAAATGTGTAGTCTGCAACACGGCCTATACCATTTGTTGTTCGATTCACGGTTGTATCGTGAATGACGACAGGCACTCCGTCTTTCGTAAGTTGAACATCCAACTCCAAATGACTGTAAGACAAATCTAAAGCTGCCTGAAAAGAGGATATTGTGTTTTCCGGGTACTTTTTTGGGTAGCCCCTGTGAGCTAAGCCAGTGATCATGTCGTGTTGTCCACCTCCGGTTATCATGTATACCTTATAATCATAACGCAAAAATAGACAACCGACCACTGTACCTCAATCACTCCAGGGCAGCATATAAATTCGCTCTAACGCATAAGTCGTGGAGGTTTTGTATTTGGTTGCACCCGATTCAAATAAGATGTACATGTGGCCCTTCCATTTAAATATGCCTTCAGCCATCGGTGCAATTTCCATTTTCTCCATCTTGTTCTTATTGTCTAGAAACCAGACAGGTACTTCAGATTGTCCGAGTTTAACCGTCGTATGCGGTTTATCCGATAAATTGTTCTTATATCGCGTTAAGTCGCTGATACTGTTTCTTCCGTACGACTGACTGAGCCATAAGCTGCCCTTGTCGAGATACATCCCTTGAACACTGTCAGGCAGCGAAATAATCATATCAGGTACAACCGGCCCCGACGCTTGCAATTTAGAACCACTCGGCAAGTCTGTCGAAGGGTCAAGCTTATAGCCGACAGCCCAAGCTTTATGCTCCTTCTCATCTCGGTTCGTCATGTAATGTGAAACGTCCGTAGGGTAGCTGGCGCCCTGTGCAAATTCACCAACCCATAAGATGCCATCAGCAAAAGCATTAAATGAAGCGCGTGTATCCGTTTGAACAGCTCCTTTAAAGACAATTTTACCAGTTTTGTCCGCCTGCAACAGATCATCCTTGGGGAAATAGTAGGCGTTGCCCTCGGATGATATCCAGATGTATTTGTTACTAACAGCAACACCGCCTGCATGACCTGTATAAGGTGTAGTCTCGTTCTTAAAGATCTCAAGAGCTTTGAGCATCTCTCCGCTCTTCTCATCAATAACCGAGATAATGCTAGGCTTGCCGTCCTCGCGGTAATGAGTGACCAATAGCCAATTCTTCTCTTCCAAGTACGCCATACCTTGCGGGATCGCATTCTGCTTTAATGCCGGGATGACAGGTCCCTGCTTGCTCTTTTCAAGAAATGTTCGGATTTCAGGCATATCCACACGAATCTTAATGCCCGCTTCTTCTTGGGTTATCCCCGCCATTGTGTTCATCACCTGCTTAGGAGTAGCAACTGCCTCGATCGGTGTAGCTGATGGAATCACCTTAGCATTGGCAATCGCTATTGGCTTCTGACAGCCTACCGTTGTTAACGCGATCAATCCCGCCACAACCACAACATAAGCGAAGTGAATCCTAGTCATCCTTGCCCCCTAAGGGCAGACTCCACGCTGTCAAAATCTTGCGCAGTTTACCAGGGAAATCAGTAATTATACCAGAAGCTCCTTTTTCGATGGCTTGTTTCATCTTCTTTTCGTCATTAATCGTCCAAGGATACACCTGGATTCCTTTACTTAAGGCATCCCTGATATCCTCTCGGTTAATCCTTTTAAAATTAGGATGCAGGGAATACACCGGAACCCCAAATCCTGTCGCCAAACCGGCGTGACTTCCTGGATTGATTTCATATAGAAGCCCGATTTTCGCTTCAGGCAGCAAAAGTTTTAGGAAGAGGAGGCTTTTGTGATCGAAGGAGGAGACAACCACATTATGCACACGATCTTTTCTTTTCATGAGTTCGATCAGTGCTGGTTCGAGCTTACGGTCGTATGAATCTTTAATCTCTACATTAATCATCACTTCCGGCGGAACAAGGTCGAACACTTCTTCTAGTGTTGGAATTCGTTCACCTTCATATTGTGAGCTGAACCAGCGACCCGCATCAGCCTGTTTTAATTCAGAAAGCGTCATCTCATGTACGACACCCTTCCTATCTGTTGTTCGATCAATAGTGAAATCATGAATGACTATGATTTCACCGTCTTTGGATAAATGAACGTCCAGTTCAATGGCGTCGCAGCCCTGTTCAATCCCGAGACGGAAAGCGCCGAGTGTATTCTCCGGGGCCTCCCCTTTGGCACCACGATGAGCGATGACTAATACTGATGGTTGCGTCATATTCACACATACCTCCTATGCATTATGCATGTTATTTAAAAGTGGAATTGGCCATAGCAGCCACAATGTATTTTTGCGCAAAAATAAACAACACGACGATCGGCAAGATTATCAGCACACTCGCCGACATAATGATATGCATATTTAATGCTTCATCCCCAGCGATCGAATCCCGCATCATTGAAATACCAACAGTTAACACGCGCATTTTGTTCGAATTCGTCATGATGAGCGGCCAGAAATAGGCATTCCAGCTACTAATAAAGCTGATAACAGCTAAAGTAGAGACGGTAGGCATGGCCATCGGCGTTAGTATTTTGTACAGCACCTGAACCCGATTGGCACCATCCACTTTCGCCGCCTCGATCACATCATTATTAATCGAGCGAAACATTTGTCGGAGGAGGAAAATGCCATAAGCAGATGCAGCATGCGGAATGATAAGCGCGTAATACGTATTAATCCAATTCAACTTCGACATCAGTACATATACCGGTACGAATACAACCTGTTCTGGCACGATAAGCGCAGCGAGTACGAGTGCGAACAACTTGTCTCTGCCAGGGAATGTTCCCTTCGCAAAAGCGTAAGCCGCCATAAGACCAATATTAATCTGCAGAAAAACAATCCCCACAGTTTGAATAACCGTATTCAGCGTAAACCGATAAAATGGAATGGCTTTAAATGCGGTGGCAAAGTTCTCCCACATCACCTTATCTGGCCAAAATGTCGGAGATGACATCCGGAGCTCGGCCGGCGTTTTTAAAGCGGTAATCAGCATCCAATAGATCGGGAAAAACATCAAGAGCGTAATGATAACGGCAATACCGATACGGGTAGTGTGGAGCAACGGTTTTGTCATGTTCTTGTACCTACCCTTCGTAATGAACTTTCTTCTTAGACACATACATCTGAACCATGGTTAACAAGATAATAATTATGAAGAAGATCACCACTAAGGCTGATGCACGGCCTGTTTTGAAATCCGTAAATGCCATTTCATAGATCCAGTACACCATGGCTTTGGTCGACTCTAGCGGCCCACCGTTCGTGATAACGTCAACGGACTGGAACACTTGCATCGAAGAGATGAAATGGGTAATGACAAGGAACAATGTAGTTGGAGAAAGAAGCGGAACCGTAATTTTCCAGAATTGCGTCCACTTCGATGCCCCATCGATACCGGAAGCTTCGTAGTATTCAAGCGGTATACTTCTTAGACCGGAAATGAAAATAATCATCGTAAAGCCGACGCCTTTCCATACCCCAACGGCAACCAGCACCCACAGCGCTGTTTTCGTATTCGTAAGCCATTGGATAGGCTCGAGTCCTATCCATTTCATGATGTTATTCATCAGACCGTAATGACCGTTGAAAATCCACAAGAAGATCATTGAGACGATAACCATTGATACATAGTGCGGCATGAAAATAATAGCCCGCATGAAATTGAACGTGCGCGAGGTGTGATTAAATAACAAGGCGAGCAGTAATCCAATGCCAAGTGTTAACAAAACATCCGCTACCGTATAGGTGAATGTAACCTGAAGCACCTTATAGAAGGTCTTACTGGTTAACAAATATTCATAGTTATCGAATCCGATGAACTTCTTCGTCGGCTTCGTCATATTCCAGTTCGTAAAGCTTATATACAACGAGTTAGCTAGTGGATAATAGATGAATACCATCAGGATGACCAATGCAGGTATGGCAAACGAGAAATCTTTCAAATATTCCAGTAGGCGGGAACGAGAACGTGTTCTCACGATACCGCCAACTTCTGGATGAATCTGGCTCGGCTTGTTGTCCGTATTCATGGCGTATCCCCCTCTCAACTTACTTAAATGAACTGTCGTGTAGAAAACCTCAGCTTTCTACACGACGAGACAGCTAATTATTTCGAATTATTTCGGATTAACTTTCGCTTAAAATGGTATTGATTTCTTTCACAGCTTCTTTCATCGTCGGTTCTGGATCTGCATTCTCCAAAATCATCTTACCTACGACTTCCATATACTTCTTGCTGAACTCCGGATAAGCTGGGTGCTGTGGACGTCCTACAACGTTATCAAAGTTATCAAATACAGCTTTGTATTGTGGCAGCTTAGCAAAATATTGCTTGCCTTCATCGGTATTCAGTACCGATTTGTGCGTTGGTAAGTAGCCCGTTCCTTCAGCCCACTTGATGTTGTGCTCAGCATCTGTCATAAACTTGATGAACTTCCAAGCAGCTTCCTTCTGTTTAGCTTGCGCACCTTCCATCATGACAATTCCTGCTCCGCCAATATGTGATTTGCGCTCTTTATCACCAGGAATGAAGGATACACCAACTTCAAACTTCGCATTCTGCAAGTATGTTTTCAATACCGCTGATGTATGCTGTACCATAGCTACCTTCTCATCCAAGAACATCTGTCTCATCGTATCCGATGCACCTTTACCGTACCCCATATGAAGGGAACCATCTTTCAACCATTTGTTGAAGTTTTGGATCCATCTCATGCTGTCTGGTTGATCTAGCAACGTTTTGGTATGCTCAGGGTTAAGAATCGAGCCTCCGCCATTTGAAATCCACGGGTCCATATACCAAGTATCCCAACCAGGAACTGAGAATGCGTAACGAGTCGTTTTCCCATTTTCTTTAACGGCTACTTTCTTGTTAAACTCTTCAATTTCAGACCACTTTTGAGGAGGTTGCACGCCGAGCTTATCCAGCATGGTTTTGTTGTAAATCATAACGCTCGTGCTGACAATTAGCGGGAAGCCGAATTGCTTTTTATCATATGAATACGCTTGCACCATACCTTGTGAGAAGTCGTTCATGTCTACTTTATCCCGTTTGATATACCCGGATAAATCTGCGAAAGCACCGCTGTCTGCAAAGCTCGGAAGCGCAGATACTTCTACGTTAGTCACAGCTGGTACATCTTTCGCTGCAATGGCTGCCTGAAGTTTCTTTTGCAAATCAGCGTAAGCTCCCTGGAACACAGCTTCTACCGTAATGTTCGGATATTTCTTCTGGAATGCCGCGATCATGTCATTCACAGCGGGCATTTGAACTTCTGCGTGGGAATGCCAATATTGAATCGTAACAGGCGTGTTATCTTCAACTGCTGGCGGAACCTCAGCCGTCGTCTCTGTACCGCCGCTGCCGCAGGCCGTTAATGCTGTCAATAACAAAGATGATGTCGCTAGTGTAGTTATCCATTTTTTACTTTTCATATACAAATCCCCTCTCTGGATTAAAGCGAATTTTCATTGATCGGTATCGTTCGTGGACGAGATAAGCATAAAAAAGGAGAACATTAAGCAGACAAGAAACAGAAGGGCCGCACACTCATGCACGGTCCGTTCGTCTCTTGGGCTGTCTCAATGATCTCCGCACCCAATCGTTTTGAACGAAATAAAAGCGTTTTCTTTAGTGAGAGTATGGCATATCTCTAGGGTTAATGTCAACAAGTTTATTATCATTTAGAAGCAACTTGTGTATTCCTAACCGTTTACAAAGCGTAGGTTTGATTCACACGGGAAGCTCCCCCGCTTAGTTGTACCCCCTTGGATTCCAATGAAATAATATGGCTGGATTTCAAAATACGATCAATCGCTTGCAACAGCGCCTCCGTATAGCCGCTTTTCAAATGAAAACGAAGCTCCATCACCCCTTCCGATACGCCTGATATCTCAATTTGGCCATCAGGCTTCATCTGCACGTTAACAACCTGGATTCCTTGCTCGCCAAATTGCGATGCAATCGTACCCAGAACCCCAGGTTTATCGACGATTTTAATGACCACCTCCTGCGTTCGCCGGTTCCGCATCATCAACTTTTCCCATTTATTCAGAACAAATAAGCTCAGCAAAACCATAACAGTCGCCAGCACCGCACAGTAATAGAAACCCGCTCCTACACATAGACCAATGGCTGCAACGACCCAAACCGAAGCCGCCGTAGTAAGACCGGATACCGTAGAACCAGTTCTCATAATCGTGCCAGCTCCAAGGAAGCCTATCCCGCTAATGACCTGCGCAGCCAGACGGGCTGGGTCCATGCGTACGTTCGCTTCCGTAACGAACTGGGAGAAGCCATAGATGGATAACAGCATAATAGCTGTGGATCCGATACAAACCAAAATATGCGTCCGTAAACCAGCTGCGTGGTTGCTCCACTCCCTCTCCAGCCCAACAAGTCCACCCAAACTTACTGCCATCAAAATGCGAATCGTTAAATCCAAATGAGTAATATGCCACACGCTAGCGGCCATACTCTTCACCTCCTTTCAAGGTGTTAAATCGCATGATCATTCGCCGGCAATTCGTAAATCGATTGAAATAACGACTCGACCATTGCGATCTGCTTCTGCTTCTGATCCGCATTGTAAGATAAGCTGCTGCTTAACATTTGAAGGACAATATCGGCATATTTCTCCGCCTTCTCCAATTGAAAGTATGACCAGCCTGTATGCAGTCTCAGGAAATCAGCCGCCGTAACTGTCATTTCGGCTTCCATTGCATACAGTAACTGAGCATGGACGAACTGCAGCTCTAGATTGGGGGTTACTTGCTTAGCGACAGGGAGATACTCCAGTATTTGCAACGCATTCGTCCCATAGGTATCGATCCATTCCTGCATGGTTGATCTGTCCACGCCCTGCGTCTTTCCAATGCGAAGCATCTCCTTCTTCCAGTCTTGGAAATTGGACGCACCGCTGTTCTCACCGCCGCTAATGGTAATAGCGTCCGTACTGCAAGCGGGAATTTTCCTGCCCTCTGCACGTTCCAAGTGCTGCGCCACCAGATCGGTAACCTTTTCCGCCATTTTACGGAATCCGGTCAATTTGCCTCCTGCGATCGTGATCAAGCCACTGTCCGAAACGAAGATCTCATCTTTTCTGGACAATTCGGAAGGTCCTTTGCCTTCTTCGTAGATGAGTGGTCTTAGACCGGCCCAATGAGAACGAATATCGTCGATTGTGAGTTGTACGCTCGGGAACATCGCATTCACGGCCCGAATGATGTAGTCGCGATCCTCTTTCGTCGCTCTCGGGTTATCGATTGACTTCTCGAATGCCGTGTCCGTCGTTCCTACATACGTCGACTTCCCCCTAGGAATAACGAACACCATCCTGCCATCCGGCGTATCGAAGTAAGCCGCTTGTTTGACGGGCAGCTTCTCGTAATCAACAACAAGATGGACGCCTTTGGTCAGAAACAATCGTTTCCCCTTCAAAGAACCGTCGATTTGACGCATCTTATCTACCCATGGCCCAGCAGCGTTCACAATGTGCTTCGCATAGATTTGAAAAGTTTGCCCGTTTATGTGATCAGTAACCTCGACACCAACCACCTTGCCATCCCGATAAATGAACTCAGTCGCCTCGGCATAGTTTACAATTTGAGCTCCACGCGCATGAGCCGTTTTCATAATATCGATCGTTAAGCGCGCATCGTCAGTTCGGTACTCGAAATACAACCCTCCACCTTTGAGTCCATCTTGTTTGAGCAAGGGCTCTTGAAGGACAGTCTGACTGCGCCCCAACATTTTTCTGCGTTCTTTGCGAGCTACACCTGCCAGCCAATCATAAATGTATAATCCGATAGAAGAGGCGAGGTAACCATACGTGCCCCCCTTATACACGGGAAGAAGCATCGGAGCCGGAATAACGAGATGCGGAGCATTTTTATACAAAATAGCCCGTTCTTTGCCCACCTCCTGCACCAGCTTCACGTCGCCTTGCTTCAAATAACGAAGTCCGCCATGGATCAACTTCGTTGAGCGACTGCTAGTTCCAGAACCGAAGTCATTCTTCTCAATAAGGCCGATTCGCATACCTCGAGTGACCGCATCTAGTGCGATCCCCCCTCCAGTAATCCCTCCACCGATGACTAATACGTCCAATTCCTGCTGTGCCATGCTTCTTAAAATCTCGATACGGCTCTGTGCCGAAAACGTCGGTCTCATCGTCCTGCTCCCCCCTGAATATAAAAAAACCTCCTTAGAAAAGAATGCGAACGGAAATCTCGCACCTTTTCCAAAGAGGTTTCTCCTGGTCTCTCCCACTTGGAATTAGCTAGTATATCTTATTGCCATAATACGGATGAACCTGCAGATACAGCAAGTGCACCGGCTTCCAGCGCTTCTTCAATTTCTTTGATATTGCCAACCAAACCACCCGCGATAATAGGTAGTGACGTCATATCTGTCATTTCGCGAATAATGCGAGGCATGATGCCTGGCATCACTTCAATGGCATCGGGACCGCTTTGCTCCGCTGCCTTAATACCTCGGTGGACCGCACTTCGATCAATCAGAAAAATACGTTGGATAGCCATGAGCCCTGCTTCCTTCGCTCCGCGAATCAAGTGGCTCTTCGTTGAAATAACACCTGTCGGCTTGATAACCTGAGCTGCATAGGCAACGCCGCTCTTATCCGATGCGATGCCTTCAATAAAATCCATGTGAATAAACACATGCTTGCCTGCATCCTTGAGCCTGTCTACCATTTCCTTCAAAGTAAAGATGGATCCGAAAAGCAAAAACACAATGTTCGCCGGGCTTTGAATTGCCAGCTCGATATCTTCTACCTTTTGTACAGCTGCGATGGTTTGATGTTCAACTAAATCAACAATCGGATACACGCTTGATTCCACCCTTCGTCGATGTCAGAACATTATACCATGATTTATCATAAATGAATGACCTCTTTGATACTTGAAATAATATGCAGCGGGCGATTCGGCGAGCTATCCGCCATTTCCTTCGTTGCAACACCCGTCAGCACCAACACGGATTTCATGCCAGCGTCATTGGCCATTTTGATATCGGTTTCCAGCCGATCTCCGATCATAAAGCAATCTTCGAAAGGCAATCCCAGATGGGCTGCAGCTGCCTCGGCGGCAATTAAGGACGGTTTGCCTACGACCAGATCAATCGCCTTGCCAGTCGCCACCTCCAAGGCGGCAATGAATGTACCCGTGTCCGGAATCTGGCCCCCGTCTAGTGGACAAGTCGCATCCGGATTAGATGCTATAATGATCGAACCTCTAATCGCTGCCTGATACACACTATTCAATTTGTCATACGTGAATTGGCGATCCCATGAAAGCACCACATAGTGAGCTTGCTCACTATCCTGTGTAAGTGGGATGCCGTTTTCCACCAGTTCCTCTACAATCGGTTCCTCGCCAATAACGAAAACTAACTCACCTGGCTGGAGACGCTGATTCAAGTATTTAGCAACGATTTGCGATGAATTCAACACTTCTTCGATCGTTACGGGAATTCCCATTTTAGATAACTTTTCCACATAAGATTGACGCGTTGCAATTGGTTTATTCGACAAAAATACGACCTTGTCTCCTCGTGAACGCAATGCTTGTATCGCATCAGCCGCCCCTTCAATGGCTCGATCCCCAAGGTATACTGTACCATCCAAATCAAACACGTAGCCTTTTGCCATATCTGTCCCACCTTCTAGTAAGAAATCATCAATATCCAATTAGGAACGCAAAAAAGACCTTATCCATGTAAACATATTCCACCAATTGTATGGCAGAATATGATTACGGATAAGGTCTTCTCCTAGACTCGCGCCCAACCGTATATTCATACTTTGTACGTTAACTATAAAGCGTTTTCACACTTATTGTCAATCATCTTTTTCTGAGCACAAATCAAAATGAATTTGGAAAGCCGCTAACCTCACAATTTCCTCGATAGTTTGGCATAAGACGAAGGTGTCATTCCCGTAATCCGCTTGAACACCCGACTAAAGTAAAACTCGTCATCGTACCCGACTAACTCGGAAATGTAAGTCATCGTCAATCCGGAACATGCCAGCAAATCCTTCGCTTTCGTCACTCGCAATCGAATGATGTAATCTTTCGGTGAGAGGCCAGTCAGTCGCTTGAACTGTCGGGAGTAATAACCCTCGCTAAGCCCGGCCATCTTAGCCAACTGCTCCACCGTCAGAGGAGACTGGTAATGATCCGCGATATATTGGCAGGTAAACCCAATCGCAGAGTCTGCATCACTGCTGTATTGCTGATCGTAGATTTGATGAATCAAAGAGAGCCACCATTCGAACGTCGTCTCTGGAACGAACAGCATCACGGAGCCCGCTTCCAATCCATACTTGACCTTATTCATCACATAGTAACCCGTACCTCTCACAATGTAATGAATCGAATGAATGTTATGAATGTACGGAGCCTGATACGTGCCAGCTGGGAGTATCGTATTGCCGGCCTAACAGGTATCACTCCCTTGGTAAGTGCTTGGTAGTATTGTAGCACTTGGCTTTTCTAGCCTACCATGGAGAAAACCGATAAGAGATCTGGACAAATCTGATGTTCGTTTAGCATGGCAAAAAGGTCCCCCTTGGGTGAGGCCATGCTTACAACGTCATCGCCTGTCCGTACCGAGCTAGGAAGGCTTCCTTTTCTTTAAAATTCGGCATTATACTGCCTACACGTCGCCAGAAAGAGCGATCATGATTCATATGCAGGAGATGGCATAGCTCGTGAACGATGACGTAGTCGATCACATCGACCGGTGCCATGGCTAGTCGATAATTAAAGGTTAGCTTTTTGTCCGAGCTGCAGCTCCCCCACTTCGTTCTCGACTCATCGATCTCGATCATCTTAGGTTTGACTTTAAGCTGAGTTTGATAGGTTTTGATCCGTTCCGCTACAACCTTCTTGCAGCTCGCGAAATAGAACTTCTTCAGGTTGATTTTCAACTCTTCCTGCGTGAGACCATTCGTTTCAATTAACTCGTGGAGGAAATAATATTTCCCGAGATGCAGGAACTTGCCTTCGTCTTCATATTCTCTGACTTTGGGGATGGGTTGCCGTGCTTTGGTGATGGCGTTGAGCTTGTCTAGGATCGCCTTGCTGTGTTGCTGCACAGCCTGAATGATTTGCTCCTGACTGGTGCCGTTGGGAGCTTTGACCGTGATGAAGCCCGTGTCATCAATGTGGATGTATAGTTTTTTGCGAATGGCATATTGGACGTTGACGTCTATGGTTGTGTTGTCGAGTTCGATTTTCATTATGATATTTCCTTCATTTTAATGAATTCAATGATGTGATTAACGGTTTCCTTCTGCTGTTGTTCACTTGAGATCGTCGCAGTTCCATCGCCTTTTTGAACGCCGTAATTTCCAAATTGCGCATGATTGCCACCTTCGATAACGAACACATTCTCTTTGTAGGTTATCTTCGATTTGTCCAAAACACCATCAAGCGAGCCATACACGGTTAGCGCATTTTCCAGCGGAATATCACCATAAATATAGGCGCCAAGTAAGATAAGCCCCTTGATCTGATCTTGATGCTTAGAAGCGTAATTGCTTGCCATGGCTCCACCTAGTGAATGTCCACCGATATACCAGTTTTTGATTTCGGGAAGTTTTCCAAACACGTTATCAGCGGCATTACTATTCAAAACCGCAAGGTTAAAAGGCATCTCAACAAGCACACAGGTGATGCCATTTTGACGTAATTTCTCCAACATGGGTAGATAAGCAATATGCTCAACCTTCCCGCCGGGATAGAAAATGAAACCCGTCTCGCTCGTCGTAGAAGGCGAAAGAATGGTGAGCTTTCCATCTGTTGTGATCGTCTTTTCATTTACGAAGGCGTCCTTGGAAACGTCAATGGCATGATAATAATTAGATACATAAATTAGAAATGCCATTGCGAGTATAAGAACAAGGGAAAGAAGTGAAATAAGCGTGGTTTTGAGCCACTTTTGCATGTGTCGACCTCCGTAGGTTGTATGTACCTCATATTTCTTATATGATCTCCGAAATAAGGAGAGAATGCAAACAAAAGCACACTTGGACATCAAGTGTGCTTTTGTTTGTTTAATTCAGGGGCCAAGCCGCATTCTGGAGCAGTTTATTAAGCAATATTGCCGTTTGTCCACGGGTTGTAGCCGCATCTTTTTCAAAAGAGAATCCATTCGATGCATTCAAAATATTCGATTTTAAAGCCAATGCTGTCGCGTCACTTGCCCACTCATCTACTAGCAAGGATAATTCCTTCATACGCTGCTCATACTTTGCACGGTCCGATTCATTAAGCTTCGTAGCAGCATTAATAAATTTCAGGGCATTACTGATCATCGTGATCGCTTCTTGATGTGTAATGCTTTGCGTTGGACGGAAAGTGCTATCTTCATAGCCGTGGATAAGGCCTGCACTTACAGCCGTATAGACAGCCTGACTAAACCAATCCTTATCGTTCACATCCGTAAAATCTTTAAGTGCGCTGGTGGCTGTCTTCAAGCCCAGACCTCTACCTAGAAGGGTTGCAAACTCTGCACGGGTTACACTCGACTCCGCACGGAAGGAGCCATCTTCAAACCCTTGAATAACACCGCTAGCTGCTAGCGACTCAATATCTGCTTTGGCAAAATAGTCATCTTGCACATCTGCAAACTGTTTTTTTGCCTTATACACGGTATAAATCGAGTTGCCTTTACGCCATAGCGTTGCGACGGCGGGTTTGCCCTCTTTATCTAAGGTAATGCTCATTGGGACAGATATTAGCGTGTTAGTGCTAGGATCCCAAACAGCGCCATTAAGCTTTTCGCCAGGATTCAGTTTCAAATCTTTCGGCAAAAGAATCACATGCCCTACAAACTCGGAAAACGTATCTATGTTCGCAACTGTTTTATTACTATCCATCAGCGTGAGTTCATAGGATAAAGCTTTTCCTACACTTGATCCGCCGTTAGAAGCGATCGTTTTTTCCAACTTTTGTTGTTCTGCAGCCCTCAGCCCATCCACACTGATCTTAAGGCTCATAGTATCGGTCCCGGCATGCGCATCAACTGCTTCTTGAAGTACAGCAAAAGGAATCCAGGCTGTTCCTACAGTTGTATTGAAAACTAATACAGCGTCTTTCTGCTTACTTGTAACTTCTTCTAATAAACCTGCCGTGATTTGGAAGTCATATCCATCTGCGTTGGTCTTGACATCAATAGTAATCTCCCGATTCCCAGACTTAGCTTGTTCTTCTGCAAGTTTTTTCAATTGAACAGCATCTACGCTAGATGTAATACGGATGTTACCATTTTGATTGACGATATCCCATTTGAATGATTCAGCCGGGCCACCGCCTCCGCCTCCACCTCCACCGCCGCCAGCGGGTGCAGGTTCCTTATCGTAATCTTTTTTCACTTTGAGGCTTCTAGTGCCATTATTGCGCTGAAGCGCAACATACAAACTCCCTGCTTCTGTCCCTAGCTGAGGAACTATGAATGTTATGGAAGAAGCATTCTGCCCCAAAACTGAACCTGTCAAAAATGGAGTTAACGAATTCGCATCACGGTACACACTCACAACATCATATTCTTGCAGCCCCGTTATGGTAATCGTATCTTCCGTTCCTGATTTATTATTTGTGATGTTAATCTGTGTTGGCAAGAGAGAAGGACTGTAGATCCGATCTTCTAAATTTATGGTTGTCGGCAGGCTCTCTCCCGTTGGAGTAACGCCATAAATGGCAAGCTTCGTTGCACCGACTGGAACTTGGGTGTTCATAGGAATGCTGGTTTGGTACTCACCTATATTATTCCTAGGCATGCTCAGGATAGGTTTGATTTTCTTCAATTGATCATTCGTAAAATAAACATCATAACGTGAAATCGTTGTATTCACTGTAGAATAATCAGCAAAGAAATATAAGTTTCCTCCAATTTCTCCAGCTTCACCATCAAGATCGGTACTTCGAGTTTGAATAATCCCAGGTAGCTGCTCAACAAATCTGGAGCTAGGTACTTCTCCCAACACATTATCCGCAATTGTATATCGGCCCACAGGCAATTCTTGTCCGTCTGCATTTCGTGCTCGTAGTTCAATTAGCTTGGCATTAGCCGGAATTTGATCTTCTTGCACAGAAACACTATACTGCTGTTGACCTTTATTCAGTTGTGCAAAGGTGGAGCCAAGAGGGTCGAATATTGTGCCCAGGAAATGCACCACATAGCCTACAATATTGGCTTCATTCAGCATCGGCGTCCAACGTAGCGTGCCATTGATATGACCGGCACGATTATCGGCATCTTCGAAGTAATCATTTCCTAAAGTTCCTGCTGTTATATCCCAAAATCCGAAATATGCCCCATGCAAACTCTCGCCCTGCTCATTCTTGCCATAAATACCGATTCTTTGCGCTCCACTTGGCATCGAATAGCCATTAGGGAATATGACTTCGTAACTCGGCAGGTCTACGCCTTGAAAGATTCGTTTCAAATTTGTTTTCGGAATTTCTGCAATGGGTTTCAACTTTGCATTATTAGCATCTACAAAATAGAGGCTGAAGGACGTGGCAGGTGAAGGTTCCGTGGAAGCGTCATACCACAGGACTGTTCCTGCCAGATCTCCTAGTTTTGTATCCTGATCTTTAAAAGATACATCCCGTAACACAGGCGCTGGTATTGTTGAATTGCCACCAAGCAGGATTGGGCTATTGGATGTATTGTCATAGATTTGAGTAGTATATACTTCTGATCCTATTTGACCCGATAAATCCTTCGGGAACAAGTTCACAAATACAGCACCTGACGGTAAAGTATTAGTTGGTATATCCACTTTATATTGATTATTTATGGCTTCTTGCTTTGTCACACTTCTTGATTGCCCGATTGCCGCTTTATTTATGTCTGAAAAGGTTAGTTCATAGCCGGAATAGTTTGGTTCCGAAGAAGTCGCCCAAGATATCTTTGGATGGATTTGGCCACGTGTTAGATCTTGATCTTCAAATGAGAATTGGAAGTAACCTCCCCCTCCTGTTCCTGGGACTAGAACTGGTCCTCCTCCTCCTCCTCCGCCTACATTTAAAGCAGAAACCGTAACATTAAAGGAATAATGTACACTGTTATATATCAAAACATATGTTGCTACCCCCTGATTAAGGGCTGTAATTTTCTTGGTCGTACTATCAAAAGAAATAGCCTTCTGTGCTGGATTAGAGTAAACCAATGAGACAATCTCATAGTTCGTAGCTTCCTCTGATGAGCCATCAGCAAACTTATTAAATAATTTAAAATCAATTTCTTGACCAACAGCCATATATTCAGCGTTCGTCTTTAACTGTGGACCACTTCTGAGCTGGACATTATCAAAATAAGTAGCATTGTGACCTTCGAAGAAGTATTCGTTGCCCTTTTCAACGGTGTATTGCCCTTTTACATATCCCAGAGTAAGATCAAACGAATATATTCCTTCGACAGGCAGTTTTAACTCATTCCCACTACTTGAAGAAGATAAACTCAACGTATAGCTATGATCCTTTATCATAATCTCCGATGTTTCTAGGGTGACGATGCTATTTAAATATATATTTGGATGTTGCACAAGTTGCTCATATCCTGAAATTCTATTGATATTGGTTATGGTCAGACTATTACCTGTCGTGTCATCACGCAGTTTAAAATCTGAAACCGCAAGTTTTGTAAAATCAATAACGGATTGATTATCAACCTTTGGTAAATCTAGTTGAATAGCATTGGAGTCAGTACTAGCAGGCGTAAAACTAACAAGATCGCTATATGGTGCTATCGCATGATTTGCATCTAAAGCCGATAAGTACTGCTTACCTGAAATACGGTAATACCCAAGTCTAGTATTATCGCCAAAATAACGGACATCCCCGTTTACATCTACAACTTTGGTAAATTCCTGCGAGGTTAGACCATCCGACGCAACAATCTTCGTAGGAGCCGTGCTGGATATATAGCCAAATGGCGTTATATTCACATTTTTCAACTTTTGATTCAGGTCATCATACCAGTAGTAAGGATTGTAAAAATTGGATTCCTTCACCTTATCTCCATCATAAGTAATGGAAGTTACGGATCCATTCTGAATTACATCCACCTTTACCTTAGTAGGATCCTTCACATAGACGTATCCTCGTAATTTCCCGTCCTGCGCCGAATAACCAAAAAAACCTGAAAACGCATACGAAACCGTCGGCAAACTAATTTGGAGAATAAATATTACAAATAATACAAGGCTAATCTTTTGGAAAATAGGTTTCCAAGACGTCATAACGAGTGAGCCACCTCTTTAATAGTAATAGGGTCATATAACAAAAATGATTATACCATAAAAGATATAATCATCTAGGCTAACCATTTTATTCCTTCATCAATTTTTGATAAAGTTCATCATTTAACTGCTTGTACACTACCTCATCAGGTACGCGATGAATCGCTTGTTCGATTTGAGACTTTGCTAATAGATAATCATTCCTATTTCCTGTCTGGTTACCACGTATCACATACATCTTCGCCGCGTCATAATGGACAGATGCTGACCATGGAAGCATTTTTTGTACATTCTCATAGGCTTGAATCGCCGATCCCGTGTCTCCCGCAGCAACGCTGTTCCGGCCACTCGTCTGAATATATTTCCCTACTGCAACCCAGCTCGTACACAGTAACATTCCCACCAAAGTAATCAATAGCATCGCTTTTACCATCTTCGTTGGATCCCACCTTATAAGGGATGAATCTGGGATTTGTTCCATCACGAACGCAATAAACACGAGAAAGACGGCAAAGATGACTAGGAAACTAAAGTCAAAATCAAACCCGGCGTGAAGCAGTAGCACCGTGCTTATAAGCATAACTCCCTTCATCCATAGACGGGAAAAGTCTGAGCCCGAAGCCTCCATCGTTTTTAACAGAATAGAACTCCTATAATAGAAGAACAGGATACCGACAATGAATAGTAATGCTCCCACAACACCGATGTCGAGTGCTAACTGGAGATAATGATTATGAACAAAGCGAACAAAATAAGCCTCTGATTGATACTGATTTTGCAGCACACCCCACCCACCTCCACCTGCTCCTAACCAAAAATGATCACGAATCATCAGGATGCTGTCTTTCCAATAAACGAGTCTCAACCGGAACTCAGAGGTTTCGGGCTGAATCGATTTAACCCTTGACCAGAAAAACAAAATATCCCTTTTCATTAGCGCCGTCACTATAAAACTCGTCAGGTGGACAGTCACTATTTTTAGCCAAATGTCTCGCTTTCGCAACTCTAGAAATAAGGCAAGTGAGGCTAATGACACTAACCAAAGCACCCAGACTGATCTGGAAAAGGTAAGCAGCAGCCCGCATGCTTGAATCACCATTAGAATGAGGTCACCCTTACGAGCATTTTGGATATAAAAAAAGAGAGTCAATAATAAAGAAATGAGCAAGAAAATCGCTAGCGTATTGGCATAGCCGATCGTCGATTCCAGTCGGTTCTGTCTTTCCATCTGAAAGACTACCCCTACAACAACGAGAAATGCCCCCATGTATGGCATCCATCTGAACAGTTTCATCACTTGTTCTTGGGTCAGATTGGAGATGAGAAGTGAAAATGGCAGTAACGCCGTGATTTTAATTGCCTCTAAAATAGCCTGTTCCCTATCCACCGCGATAAACACACTAGCCCAGTAAAATAAAACGAGAACCACGACAAACAAATGCATGAGATGCAGGCGCAGCTGCTTCAGAGTAAAGCTGACGATCAGCCATGCAGCTAGCAAAAAGGTAGTGGCGACTAAGTAATTTAACTCGTAGAGATAACCTTCGTTTAAGACTCCAAACCCAAAAAAGAGGACTATGACAATATAAATAAAAGTGTGGATGAGTAGTCCTCCGTTCGTTGTAGCGTACTTCACAGTCCAATAAATCTTAACATATCCACTCCGGGATGAGGAGAACTCTTCTCTGAATCGAACGGTGGAATAATAAAAAGCCTCAGAGCATTATCTCTGAGGCTAATCTTTTCCGTTTGCTATTGCTATTGGCGCATTCCTCTACCGCCACCGCCGCCTCCACCGCCGCGTGATTGGGTAATTTGAGTGATTTTTGCTCCATTGACCGTAACATTGCCGCCATTAAATTGAGCTGTACCATCTGAGTCAAAGGCGGAAGCTGCTTTTACGTTAATGGTTCCTCCATTGATATAGAGATTACCATTTGAATCAAATGCATCCGTATCACCGCTAGCCATACTAACATCAATGGTACCGCCATTGACTTCAATCACTACATCAGAATTGACTTTTGGTGAGGCATTTATACCATCATTATTCGCATACAAAGTGATCTGACCATCATTTATCTTGATATTATTGGCCTCGATGCCTTCTTCACTCGTCTTTATGTTAATGATGCCGCCATCGATTTGAACAAAGCTGTTGCCTCGGATGGCATCATCGGCAGCGTTGATCGTTAATGTGCCGCCTTCAATATAGATATACCCCTTGGAAGCATCCTCATCGTTTTCGCTATGCAGGGCATCCTTATCAGAATCTATTGTAATCGTTCCATCATTGATCAGAATGGCATCATTGGCCTCTATAGCATCCGCAGATGACTGAATGGTATACACGCCTCCAGTAATTTTGAGGTCATCTTTTGAAGAAATACCATTACCTTTTTTCGATACAATGTCTAAAGTTCCGGTTCCATTCAGGGTCATATCTGCTTTAGAGAAAATGACTGCATCCAAATTGGTATCTCCATCCGCCACATAGCTTCCGGAAACCTCCATATGGTTCTTACTGCCAGTAGATGTAACGAATACTTTATCCGCTGCCTTCACATAAATAGCAGGTGAATCTTCATTCGTTATACTGACACCGTCAAGAACGATTTGAACTTTTGCATCATCGGCAGCATCGACCACTACCGTCACATTTTCTACCTCTCCACTTAAAACATAAATGCCTTCCTTATTTAGTGTCACATCTTGATTGCTTTCCAATTTCATTGGTGTGGCAGTTGCAAGATCCGCCGACTGTTCTAAATCCCGATCACTGAATAATTCCGCTTTGTCTAGAACGGAAGCTTTCGCTGTTGACGTTGCTGTTGATGCAGCTGTTGACTTCGCACTTGACGACACGGTCGAATTTGCTGTTTGTGTCGTTGCAGTAGCAGTAGCGTCCTCGCTGCCGACTTGTGCGTTAGAGCACCCCACGGCGGCTACGCTAAGTAATGCGGCCAAAGTAATGACGCTTAGGCTTTTCAGGTTTTTGTTTTTCATAAATTAACACTCCTCGTATATTAAGTAGTAATCATCTGACTATTATCCAAAAAGTATTATCGCTTCCTGACATATGTAAATCATAATGCAGATTACTTAAATCAAACTTAAATAACGAGTCCTAACGTTCTCTTTTACGTTAAAGTCAGCCGCGGACACAAAAAAATCCCTACATCACGATTCATTGTGATGTAGGGATTTGTTCGAATTAGAAATTAAGGAATTGCCCACGACTACTCTCATTGATTAAATATTTGATAATCCGTTTCACGACATAATTTGCAGCTTCTTCAATTGATGACTTACTTGCATCGATTTCGATTTCCGGGTTCCCAGATATATCACTTGTGCTCGAGCCGCCTGCAAACGATCCGTTTACGTAAACTTCAATATACTCTTTGCCAATGATGTCTCGCACGGTTTCTCGGCCGTTAACGTTCGGGGAATCATTCGATACTAATGCAATAAGTCCAGCATCGTTCATCAATTTCGCAACTTCTGCTAATCGCTGCAACGATTCTCCGTGGCCATTCCCCAGTAACATGGTATGGTGGCCTGTCGATACCAAACGTTTTTCGACTTCCTTCGCAAGGGCCGATTGGTCTGAAACCGAACCAGTGAACCAAAGGGTCAAAGGATTCTGACCTTTTTGCTGAGCACGAACTTCTCTGGTGATTTCCGTATCTAACTGTACAGCAATGTCGGAGCTTTGAAGGATTTTCTCAATCACTCCGCAAGCCGATGTCATATTGGTGACACGATCGATCAGAATAAATCCGCCGATGCTTTTATTTTGTTCAAAAGAATCAATAACGATAGCGTCAGATAATGAAAACTCACATTTGGCCAATTCATTTTTGACAATATGATCGGTTGGCACCGTTTTTCCCGTATTAACATCAATTTTATGCGTAATGGCCGTTACGGTACCTGGCAGGATTTTCGTTCCTACTTTGACCAGATAGTTCTTGCCTGGCGTCAGTACAGAATCATCCATCCAAAGAATCGTAGCACTAAAACGGTCCGCCTCTTGAAGCTGACTATCCTTCGTGAATACGCAGCCCCGCGAAACGTCGACTTCCCGATCCAATTGAATGGTTACGGGCTGTCCAGCATAGGCATAATCACGATCTTGGTCTCCCACGAGGATCCGTTTGACTTTCGCCTTCTCATGACTAGGCAACGTTGTCAGCTCATCGCCAACTGCGATACGCCCAGCCTCAATTTGGCCTTGGAAACCGCGGAATGTATGATCCGGACGGCATACACGCTGAATCGGCATCATAAATTGCTTTGCATTGTCGTTCTGATGAACGTCCACATTTTCCAAATATGGCAGCAAGGCAAGGCCTTCGTACCAAGGAGTATTTGGCGATTTTTTCGTAATGTTATCCCCTTCTGTGGCAGAAACAGGGATCACCTGAATGCTTTCAAAGTTGAACTCAGCAGTCAACTGCAAGAATTCTTGTTTGATTGCATCGAATATTTTAGGATCAAAACCCACTAAATCCATTTTATTCACAGCTAAAACAAGATGTTTAATGCCCATAAGTGCGCAAATCCGAGTGTGGCGCTTGGTTTGGGTAATAACCCCTTTCTTGGCGTCCACAAGAATGATAGCCAGATCCGCAAAAGATGCTCCTACGGCCATGTTACGGGTATATTCTTCGTGTCCAGGTGTGTCCGCTACGATGAACGAACGGTGGTCTGTCGTAAAATACCGATAAGCCACATCAATCGTAATCCCTTGTTCGCGCTCTGCAAGTAACCCATCTAGAAGCAAGGAATAGTCAATTTTGCCGCCGCGGCTGCCTAATCTGCTATCCAGCTCTAACGCTCTTTCCTGGTCGGCGAATAATAGCTTGGCTTCATATAGCATATGTCCGATTAAGGTGGATTTTCCGTCGTCTACACTTCCGCAAGTAATAAATTTAAGCAGACTTTTCATCTTAGAAATAACCCTCCCGTTTACGTCTTTCCATACTTCCCGCTGCTTCTTGGTCAATTACCCGCGTTGTCCGTTCGGATGAGACCGCACCAAGCGTTTCTTCAATAATGGCATCTATCGTATTCGCTTCCGATTCGGCTCCACCCGTAAGAGGGTAGCAGCCTAGTGTACGAAAGCGCATTTTCTTCATTTCAATTTTCTCATGCGGTTCGAGCTTCATGCGATCATCGTCAACCATGATGAGATGTCCGTCGCGTTCGAGTACAGGTCTTTCTTTGGCAAAATAAAGTGGCACAATATCAATGTTTTCTCTGCGAATGTATTGCCAGATGTCTTTTTCCGTCCAGTTGGATATTGGGAATACGCGGGTGCTTTCGCCCTTATTGATTCTTGTATTAAAAAGCTTCCACATTTCTGGTCGTTGGTTCTTCGGATCCCAGGCATGGTTCTTATTTCGGAATGAGAAAATCCGCTCCTTCGCACGCGACTTCTCCTCATCACGTCTTCCGCCGCCGAATGCAGCTGTAAATCCGTATTTGTCCAATCCTTCTTTCAAGGCTTGGGTTTTCATAATATCCGTATATGCGGAACCATGATCGAACGGGTTGATCCCTTGATCAATCCCTTCCTGATTGGAGTGAACAATCATCTTAATTCCGAATTCTTTGGCTTTACGATCGCGGAATTCAATCATTTCTTTAAACTTCCACGTTGTATCGATATGCATGAAAGGAAATGGCGGCTTCTCCGGATAAAATGCTTTCAGCGCCAAATGCAGCATCACGGAACTATCCTTCCCGATCGAATACAGCATTACGGGATTTTCACATTCCGCCGCTACTTCTCGAATAATATAAATCGCTTCAGCCTCGAGTTGATCCAGATGCGTCATTTCATCTATAGAATCAAGCATCAATTTTTCCATGAAAAGGTGCCTCCTTTTAATCCTTACTAAATCTATCGTCTTTCTTTATATACTAACAGATTGTGGCTTTCATGCAAAGTGGAAGAAAGTGAAAAAGTTGAGATTTCTGTGATTTTGGTCGAATATTGTCGCACTTTTCGGAGTGTATTACTTTCTTTAGCACAATACTAACTGTATGCAAGTAAAGCCCACTTTGTCACGCCTAGAAAGAAAGGGTTCATAAAAGCGTTGAAGTCGAACGCTTGTTCGTTTTATCACTACGAACATTAAATATTCTGCTCATATTGAATTAAAGTTGTTACTCAATCACCCAATAAATCAATAGGAGTTGATATGCAATGCGGCCGTATCTCCTTCCATAATGCCACGATTCGCTGCGTAGTAAACATAAGGCTGTATGGCCTCATTTATGGCTGAATTATTCTTATAAACTCGAACGTCCGGCTTTTACCATCAACAAAGTCAACCTATTTTAACAATAAATTCCACTGTAAAACCCAAGGAAATCGCTTAGAATAAAACCGCAAACGTTTGCAAAACTCTGCGCTTCACCATCTCCAACACACCTACACGATGACCGGCATACGCCCTCCTTTTTATGTGGCTCCAACTCTTTCATGTACTACTCGAAGGCCCTTTTATCCACCAGCCCCACAAATCGCTACAAAAAGGAGAATGGTAAAATTGAGTTTATCTACGATCGCTTGGAGGAAAGCTCGCATACTTGTATTAGGATTTTTCTTGGTTTTCAGCACAATTCTCGGCTTGTTCAGCAACTCGAATACGGCTTCCGCTGATGTAGCGGGCGATTTCAAAGCTTCAGTTATGGCTCCATTGACGAAAATCACTGATTGGAATGCCTTTAAAAATCAATTAATTACCTTAAAAAATAATGGCGTTTACGCCTTGACCACCGATGTGTGGTGGGGCGATGTGGAAGCCGCAGGCGATAATCAATTTGACTGGAGCTACTACACGACGTATGCCAATATTGTTAGTCAGTCCGGACTTAAGTGGGTACCGATCTTATCCACACATACTTGCGGCGGGAATCCCGGGGATGACTGCAATATACCGATTCCAGCTTGGCTGTGGAGCAAGGGTACCGCTGATGAAATGAAGTACAAAAGTGAAACTGGTTATGTAAACAATGAAGCCATTTCACCTTTTTGGAGTGGTATCGGACAGCAGTATAATGAATTATTTGCCTCGTTTGCTGCCAATTTCACAAGCTATAAGTCCATCATCCCCAAAATTTATTTAAGCGCTGGGCCTTCCGGTGAACTCCGCTATCCTTCCTACTACAATTCGGCCGGCTGGAGCTACCCTGCAAGAGGGAAGTTTCAAGTATATACAGATACAGCTAAGAATGCTTTTCGAAATGCCATGATTACGAAATACGGCTCATTGAACGGTGTCAACCAAGCTTGGAACTTATCCTTAACCAGCACAAGCCAAATCAACCCTCCAAGTGACGGTGATACCTTCTACTCCACTGGTGGATACAATTCAACGTACGGCAAAGATTTCCTCACCTGGTACCAAAGTGTGCTTGAAAACCATCTTGGTGTCATTGCAGCTGCAGCGCATACCAACTTCGATTCCGTATTTGGTGTCCGTATCGGCGCCAAAATTTCCGGTCTCCACTGGCAGTACAACAATCCATCTGCTCCCCACAGCGCTGAAAACACCGCAGGTTATTACAACTACACGACACTGATACAGAAATTTAAAGACAACAATTTGGATCTGACATTTACCGCTTTGGAAATGAACGATGATGGCAGTGCTCCAGCCTACTCGAAACCTTCTACGTTGGTAGATAACGTCTCTTCCATTGCCAACAACCTTGGTGTTCGACTAAACGGTGAGAATGCTTTGCCAACTGGCAATTTTCAAAAAATCGAAGAAAAAATCATGTCATGGGGATACAACGGCTTCACGCTGTTGAGACTTGCTAATCTCGTTAATAGTGATGGTTCGGCAAATGGCAATATGGCTGGCTTCAAGCAGTATGTCATTAATCACACGAAAAATGGCAACGATAACACAGAAGGAAATAAGGTGACTCTTTATTATAAAAAAGGGTTCACAACCCCTTACGTCCACTACCGTCCAGCAGGGGGTACATGGACAACAGCACCTGGGAAAGCCATTCCAGACTCTGAGTTGAGCGGCTACGCCAAAACCACGATCGACATCGGTACAGCAACTCAACTGGAAGCCGCATTTAACAACGGCAGCGGCACTTGGGACAGCAATAACTCACAGAACTATTTCTTCAGCATAGGTACTTCAACTTACACACCTGGTAATAATGGTGCCGCAGGTACAATTACTACAGGATTGCCGCAAGGGATCGACACGACCGCACCAAGCATTCCTACGAATGTAGCTTCCACGAGCAAAACAGATACAAGCATCTCCTTGAGCTGGTCAGCTTCAACAGATGCCGTTGGTGTCACAGGTTATGAGATCTGGCGCAATGGTGTGAAAATTGCTACAACAGCTTCCACGAGCTATACCAATTCAGGTTTAACGGCTAACACAGCCTATAGTTATACAATAAAAGCTTATGATGCGGCAGGAAATCTATCCACTGACAGTGCAGCTCTTAGTGTAACGACAAATCCTACACCTGTGGGCAACTCTGTTACCGTTTACTATAAGAAAGGCTACGCAACGCCATATATTCACTACCGTCCAGCGGGAGGAACATGGACAACAGCTCCAGGAACAGCTATGCCGAATTCCGAATTAAGCGGCTATGCCAAAATTAGCATTACTATTGGCACTGCCTCCCAATTAGAAGCTGTTTTCAATAACGGCAGCGGCACTTGGGATAATAATAACAGCCAAAACTACCTATTTAATGTCGGCACTTGGACTTTCACCCCTAGCTCTACAGGCGGAGTTGGGAATATTACAGCGGGTCTACCACAAGGCGTTGACACCACAGCTCCGAGCACTCCGACAAATCTGGCATCCACGAGTAAAACGGATACAAGCATCTCCCTGAGCTGGTCAGCTTCCACTGATACAGTTGGTGTGACAGGCTATGAGATCTGGCGCAATGGCGTGAAAATTGCTACAACGGCTACCACCAGCTATACCAATTCTGGTTTAATAGCTAACACGGCTTATAGTTATACCGTTAAAGCTTATGATGCGGCGGGTAATCTGTCCGCTGACAGCGCAGCTATTAGTGTAACGACCAATCCTATACCTGTGGGCAACTCCGTTACCGTTTACTACAAAAAAGGCTTCACGACACCGTTCATCCACTACCGCCCCGCAGGCGGTACTTGGACAGCTGTACCCGGAATCGCCATGCCTAACTCGGAATTAAGCGGTTATGCCAAAATAACCGTTAATATTGGCACGGCTTCCCAATTAGAAGCTGTTTTCAATAATGGCAGCGGTACTTGGGATAACAACAATGGGCAAAATTATTTATTTAATGTTGGTACTTGGACTTTTACTCCTAGTTCAAGCGGGGGTGTCGGGAGCATTACTGTTGGTCCGTGATTTTGGAAAAGAGCAGCGCTGAAGTAATAAAGCCAGAGAAGGAAGTCTTCTCTGGCTTTTTATATTGGGAGATTATCATCATGCTTTTCTAAAGGGAAAACGCTGAAGGATGCAGGCGAAGCTGCGAAAGTAGCTTTTTTCTTTTAGCTAATATAAAAGCAGGAATCTACAAGTTAATCAGTAATATATTAATAAACGACAAATACTGTCGATTTTCAATTGGGAGTGTAAGAATATGATGCATCCACATACGGAACTACGTTACATTGATGACAAGATTGGCTTTGGCGTATTCGCTACCCGACTCATTCCCAAAGGGACGATTACTTGGGCACTCGATGATTTGGATCAAATTCTGGAAACAGAAACGGTACAAGCGCTCGAGGAAGACCGAAAGAAGCTCGTTCTGAAATACTCCTATCGCAATCAGGAGGGGAAGTACATCCTTTGCTGGGATAATGGCCGTTATGTAAACCATAGCTTTCATGCCAATTGTATTGGAACCGCATACGAAATTGAAATTGCGGTCCGTGACATTCACCCTGGGGAGCAGCTTACCGACGATTACGGCTCACTGAATGTGGATGAACCTTTTGAATGCTTCCCAGAGGAAGGCACCGATCGAACGCGAGTGATGCCCGGCGATTTGCTGCTATACGCTGATGCATGGGATGCTCAGGCATTAGACGCTTTCCGGTACTACGATGAGGTCGAACAGCCGCTGGCGCATCTCATCCGCCCGGAATTTAAAGATAAAGTAGCAATCGCTGCTAAAGAGCAGCGATTGCTGGATTCCATTCGAGTCATTCATTTTGACCGTGCTTCCAAGAATGATGTCAAATGAGGAGCGCGTTTCATTAAGTCTTGGAAAAATTCACGCTGCAGCGTGATAAAGACGACCGGTGATAACGTGTGAATCGTAGCGGTTCGGGGAATGTTGCGAAGTAAAGCCACTTCCCCAAAGAAATCGCCGTCTGACAGCACGGCAACCCGATCATTGTTTCCTGCACTGTTTCTTTTCAATACTTCGACCTTACCCCTCACAATGATGTAAAACTTATCCCCCAGATCACCTTCGTGGATGATCGTCCGTTCTTTGGCATACGATTCCGTAACGAAAAAGTGGGATATATCCCGTAATAACGATTCATCCATTTCTGAAAAAATCGGAAATAGCTTCAGCCTTCCCGAGCTAATCTCTACGTGATAGCCGTCCTCGCTAATATCGAAGCCATTCTGCTTCGTCCACGATTGTTTATAACGTCCTTCCGGCAACTTTAGTAATTCCTGATGACTGCCTTGCTCAGCAACTTCGCCTTGATGCATCACATAGATACAATCGGCATGCTCTGCTGACGCAAGTCGGTGTGTCACGGATATGACTGTCCTGGTGGCAGTTATTTGTTGTAACGTCTTGTTGATTGCCGCCTCTGTCGCCGGGTCAAGCGCCGAGGTCGCTTCATCCAGGATAAGAATGGCCGGGTTACGAATGATCGCCCTGGCTATCGCGACACGTTGTCGCTGACCGCCGGACAGACGTCCGCCACGCTCGCCGACATCCGTATCGTACCCTTCGGGAAGGCTCATGATGAATTCGTGGATTTCGGCTAAACGTGCTGCCTCCATCACTTCCTCGTCGCTAGCTTCCGGCTTGCCAAGGCGAATATTTTCACGAATGGAAGATCGAAAGAGGAAACTTTCCTGAAACACGATGCCGATTTGAGATCGGAGTGATTGCAACGCAATTTGACGGATATCGGTTCCATCGTAGCGCACCGATCCCATCTGCGGATCATAGAAGCGCATCAGCAAGTTAATGATCGTGCTTTTACCAGAGCCGCTGGCTCCAACGAATGCAGCAAAGGTGCCTTTGGGAATCGTCAGGCTGATGCCGTTCAAACTGCGCTGCTCGGGGCTATAAGCGAACGTGACACTACGAAATTCAATGTCATGTTCAAAATGAGGCAGATGCTCGGCTTGATCATTGCTGGGAACGCTTGGCTGCTCATCGAGCAGCTCACGGACCCGCTGCATACCGGATGTCGCTTCAATAAATTGAGGCGCAAGCCAGGTTATAGCCGCAACCAAGTAGCTCAGGCTGAGCAGAATCGCGCTGAAGGCGAGCAGCGAACCGATAGAGAGGATGCCGAAGTAAGCGAGCATTGATCCCACGCAAATCGTCATCAAGTTCAAAATCATCGTACCCATATTGGTCGTACGGTCGATCAGGAAACTTAAGAAGCTGGATCGGGTCGATAACTTCCCGTATTGCAGCATACGATCGGCAAAGCGTCCAATCATTAACGGCTGAAGCCCAAACGCTTTAATGACCGGTTGCGCACTCACATTTTCCTGTACAGCTGTAGCGATGCCGGCCTGCTCTTCTTTCAACTGATAACTGGCATCATAAGCCTTCGACCCGAATAATTTCGGTCCGATCAGACAGAGCGGCAATCCGATCACCGCAAGCAGCGCAAGCTGCCATTGCAGCACGAATAGCACGCCTACGTTCAAGACAAGCCCTAGTATGGATAAAAACGCGTAGGGAATCAGCTTGATAAACGTATCGATGGAAATGAGATCATTATTGAATCTGGAAACGATATCTCCCCCATGAATTCGATGGAAAAAGTCGGTAGAAAGGCTCTGCAGCTTCTCAAAGAGCTGCTTATAGTAATTCGTCACGATGCGGGAGCCGAGACCTGCGAACATGCGATCACGGTACATACCCACCACGACAGATGCGAGAGCGCCGGAAACCATGAAGGAAAGTATCAGAAGAAGCAAGTTATACTGCTGCGGAACGATAGCCAAATCAATAATGAATTTGTAGCTGAGTGGCATGAACGTTTCGAAGGCCAGCTCAACAAGGAGAGCGGCCAACAGAAGCGCAGTCTGCAGCTTGTACTGAAGGAAAGAAGAACAGAGCAGACGGACAAAGGAAAACATGAATAACCTCCCAATACTAAAGATAACCATTTCCTTCATTTTAACATTGCCGTTGGGTTCTACATAGCACTTCACAAAATCTAAAGCGAACCTGTCCTATATAAAAAAAACACCCTATAATCGGGTGCTTTTGGCGCCTTCTAACTATTTAGTCCACTTCAAATACAACATAAAGCAGAAAACCGCAGAAAAGGAACCCTCCTTTCTGCGGCTTTCTATTAATAGATGGATACGAGCTATCCAACACCAGCTAAATTTGCCAACGGCTGCACATACGGACGGTTTTCATAAAGCGGAATTCTGACCTCAAAGGCGCTTCCGATCCCCAGATCGCTTTGCACGCGAATGCTTCCATTGTGAAGCTCGACGAGCTCTCGCACAATGGCAAGCCCCAGACCGGATGAGCCTTTATGCTTCACGGGTCTGCCTCGCTCCACTTTGAAGAAGCGCTCCCAGATGAGCCCTTGATCCTCCGGTGTTATACCGATTCCCGTATCGGTTACCGTGATGAGGACACACCCTTCCGATGGAACGGCCATCGCCTTTAATTCGATTGTTCCGTTCTCGGTGAACTTAACGGCATTTTTGATCAAATTATTTAAAATTTGTTCCAGTCGATCCGGATCGGCGTGAGCCTGTGGCGAATTTTCATCCAAGAGGCAGTGAATCACTGTCCCGCGAAGTTCTGCTTCCGGTTGGAATTTAAAGGCCAGCTTGGACATCATCGCCTGAACATCGACTGGCAACCACACAAGATCGATTTCCTTATTTTCCAACTTCATTAAGTCGGTAATATCATCGACTAGTCGGTTCATATGTAGGGTTTCGTTGTACATGATATCGTAATATTTATCCCGCGCTCCTTCTTCGATTAAACCATCTTGAAGTGCCTCCAAAAAACCCCGCATCGCCGTAAGCGGCGTTCGCAGCTCATGGGAAACATTAGCCAAAAAGTCATGCCGCAGCTGATTCAGCTGTCTCTTTTCCAGATCAACGCGTGCAAGCTGCTCCACCATGTGATTAATGGTTGTCGCAAGCTCACCAATCTCATCCTTGGAATCGATTTGAATTCTCTCACTGTAATCACCGATGGCAATCTTGGCTGCCGCCTTGTCGATCTGTTGGATAGGTCGGCTAATGGACCAGGACAAATAGAAGGATACACCAAATGAAAAGAAGATACCGAGCAGGGTCACCCAAAGGATGGTTTCTCTCAGCTGAGTGATCGTCTCATTCATCCCTTTAAGAGGCGAATGCAGAACGATACCACCGTATACGTCGTTGTCTTTTCCCCATGGGACGGCAATCGAAAGCATGCCTTCCTTAAAACTTTCAGATTGATTCCATATGGTGGGTTCACCATTCAGGACTTGGTTTACCACTTCCGTGCTGATGACCTTGCCTACGTTCACCTCATCCTTTGAGGAGGTAGTAACGATGTTTCCATTCAAATCAAATATCCAAATACGCGAATCAAAGGCTTCATCGAAAAAGCGCAGCTGCTCCTTAAATCTATCACTCGGTTCCGTCTGATTTTGAATGGCGAGATTCACCTGCTTGGCTTGCCGGATCATCTCATTACTTTTGGAGTCGACGATATAATCCTTGGCAAATATCGAAATAACGAGCCCCACCGCACATAGCCCCAGAAGCACCGTAACGATGGAGCTGGTTAGCATTTTGCGGAGAATGCTTTTATTTGCATTTAGGAACATGCAGCTACCTCAAATTTATAGCCCACTCCCCAAACCGTATGAATGCAAACATGATGACACGGGCTTAATCTTTCACGAAGTTTTTTTATATGAACGTCCACTGTTCTCATATCGCCTAAAAAATCATATCCCCACACCTGCTCCAGCAGCTGTTCCCTTGTAAACACGTCGCCCGGAGATTTCGCAAAAAAGGCGAGCAGTTCAAACTCCTTGGGCCGCATGTCAATCTTCACACTCCCCGCGAGCACCTCTCGGCGAGCCACATGAATGACCAAATCATCAAACTCATATTGGACGGGGGCATCTACCTCAATAACCCGCTGTCCCTTCTGCATTCTACGAAAGATCGCTTTAATCCGCGCCACTAGCTCCCTCGGACTGAAGGGCTTGGTCATATAATCATCGGCACCTAATTCAAGGCCTAGCACCCGATCAAACTCATCGTTCTTCGCGGTCAGCATAATGACCGGCACATCATCATAACGCTTGGTAATCTCACGGCACGTTTCATAACCGTCGAGCCCCGGCATCATCACATCTAGAATCACAATATCAGGCTTTACTTCTGCTAAAATGGTCAGGGCCGCGACACCGTCAGGGGCTTCGATTAATTCGATGAGCTGCTGACGGAAATATAACCGGATGATTTCTCTCACATTCGGATCATCATCCGCAATCAACACTTTCCAAGTCACAAACGGTTCACACCTTTCTATGATCCTCTCATAGATTTCTACAATCTTTTCCATTTTAAGGGGGTATACGAACTTGTGTTTCTTATATTACACACTAGGAATTGCATGACACCGCTTACAAAAAGTGACAAAAAGCCGCAAAGTAAGCGCACTTCATTCCGTCAGATCCCGCGTCGCACAAGGCGTCCCCCGCTTATCCCTCAAAAAAAAGCCCTCTATGGAATAGAGGACTTAAAGAAATTACTTTCACCACGAAGATAGTGCTGTTCTCTTCCATGTATTAGGTGCCACACACACATAGACATACCCATCATCCCACGCCATCTCCCCCACTTCTCCGGGCGCAGTCGCCGAGGCTGGCGTCATCGATTTTCGGATGCGGATGCTGTCATCACTAACATCAAGCTTGGTCTTGGCATCCGAGTTTCCAATGCCGATATTGCCGCTGCTGCGATTGATGGTTAACGGATTGTCCAGTGCTTTACCATCATCCGAATAACGGATAATTTGCAGATTGGAGCCGGCATTTCCTCCGGTTTCTTCGGAGTTATCTGCACGCATTGCCCAGCGTGGCGTCGTCACGTTCCCCGCATCCGCTTTGGCCCAAGTCAGATCACGATTGACCCCACCGGTTCCGGCAACTCTTAAAATCCCGTCCATCACATTGAAATTAGAGGAATGCGTCCGAATTTCAGCCACATCCTGGTCGAATGGAATTTCCAGACGCGTAAACAGCTCATTCGGATTTTTGCCATCAGGTGCCATTGTTGTTTCAAACGACATATGATTATGATCATGCTGCTCCGGGTTATTCGCTTTGGCATGAGCGATAATAGCCGCCTTGTCCTTACCATTCTCATCTAGCCAAGCGATGGCCGGCTTCGCTCGGTCTTTCGTCCACTGCAGTCGAATGAGATCCGACAAGTGGCCCTCCGAAGAGATCCACTGCTTATCGGTAGAAAGATGAATCCGATCATTATGAGGAACCTCAAGGCCTCCACCCGGTAAAGACGATTCCTGAAAGGTGCCAGCCGTCTCATGGCCGCCTGTGAAAGCGAAAGCCATTCCTGAGACACCGATCGCCGCACCAGCCAACAGAGAGATCATCAAGCCTATTTTTTTCATTTTGCATCCTCCTCCTTCTAGTTCATCGAACCCGCTCAGCGATTAGCGTTCAATAGGTCGATCCACCTCACGTAATCATGGATAGCGATGCCGATATAGCTCGGATAAGGGGAGAGGCCTTCCTTGACCTGTTTCAATTCCGACTCCATAAGTGAAGAATTCGACTTATAAAAGGTCGTATAATCGGCTTCCTTACTGGACAGCGTATCCACGGCAATAACCGCTTGTTTCTTCAGTGTAGCTGCTTCTAAAATGATCGATTTGGCAACGGCAATGATGCCGTTGCTGCCGAGTGCCTTATTCCGATAAGCCATAATGACGACACTATCCGCCTTCTCCAGCAGCCACGCGCTAAAGGAGTAGCTGGATCCCGGAACGGTAAGCGTGTTTATCCAAAAGGGAATATCGAAGGCCATCGTCATGCTGCGATCCGTGTTGTTCACTTCCAATTCAATGAATCTGATCGTAGCCATCCACCGTTCGAGCACCCAGGTTTGATTAGTCTTCCACAGGCCCAATGTGTAGGGCTCAATATCAAAATGGAAGCCTTGGAAGCGTTCGATAGCACCTACCGAAGCGTTATATTGCGTAACCGCTGCAATCCATTGCTTGATATAGATATGCTTATCTTCATAGATCCAATCCGATTGGCCAGCCAGCGCCTCAACCTTGATGCCCTGCTCATTCGCTCTGCGTATGAAATTACGGTAAACATCCTGAGCCGGGTATGTTTTTTCATAGCGCAGATAGATGGCAGTCAGTTTTTGCTTCGCAGCAAACGCGAGGATGCTATCACCATCCGTCTCAATCAGCTTGCTGTCCCAGATCCAAGTGGACCTTTGTGCTTTATCCGCCGAAGTGATTAGTACCAAATTCCGTTCTCCCACCCAATCGACATCGGCCCCGAGGCTCTCACTAACCGCTCTCAGCGGAACCATGGTTCGGTCATTTTTCAGGACAGCCGGAGCGTCTAATTCCACCTGCTTACCGTCAACCGAAGCAATCTTTTGACCAATGGTCAATGATGTTGTTGCGTGCTGATCGCGAAAGGTTACCTGTTCCAGGGAAGGATTCCAATCCACTTTAGCACCTAGTTTTTCAGCAATTTCCCTTACCGGCACCATCGTACTACTCGTCTGTTCATCGATGTAGGGCTGGGCATCCGTAAAGACGATCTTTTCCCCGTTGACCTGCACCCCAAGCTCCGTGTTAAGCGAGTACACCGGAAAAAATAATGGAACGCTTGTTACGATTTGAATAAGAATCAAGCATACAATCGTCTTTCTCATAGGGACGAACGGATTAAACCACGCTATATTCAAGCTCTTCCTTTACCACCTCTACAATGCCTTCCACATAACCGGACAACTCCCTTTCATCCGGTCCCTCCGCCATCACACGCACGAGTGATTCCGTGCCCGAAGGCCGTACCAATACACGGCCACGGCCGGCCATCTCACTTTCCACCTGACGGATGACGGTATCAATGCGACGATTGCCTTCTAGCTTGGATTTATGGTTCACACGCACATTAACCACCAGCTGAGGGTATTTGACAACAGGGGACACCAGTTCGGACAAAGGCTTCCCTTCTTGCAGCATGACCTGCAGGAGTTGAACGGCCGATAACAGGCCATCCCCTGTCGTGGAATGATCCAGTAAAATGATATGTCCGGAAGACTCACCGCCCAAGTTGTAGCCGCCACCCTGCATCGCTTCCATAACATGCCGGTCTCCGACCTTGCTTTTTAACGAATCGAGACCGATGCTTTGCAGCGCTTGATGAAAGCCAAGGTTGCTCATGATGGTAGAAACGACCATGTTTTGACTCAGACGTCCCTGCTTGGCCAGTCGAGCGGCAAGGATATAGAGGATGTGATCCCCATCCAGAATCTCGCCCCGTTCATCAACCGCAATCAGCCGGTCCGCATCACCGTCGAACGCAAGTCCCGCATGAGCCCCCTGTTCCAGCACGGCCTTACGCAAATGCTCTGGGTGCGTTGAGCCGCAATCCTGATTAATATTTAAACCGTCTGGCTGATGATGCAATAGAATAGTCTCCGCTCCCAGTTCCGCGAATAGCTGTGGAGCCAGGAAGGAAGCCGCCCCGTTCGCACAATCTAGCACGATTTTGCATCCCGACAGCGGTGTCGCAGCCGTCGACTTCACGTAGCTCACATAGTCCTGAGCGCCCTGCGGATCATCACGCAGGATGCCAATACCCGCTCCCGTAGGGCGGAAATTCCGATGCTCGTCACCCTGTAAGCGGCTCTCGACTTCCGCTTCCCACGCATCCGGCATTTTGAAGCCGTCCCTGCCAAAAAATTTAATCCCGTTATCCTCCACCGGATTATGAGACGCGGAGATCATCACCCCTGCATCCATGCCTGATTGCCGTGTGACATAGGCCACACCTGGCGTCGGTAGAACGCCCAGCCTTACGGCATCCGCCCCGGCGGATAACAACCCGGCAGCCAAAGCTGCTTCTAGCATATACCCGGAGATACGGGTATCCCGTCCTATGACAACGGTCGGCCGTTTACCTTCACAGCCGCGCGTCAGCATGTAGCCAACAATAAGCCCTAATTCAAAAGCCAACTCTGGCGTTAACTCGCGATTGGCAACTCCTCTGACGCCATCTGTACCGAAAATAGCTCCCATATCAGCTCTCCTCCCTATCACTTGTTAGGCAAAAATCCCCATATGTTCATAAAAGGCTCGATTCGCCTCCTCCAATTGTTCAGGGGTGTTAATCCCCATCACTTCTGTCGGATCGTCGAGGATCATCGCCTCGAATTTCTTCTGGCCACCGGCAATACCGGTCTGTCGCATGACCTTCACGATATCGGTCAAGTAGTACTCCTTCTGCGCATTGTGATTGGAAACGCCAGGGAGCGCTTGAAACAAGCTTTCATTATCGAAACAGAAAATCCCTGTGTTAATTTCGTTAATCCGTTTCTGCTCAGCCGTTGCGTCTTTCTCTTCAATGATATCGACAACTTCGCCGCTTGTAGGATTTCGGATAATTCTTCCATACCCGGTTGGATCGGGAACGATCGCGGTCAACACCACACCAGCACTTGTGTGTGCCCGCTGGGCCGCCAACAGCATTTCAATGGTGGATTGTCGGATGAGCGGCGTATCGCCCGTAAGCACCAAAGTCGAGCCACTGCGGTTACGGAGCAGAGGCTCAGTCTGATGAACGGCATGTGCCGTTCCAAGCTGATCCTCCTGCTGGACGTAAGTAACCCGCGCTCCCAAGCACTTCTTCACCAGCTCTCCCCGATGACCGATCACTGCCAAGATCTTCGTGATCGGCATCGCTTCCAGCTTGCCCACCAAACGGGCGATCATCGGTACGCCTCCAACGGGATGAAGCACTTTGGGCAGCTCCGACTTCATCCGTGTGCCCTTCCCTGCAGCTAACAAAATAGCGAATGCTTCCATGCGTGGTTCAGCTCCCCTCTGGATGGTTATTCAACTGTCACGCTTTTGGCCAAGTTGCGCGGTTTATCAATATCGTTCTCCAGAGCCAGGGAGGCATAATAGGAGATTAACTGAAGCGGCACGACGGCCAATATCGGTGCCAGGAGATGGTGGGACGGTGGGATAAAGCAGATTTCATCGACGCTATTCAGCAGCCCCACATTGCCTTCCACCGTAATCCCCATGACATGTGCGCCACGAGCCTTAACTTCTTTAATATTGCTAACTGTTTTCTCGTACAAGTCCATATGTGTAGCCAGGGCAATCACTGGCGTATCCTTCTCTATCAGCGCCAATGTGCCGTGCTTGAGCTCTCCAGCTGCATAAGCCTCCGAGTGGATATAAGAGATTTCCTTTAATTTAAGAGAGCCCTCCAGCGCAACGGCGTAGTCCAAGCCTCTTCCGATAAAGAATAGGCTGTCCGCATCTTTGATCGATTCCGCATACAGCTTCACTTCGTTGGCGTTTTCCAGCACCTTCTCCACCTGAACGGGAAGGGCCTTCAAGCCTTGGATCAGCTTCGTATGAAGCTCGGTAGTCAGCGTCTGTCTTTCCTGGGCCAAGTAAATGCTGAACAAATAGAAGGCGAGCAGCTGAGCAGTATACGCTTTGGTCGATGCCACGGCAATTTCTGGACCGGCTTTCGTTGCGATGACATAATCCGCATCTCGCGCAACAGAACTGGTTGGCACATTCGTAATCGCCAATACTTTAGCGCCTTGCCTTCTGCTCTCTTGCAGAGCAGCAAGCGTATCCGCTGTCTCCCCAGATTGGCTCACAACGATGACGAGCGTTCGCTCCGTGATAATCGGGTCACGATATCTGAATTCCGATGCGATATCGCACTGCACCGGGATTCGCGTTAGCTTCTCAAGGACCGTGCTGCCGACTAGTCCGGCATGGTAGGCGGTGCCGCAAGCTACGATAAAGATTTTATCCACATGTTGGAACGCGCCTGCTGCGTGCGCCAATTCTGGAAAAATCACGTCGTTCTGGTCGTTAATGCGCCCCAGCATCGTATTGCGCAGCGTTAACGGCTGTTCGTGAATTTCCTTCAGCATGAAGTGCTCAAACGGCCCCTTCTCGACCTGATCTGCGCTCCAATCAATATGCAGCAGCTTACACGTCGCAGGCTCTCCTGTCTCAACCTTCGTGATGGAGACACCCTCCTGTGTAAGGATGGCCAAATCGCCATCCTCCAAGATATAGACCTCACGGGTATGCTCAATAAGCGCAGAGATGTCCGAAGCCATGAAGTATTCTCCCTGACCCACACCAATCACAAGCGGACTCGATTGTCTGACCGCGACAAGCTTATCCGGCTCATACTCTGTCATGACACCAAGGGAATAAGACCCCTGCAGTCTCTGAATGACCGCAAGCATGGCGGTGAAGAGGTCGCCTTCGTAATGCTCGGCAAGCAAGTGAGCAATCACCTCGGTGTCGGTCTCGGAAGTGAAAGTGATGCCTTTTTGCTCCAGCTCTATTTTCAGCTCCATATAGTTTTCCACGATACCATTATGCACGACAGTGAATTTACCCGACATATCCGTATGGGGATGGGAGTTGACATCCGACGGTCTGCCGTGTGTAGCCCATCGCGTATGCCCGATGCCCATCGATCCCTTCAACGGCTGCTTTTCCAGCTGACCCGATAAGTTCGCCAGACGTCCTTCCGCTTTGCTAATCTTGACTTGATCCTGCTCTAGTACCGCGATCCCAGCGGAATCATACCCTCTGTACTCCAGCTTGCTTAATCCGTTCAGCAGAATCGGCTGTACGTCTCGCTTTCCAATATATCCTACAATGCCACACATCGTTGTTTTCTCCTCTCTCTTCTATGCTGAGTTTAAACGCCTACGGCAATCTTCACTTCTCGCTTGCGAATACCCGTACCTAATCGATAAATATTGTCCCCTTGAATATCGACAAAAGCATTGCGCGTATCGATGATCGGCACGCCAAGCTCCGCAAGTTCACGGTTATTGAAACAGCGGTGATTCGTGATGAGCACCATGCCGTCATATTCGGCAAAAGCGGACAGATCGTACTTCACAGAATGTACCGTCTCACCATCTTTATCGAGGAAGGAGACAGCATGTGGATCGTAATAGTCCACTTTAGCTCCGCTCTCACGAAGAAGCTCGTACAACTCCAGCCCTGGCGATTCACGGAGATCATCCACATCCGGCTTATACGCCATACCTAGAATAAGAATCTTCGAATTGCGGATGGATTTCGCATACATATTGAGAATCTGCGAAGCTTTATATCGGACATACTCCGGCATATTATCATTAATAGATTGTGCGAGTTCGATGAACTTGCTGTAAAAGCGGAATTCCTTGGCTTTCCACGATAAATACATCGGATCCAGCGGGATGCAGTGACCGCCGATGCCAGGCCCCGGATGGAACGGCATAAAGCCAAACGGCTTCGTCGACGCAGCCTTAATGACCTCCCAGACGTCAATATCCATTTTGTCGCACATCATGGCCATTTCATTAATGAACGCAATGTTAATACTGCGAAACGTATTTTCCAGCAGCTTGGACATCTCCGCTACTTTCGGCGAGGAGACAGGTACAACGTCCTTCACGACATGGCTGTACAAGGTTACACCGAGGTCGATGCACGCTTCCGTCGTACCGCCGATAACCTTCGGCGTATTGAAAGTGTTGAACTTAGGATTACCCGGATCAACCCGCTCCGGCGAGAAGCAGAGGAAGAAATCCTTGCCCACCTTGAGTCCTTGCGCTTCCAGCTCGAACTGGATGAGCTCCTCCGTCGTTCCCGGATAAGTGGTGCTCTCCAGGATGATCAAAGCTCCGCGCTTGAGATTTTTCTTGATTTCCCGGACGACACTCTGAATATAAGAGGTATCCGGATCCTGGTTTTCACTGAGCGGCGTCGGTACGCAGATGGAGATCGCATCCAGCCTTTGAACCGTATGGTAGTCGTCAGTCGGAATAAACCGGCCGGACTCGATCGCTTTCGCCACTTCTTCATTCGGAACGTCTTGAATATACGATTGGCCGCTTTGAAGTGACTCTACCTTCCGGAAATCGAGATCGATGCCGTATACGGTAAACCCGCCCTTCGCCATCTCCATGCATAAAGGCAGCCCTACATAGCCGAGACCGATGACCCCGATTTCAGCCGTTTTTGTCTGGAATTTATATTTTAATTGGTTATATGCGTTCATTATGATTCCACCCTCTCAAGTTTTCTCGTTTTATTAGCTCAGACGGGAACTTAGTTTTTTGATTCTCCACTCCAGCTCCGAAATGGAGAAGGGCTTCGTCACATAATCGGATGCGCCTAATTCAAAGGCACGGTCCATACTTTTCGGCAGCTGCTTATCCGTAAGAACGATGACTTGTCCTTCGCCGTCATAATCCCTCTTGATTTTGTCGATCAACTGGTATCCATCAAGAATCGGCAGGTTCAGCTCCGTGATCACCAAGTTCGGCATTGTTTTCTCGAATTTCTCGAGCGCTTCACTGCCGTCCTTGGCCTCTTCTACCTTGTAACCGTTAATCTCAAGACGCAGCTTGACGAATTCTCTGCTCACCTCGTCCGGATCGGCGATGAGAATCGATGTAATTCCCTGCTGAACCCCATGATTCATGAACAGGTGAATATCTTTGCTCTCCCCTTTCCCTAGCAGCGTCGTCTGGAGCATCTGTGACATCGCTTGTTCCGTCAGCTCCCCACTCTCTGGGAAACTGGCGACGACCGTCTGACCTTCGAGCAAATCTTGCTGGTCTAGGAACTCTTTGAGCACGAGCGATGCATAGTGGGTATTCATAAGTTTTTGCCCCGACAAAACGATTCCGAGAAGGCCGCTTGGATCCATGTAGAAACAATGAAGAGATGCCTCTGGCTCAAAGCCGCTCACATAGGACTCCATTTGTTCCAGTACCTTCTGGCCCACCGCTGCGCATGGTGCAAGGATCATCCCGCATGGAGCACCCTTTTCATAGGAAACCTGAACCTTTTCTGCTAATTGCAACATGGCTTCTTGAATCGGATCATGAACTAGTACCGCCATCTTCTCCACTCCTCTTATCTATTTATTAAAATTAGTACGGACCATCGTTCCCCACGAGTTGTTATTTCGCAGGAATTGGACATGTCCGCTTAATCTCCACCAAACACCAATTTGACGATAACCCGCAAACATTAAGAGTGAATACAAGATCATTTTGTTCAGGTCACGCAGCTTGGGATATCGGCTGAAGGCTGTTTCTTCAATAAACAAGGCCCCCAGGCTTAAGGCAAAACAGGAGAATAAATTGACTAACGAAAAGATAACAACGGTGTACCAGTCCGTCATATTCAGCATCCAGTAGCCCAATATAGCCAATAGGCCGCTGAGGCGGAAATACGGATTCAGTGTTTCAAACACAATGTTATAGGGAAGTGTCAGCAGCCCGAATATTTTGTATTTTGGGCGCAGCACCATGTGAGTGCCTTCTTCAATCATATTTTTCAGATTTCCCCGCCCCCAGCGCTTGCGCTGGCTGCTCAAAATCCGGTACGAATCAGGGGCTTGTGTCCAGCAAACAGCATCTGGGCAAAACGCTACCCGGTAAGGAATTTTATTGTCCAAGCAGTAACGGTGAAGCTTAATGACAATGTTCATATCCTCACCGGGGTAGCCTCCACGGTAACCGCCGACGGCGATGATCTTTTCCTTTTGAAACACACCAAAGGCACCCGAGATAATAATGAGACCATTGACCGCGCTCCAGCCGATCCTGCCGCCGAGGAAAGCTTTCGTATATTCGACGTGTTGCAGTGCCGGCAGCAGCTTACGAGGAAATTGAACATCTTTCACAATGCCGTCTTCCACCGTGCAGCTGTTCACGATTCGAACATTGCCCCCAACGGCGACCGTCTCCTCGGGGTTCTCCATGTAGACCCGGGCAATCCGCGTTAAGGCATCCTTTTCAAGCAAAGAATCCGCATCAATTGTTGAGATCAACGCATAATGGGAAAGGTTAATACCTGCGTTTAACGAATCTGCCTTCCCACCATTCACTTTATCTACCAAATATAGATTGGGATACTCGGAATTATGGTACACCCCTCTGATTTTTCCGGTCTTAATGGAGCTGGACAGTACCGGATGAAGGAGCTCTAGCTTGAATTCTTCAATCATGCACTTCAAGGTCCCATCCTGTGAGCCGTCGTTGACGACGATCACCTCATATTCCGCATAATTGAGCGCCAGCAGTGACCTTACGTTCTCAATAATGGTTAACTCCTCGTTATAGGCCGGCACCAACAGGGAAACCGGCGGGAGCTGACTGGAACTGGATAGCTTATTGATCCGATTGTACTGGATTCCCCGCTTGATGGAGAAAATATGCCGAATCGAAAATCCGAAGATGAAATAATAGAGCAGCGTGACGAGAACAACGTAAAAGAGCGCGACATAACTGTAATAGAGCAAAAACTCCCTTAGTCCGCTCAGAAATGAATCTAACACCACTTGATATCCGAAAACCCACATGTTTACACTACCCTCCTATACGACACGATAGATACGTTTAGACCTGTGAAATACTTTGTCATAGGTGTACATCAGTGTGTTATATTGCATGAGCTTATCCCAATTATGCAGCTGCATCGACAGATGCTTGAGCTCATCATCAATTAGCTGCTGCATGAACTGCCCGCGTTCCATTCCTTGAACCGCTGCTGCACTTTCACAAAGCGCCACCATACCTGCTTCTCCCAAATGGAGCAACCCTTTGGCCGACGAGTACACGATTCGCTGATCGGCATCGCTCAGACTGGATTTCATCAGCTCGACGTAAGCCGTATTCTTGATGTTGGCCAAAGCCTCTATCGTCAATCGACGAATGCCCAGATTGGGATGACTCAGCAGCTTGCTAACAACGTTTTTAGGCAGCAAACGGGAGCTTTTCAGGTACAACTCCACCGCTTTGATTTGAATGTCTTCGTGCTTGGAATCCATAAGACGATAAACCGCAGAAGCTGCTGCCGGATCGGTATAGACATTGAGTCCAATCAGTCCAATTCGAACGTAAGCTGGATCCTGACGACTTACATAGCCCGTGTACAAGGAACCGGCATCCACGTCCGAATCGGCGATCATATCCACAATCAGTTCGTAGCATTTCTTGTTGTGCTGAAGCAGCGTCTGAACCATGGCTCCGAGCTCCTGCTGGCTGCGGGCACACTTGGCGACAGCTCGGGCTACCACAAACAGCGACGAATCCAGAGGATGCTCCTTTAACATATCCAGTAAAGCCGGTACCGCCTCCTTCACCCGCATGCATCCCAAATGATACGCGGCATCCAGCTTCACCCGATATGTTCGGCTGTTAAAGCGTTCCATATGGTGCTGCACGAGCCCCATATCTACGCAAAGCTGAGCCAGCTTGTGACGCTGTTCGCCTGAGAAGATTTCCATCATATCATTCAGCTTCTCTTGCATTGCCTCCCTTTCCACCGGATTCATCGTCCAGGGAGGGACTCTTAACGGCTCTACCCCATCCAGATTCGCTTGCACATAAGTTAGGTAATCCTTAAACTTCGTTTGGAAGCGGTCGTTCAGCTTTCTCCTTCTTATACTTCGCAACTTGATGGCATAAATGATGACTACACAAACTAGATTAAAAGCCAAAATAATATATAACGCTTGTATGGCTGCATTAAGATTGGTGTACACACCTGCACTCTCCTCTTCTTTAACTGCTCGATGGAACGGTACTGGTAACGGGTCCGTTGATCTTATGCAACGCCTCTTTCAAGATGTAGTAACTTTGTTTCGGTCGTTCCACGTAATTCACCTTATCTTCCCAGCCCTGCCATGTGTATAGCGGCATCGTGGACACCGGAACAGGTTGCGCCGCAGCCGAATTATCCCGACCAACGACCCCATCATTCTTCACAATCCATGGAACAAAGCGAACACCTTTCACGTGCGTCATTTCAAATTTATTGTTACTCGGCTGTTTGTAGTTGATAACGCTCAGAGAGCTTGGATCGTTGAATCCCAGCAGCATCCACGGTATACGCATTTCGAGCACCTGCCCTTGCACTTGCCACATCGCCTTCGAATTGTATTCGGCACGCGACGGATCACTGTAGCCTCTCTCTAAAAGCCCAACCTCTACATCCCCGAAGGGGTGATCCACCCGGGAGTCGGGATGTTCCAGCAGATAATTGACCGCCAGCTTCCAAGGCTTGAAAATCCCCGAGTCATCCTGCTTTTCCTTCGGATCGATGTCCGGCAGCCCGGAACGCTCATACAATCTAGCGTGGATATCGTAATTGGAAGCGATCGTCATGCGGCTTTTCTTGTCATCCGACAGCTCGATTAATGTTTCCAATCCTTCATCAAGTGTCATGCCGTGAAGCTCTGGTCCATGGCGATTGCCACCGGGCAGCGTATCCGCCCCGAAATAGATGCTTTCCTTGGACGGGTCGAATGGCTCAGATAGCTTGGCCTGTAAGTACAGGTAGCCTTCGTCATGCGTGGCCCAAATCTCCTCAAAGCCAGGAGTGGGCACATCGAGCTTCGTCTTATCCTTTAGCTTGTTCCAATCCGAGGCATCCCCATCGATATGAATCGCTTCGTCTTTGCCTGGGAACATCCCGAGCACCCCGAAGAAAGACTCATTCGTCAGCGTGTTATACCAATACGCACGGCGATCCGCTTCATCGTAGCGTTGCGTATTCCAAGTTTTCTTAAACCATTCGTCCTGCCACGTGAACAAAATCGCCCCTGCATAGCCAGACTCGTGAATCTGCCCCAGTAATTCCGCATCAATATCGCCCTGCTGCTTCTCGCTATGACCACCTTGATTGCGGCCTAACGTACCCAAGTGGGCTACGCCCAAGGAAGCCGGCACGCCATACTCCGTCACCATGACCGGCAGATTAGGATGCGCTTCTTTTAATTTACTCAGGTAGGTGTAGTAACTATCGACTTCCCCTTTGCTATTGGTCTTTTCCTGAAACGACTTATCAAAGGCAAAGAAATCCGGATAATACGGGTACACATGATACGAGGCAAAATAGCCCGCTTCCCAATTCACTGCCTCAATATGCGTTGGATCTACGCTAACCAGATCCTCTTCGATGAGCGGCTCGCCCGGATGCGTTAGCGGATCCGTCGTCACCCAATTGGCGAAAGCCATCGGATGCTGCCAGCCATACTGAATTTCCGTTTGCGCCGCTGTGTCGACCATTAAGGCCAACCACTTTTCAAAAGCGTTCGCCCCCGGTTTATTCCGGAAATATTTCCCCGCATAGTCTGGGGTGTCCGCATGCAAATCATTGGTCCCCTTCACCATCTTCGGATCCCATTCCGTCCCGATAATCCAGCCCATGAGATAAGGACCTGCATTATAGGTATAAGCACCTCCGGCTTTTCCCGAATGCGGCTCGGGCGTGAGTGTCGTCTTTCCATAGACCGCCGCAACCGCATCTTTAATCTCTTGTTCAAACTTCATCTTGATCTTGGGATCGAAGGCATCCTGCCCTTCAATCAGCTGTTCCTCTGGGCTCCATACGCCCTGAAGAAAGAAAAGCGGATTTTTCTGATGTTTCATATTGTATTTGGATAGCGCCTCGTAAAACTCGGGCATCATAATCGTATACACCCGAATCACATTCGCCCCCATGTCCTGAATCATGCCAAACCATCTCTCATATTCGTCCTCCGAAATGACCAGCTCCCCAGGAAAATGTCCTGGGATCGTCGCCCCCATATTAATTCCCTTAGCAAAATAGGGCTGCCAGGCTTCATTCGTGTATTCTTCTACATTCGTTCCTACGGTCTTAAACTTCACATGTATGCCGCTAGCCAGCGTCGTGCTTTCGATTCTGACCAAAAGCGGACGCAGCCAATAATAAAGCGCACCGGCTACAATCACAAGGACAAGTCCTAATCTCACCAACAATTTGAGCCACTTTCGCATCCTATTCACCTTCGATTATTTGCTGAGTTCATCTGTCTATTGCCATGGTACGACAGGAAAGTGCAAATGTCTGTTTTCAAAGTGTTAAACATTATGAGCATTTGAACATGATTGTGTTCGTTGTTGGAACTTTGTTATCAAAGAGTTAAAAGATTGTGAGAGGATTGTTAAAAGGGGATAATTTTGTGTAAATGGGAAAGTTTAGGGGAAATGTAAGAGGGAATTTGGCGGATATTAGGGGAGTATGGGGAATGAGTAGTTAATATTATTGATGCTTAATGAGAATGCCTGGATAAAAAGCAAAGAGCACCTGATATGGGTATCAGGTGTTCTTTGAACTTTGCATCATTTCTGCTTTGGTTGTTAATCTTGTTTATTTAGGTTTAATGACTAAAATCACATTACAGAACCTATGTACTTTTGCAAACTATCCTCAACACATTCGGAAATTAATTGAACAAATGGTTTTAATTCATTTCTCATACTAGCCAATTCCAAGGTCTCATAATATTTCAAACGAGCATCGTTTGCTGCTTTTACAATAGCCGGTGGAAATCCAAATTGCATTAAGATTAAATTCATTAATAGCCGTGCAGTACGCCCATTACCATCAGAAAAAGGATGTATGTAAACAAAACGGAAATGAAATTCCGCGGCTAGCTCAACTGGGTGCAATTTATCTTTGTGTTCATTATACCATTGTATCAACTGTTCCATTTTTTCGGAGAGCACTGAGAAGTTTGGAGGGGTATGCCCAGAGCCTGATATCAAAACGTTGATCATCCGATATCGCCCTGCATTCTCATCGTCAATGTTTTTAAGTACTAGATGATGAATTGATTTTATGACATACTCAGTCAATTCCATGTTTCTATTTACTACATCTTGCACGTAATAAATCGCTTCTGAATGGTTAACAACTTCAAAATGCTCACGCAGCTTTTTACCACCAATTGTTAAACCTTCTTCTAAAACCAATTTAGTTTCTAAAAGTGTTAATGTGTTACCTTCAATCGCATTAGAGTTGTACGTCCATTCTACCCGATAAACTTGCTCCAAATTTCTTACAGCAGCCGCTGGTAAAGGGCGTAATTTATCTAATTCATTTTTTAAAAGATCTATTTTATCAAAGCTCATTTTGCCCCTCCCTTCCCTATTTTCATTACCATTTTATCACAGTTAGAAAGTATCTAATCCAGCATTTAGAATCAAACTAAAAGTTTTTACCCATTGAAAATGTTCAAAATTGCACTACCATACTTCTCAACCTTTACCTTCCCAAAACCCTTTACCTCCAACAATTCATTTTCAGTTCTTGGATATTTCGCAATCATATCATCCATCTCGGCGTTATTAAAAATATAATACGCCTTGCTTTGCTCCGCTCTTGATGTTTGCAGCCTGTATGCCGTCAATTCTTCACGAAGCGTTTCTTCGTTTTTCCTTTGTTCTTTATCATTTGAGAGTTGATATTTTGCTTCGAAATCCATGTCTATTGGAGTATTGAGCTTGATTAGCAAGCTAGCAATATCATACATATCTTTCTCTGCCAGATCATATTGATTCGCCTTATCATTTTGGTACTTCTCTAATGTCACCTTAATTTGGTCATACTTAATTAGCGTCTTTTCGATCTCCGCAGGACATTTATACTTCTTAATGATCGTTTTTGGATTGGCCATAACCACAAGTGACAAGATAGGCATATTGTTGATTTTCAGCTCTTTTGAAAGCACGTGTTTAAGTATATCAACATGTCTCTTATTTTGAGTAATTGGACTGTAGATTCCCTCTTTGTAATCCTTTCCAAATTTGTTCTTCAAGGTTCTTACGAAGTTACCGTCCGAGTCAATCGATATGTTACCACTTAACTTCTTGGTCTCTAGGATGCATGTAAATTTGTTTGAAATCACGACAAAATCAATTTGAGCAACGTAGTCTTCATATTCTAACCTAACATCATGAAGGCAAAGTACAGGTAAGAATGAATTTTTCAATTCAAAATAGACATTATTCTCACCATCTATTCCGTATTTAAGGAGCTTTATATCCTTATCAATATTGTCCTTTTCTTCGCCTTCGACAACCTTATTAAAAAGTTCGTTCAAAGCTATTAGTTGATGATTCTCTTTTGTGAAATCTTTTACGAATGTTGGACTTTGAATTGTACGTTTTTGACCAAATAGCTTATTTAATAATGACATAACCTATCTCCTAGCATTATGATTTAAGTTTGATTAGAAGGTTATCTCCTAACTTTATAGTAAAATTATACCATGATATTTTTATTGTGGTATCTATTCCTGTTAGATGACAGACTTAACTATAATCCCAATTAAAAGACGCTCAGGAGCAATCCTAGAGCGTCTGACACTGCTAAACAAAACAATATGAAATTACTTATGGAGTCCGGGAAGCTGATTCGCGATAAAAGTCTTAAACAGATTGTTTATGGGATGACGACTGCTGGGGGTTTCTCTTCTGAATAACTTCGTCTAAGTATTTGGTGAATTTTGATTCCCCACTATAAGTAAGGAACAACCATTCCAATGCCCGAGTCATGCCGATATAGAAAAGAGAGACCTCTCTCTCTTCAACTTCTTCAAGTGGAAAAGGCATGTTCTCAATGTTTATAATAAACACCGCTTGGAAATCAAGACCTTTTGCACTGTCGATGGTAGATATCTTAATCTTATTTTCGTCTCGCACAAAATTTCGTTTGGACTCCGTATTTTCTGTGATCCATGTATAAGGCAATTCATGCTGTTCCAAACTGTCTTTTATTTCATCAATGTATGAGGTATGATGACTGTTTTTAACCCGATATAAAATGGCTATATCCTGAATAGGTATATTTTTCTGTTGGTGTAGAAATGTAATGGACTTGGATACAAAATTCATTTCCTCCTGAATATTGCGAAAACCTTTAATCATAGGCTCCGGCCCTTTTCTCTTCGTTGATTGCGGAGGGATGATCTCTACACCTTCTACGGAACCTACTTGAATTTTATTCTTTAAAAGAGAATGTTCTTGATAAAACTCCCAAGCAAACTGAACAATTTGCGCGGTGTTCCGATAATTAATGGCAAGAATTTTAGAGCGCCCCCGAAAATCAAGACCAATATCTTGAGCCAAATTTGTCTTTTTTCTAAATATGGATTGCGCACGATCTTCAACCAACAGCAACGATTGCGTATCAGGGTTTAAACAACAGCTTAACAGTTTCAACCAATCAGGCTCAAAATCCTGGCCTTCATCAATCATTATTGCATCGTATATTGGGAGGATTGCTTCATTATTCTTCGCTTTATCTAGTAGTGTCGGTATTTCACTATCTTTCATATGTAAACTGTTTCTCAGCCACTCATGAAAGTTATATACCTCTACTTTTGATTCTCTTTGACTATCCGACGATCCTAGGTTGATAAGATCAAACAAATCTTCAGGCTCATCCATCCTTCGCTGGATCATTTGTTTCAAGCTTCGAGATAACGGAATTCCGTAACATAGCACAAGAATCTTCCAATCTGGATGAGCATTAGCTAACATCTTAGCTCGACTGGCAAGAACAAGCGTCTTGCCGCTTCCGGCAACCCCTCGTATAAGCCGATGTTTATCTCCGATTTGCTTCGCCATATTCTCTTGATGAAGATCCATCGTTTTGATGTTATGTAGGGAGAGAAACAGCTGATCCTGATGTTTAATAGGAGGCTTAAAGTCAGCACTGATCCGTACTTCAGGAAACAGGTGGAAGCGAATGGCTTGTATATCTTCACTTGTTAAAATATTCTTCTTCCGGCTCCAAACCGTGAACATACCATGGATTTTTTCCATTAAAATTTCCTGAGAAAAACCATCCTCGTCAGGATCGATTTCATCCTTGCACAGGACATATTGAGGCTCAATAACTTGGTATAGATTATGTTTAATAAAATCCTCTTGCTTCAGTCGAGTAAAGACTGTACCAAAACCATAAGGGAATTTTAAATAAGAACTCGAATCTTGTACGAGATTCTTATCTTTTTTCAGATGATCAGTGATTAAGCGTGCATTATCTCTAGCTTGTTTGAGTGGGCTTTTAGTTGTTACCAACTCACCTGAAGTGTTCCGCAGAGTCCACTCATCATGGTTAATTTGGTACAATGTACCTTTGGTATAATCCTTAACCTCAAGGATGACAAGGCCCAGATCAGGACCTATGATTACAAAATCGGGTCTTCTTCCCCTAATCTCAGGTTCATAATAAACAATATAGTCACTCGGCAAATGATCTCTTAAACTCTCGAATAAGATACGTTCTCCCGCAGTTGAACTTCTTGGGATCGTCTCTGGCACCATGTAAGCCATATTCTGTCTCTCCTAGTACGTAATACCTACTAGCACTATTATAGTACTAAATACCCGATAATGAATATACAGAGTTTGACAAAAGTTCTATTTCTTACTTTACTGCTTTATTCTGTTGTTGGCTAATGAAAATCCCTATGATAATAAGTATCTTTTACTTCTTTAAATCGTATTCCCATTCATAAATGGCATGCGAGGCTTCTTTGCACCACCTTTTTGACGCTTTCTTACTTTCTTACTTTCTTACTTTCCGAAATCACCAAATCCACATAATCCCGATCCCGTCACGCGAACCTTACCCACACGCCGTTTCTCTCGCTAATCTCGAAGTTCCTCTTCCGTTTCTAACCGAAGCTCAGAAACCACCTTAGCCCTGTTAAGCATGTAGTCCGTCGTATAAAGATTTCGATAACTCCCATGCCCCGAGAGAATAATAGATATCTCTTCTCTCTATGGAGCCACTTATCCACATTAAATACAACGTAAAGCTCATCAGAAGTACCTCGACTTGGGGAAATTGCTGTTATGGCAGAGTGTGGAACACGACTGGTACAAGGCTACATACTCTATGTTGCTCTAAAGCAATCTCCGGCTGAGGCCTTTTACTCAATGCACCAATATCAAAATCAAATCTGAATCTACAATACTGATCACACCTATCCCCCCATTATTAGTCATCAATCCCATTTCTCTGTTTTACTCTTTCCTCTATCCTTGTATAAGCACTGAGTTAAATATTAACTTGGGATGAATATGTCTAAGCGATATCTAATTCTGGTTCAATAATTTTCTTCAATGTTTATACGGTTACTTACGTCACCAAATAACTGCTTCAAATTTAGTTAACTAAATAATTCAATAACAAATAAACAAATTATTCTAATGTTATTATTATTTTGTTATAATAAAAAAGAACAAGCGTTCTTATTTTTGAAGGTGCAACGATATTAAAAAAATCCGGTATTTTCCGGAGACTAGTAAGATAGTATCCATGAGCATTTTATCCGTGAGTAGAAATCTAGTTATGAATATAACAACAAGACATCATCGTACAAGAGTGATTTAAGCAAAACCACTAGCAATAGATCTATTTTTCGGCTCCGGTGGGGAGTGAATGCATCCTTCAAGCACGATTTCACATTGTATTCTCAAGTGACATTACCGTTTCTGTAAAACAAAGATACGTTAACAGACACGAACAATTAGGACTAATACATAATAAAAACACTCATTGCTAATTAGCAGATGTGAGAGAATTAGCTTTGAGTTCTTAGGTAAGAAAACTACTGGGGGGTATGTACTCTAAGGGTACCAGCTTGTAGCATAGTTTTAATGGGATGAGTTCTAGTAGTTGGAAACAAATTCACCGTTGGAATGCGAATAGGGTTGTATTGATAGAATAGATAAAAGGTAGGTTGTGGCGAAAGGATTGTTGCTAAAATTATCAGAAACACCTACAATGAATGCCCCTTCACTAACGGAATTATAAAGGTTAAGTAACTGATTCTCATGAGAAAGGGTCATTAATGCGTACAATTTTCGGGAGACCCAAAATGTATAATATAAACCAATGAATGAAAAACCGATTAAATATCACCAAACAGAGGGAAACACATTGAAAGCCAGACTATGATTTGCTATACTTTATTGTGTCGAAGTTTGCAAATTTGTGTCAGAGGTGAAACATGAACGAAAATATTATTGATAATTGGATAGGGCTAGAAGAAGCCGCGAATTATCTTGGTGTGAAAAAGGAAACAGTTCGAACCTGGATTAATAAGACTGAAATCCCAGCACATAAAATAGGAAAATTATGGAAATTCAAGCGAGGCGAATTAGACTCGTGGGTTAAAAGTGGAAAGAGTACTATATGAAAATGCATAATTTAAGATAAAAAGGCGGCATAGCATGGTAATTAATGATGCATTGAATCTTACATATTCTTATTTGCAAGCTACATATGAGCAAGAAGAATTGATAGAAATTTGTGAAGAACTAAAAAAGATTGCAAGAGTGAATGAATTTTTGTTTGATACTCAAGAAAACTACACATCTTGCTCATATGATACAATTCAAGATACCCTCTCAAAACTAAATGAGAAGGAGTCAATTAGAAAAAATAAAGGTGTTTATTATACGCCGAATGACGTCGTACAATTTATTCTGACGAACAGTATTAAATCAACATATGGAAAATTAAAACCTGAGAATATCCATGATAAGACATTAACTGAAATTCCTTATCAATCTTTTTGTACCAAAAAGACAGTTTTTGACCCAACCTGTGGCGCTGGAGAATATTTACTTGCAGCTTTAGAGTTAAAATTAGATTTACTAGATGCGCACTCAAACAACGTGACTAAAGGTGTTTTGACTAAAACGGTATCGACAATACTAGGCAATGACATAAATATCGAATCAGTAATCATCACAGAGATCCGTTTGTTTCTTTGTGCTTTGAATAGATATGGAATAAAAATATGTAAAGGTTTAGCTGAAGTAATGAATCAAGGGTTCAAGTCCTATGATTTTGTGACACAAAAACCAGACGTTAATGTTAAGTACCATATAATAGTTGGTAATCCGCCTTATGTCGAAGACTCTAAGAGTGGATTGAATCCAGAGGTTAAATACGGAAATATTTATGCCAATGTTTTGAAAAATGCGGCGATGCATTTGGCGTCAAATGGCAGCATGGGTTTTATTATTCCTTTATCGTATATTGCTACTCCAAGAATGCAGAAAATACGAGATGATTTATTTAATGTGGCTACTGAACAGTACATATTGAGTTATGCTGATAGGCCGGATTGCTTATTTACTTCAGTTCATCAAAAACTGTGCATATTGATTGGTAAAAGTAAAAAAACGAGCAAGAGCGTTTATACAGGAAATTATCAATATTGGTATAAAGAAGAGCGCAATAGATTATTTGGGCAAACGCAGGTTATAAAAAACAATTATTCTACAGATGGTTTTATTCCTAAATTAGGAACAAATAATGATTGTAATATTTATAAGAAAGTAATCAATTCAGACAATAGGAAGTCTGTTTATGCGATATCTAGAATTGGAACAGAAAGCGTTTATGTTAACAGAAGAGAAACTTTTTGGATGAAGGCATTCAGAAACCCTATTATTGATCCGGAATACAAGATATTTAGTTTTGAAACATCCGGCGAAGCTGATTATTGTTATTGTCTTATTAATTCATCTTTATTTTGGTGGTATTGGATAAGCACATCAGATTGTTGGCATGTGAGTAAAGAATTGAATGGATTTATGGCTCCTGAGATTAAAGATTATTCAGTGTCGACAAGACTTGCACGATCTTTGAGGACGAGATTGGAAGATACAAAGGTTTATGTTAGTACAAAGCAGACAGAGTATGAGTATAAACATAGAGCTTGTGTAAAAGAGATTCATGCAATTGATGATTACATTAATGACTTGTATGGATTGACTGCCGAAGAAAGTGCATATATTAAGAATTTTGCATATCGATACAGAACTAGCAAAGGTGCTGAAGCAAATGAAGGTAGTTGATTTATTCGCCGGATGTGGAGGATTATCACTTGGATTTATAAAAGAAGGCTATACGATTGAAAAGGCTGTAGAGTTTGACCCGTCTACAGCAAATACCTATAAGAAAAATCATCCAGAAGTAGAAGTGATTGTTGATGATATAAAAAACATAGATAATTCAGGAGTTTTTAAATTGGGAGATGCAGACGTTATTATCGGGGGGCCACCATGTCAAGGTTTTTCAATGGCAGGAGCTAGAATACGACAGGGTTTTATCGATGATCCTAGAAACAATTTATTCAAGCATTATTTTAATGTTGTGAAAGAAGTAAAACCAAAGGTTTTTGTGATGGAAAATGTAAAGGGTATGCAGACAATGCAAGGAGGCAAGATATTTGAAGAAATCAAGAATATTTTTTCAAATGCAGATATGCTAGATGGGAAACCCTATCACTTATATTATCGTGTAGTAAAAACCATAGAGTTTGGAATTCCTCAGATGAGAGAAAGACTTATTATTATTGGTACTACAATAGAAAATGTTGATTTTGATAAATTATGGAATGACACGAAAGATGAAATGAGGGAAGAAACACCATCATTCTTTGATGTCGTTTCAGTTTTTGATGCGATTGGTAATTTACCAGCGGTAACAAGCGATGGACAGATAACCAATCCTGTGCCTCAAACTGAGTATGAAAAATATCTTGCTTGTGATTTGAAAACAATAGAAAATCACACACAATCAAAACATTCCGATATTGCTGTTGAAAGGATGAAACGAGTAAACAATGGTGAGAATTTTACAGTTTTGGATGAGGAAATAAAATCTGTTCATAGTGGAGCTTATGGAAGACTATATTGGGATGAACAAGCATCTACTATTACAACGAGATTTGATACACCAGCGGGTGGGAGGTTTATTCATCCTATAGAAAACAGAACTTTGACGCCAAGAGAGGCAGCGAGGATTCAGAGTTTTCCAGATGATTTTGTGTTTTATGGTGCTAAAAGATCTATTAGTAGACAGATTGGAAATGCAGTTCCACCTAAGGTGTCTTACTTTCTTGCACGCTTGACAAAAAATATTTTGCAGAGGAATAGGATCTAAAATGGGATAACACCTATTAACAAAAAAGAAATTTAAAATACCTTTACAGCTTGATCGGAATAGGTATTTACTTGCCATTCCATCCAGTCAGTTGCGTCTCTGCTTTTAGCCTTAATGCCTCCAACTGCCTGACATCTTATACGGCTCGCTTCACTGTTATAGAGTCTTTCAAATTCAAAGACTTTTAGCATCAGTAACCTTATCATAGAATTCCGATTCGCAATCATGAAAGAATAACTGACAATAGATGGAGCAATCCTTAGTTATCTTGTTCATTTCAATGGTAACCCCCTCTTTTACAAGTTCCTGTGGCTCAACAGGCACAAGCTGTAACAAAGCCACAGGATTATTTCAAAAAAATAAATCGGTAGCCATCGCATCAAGTTGTTCTATATATATGATAGGTACTAAAGCATCGGACATCGGTTCCGGATGTCGATTTTTACTCCTAAAATAATCTTGTTGCTTAATGTCTAAAGTATGTAATTAAAGAAAGAGTTTTTCTAGCACTTTCTCATTTGGTATATTACCTAATATTAATTCATAATACTTTAATTCATCAACAAACGGAGTTTGCAGCGACAAATAATCCGTTCCGCTTGTTTTCATTAGTTTTATTTTTGTTTCTGCTCCTGGAAATACAAATCCACATCTATTTACCCCTGTCAACAAAACATACGATAGTAACTGTAAACTATCAGTTCGCGCTGTTCTGTCATGAGACTTATATTTTGCATCAATAACAACCAAAGCTTCTTTAGTTCCCTTGTCCCTTATTACAATATCAGGTATGCAATATGGCATTAAATGAATACCTTTTTCTGTATCTTCTATACAAGTAGCACCACGATCTAAGAATATTTTTTTTGAATAATCATCGAGCTCGTATTTATCATTTTCAAGGCTTTTCTTTATCATTGTTCTTGCATAGAATTCAAACAACGTTTCCATGTTTATCATATATGGAATTGTATATACACTCTTAGTTATAGTCTTTCCGCCATCTACTGAATATGAATGATACTTCTGACTAAAAATACTTCTAGCTTGTTGTAATAAAGGTTTATAGTACATGTATAATCCAGATACCGACACATTATTAAAATCACTTGTTTTAATCGTAACTGATTTAACACGGCGAAAAACATTCACGCAATAATGAACTCTTTTTGTGATTTCAGTATTTTCCTTAAAGCGTTTCTCAACAATTGATTTACATTTCATGAGAGTCACTTTAAGAATCCTATTTTCGATATTATCTTCTGTAAAATCCATGTACTTACAGTAGAATCTATCATTACGTCCACGACATGTATTTTCACGGATGTTCTTTTTGACGTCAATTTTTCCTCTTACTTTCGAATTATAGTTTTCTTCCTGATGGTACATTGTTTTTTTCAATCCCTTTTTACATAGGAAATAACAGGAATTAACAAAACTTAATGCATATAGGAGGTCACCATCATTTTTTTCATCTTGAGCCAATTGTATTAAAGGCTGATCATAAAAAACTCGAAACAGGAATTTTCCATCCTTTTCTAGTTCCTCTATATAATTTTCGTATTCCTCATCAGCCATTACCTTCTCAAGCATTTTCCATGGATCCATTCCATATTGAGATGAAATAACCACAATATGTTCTTTACCGTTAGACTGAATTGGAATCTGATTATGATCGTAGACTCTTCCCACACCCACAAAACCACTTGTCCAAAGCCTATCTTTATACTTATGTATACCAAAGTTAATATCTGGCTTTAACAAATTTATATTGAACAAAAATTCTTCATTTTTGTCCAATTGAGACCAATCATTGAATTTATGAGGTATAATTTCTCTTGCCATCTATTTTTCCCCATCTCTTAATACTTAAACTCTTTACGAAGGTTCTCTAAAAATCCTCCTACGTACTCATTGTTTATAGTATTTCCGTCCTTATTTGCATTACCAAATTCTTTTACAAATAGCATAATATTTTCTCCGAGAAGTTTAATTTGATTTCCTCTATCTGGTGCAGCCTTAATATCCGCAACTGAATATTCAGCGGAAATCAAATCCTCAATCGAATCCAGAATTCCATCCTTCACATATTCTCTCAAAATCGGAATCACTTGAAATATGAAATGTTCGATAATAACTTCTTCATAACCTGTGGATCTATCACGTAAAAAGTAGGTATGTCCCAATTTCACATCACTTTTTCGATATTCATTATTAAAAAACCTTTCATCTTCAAACACTTCTTGTATTGCATCGAACAAAAGCAGTTCAATAGATTCTTCATCAGTCTTTCCTGCGGCATTTTGGTAACATTTAATTACAACATCACGATCAGCCGGACTGTCAATAAATATAAACCTTCTTCTAATGGCATAATCTATTGAGTCAATGGATTTGTCTGCCGTATTCATTGTGCCAATAATAAATAAGTTCTTGCCTAGCACAATATCCTTGGTCGTTGTTCCACTGGCCTTATCCGCAACTTCATATGGAGTTGATACACTACTATTTCTATATTCCAATCCATAAATCAGCTCACCAAAAACAGTCGCTAAGTTTGCACGGTTAATTTCGTCAATAATCAAATAGAACTTAGGTGCTGCACCACTACTACTATTTGCTGCCATCTGCGCAAATTCTGCTATCTTACCAAGGATTCTATTAACGCTTTCGTAAGAAGGAGCACCACCAACCGCCTTCACTTCAATGCCTCTGATAAAATCTTCATATCCATAAGATGGATGAAATTGCACCAAATCCCAACCTCCTGTTTGGAGTTTCCTGGATGCTGTCGGATTAGTATAATCCGCTTCGGTTAGTTTATATTGCAATAAGTCCGCAGAAATATCCTCTTGCGAAATAAATGCTTTAGTAAGAGCATGTGCAGTAGCGTTCAATTGTTTTAATACGAATTTCTTGCTCTCAAATGTTTTTGATGTGCCAGGGGGTCCTTGAAAAATCATCTGACGAACACCTATATTTTCCATTATCTTCTGGTATTCTTTTAAATCTGTCATTTTTAGCACTCCTTTGAGTATTATTGTTTTTTTATTAGTAGCAACATAATTATACATATCTTCATAAGCGTCTACACTAAACGCGGTTTCTTCATTTAGTAACTCATTAAATTTCACTTCATCAATATGAATTTCGCTATAGTTTGAGTTCCAAAGGGTTTGAAACTTTATTACTTTTTCTCTGAAATACTTAAACTTTTCATTATCACCATTAAATTCTGTTACTTTAACATGTATGAATCGTAAATATTTTCGCTCAAGAGAAATCAGATTTCTCAAATCTATATAACTTTTATCAGCTCCCATAATCAAAGAAATATTTACCTCGTATAATCTTAGATACGAATCTATTAGTCGATAAACTGCTGGGTATATATTTGCTGAATTACTTATAGGATGTATTTTTGCAGTGTTGATTGAGTAATTATGACTTCTAAATCCATTGAGTGGAAGGTACAAATTATCTCTTGTAAGATCATTATAAGAAATTGAATATACAATCGTATCCTCTTCATTTGCCCAACGGCTCTTCCTAGCAGGTTCCGATGAATAATGATTATGAGGAACTCTCCTACCATTTTTTGTGGATTCATAAAAGAACTTGTCTGCTCTATTTTCTTTTACCAAAAACGATGCGTATTCCGTAGGAATCGTATTACTCTCAACTCTTGCAATATCGGTGTTAGTAAGTAACGAAGAAAATGTAACATCGTAAGGAAATATTCCATTTAAAAGTATTACATCAATGATACATTCCATTACATCTCTAAAGTAATTTTCATTACTAGGTAAAATTGTTGATGCATAATAATTTTTCGAATCTAACATTGAAAATGGTATAACAATATTACCAGAATTGACCAAGATTTTTTTGATATCTGCTATATTGTTTAACTTAGCAACCCCAGTATTTATTAAATTTTTTATTTTCTCAAAAAAATCTTCTAAATCACCTTTAAGTATTCCGCTTGAATGCAAATCTGACATGTATGGATACAATTGATATATTAATTTCAGTTTTATCTTATCAAGAATTAAGTAGTCTGTGCCTGAACGCTCCACCATAAACATGCCGTGTCCAGGCATATAATTTACCCACTCGATGCCAGGATCCTTTGTTATGTTTCTCTCAATATAATTACTAACACTTTCAAAAACATTTACAATATTCCCTTTTGTATTTAAGTTGACTGTGTCATCATAATATGCATCAAGTATCTTTTTGTCAGAATTCAACTCTTTTACATAATCCATTCGTCTTCGTAATGCATAATCCAAATTATTGCCATACATATGATTGCACTCAGTAAAAATAAATATTACATTATCTGGAATGGTTAGCGTTTTACCATCAACCAACTCATAGGGTTGATTTCTATACTCCATCGCATATAATAAATTCCCTAATAATACGCCAGAATTAGCTCTGCAAATATCATCAAAAATAATACAATACAATTCTGATTTGCCATTTGCTTTATCACATAGTTCTTTGATTCGTTTTTCAGTATATGAAACATCCAGATTCCCGCTAGCTTTGATTTCTATACCATAAACAATATCCTCATACCCCATTGAAGGATGTACTTGAATAAATTCACAATATTTACTATCGATAAATTCTTCAATCTCATCCCAATCCGAATATACATCCTTATCAAACACATCATCTATTTTCAGTTTTTCATGGCACACATAAAATGCCATCGCCCGTGCAAAAAAAGTTTTTCCAGTTCCCGGACTTCCTTTTATCAATATGTTTTTCATTTTAATCGCACTCCTAAAATACTAATATCACTTGCCAAGGAACGTATGGCTTATACGTCAAGACGTCCAAACAAATGAGGGTGGAATAATTCTCAAGGATCTTTATGATTACCTTTGTTTAAAGCTTACATTTACCGCATTTCTTAAATAGTTATTGCAGATAATTTGATGCAGACCATGACTCTGATTAATTAGTGGTTGGGAAATCGTGTGAGCCACTATCTTCTTTCATTTTTCGGATTCCCTTCAGCGGTGTTTCTTCATGGATTACATGGCCGCAGCTGGGCTGGGTTTATGAGCAGTGCACAATCTATCCGTAATATCTCCGTTTACCCAAATTTATCTTTGTCACCCTTTCCGAGAGCTCACTTTAAATCGTGTTGTTGCCTCTTGTCTTTTTCCAACACATTCGAATTTCTTGCCCTCCGATCTTCGAAAACGGCTCTGTTATACCAATTCAAAAAACACTGTATCATCCTATATACCCTTTATATCAACGGGTTTCAGCATCTGTATTATTTTTTACAATCAACGCGACATTTTCAACGTGTGTTGTCCAAGGAAACATATCCACCGGCGTCACCTCCGCGACGCCGTACCCGCCATCGACCAGCACACGCAGGTCGCGCGCAAGTGTCGATGCGCTGCACGACACGTACACCACGCGCCGCGGCTGCAGCTCGAGGATGGTTGCCAGCAGCGCCGGGTCGCAGCCCTTGCGCGGCGGGTCGACCACGATCACGTCAGGCCGAACGCCCTGACGTGTCCACTCCGGCAGGACGACCTCGGCGGGTCCTGCCTCGAAGTGCACGTTCGTCATGCCGTTTAACTCGGCATTCTTACGTGCATCGGAGATCGCCTCTTCGACGATCTCGACGCCGTACACCTGTCCCGCGCGCTGCGCCAGGAACAGGGAGATCGTGCCGATGCCGCAGTAGGCATCGACAACCGTCTCGCCGCCTGTCAACGCGGCGTACTCCAGTGCCTTCCCGTACAAGACTTCCGTCTGGACGGGATTCACTTGAAAGAAGGATCTCGCGGAAATGGCAAATTTCACTTCGCCGATATAGTCATAGATGACCTCGCTGCCCCACAGGACGCGCGTCTCATCCCCAAAAATAACATTGGTCTGTCTCACATTAATGTTATGACAAATGCTCTTCACCGCAGGCAGAGCCTCGCGAATGCCAGCAATCCACTCATCCACACGCGGGATCTCCGTACCATTAGTGACCAAAACAACCATAACCTCGCCCGTGCGGAAGCCAACTTTGACAACGACATGGCGCAGAAGCCCAGTCCCTGTCTCTTCACTATAAGCGCGAATGCCTAAACGCGAGCCGATCTCTTTCACACGCGCAACGACTTCGTCGTTCGCCTCATGTTGAATCAAGCACTCTTCCATATCAATGATGCGATGACTTCCCTGCGCATAGAATCCGCCGATGAGGCCGCCCCTCTCTTCCCCAAAAGGAACCTGAGCCTTGTTCCGATATCTCCACGGATCTGTCATCCCCAACGTCGGATGAACAACTATCCCTTCTGCATTCTCTTCGGATTTTACAGCCAACTTCCCAATCCGCACCAAATTATCAACAACCTGCTGCCGCTTCACCCGAAGCTGCGCCTCATAGCTCAAATGCTGCAGCTGACACCCACCGCACTCATCATAAATCACACAGTCGGGAGCAATGCGATCCGAGCTCTTCTCAATCAGCTCCACCAAACCAGCATACCCATACTGCTTCTTCAAATGATTCACCCGCACAAGTGCACGCTCACCCGGCAGCGCTCCCGCGACAAAAAGGGTAAAGCCGTTCACACGGCCCACCCCTTCGCCATCATGGCTGATCCCGATGATCTCAGCCTCGTATTGCTGTCCGATTTGCACAGGCAAGCCTGCCATCCAAGCTGGCACTTCTTTCTTCCCTCTGTTACCAGCTGCCGAATTCCCCGCTCTTCCAGCAGATCCCGACCTACCACTACCTCTATGTTTACCTGGCGCAGAGCCAGATGTACCTTTTGTTTTCATAATAACCTCACTTAATTCTAGCTAAAATTAATCATTTATCTATTCATCTGAGCAGCCGAATGGGATGAAAAGGTTGGAGAAGGTTTTTGTACCCTACTCATGCTCATCATGCCCATTTCCATGCCCCTTCAAATGAAACGGCGTGGTCAAAGCATCAAGAAATTTCTTTTTATAAATCGACTGGCCCGACTCATCCACAATCACCCGCAAATGGCTCTGTAAATTGGTCATCACGCAAGGCAAGGTCCCGCCAAACTCACCATCAAGGTTCAACTGAACGTAGTCCGGGGAATTAATTTCGATATGATTGGTCTGAAAATAGATCAGATTCGGATCACTCAAATGCTCGCCGCGCAGCGCCAAGGATACGATACGAATGAATTCTGCCAGGTTGCATTTCTTCAAAATAATGACATCGAACATGCCATCATTAATGTTGGCTTCTGGAGCTAATTTCTCGAAACCGCCAACGGAGTTAGTATTGCCCACGAGGAAGAGCATGACTTCTTCATGCATCTCGCGATCGCCGGCTTTGATATAGAGCTCGATTGGCTTGAGCCTAGGCAGCTTCTCGAGTCCCTTCATATAATAGGCCAACTGGCCGATCATGGTTTTGAGCTTGCTCGGGACTTCATACGTCAGCTCGGTCATCGAGCCGCCCCCAGCGATGTTGATGAAGTAGCGGTTGTTGATTTTGCCTACATCGATAGCGGTTGAATACTGCTGAATGATGAGGTCGCAGGCATACTCCAAGTTCTTGGGGATACCGAGCGCACGCGCAAAATCATTCGTCGTCCCGAGCGGCAAAATGCCGAGCGGCGGTCTGCCTTCTCTTTCGGCCATACCGTTGACGACTTCGCAAATCGTACCATCGCCACCCGCTGCGATGATTAAGTCGAACCCGCGACTCACAGCCTCGGCCGCTGCGAGTGTGGCATCTCCTTCACCGATGGTCGCGTGAGCAGAGGTCTCAAACCCGCCGCGCTCTAAGCGCTGGAGGATTTCAGGCAATCTTTTCTTCATTTCTTCCCGGCCTGAAGTCGGATTATAGATCAATCGTGCTCGTTTGACCACTCTATTTCATCCCCTGTTCATCGTATGGGAATACGGAGGCAATCTGCCCCTCCATCCATTTGGAAATTTGCGGACTCGGCAACAAAGCTCGTCCATGATACTTATAGGTTAACCCTTCCAATCTAGAAGGAATCACTTTATGTGTAAAATACCCTTCACTCAGAAAAAGTGGTGTTACAATCACCTTATACGTTGGTTTCTCACGGGCCCACCAGGCCATCTTCTCCGCTAGTTGATCCGGCAAAAGCATAGCAATATCCGCCTCGGCGAAGCCGCCCAGCGTTCTAACCCGCTCCGCGAGCTGCGTAAGTCCTTGGCGCCACTTCTGGTGGAAGCCATCTTCCTTACTCCCATGTCCCACCAATAGCAGAATCTCTTCCTGTGGCGACTCGGAAAGCTCTGCGATTTTGCCATAAAGAATAGCTGCAATATCTGGATGATCATCAATCGGCGACGTGAAGTGAATTCGCGCGCGTATGTCTAAGAGCTCCATGTCGGTTTCGAGCACAGGCTCAGCAATGACCCCTAACGCGTAGCTGATCTCATCAATATGTGTACTCCCAGAGGACACAAATAGTGGAACTACGATGATATCGGTCACACCTTGCGCCTCTAAACTATAAATGCCATCTTGTATCAATTTACCCTCGACGAGCTCCAAATATGACGCATAAATGGGCATCGCATCAGGTACTTGAACCGCATTCACGGCATCCTCGACCAGCTGAACCCAACCCACATCACGGGATCCATGGCTAATGACCAGCACACCATACAACTTCATTCTAACTTCCCCCACCCGTACGAACTAAGCCTATCTTCCTATGCTAACGAAAGTGGTCAGCTATGTCAATTTGAAGCCTGCTTAAACAGAGAAAAACCCCGCATTACACGAGGTAATACAGGATTCTGCAAGTTATTATTTAACGATTCAAACGATCCAATGTCAGTACATAACCATCGTTCCCGTAATTCAGGCACCTTTTGACCCGCGAAATGGTTGCTGTAGAAGCCCCTGTTTCCGCTTCGATCTGGTTATACGTGCATCCTTTGCGCAGCATACGAGCTACTTCAAGGCGCTGCGACAGCGACTGAATCTCATTCACGGTACACAAGTCATCAAAAAAGACGTAACACTCTTCAATATCCTTCAACGTTAGTACAGCTTCAAAAAGCTGGTCTATGGCTTTATCATTTAATTTTTTTAATTGCATCTGCTGTCAACTCCCGGTCAAAAAGCATGTTGGCTTCATGGTTCTCTAAGCTCCTGTGTATCATTCGACACGTACTGGGTAATTCCTTCCTTTAGGATTGCAGAACGTTAAAATTTCTATGCGTTAATTGACTAAATAGCAACAAATCACGGGCACCCGTGACATTCGTCCATACCAAAGGTAGGCAAGTGACATATCCTGTAGGAGACAAATCTGATAAAAAGGATCGTGAATCCTAGTGACCAACCCAAGACAACAAATTATTGGTAATGGCGGAAATCGTCCTGAAGTAGAAACAAGGAGCTTAACCCTTCCCGGTGAAGGCTTCGGTCAATACCCTGGCTTAGGCGGTGGCAATCCCTTCGGTGGCGGCGGCTTTGAAGGCGGTGGCGGCTTCTTCGGCGGCCCTCCAGCAGGTGGCAATGCTGGTGGTGGATTTTTTGGCGGCGGCGGTGGCGGCAATGCAGGCGGTGGTTTATTTGGCGGTGGCGGAGGAAACGCCGGTGGTGGTGGTGGCGGTAACTTCCTAAGCAATCTCCTTGGCGGTGGTGGTGGTGCCGCTGGAGGTTCTTCGAACCCATTAAGCGGCTTAAATATGAAGCAAATCTCCGGCTTCGTTGAGCGGATGGGTGGTATTGACGGCATCATCGGCACGATGGGCAAGGTTCAAAAGTTCATGTCGACGTTTCAGCAAATGGCACCGATGGTGAAGACCCTCTTTGGCTCTATCGGCAAAGGAAAGGTCGCCTCCGGAGACGTAGAAGAGATCTTCCGTCCGAAACGCAAACGCCGTAAGAAATCCGGCACAGGTAAAAGGCGCAAAGGCTACTCGAAATCAGGTGCAGCTAGACGGAAGCGCAGATAGTTTTATTCTCTTCTTTTCTCGTCTCATCTAAGCCAACTCATTCGTAAAAGGCTCCCCGTCTTCATAGACGGAGGAGCCTCTTTACATGTTGCTATTTTTTCAATGATCTTAATATGATTGCTGAAGCTTCTGCACGCGTTGATATCCCTTGCGGTTTCAAGGTGCCGTCTTGGTAACCATTCAATAACCCCTTCGAAGTCAAGACAGCTACTGCCGCCTGTGCCCACTCCGATATAGCTGAGCTGTCGGTGAATCCCATGCCTTCTGTGCCTTTATCATTCATATGTGCTGCACGTACAATTATTACAGCCATCTGCTCTCGGGTAATCGTATCATCCGGACCAAATGTCGTATCTGTGTACCCTGAGATGATCCCATTGGCTGCCGCTGTGGCGATCGCATTTTTAGCCCAATGGTTCGTCGTATCGCTGAATGCTTTATCGCCCTGATCACCGAGCTTTAAGAATTTAACAACGATAGAGACGAATTCTGCTCTTGTAATGCGCCCTTCCGGTTTAAAGGTGCCATCTGGATAGCCATTGATCGCTCCCTGTCCAATCAATTCACGAATGCTGGCCTCTGCCCAATGTCCTTTAATATCAGTCAGATTGGTTCCATCTGTTCCAGGATTGTCAGTTATAGGCTTATCATCTTCTTTCGGTGTAGCCATGACCGCATATTTTGTGAAGTGATTAACGTCTACAGTAATGTGATTACCATTGATTTTACCACCCTTGACTTCCACCCATTTCTGATTCACTTCATCGAAATAGAAGACGGATGCTCGTTGATCGGCTTTGACACTTGTAGGATCGAAAGCAAACGTCAAGGTAACCGATTTACTGAAGTTCTCTGTGAAGTTTTTGAGAATCTCATAGACTGGACTTGCTAGAACCTCATGATTCGTTAATAGGTTATCTGTTCCTGTCAATTTTTCGATGGTTAACTTTAATTCTTTCATAGAAGCATTAGCCGGAATCGAGATAGAAACCTCATCCTTATAACTAACTTCGCCCGTTTTTCCAATTGGAAGTGTTAACGTACCATCTGTCGAGGTCACTTTATCGTCAATCGGCGTCGTTGGTGGTGTTGGATAATAGGGTTCCGATGAAGAATCTTCAGCACGGTATACCGTCAGGTTATACGGCTTCTTCGTACCATCTTGCGCTTCGACCATAATTTCAATCGGGTTAGCCCCGACCTTTAGATTAGCCGCTTTGTAGGCATATACATGGTCTGTGACAGCTGTAAACTCGGCACCTGTTACCGTAAGCTTTTGATAGAGTTCCTCTTTAGTTATCGATAGATTTACCTCCGAGACGGAGTTAGATACTCCTACCGCATAATCACGTTGGGACGCAGAGAATGCCGGATTCAAGCTACCTTGATTGACAGCAATGTTGGAAAGCAAGACATTGTTACTCATCCTTGTAACATGGACTGTATACGTTCTGGTCGAACTGTCCGCCGCTGTATGGACAATCGTAATCGTATTGTCTCCTAGGCTTAACGGAATCTCTTCACTCGCTTGACCACTTCGTACCGTGTTTCCGTTCACCGTTACGCTTGCTGTTTCGTTGGTAAGCGTTGGCGTGACTGTCAAGCTATCAACACTGTTAACCACACTTTGCGTATAGCTTGTTCTTGAGAAGTAAAAGGGCTCGTTCAGATCTCCGCTGCTGAGACTTAGACCGGTCATATATTCAGTCGATGTTGTCCCCGTAGTCAATTTCCAAATATCTGACTTCTTCACCCCGCCATACATATCTGTGGCTGCAGCATACCATTGGTAGCTAGTTAGTGGCGCTAGATTTTTCCAGATGACCCCGGCAACCTCACCGCTCTTCACATGATTCATGCTGCCGATCATATTATCCGTATATACGTTCACTCCGAAGTAGTCCGTAGCAACGCGTTTAGTAACAGGCTGCAAATTCAAATCAATGGAAAACTCATCTTTGCCAGGATACTCGGCTGGATCATAGTAATTGTAATCATCCAAATGCGGTGAATATGTCTTCATGTTGATTTTGCCATGTGCCATGTCAAACTGCATGAGTCTGATGTAACCAAGTCCACCTTCTGGTGCCCCTTGGTAATCAGCAAGCATTTGATACACGTTACGGTCGGGTAAACCGTCATTGTTATCATCAATCGCGTCGACTTTCAGCTCCGCATCGTGATAATGGCCAGAAAGCGCCGCAATAACGTTCTTATTCGGCTTGATGACACGTTCGAATACTTTTTCCGCCATCGGTGCGCGGTTATTGGAAACTAACATGAACTCATGGAAGTTCAAGATCGCTTTCCGATTCGGGTACTTTTTCAAAACCTCGTTAATCCAGTCAATCTCTTTGTCACCATAGCCCCAACCCATGTAAACGATGATAAAATCATTGCCGTTGGAGGATACAAGGTCATAATGGCCTTTGTTATTTTCGTAGGATTCGCCGTACGTTGGCTGATCCTTGAAGCGATCTTCCCCGAACCATTTGGAATAGTAACTATAATCATTGTTTTGATGGCCCACGTCATGGTTACCCGCCAGTACCCCATAAGGAATGTTGGCCTTTTCCAAAACCTTCATATCTTTATCTGCTTCTATCCATTGATATTCTTGGTCAGCGATATCTACGATATCACCGGTATGAATCACATATTTAATTTTATTATCTACTTTATGATCAGCAATCCATTTCACGATCTCTTGATAGATATACGGATAGGTTCTGGAGTAATACTGTGTATCCGACATCCATACAAAGGAGAAATCATAATCGGCTGTCGCATCGGCATTCGCTTGAACTGGCGCTGCTGCAATTTCATCCTGAACCATCACTTGAATCTTCTTATTGTTGGCATACGTACCTGCAGCTACGGTAGCTTGCAGCTCGAAATCAGCTGTGCCTGCTATAACCGTTTTCAGTAGGTTCCATTTTTGCCCGCTAGGACTCCATGCATATAAAGTAACTTTACGGCCTTCCAGCGACTTACCTTTCCAGTTAATTTCCACTTTATCTGTGCTCTTGATCGCATCGTCCAACGAGATTTCAAATCGCTGATACGGGAATTTCTCGTCAGAATCATCGACCAGATACTGCCCGTCCAAGGCACTAATTTTAGTATAATCCTCTTGTGAAAATGCGGTTTCACCATCCGGCTTTTCCTGTCTAGGAGGCTCCGTGTCTACGGCATTGCGATACCCAGCAAATTGCCCCTGCACGCTTGCATCGTATTTAAAGCCTTGGTTAAAGCTTACGTTCATTTCATCATTCATGGGATCCGATACTTTAACACTCAAAGGAGCATTACGATCTACGTCAACAGCGCCTTGCCCTGGTGTCAATTGTTCCGGCAAATTCGGGATTTCATTCGGCACCTCGAAATTGATCGTCACATTTTGCACGTTACCTACTTTATCCACAGCCTTGATGCTGAATACATGCATCCCACCTGGAAGCTTTGCAGATGATGTGGCATAAGGCAATGTGATTGGCTGTGTGTCGAACGTAGTCTCTACCTTGTCAACGCCAGCTAGTGCGTCAGATATGACCGCATCTAGGTTGAAGTCGCCACGGTACATGACGCCCTCTTCAACGGAAGGTTTGATGACTGGAGCTGTATTATCGACTGTCACTGTTGATGTAGCAGCCTTGTCATTGCCATGGCTCACCGTAATCTGATGTTGACCATCATTCGTAGATGTGGTGTCCCAAACATAAGCCTTGGATGCCAATTTCTCTGCTGGAATGACGAAATCGAAATCGACAACTGGAGGTTTCCCTGAAGAATCTCCCATTTTAATAACCTTGGCCGGATCATTGTTCTTCGCATCATAAATCACCGTACCATCAGCCAGTACTAAACGTACGTTCTTCACGTCAAAATTATCTTTATTCTCCGCTGGTCGATCATCGAAAGGTGAAGCCTTCGAGCCCGCTCGGATGGAAAATACGTTGCTGCCTTCCTTCAATCTGTCCGCTTGAATCGTCGTAGACAGTGTTGTGTAGCTATTCACAGTGTCTTGGAACGTAAAGAGAATGTCCTTATCTTGCGTAATGGCGTTTTTAAAATAGTAATTTACACCCGTTACTTCGAATGCAATATACGCGTCATGTTCAACAGCATGATAGGTAGATTGCGTTAATTCTTTGCCATCAATGGCAAGCTTCAGGTCATCCGCACCTAACCCTTCGCCTGTTCCTTTAATCACTTTAGGTTTGGCAATCACATCGCCGTCTTTCACATTAAGACGCAGAGCTGAGTGATCCGCCCCTCCCGTAATGGCTACGCGCTTCGTAGTCGACGTGGTCTCATTCACGCCATCCGAAGTAACAAAGTAATACTCCAAGTAAGCATTACCGATAAGCTCAGGTGAGAAAACCGTATAATGATATAACGTATCTGCGAAGCTTTCTTTCAAATATTTTTTCGAATAATTCGGCTGTTTCTCCGTTTTATAATAAAGCGCAACCGTCTTTAACGATGTTTCATCTTTGGCATCCGCGATGATTTCAAGATCCTTGGATTGCTCGATTTCGGTTTCTTTGGTCAAATCAGAAATTACAGGTTTGGTTGTATCTGGCTTCACAATCACACTTTGGATCGGCGCTTGAGTCGGGTCAAGCGTTCCTGGTGTCGCAGCCACTAACCCTGCGCTATATTTCGTCATCGTTGTTTTGCCGTCAACTGGATATTTATACAAGATTCCTTTATTAGCCTTCGCATCGCCAGTTACGTAATAAGCTGATGAGACTTCAACGCCTGTATTCGTCGCAATGAGAATGCCGCGATTGGACCCATTTGCCATACCGTCGTTGTGTATGCGTACAAGATTGGTGCCTTCAACCAAATTCGTGCCGTAGGTGGTATTGAAGTCTGCTACTGGCGTATTCGCATTCTGTGCGTTGATCACCCAAAAGACTAGTGTACCTTTCGAAGGAATGATCATGTCTTCTTTGTCTGCTGGCCAAATGACATCTGCATCAGGTCCAGTATCCGTGTAGCGGTAGATCAATTGATAATCTTTGAAATTAATGGCTTTATCCGTATTGTTGTACACTTCTATAAACTCATAGCCATCTGCTGTGCCCACATTCGTAGAATCGGGTACAACTTCTGTAACTAGAAGCTGTGGGATCTTGGTGAAATCCGTTTTATCGATAGCCACGGTCGCACTATACACGTTCGATCGTATCGTACTAAAACCGTCATCAGCCTGAACGTAGTACTTCAATGGCGTATCGGTCAGCTTTTCCTTAGGTATCGTAGCTTGATACTGGGTGCTGGCTAGTACCGTCATAGGTACCGAATCATACGCAGCTTGAGAACCTGTTTTAAAATAAACAGCCGCGGATACGGATTCACTCTGCTCAGGATTAGCGATTTGCGCTTGCAGCGTTAAATCCAACTTTTGATCCGCTTGCGTGACCGGCGTGTGGTTAATAACCGGAGGCTCCGAGTACGTCAATGGGATTGGTGGAACTTGCATGGGATCGATAACACCTGGTGTTGCATTAGCTGGAGTTGTATCTTCACCTGAACCGTACATCACCATATTTTTCGAGCCATTTACAGGAGACTTATAGAAAATACCTTTATTTGGTTTCGTTTGATTATCATTTTGATAACTAGCAATGGAAATATCGCTGCCGGTTTTCTCTTGGATAACCAAGCTCCTAGGACCTGCGTTACTCATTCCGCCCCCGCCTTCCACGCGGAAAAGGTTCACACCTTCTTGGAGGTTGGAAGTAAAGGTACTATTAAACTTTGCTGGTGTTTCTTCCACATTATCTGCATTCGTTACCCAAAATACGATGGAGGATTGTGATGGAATCGGCATACTCCCATATGGTACTTGTTTATAGGAGGCCGGCCAGATTGTGTCTGCACCTGCATTACGATAAACCAAGTTGTAATCTTTGAAGTCCAGTGTTCTGTCTGAATTGTTATACACCTCAATAAACTCATAGCCATCTGAAGGGCCCACATTTGTTGTATCTGGCACTAACTCCGTAATCAGCAACTTAGGCACCTTCGAATAGTCTACGTCATTCACTTGTATATCGTTGTCCACCGCATTCGCCATGGGGGCCAGCATGCTGAACATCATTCCGAATACGGTCATCCCGGAAACCAATCGTTTTAAACCTTTTTTATACACGTAGTAACGCCCTCTCATTATCAAATGATCGTTATTAACAATCTCTATCTATTGGGAAATAATTCGCTCAATAAGCCAGTACAGCCCGAATACACCAATGATTCCTGAAGCATATAAGTTCCAATTGATTTTCAGCGGCACGCGGCGAAGCAACAGCAGAACTGGTATCACAATCGCTACAACGACAAGTTGTCCAATTTCGACGCCTAGATTGAATGAGAATAATGGCAGCGCCATTTGCCCGGACAATGTGCCTCGCAGCACTTCAGCGAATCCAAAACCGTGGATTAACCCAAACAGCATGGTGACCGTTACACGTGCGCTCTCTTTTTTCTTCCATATGTTCTCAAAGGCAATATACAAAATGCTAAGTGCAATTAAAGGCTCGACAATCTTGGGTGAGAGATAGGCGATCTCCAGGGAGGATAGGACCAGCGTGATACAATGACCTACCGTAAACGCCGTAATCAACTTCACAATTTTGGTCACTCTTTGTTCAGAAACCAGCAGCAAACCGAATAGAAACAGCATGTGATCAAGCCCTGACCAGATGTGCTTCATCCCCATAAGGACGTAGGTCTTTAGCGTATTCTTCCAGGAATGATTGGCTGTAATATCGACCGCAGGCTTGCTAGCAGGCACTGACGTCATGGTCGGGTTTCCTGCCCCAGCCCCAGGACCTTGGATCTGCACAATATAATTCTGACTGCCAAGTACTTGTTGAATCGTCTGGCCTCCCACCTGAATCGTGGCATAGTTGCTATGGGCTGGATCGACCCCGCTGTACCAGAAGAAGTTATATTGCACGAGATACTGCTTCACTGGAGCGGCGAATTTATACCGAATATCAATGCCAATCATATCCATGCTGGCGCGTTTCTCATGCTTAGCGCTAACAACGACCGCCGTTCCAACCTTGCCATCCCCCGTCACAATAATGCCGTCATCAACTAGCTTGGTTAATGCTTCCAAGGAGGTTGATAATTGTTTATCACTTATCTTGTCTCCGCCATCTGCTTTATCAGGAAAGATTTGTAGAAGGTCGTGTTCGACTAAAGATAGATGATACTGCATCGTATCTGAGCCTACTTGTATATCAGAGTAACCGCTCGAAGAAGCATGCGCTCCTACCGTACTAGCTACACTTATGCTAAAGATAACCGCCAAAAGGAACACGAAGAAGCTCTTCCTAATGTTCAACTCTGTTCTACTGCGCATGTGTTCTTCCCCTTATGATTCATTTGCACTTACTTTTTCACCGCCATACCTGCCTCTCCTTCCCATGAGCTTCGTTGATACATGCCCATCATATCCAGCCCCCCACGGCTTGCCTATACACATGATTTGTGTTCCTGAGCGATTGTTACGATTCTTCTTTTAAGCTTTTATAAACCGGAAAATACATAAAAGTGCCCAGCTTCCAATAAAAAGCCCATACCCTTCACTCCTGATTTCATCTACAATTAAGGTATATAACTCGCCGGAAGCAAAACAGCGGAGCAATCAAAAGGAGCCTGCGACTTATGAAACTTTTCTCGATACAGAGATCCCTTTTTCGAAACATCTTAGCCAGCTTTATGATCTTGATTCTCATCTTCTGCTCGTTTAATCTCTTGATTTTTTGGCTCGTCAAAAACCACCTCCGCAGCGAGATGATGGCACAGAATCGTCTTACACTGCAGAAAGTGGCTGAGCGCTATCAATTTCAATTGGATAAAGTGCGAGAAGCTTTGTATAAGCAATTTACAGAAAAGACGGTCATTACACTTAACAATCAAGTGATTTTAAAGAAGGATCCCGAGTCGCTTTCTACCCGTCCTATTGTGCTGGACATGCAGAGTATCGCAAGTGATTCGGAGCTTTATGTCGATAATTTGATCCTTATGTTCCGATCCACAAATCTAGCTCTGAGCAAGCTCGGTCCTGGCACAACGGTCGATTTATTCAGCAGCATCTACCAAAGCTCCCTATATCCGCTCTCTTACTGGCAATCGCAGTTTGATCGCAGTGACAATTATGTCCTTCATCCGGGGGCTGTATTTGGGAGCCCATCATCATCAGGAGAATCAGCGGGAAGAATGTTAATTCCTTATTCTATTAAGCCTGCACTAGCTGACAATATGATGATTGCGATGATCGACGGCAACCGTTTGCGTGACGCGATTCTGAAGGAAACGCCCGATCTGGACATCACGATATTAGGACCGAACCAAGCAGTTATTTATTCGACAAATGAGACAAATAGGACAGATGAGACAGATGAGGATTCCACCCAGCTCCAAGAGCCGGTTGCTATTGAATATCAAGATGAAGACGGTTTACGTTACATCATGAAAATGACGAGTCCTGAATTCACATCCAGAATCCTTCGTTTGGACAATCTCATGATGATTCTGTTGGGCGCTTCTATTGCTATCGCCTTCGTCGTCTCTGTCTTTTTCAGCAAACGAATCCATCACCCCGTCCGCCAATTGATCCAAGAAAAAGGTGAGATTCAGCAGGAGCTGCAGGATCAACAGTCGGAGTTAATTAACTATCATTTCATGAATAAGCTGAAGAATATCCATCCTGACCTCAATGAATGGCAGCATATTCAAGGCACCGAGGGAACCTACACCATCGTGCTATACGAGCTGCGCTTCCGTTCGCCTGCTTTCATAGAAGTCCCGATGAGCAGAGAACACATCTCGCAAACGATCGGCGAGCAGATTAAACGTGTAACAGAGGAACGGTTTCCTGATTCCCATACGCTGCAGATGGAACATCATCAGTTTCTAACGGTGTTCCCTGGCAATGAGCGTGAACGTATCCTTGGAATGCTCGAAGAATTGAAGCTCGTTCTAGACGAAGACCGGCAATACTGTTTAGTGACTGCCGCCATCAGTTCAGCGTTCGAGCATTCTCTGCAATTCGGTCATGCCTACCGACAGGTGAATGAATTAGCTGCGCAAGCCCGCTTACTGGAAGAAACGCAAATAGTCGTTGACTATCGTTCGGATCGCGCTACGTACTTCCTTACCCTTACACAGGAGCAAGAACTAACCACAGCGCTGAAATCCGGCAAGGAGCAGGAAACGCTCGACCTCTTTCTTCCGTGGTTGGACGAACTTGACCAGAAAGAAGCTTCTGTGGATATGTTTAAGCATATGGTGCTTGCTGTAACCGATAAGGCCAAAATGGTACTAGACCATTACAAAGTTCAACCTGACGATACCTTACAGCTGAGGTCCATTCTGCTTCAATTAGAGGAATGCTGTACGTTGGATGAGTATAAACGAACATTTGAAACTTATTTCCGACTCGTCACTCAACTCATCCGTGAGAAGAAAGAGACGAATGATCCCATCATTGATCATGTGCTTAACGTCATTAAGGATCAGTATGCCGAGGATCTTTCACTCGATGTTCTCGCTGATCAACTAACGCTAAGCAGTTCCTACCTCTCTACGTATATTAAAGAGAAAACCGGAGCCAATTTCATGGAACATTTGCATGACCGACGCGTAGGTTACGCGCAAGAGCTGCTGGTCCATACCGACTCGAACATTCAAGACATTGGCATTCAAGTCGGCTACCGTAACATCTCTTCGTTTAATCGCATGTTCAAGAACCGCACAGGCTCTTCGCCTGGCGAGTACCGTAGAACACATTTGCTGGATAAAAGAGCATAAAAAGAACCTGAGGCTTTGCCTCAGGTTCTTTTGTGTAGCGTATACTGTTGGACGAGCGGGAGTACTCCATTGGAGGTGGATTCGACCCTGTAAGTCGATTTTTTCGACTTGGGGAGCTCCCAATGAGCGTGATTCGATGCTCTAAGTCGATTTTTTCGACTTAGGGGACTCCATTGGGCCGAATTCGATGCTCTAAGTCGATTTTTTCGACTTAGGGGACTCCAATGAGCTGGATTCGATGCTGTAAGTCGATTTTTTCGACTTAGGGAGCTCCAACGAGCTGGATTCGGTGCTGTAAGTCGATTTTTTCGACTTAGGGAGCTCCAACGAGCTGGATTCGATGCTCTAAGTCGATTTTTTCGACTTAGAGGACTCCAATGCGCCGGATTCGATGCTCTAAGTCGATTTTTTCGACTTAGAGGACTCCAATGCGCCGGATTCGATGCTCTAAGTCGATTTTTTCGACTTAGAGGACTCCAATGCGCCGGATTCGGTGCTGTAAGTCGATTTTTTCGACTTAAGGAGCTCCATTGGGCTGGATTCGATGCTGTAAGTCGATTTTTTCGACTTAGGGCACTCCCAATTGAGCCGGTCCTCACCCGGCTTCCATTACTTCATTTCAACGTCTTATTATACGCATCAATTTTGGCGTTAATTGCTACGGCTGCTGCGTCGAGAGCTTCCTGCGGTGTTTTCTCTCCGCTTAGCGCCTGCCCGATAGCATTCTCCGTCAGCTTTCTCGCTTCTGGATAGACCCCCAGAACACCGCCTTGTGTCGCTTGATTCTGCTTGGCAGCGTTATGCTGATCAATGGCTGTCTTAAACTGTGGGAACTGTTTCATATTGTCTTGTACGATCGGCAGCCCATACGCCTTCTCTGTAATGGGGAAGTAGCCTGTATTGACATGGAAGAACGCCTGCTGCTCTGGCTCAGACAAATACTTCATGAATGCCCATGCCGCCTGCTGCTCCGCATCCGACTTGTTGTTCAGGATCCAGTTGCTTGCCCCGCTTACCACCACACCGCCAACGCCCTCGGCTGGCTTGGGGAAAAAGCCCGTTCCCACTTCGAACTTGCCATCTACGGAATCGAGGATATCTCGCAGCCCTGCCGTTGTATCGAAGATCATAGCGACCTTCCCTTCGGCGAACATCTTCTTAGATTCATCGCTCTTACCGGCTGAGTGAATGGCCGCCTTGCTGTCAATTAACCCCTTCCACCAAGTAAGCGCCTTGACGCCCGCTTCACCATTCAACTGCCACTCCGTTGCTATGCCATCGCGCCCATTGCCCAAGTTCACCAGCTCAGCGCCCTGATTGGCAATAAGCTGTTCCATGTACCAACTGTGCGTGCCGAAGTAGGCGCCGGCTACACCGTCTCTTGTTACCTTTTTCGCCACTTGGGCAAGGTCTGTATAGAGAACTGGTGGTTTATCTGGGTTTAATCCTGCCGCTTTGAACAGATCTTTGTTGTAATACAGAATCGGGTTAGATGTGTTAAAAGGCATGGAATACAGCGTATCTGCCACCCGATAATAATTGAGTATGGCTTCGTCCATTTGGGACACATCATACTTGTCTTGATCTACGAAGTTCTGAATCGGCGTGATCGCCTTAGAATCGATCATGTATCGCGTTCCGATATCGTACACCTGCATCATGGTTGGTCCCAAATTGGAACCAATGGACGCTTTCAACTTGGTCAAACTATCGAAGTAGGAGCCCTGAAAGACAGCCTCCACCTTAATATCCTTATGTGCAGTATTGAAGTTTGTTACGAGCCTGTCCACCACTTGACCGTTCTCGCCGCTCATGGAGTGCCACCAGACTACTTTCTTAACGCCATTAACCAATGGTTCAACGTCACCAATTTCAGCAGCTTCGGCGGCATTCCCTGCCACCGTGCCCTTCACCACATCTTGTTGCCCCCAAACCGAATAAACGCCCAATAGGCCGAACACCAGCACAATAATGATGAAATAAGCGGGTATCGAAATTTTACGTTGAAATAGCTTCATCTTATCCCTCCTATGACTTGTAATCATAGGTTCTCAGTGTTTGCCTGTGATTAAGGGAATGTAAAGGGATTGTTAAACATGATGAAACATAACTACTCCACCTTCAACTTCGTCCCCTCCGGCACGATCTGCACCCACGTGTTGCCCGGCAGCAGCGGCACTTCCTTGCCATCGCCGGCGTAGGCGCGGAGCATGCCGTTTTTGCGTTCCCACGTGATCGCTTGGGACAAGCCCTCTTGGAAGATCACGCCCTTGTTCGGCCCGAACACATCGACAATCCGGCGGCCCTCTTTGTCGATGATCTGATGCTTGCTCTCTAGGACAAGCAGATTCTTGGTCTGCAGCTGCTTGCCCGTTTCCTTGTCGAGATGCGGTTTCCCTTCCATCGAACGCATATAGACACCCTTGGCAGCATCATAATCATACGAAGCAAAATACCCCATGAGATAGGGGATTTGAATATAATGAACGGCTGCGCCCGTGAGTTTACCCTGCCCTGCCTTGGCGAACGTGAGCAAAGGCCCGTTCCACTCGGTGCGGAACTTGCGCGCCTCGGCACCTTTTTTCATTTTATCCACAGAGGTATAGAGATTGTGCGGTGGCTTCCGATCCGTGGAGCGCCAATAGTAGGCGCCATCACCGTAGACCTCATCGAGATGGGCCAGATTGCGGCCTGCCATCATATCCATCGCATCCTGGCTCCAGCCAGCATGTACAATAATGGCATCCAGCGCATCGCCGATCTCTACAAAATATGGCCGAATGCTGCGTACGGGACCGATCGCTTCAGCAGCTTGGCTCTGGAACACCGAGACGAATCTAGTGATTTCGCCCTCTGCAAGGATTTCATAGACGATGTCGGCCTGATCGAGGCCGGTTTGGGGCCGGGCTTGCGGCGCATTTTCGACCATAACCATATAGGGACGGGTCTTCACTTCGTGATCGGCTGGCAAGCCGGTTAACGGGAATTTGTAAGGGAGCTGCGCTTCCACCGTTGTAGTAGGCTGCGTCACAGGCGTTGGGCTGACCGTAGTCGTCACGGGGACGGTTTCCGGGGTAGCCGTTGATATCACAGGAGTTGCATCACTACAACCAGCAAGGGTCAGGACAGAGCATCCAAGTATGAGCCATGTGCTAAGCGTTCTTTTACGGATTAACGGCAGTGTTTTCAAAGGGGCTGCACCTCTTCTTCTCGTGGACTATCGATCTCTGAGAAGTATATGCTAGATAGTTAGGGAATAGAAGCTAGCAGAGTCACTCGAGTTCGTCTATATCCTGAATTAACCACCAAGCAAAAAACTGAACCTACGCTTTCGCGTGGTCCAGTTTCCCTTTGTCACATTTGAAAATTTACCGCAGAGTTGGATGAGGTATTCGCTGTTGTTTCCTTGTACACGCCACCATAGGACAGGCCGAACGTATAGACGCCAGGCAGTAATTCCTTATGAATCTCGCCGCCAACCGTACTACCGAAGGTCCGCCAACTCCCTGCATAATAACTAACGGCACCGCCATCAAGCGGATTACCCAGACTATCCTTTAACTGAACATTCACGTTGACCGTCTGGAAGATGACCACGGGGTCGGCTCCTATATCTTGCATCTTTTCCTTGATTGTTCCCTCATAATTCATCGAAAAGGTATAAGAACCCGGCAGCAATTCCTTGTGAATCTCGCCGCCAGCCGTATTACCGAAGGTCCGCCAACTCCCTGCGTAATAACTAACGGCACCACCACCCAGCGGATTTCCCAGACTATCCTTCAACTGTACATTTGCGTTGACCGTCTGAAAGATGACCACAGGGTCAGCTCCGATATTTTGCACCTTTTCCTTGATCGTTCCCTCATAATTCATGGAAAAGGTATACGAGCCCGGCAGCAATTCCTTGCGAATTTCCCCGCCAGCTATATCCCCGAAGGTCCGCCAACTCCCTGCGTAATAACTCGCCGCCCCACTGGTAAGCGGATTGCCGAGACTATCCTTCAACTGCACCTTCACATTAACGGTCTGAAAGACAACCACAGGGTCCGTTCCTGTATTTTGGACTTTCTCTGTATACGTGCCTTCGTAGGTCATAGCAAACGTATACGCTTTATCCGGCAAAGACTTGCTTACAGTTCCAGAAGCATTCGTGACGCCGAAATCTTTCCATCCGCCGTCATAGTAGGATACGACGCCACCACTGATGGCATTTCCACCGCTATCTTTAAACTGAACGCTTACCTCATCAGCCACTGGGGCCGGATCCTGCAACAAGATTTTACCGTACTGACTTACGTTCTTCGCTCCGCCAATACCACTGGCCCATTCCAAATATCCGAGCCGACCGTTGCCATTGTTATTATTAACAAGCAGCGAGACAAAGATAGGTTTCGTCGTATCTGGCATGTAAGGATATAGTTCTGACCAAGCAATATGAACCTTATATATTTTCTTTCCGCTTTGGGAACTGTCGACGAGCATGCTTCCGTTTTGAACGAACTGACCGGCAGGCGTCCAGTTGGATGGCAGATCTCCTCCAATATACGGCGTAGTTCCCTTGTAAAGTACAGGACCGCTAGCAGTCAGTGCGGCTTGGAATTCCACTTGGGCCCCGACCATGCCGATTCCTGATGTATCCAGGCCAAATTGAATACTATCACCTATATAATAATTACCTTTGGTCTCGTTTTGCACGAAGCTAGCGTCCGATACTTCTATGACGAGATCGAATCCATCATTGGCCGCCCCCACGGCAGCTCGAGCCGCAAACCCTGAAGGTTGTTCGGAAGTCAAGCTTTTGAACTCCCAATTGTCGTTAATCCAATGGATATCCGTGCTCAAAGCGCCTGTGCTACGGTCAAACAAATTGCTCTTACTCCCTGCTGCGATGGGAATATTGGTATTTTGCACGGCTTTTTCATAGTCCGACAAAAGGACATCTTGCGTTGAAGTCAATCCAGCAAGATAATCGGCATTTACATGGCTGATGTAATACATTTTGTTCGGTTTCACTTGCAGCGTAGGGGCTGCTGCCTCTGTACCGCCGGTCCAATCCCGAACTACAGTGTTACTTGTAAACGCATTGGCAAGTACTGGAGCGATTGTACCCGTATTCGCATCCTCGGACCATACGACGAGAATCGGCGATCCGTCACTTTCAAAATAAACAGCTTTCTGATTTCCGCTTAGCGCATACTCACCTTTGTAGACAATATCATTCCCCAGTGTCTCGATAAATCGATGCATGACCACGGAACCAAGTCTCGGCTCAAGCTGCGGTTTCTTGCGAAACAAGCCAGAGGATTCCGTAAACCAACCTTCGGCATGGGCGAATGGGATGGCTTCGATCTCCGTATTATTGATCATGTCAAAATAAGCGATTTGTTCGACCCCATTCTTCATCTGGTACATATAATCGTACAGCATCTTTCTCGCAATTACAGACTCCGTTTGGATAAATGGTGATTCCGAAGCGTTCACGAGACCAGCATGGCTCTCAGAACTCACCCACGGCTTTGAGGGGACATTGTACATTTGATCATAGGCTTGATACTCTTTGGGATCGGGTAACTTCCCATGAAGCGCCAACTTATCATAATAGTTTGCTCCGCCAAGACGCAACAACTCATTATAAAAAGGCAAATATCGATGACCGCCCATACCTCCGATCCAAATTTCAGAATTCGGCTGTACGCTTTTAATCGTCTCATATCCGGTACGTAACAATTCCACGAACTTCTCCGGTGTATCATTCCAGAAAATACTTCCGCCTTTCAAATGAGGTTCATTCCATATTTCCCATTTGGTAATCCGATCTCCATACCGCGCCACAAGCGCCCTCAGGAAATTAGCAAAATCATTCATGTCGGTTGGGGCATAGGCAGCATAACCAGGAACGCCGATATAAATGGTTGTATCTTCCGGGTGCGAAGACGCCCATAGCGGTGTAAACATAATGTTGCCGATGATGTCCATGCCATAGCTTTGCAATTTATTGACATGTTCATCAAGTCCTGCCCAATTAAACACACCACGACTCGTTTCAATTGCCATGTTCGTATCGGTGAATTGTCCTCCCCATGGGATCGTATGAATTCTCGCAAAATCAAAGCCAACCAAATCTGCGAGTTCTATCGCTCTTAAATCACTAAAACCATTACTAAATCCAAACAGCGGATTACGATCCGCTTTGCTTATGGACTGACTTTCTACGACAGCCACGGAAGTTCGATTACGTACAAATTCTGCCGCTGTTCGCTTAGGACTGGACAAGATCCGGTACGATTGTTGTAGCGGGAGTGTTCCCGAAACCCCTTGTTTCGTATAGTCAAAAGCGATTTCATAGTAACCTTCGTGACTAGGTGTCCAACTCCAACCCGTTGATAGTAACGTTGACCGATCTACGGTTACTTGCCCAACTACCTGACTATCCGTATCATAAACCGTCCCCGTCAACGTTTGCACGGAAATGGGCAGCTGATCTTGGATCGCCTTGAACACCACGTTTTGGCCGATCTTCCACCAGTTTGCGAAGGCGTCTGCCTTCAGCGGGAAATATTCAACGGACTGCATGCTGGCGTCGTCGTAATAAATCGTTCCCAGATTCGGGACGCTCGGTAATTTCGTTGTTGCTACATTCAACTGAACTTGATTCGTTCCTGCTGGAAACTGACTATTATCTATCGTAAATGAAATATCCGTCCACACCGTGCTGCTCAAAGTTGGCGTGTTAGCCGCAGCCGTACCGAGGAAGGCACCATCCTTGAAGTAGCTAATAAACACCCAAGCGCCATTGCCAGCGTAGTCAGCTGATTTCTTGGCTTTTACCGAAATCTTAATGGTTTGCATTCCGCTGTCAATTGGGATGATTTTGGATGAAAACCCTGCGGCTCCAGTACTTGTCGAGTTGATATATACCGCATTCGTGCCGCTATTGACCGTTGCCGTCGTACTGCCCATATCGACTCCGCTTGCCCCGCTCCATAAGGAAGAGCTCCAACTAACAGGAACAAGTTTCGTTCCGCTTGTCTTTGTTTCTTCGAAACCAGGATTTGCTACATCATAATAGCTTGAGGTAAGCACATCGACAGGATTGCTTGCAGGTGATAGATTACCCGAACCATCTCTCGCTTTCACAGTAAACGTATATCCGCTATATGCTTCAAGACCTGTTACCGTATAGGTCACCCCGGTGACTGTCGCTACTAGCTTCGTACCATCGTTAATCTCGTAGCCAGTTACGCCCCCATTATCGGTTGACGGGTCCCAGGTGAGGGTGACACTTTTCATCTTAATGTCAGATGCGGCTAAGTTTGTTGGTGCTGTTGGTGCCTGTGTGTCGTTGGTCACATATGCCTGACTTGCTGGGGATACATTCCCCGCCGCGTCGACGGCTTTCACCGTAAACGTATAACTATTGGCTGCGATCAGACCACTTGCTGTAAAGGTTAAACCTGTCACAGTCCCCACCAACACCGTGTCTTTATATACATTGTATCCGGTCACCCCGATATTATCGGTCGAGGCATTCCATGCCAAATCTACACTTCCTGCCGTCTGACCTACGGCGTGGAGATTCGTTGGCGCGCTTGGCGCCACCGTATCCGGAATCAATTCGATCGTAGCGTCATCATAATACAGCGTTCCTTGCTGGCTAACACTGCCCCCACGGAGGGTCGCCAGATTCAACTGCAAATTATTCGTTCCTGCCGGCAGGTTAGCCGTATTCACAGTGACCGAAATCTCTCTCCATTCACTGCTGCTCAGCGTAACACTTGGCGCAACTATGGTGCCGAGAAAGGAACCATTCTTCGCATAACTGAAGAAAACCCACGCATCATTACCGACATAATCAGCCGACTTCTTGACCTTCACAGTCGCTTTGATTTGCATGTTATTGTCAATCGTCATCGTCTTGGAAACCCAACCTGCGGCTCCTGCATCCACTGCGCTAATATATAGGGCATTGGTTCCGCTATTGGCCTCAGTCGTCGTGACCCCCGTATCTACCGGTGTCGTTCGCGACCATAAGGCAGAATTCCAATTGACCGGAACAAGCTTGCTTCCACTGGATGTCGTGATCTCAAACCCAGGATTGGCGATGCTCAATACATTTGGCGTGGTCAGACTTACAGCATTACTGGCCACAGACAGATTGCCCGCCGTATCCTTCGCTTTTACAGTAAACGTATAATTGGTACCCGCATTGAGAGCGCTTACGGAATAAGTTAACCCTGTCGTGGATCCAATCAACGTTGTACCGTTGTAGACATCGTACCCTTGGACGCCAACGTTATCCGTTGAGGCCTGCCAGGTAAGGGTAACACTCGTCGCCGTTTGCCCAGACATGGCAAGATTAGTCGGAGCTGTTGGCGCCTCTGTATCCAGCAGTTCCATCGTTACATCGTCATAATAGAGTGTCCCGGCGTTGCTTCCGCTGCCTGCTTTCGATGTCGCTAAGTTCAACCAAAGCATATTCGTTCCCGCAGGAAACTGACTGCTGTTGACCGTTAACGTGATCTCTGTCCATTCTGTGCTGCTTACGGTGGTCATATTGGATGAGCTTATTCCCAGGAAACTACCACTATTTCCATAGCTGATGAATACCCACGGGTTATTGCCGGCATAATCAGCCGACTTCTTCACTTTCACCGTGGTTTTGATGGTTTGAGCACTGCCGTCAACCGGAATCGCTTTGGAAACCCAACCTGCTGCTCCCGCATCTGTTGCACTAATATAAAGTGATTTCGTCCCGCTGCTGTACACGGCTGTCGTTACGCTAGTATCCACGGGAGTCGTTCTGCTCCATAAGGATGTGGTCCAATTCGTCGGTATCAGTTTCGTTTGACTCACCGTTGTTTCTTCGAACCCGGGATTAAGCACATTAATAAAACTTGCTGCCTGAACGCGCGTTGACATCGTTGGAAACAGTGCAACCAACATGGTGCAAAGTAACAACCATATAACGGTTTTCCTCATAAATAAATCCTCCTCGATTTCATTTCGCCTAACAACTGCGCTTCTCGTTACTCACTTCCCTTTGTGGATGGATTACATGGATAAATATAGGACGAATCCGGTAGTCAAAGATACGAGACGATTTATACATCGTTATCCGATTTTATCTATTTTGACAAAAAAAAGCCGACAACGAGATAATCGCTGCCAGCTTTTCCAACTGTACCCTTTTAAAGCCCCACCGCTGCTTAGCTGCATCAGACTACTAGCTTATATACTCCTATCCAGACAGTTGATAAGACGTTTTTCCACATCTTGAGCAATCTCCAACAGCTGGTCATAAGCATCCATTTCAACCATCCCGATCAAGTTCGTTGGCCGAGGCATTCCGATTTTAGTTGTACCCTTTTCCACATATACAGCAATTTTACAAGGCAAAAAGTAACCCGCTACTGCATGTTCGCTTAATACGCGTTTTGCTTCGAAAGGATTGCAAACCTCCAAAATAATATATGGCTCATCAAACTCGAGGCCTTTCTCTTGGAGCTTTTCTTGGATGTTAAATTTCCACAGTATACCGAAATGCTCTTTATATAAATTGGTTGTCAACGCCTCGATCACTTCATCCACGGACTTATCCGTTTCAATGGTATAATGGAACATCTCCTTCATTCTCCTTCTTTAGCCTAGTATTCTAACCCATAAGTACTAGGGTATCCAAAGAGTAGAAAAAAAACAGGGGTCTCTATTTGCTTAAAATATCCATCCATATTTTAACCGTTGTTGCCACAATGAGTGCAGCCAAAATCCATTGAAGCAGCTTGGCGTTCAATTTCTTGCTGATTTTAGCTCCAATTGGAGCTGCGATGATACTTGCAATAACCATAACAACCGACGGAACAAGAAGTATATGTCCTCCCGCTACTTTTCCGGCAGTTGAGCCTATCGAAGAGATAAATGTAATGGCTAGGGAAGAAGCAATAGCTACACGTGTCGGAATTTTCAGAATGACCAGCATGACAGGTACGGTAATAAACGCGCCAGCCGCTCCAACAATACCCGAAACAACTCCGATAATAGCCGCGAAGACCGCCGCAACCGGTTTATTAAACTTCACCTTGTCAAAGTCCATGTCTTCCTGTCCTTTTTTGGGAAGAAACATCATAATCGCTGCGATCAGAGCCAGAACTGCATAGGTGATGTTAATGAAGGAGTCGGATAGAAACTTGGAACCATACCCCCCGATAAAGCTGCCAATAACGATGGTTCCCCCCATGATGAATACAAGGGATTTATTGATATACCCTCCTTTTCGAAAGGCTAACATGCCTGAAAGTGTCGCGAAAAAGACTTGGACCGCACTAATTGCCGATACTTCATGGGCCGTAAATGCTGCAAAACCCATGGCTGGCGGAATATACAAGAGCATCGGATACTTGATGATGGAACCTCCAATTCCAACCATACCAGAGATTAGGGATCCAATAAAACCAATACCGAACAATAGAATAATCCACCCATAATCCATAGCTTTCTCCTCCTATCTGTGATCTCCATCCTGCATGAGATCATGAATCATTTTTGTAAGTTCATTTTTGGGCTGCAATCCAATCATCATGGCTGCCATCTTGCCATCTTTAAAAAGCTTCATTGTCGGAATACTCATGATATGCTGCTCGCTTGCGGTCATTGGATTATCATCCACATTTACTTTTACAATCACCGCACGATCATGTAATTCCTCGCTCAATTCCTGCAGCATGGGGGCGACTAGTCGGCAGGGTCCACACCAATCTGCGTAAAAATCGACAAGTACAGGAACTTTAGACTTCATAACGATCTCTTCAAAATCACGATCCGAGACTTGAATTAATGCCATCTACAAGACCTCCTTGTGTCTTCTATGCTCCAATTGCCATTACGTTTACGTGTATGGGTATTTAATGATCAAAAAATTATTTGGTTAATTTCCCTCTCCAAGACATGATGCCACCTTGCAAGTGTGCTAGATCTCGGAAACCATGCTTGTGTAGAATTCGAGCCCCTTGTTTGCTTCTCATTCCGCTGCGACAATACAAAAACACACTTTTATCTATGGGGATCTCCCCGAGTCGTTGTTTCATTTGAGATAAGGGAATATTTTTCGCTCCCGCAATATATCCTTGTTTTACTTCACTAGGTTCACGGACATCAATTAATACTCTGTTAAGGTTTAGCTTCAATTCATCTTGAAATTGAACGGACGTTAAATTCCTAAGTCCCTTGATTCCAGCGAGTCGGGTATACACAAACCAGACGAGAAGAATCCCTATCACGATATTAATGATGGCATTAGTAGACATATTTAAAACCTCATTTCTAAGTTCTTATCTTTTTCTCTTAAATAAATAAATTCACTTTGGCATCTGCCGCGTCACCTAAATAAGCTGCTACCCCTGCATACTCAATACCATCAAGAAGTTCTTCCTTTTGCAAGCCAAGCAGATCCATTGTCATTGTACAAGCCACTAGCTTAACACCTTGCTCTTGTGCTAATTCAATGAGCTGCGGCAATGTCAGCGCATTATGCTTTTTCATCACATGCTTAATCATCTTGGGACCTAGCCCTCCGAAATTCATTTTGGATAACCCTAACTTGTTCGCACCACGCGGCATCATTTTTCCGAACATGGATTCCAGCCATCCTTTTTTGATCAGAACGGATTCATCCTTACGCAGCGCATTAAGTCCCCAAAAGGTAAAGAACATCGTAACTTCGTGGTCATAAGCAGCTGCACCGTTGGCAATAATAAATGCAGCAATAGCCTTGTCCAATTCACCGCTAAAAAGTACAATCGTTGATTTTTCCTTATTTTCTATCATTAAAATCATCCCCCTTTTATTCATGCATACCCATACGGGTATTTAATAAGGCAAAAAAAATTCTGCTTTCTCCTATTAAGGACTTTAAGAGGGCTACCACTGCATGAAGTGATAGCCCTCTTCAACTTTCCTTACCCCTTCTTAACAATAAAGGTGAATACACCGTTGTCTTCTTTGGATTCAAGGAGTTCATGCTTCGTTTGGTTTACCCACGCTTGAAAGTCCTTCATAGAACCTTTATCGGTTGTTTGAAGCTCCATAATCTGTCCAGATTCCAGAGAATCCATCCCTTTTTTCGCCTTAACAATCGGCATTGGACAAGCAAGTCCTTTTGCATCTACAACTAAGTTTGTCATTATGATAATCTCTCCTTATTATTTAGTGCTAATTTCTCTTAGAAGTTCAAGCTCACTTGTGCATCAAAAGCAAAGTCTAGGAATGTCGCGGCGCCCCCAAGTTCAATGCCTTCGATGAAATGTTCTTTATCCAGACCCATGACGTCGATTGTCATCTGACAACCGATCAGACGTACCCCAGATTCTTTGGCGATATCCATAAGCTCTTTCACGGATGGCACATTTGCTTTCTTAAAGCCTTCTACCATTCCTTCATTACCTGGCTTCAGCTGCAGCATGTGTTCCGACTCCTTATGAATAATGGACAAGCCTTCGAAAGTAAAGAAAATGGCTACCTCCGCATCCAATGCTGCCGCCGCTGTTGCGATGTTCAATACTTTATAGGCTGTCTCCAGACCACCTGATGATGCAATAAGAGCTACTTTTTTAGTTGTCATGTTAATTCGTCTCCTTTTTATAATTAATCTTGTTCTTGATCATAGATCCATTGCGTCATGCCAGGCGTTACATTCTTAACATGATGATACCCCTTGTCGGATAGGATTTGGCAAGCCATATCACTTCGAGTTCCAGTACGGCATACTATATAATAGGCTTGGCTAGGATCAAGCTCCGTTATTTTTTCTTCCAATTGACCTAGAGGGATTGAGATGGCACCCGGAATGCGCCCAAATGCATATTCAGCGGGTTCTCGAACATCGATAATATGGATTGTCTCTCCTGAAACAAGTTTGGTTTGAACCTCTTCATTTGTAGCTATATGGGGATATTTTTTTTCAGCCTTCGTATCCGCCGACTCGGCTTTGCGAATAAAGTGGTGAAACACGCCGTTTTCTTCTTTTAAGCCTAGGTACTGATGTCCTGTACGGCTGGACCAACTCTTCAGGTCGGCTACCGAACCCTTATCTGTTGCACGTATTTCCAATACTTCACCTGCATTCATTTCATCCATCGCCTTTTTGGTGCGAACGACTGGCAGCGGACACGCAAGACCTTCACATTCGATTACACGATTCACTTGCAGTGTTGACATGAACATTACCTCCATATATTTAAAATACTTATTTGCCGTAAGTTATTTCCCCAGTCCATTTCGACATGCCGCCTGGCATATTAAGCACGTTATAACCCACCGAAGAGAGGAAATCACATGCTTGCCCGCTGCGGTTACCGCTGCGACAGACGACGATCGTTTCTTGCTTTGGATCCATTTCGTTGAGCGCTCTTGCAATTTGCCCTAACGGAATATGTTTGGCACCTGGAATGTGACCAGACTCCCACTCATCCTGTTCCCGCACATCCAGAATAACTATATTTTCTTTTCTGTTGATTCTTCCCATAACTTCTTCCGGCATTTGCTCTTTATACATCGTTGTTGCCTCCTGTCTATGAAGTAAGTAGTGATTTAAGCATCATGAACTGCGCAACGATTAGGTCCAATCTCCATTTCTCGCTGTTCCTCGTCTGTTGGCGTTATCTTCCCCATATTCGTCTGACGTATTTCTTGGTAAGCATTCGGCTGCGGTGGTAAATTCTCAGTAACAGTACGACGGAAAGCTGTTTCCTCTCCAATATTCAACCCTGGATTTTCCTTATATAAATCTCCAAGGCGGGCAGAGACTTGACCTCCTTCTCCCAGCTCCGTAAACTTGCCAAAATGGGCAGGAAGCACGATTAAGTCATGGGACAATTGCTTATAACGCTCATATAACGTTGTTCTAAGGTCTGTTACCCAATCCTCTGCTTTACCCGCGAGATCAGGACGACCAATCGATTTCACGAATAAAATGTCTCCCGAAAGCAAGAATTGATTGTCAACGATTAAGGATGTGCTTCCGATCGTATGCCCAGGCGAATAAATAGGTTGTATTTGAATCTCGGTATCGCCAACTACAATACGGCTTCCTTCTTCAAGCTTCTCGTAGTTAAATACGACTTCTTCTGCATCTTTTGGCGGCAGCCAATACGTGCCTCCTGTTTTTTCAGCTAATTGCCGTCCACCGGAGATGTGATCAGCGTGAAGATGCGTATCGATCGTATGTTTAATGGTTACATTTTTTTCTTGGGCAAAGTTTTCAAAAACCTCTGTCATTCGAACACCATCAATGATGGCCGCTTCACCGTTCGAGATTACCATGTAGGACAAGCAGCCTTTGCCAATGCGGATAAACTGAAATATTTCTCCACCATCTTGCAAATCACCAACTTTTACGGGCTCTAGATGCTCACTCCAGGATTTCATGCCTCCTACTAAGTAAGAAACATGTTGTTTCCCTTGTTCGATCAATTGCTCCCCAACAAATTTCGATGAGCCTTCTTTGGCACATACGACCAAAATTTCCTTATCATCTGGAAGTTGATCTACAACAGTTTCCACCCCATCGATCAAATCAAAATAGGGTTTGTTTAGGATATAAACATGCTGACCTTCAATTTTCCAATCCTTAAAGTCGCTTTCGTTACGTACGTCTAAGATGAAAATCGGTTCGTTATTTAATACCTTTTTCGCTAATACAGCGGCGCTCATTCCTTGCAATTGAACTCCATTTACCATTGTTTATTCCTCCCTAGAATAAGATTGAAATCCAAAGCTCACTTTCATATACCCCATGGGGTATTATTTCGAGCAAAAAAAAATGACTATTATCATGTATTAGAATATTACTTCATGATACTTACCTAAGATATATACGTATACCCGTTGGGGTATGTGTATACTATAATAAAAATTTTGCTTTTCGTCAACCCCTTCTATACCAATCCCCAAACTATTGAACTCCTTTAGGCTTTCACACATATGCTGAGCTAAAAGCCTAGTCATGGAGGAGCATTTATGTATTGGACATATCCGTATGATTATCGCAACACCTTTCAACCTGTGTGGAACGTAGGATATCAGCAAGCCCTAGAATTAATCAAAGCCGCGGTGCAAGATGAGCAGAACGATGAATTATTCTATGATCAACTGATCAAGCTCGCACCTACCCCTGAACAAGCCGCAATCATTACATCCATACGTGATGATGAACGCAGTCATAACGCCATGTTTCGCAGCATGTATCGAGAGTTGACCGGTCATGATGTTTATGGGGTTAGCGATGAGCAGTACCAGCCTGTACGCACGTATTCAGAAGGGATTCAAAAGGCCCTTCAAGGCGAACTATCAGCGGTAGAGAAATATCGTAAAATCTGGTTCGGGCTCCCTTATGGCATCTATAAGGATACAGTCTTTGGTATTATCCTTGATGAGCTCAAGCATGCAAGTAAATATAATTATTTGTTTACTTTGAATCGCTAGAACAAGCATAGTTCAAGCATGCAGAAGCCATATTAAGATCAGTACTGCATACCTTGAATGAAAGAAGGCGAGACCATGTTGGCCATGTTAGGGAAGTTGCTCTTAAAACTTTTGATAAATGGCATCATCATAGTTCCCATCTTGATGTACCTTACAGATGCTACATTTATGGGGGCACTTTCTGCTACGTATACGTTTTCCCTCCTTACCTACGTCGTTGTTGATCAACTGTTTTTAAGACTTACGAATAACATGGCTGCTGTACTGGCCGATATGTTATTAACTTATGCCTACTTCTGGCTCGTGGAAAGGCACTTCTACGATTGGTCCCTAACTTTTACGGATATGACGATCGTAGCTCTTGCTTATGGTGTGATGGAGTTCTTCCTCCATGCTTATTTTCAAAAGGACAAAGGTCGAATCGGTCGGCATAGCTTCCATGAATAATCATGACGCGCAAAAAAAGTCATTGGCCGGAGGGCTAATGACTTTTTTACTTATTGCGTTTGCTTACCATTCCAGGACATGATACCGCCCTTCAGATGAGACAACTCGTTAAAACCATGCTTCCGTAGAAGCTTCGCGGCTTGCTTGCTTCTCATGCCACTTCGGCAGTAAAGATAGACTGGTCGATCCTTAGGAATCTCGGCCAATCTTCTCCCTATAGTCGACAAAGGGATATTAACCGCTCCCGGGATATATCCTTGCTTCACTTCACCAGGCTCACGCACATCGATCAGTACATGCTTATGGTTGTCCTTTGTTAAAGCCTCTTGAAATTGTTCGGACGACAGATTGTGCAGCCCTTTGACCCCTGCAAAACGTGAGTAGAAGAACCAAACAATAAAACCTAGCGCAACGAGATTGAAAATCATATTACTATCCATGACCTGCCTCTTTTCTTAAACACCATTAACGGCTTTTAACTAACAATTCTACAGCCTGCTTGACCAGCTTACTTGTGTCTCTACCCGCTTCTTTTTCCTCCATAATGCAATTCTCCAAATTGACAGCAACAACGGTGGCAATCGTTTTATCAGCAGCACTGCGAACAGCAGAGATTTGGCTTACGACATCTTTACAATCCTGTTCTTCTTCCATCATCCGTAAAATCCCACGAATCTGGCCTTCCATACGCTTTAAACGCTTCTTCACATCATCATCGTATTTCATAGACACCCTTCCTTCCCTATACCTGTATAGGTATATTATTGTCCATATTACGCATAAAAACAATATGAAATCTTTGAGAAAGAGCCAGTGTTGCTATATAGTGACACCAACGTATAATAGAGATGGTTACATTCAAAATGTGCAGCCAAAAGGAGGCACCATGTCGAATCTCACTCCTCATTCATCTATCATTTTGTTCGACGGGGTATGCCTGCTCTGCAGTAGCAGCGTGCAATTCATCCTGCGAAACGACCCGAAGGGCGTGTTTCACTTCGCTTCTCTTCAGTCGGAGACAGGACAACGACTGCTCGCCGAGCACAAGCTGCCGCTAGATCGACTCAGCACCATTGTGCTGATCGAAGGCAATCGCGCTTATACGCGCAGCTCAGCCGCATTGCGTATAGCTCGGCGCTTGCGAGGCGCTTGGCCGCTCGCCTACGCGGCGATCGTGATCCCAGCTCCGATCCGCAATCTCGGATACAACTTCATCGCACGCAACCGCTATCGCTGGTTCGGCAAGACCGAGCATTGTATGCTACCGAAGCCGGAGCATAAGGGGCGGTTTCTGGATTGAGTCGGCCTCATACCATCAACCCTAACGACAAAAAAACCTGCAACATTCGCAGGTCCTCGAACAACAACGAGCCTAAGTCTCTTGCTTGCGCAAACGTAGACTACCGAACATCCAGCAGCATAGGCTCAGGCTGCCCATCTGAAAGCTATGATGCAGCAGCTTCGCGTTCCGTGTAGCATCTCCTGCTCCCATCGCGACTAGCAATGGCGCAAAATGCTCCGGCGTCGGCACCGCCTCCCGCGCATGCGGCGCGCGTTCGTCGTAGCGAATCAGCGCCTCCAAATTCCACGTTTCTAGCTGCTCCGCTAGCCATTCATCGAACTCCACAGCCCATAGCTGCGGCACTGGATTGTTATAATCCAGCTTTCGTAGATTGTGAACCGTTCCGCCACTGCCAATGATCAGCACTTGCTCCTCCCGCAGGGAGCCTAGCGAAGCACCAATTCGGTAATGCTCCTCAGGTGTTAACCGTGGGTTAACCGAAAGTGTCACAACCGGGATCTGTGCATTGGGATACATAATGGAGAGCGGCGCCCATGCTCCGTGGTCCAAGCCTCGCCTGTCATTCAGCTCACAGCGTATACCCTCTTGCTGAAACAACTGCTGGATATGGAGGCTTAAGGTAAGATCCCCTTTGGCCGGATAGTTAATGTCATAAAGTTCTTCCGAGAATCCGGAGAAATCGTACATCATCTCCGGCTCGACGGCCGAGCTGATCTTCTGCACAGCGCTTTCCCAATGCGCACTGAACACAACGATAGCTTTAGGTTTTGGAAGCGACATCGCAAGTCTTTGCAAAAACTCCGTATACGCATGCTGCTCAATCGCCAAATTCGGTGAGCCATGCGCAATAAAAAATGCAGGCAGCACAGCAGCACCCCCTCCCACAAACTAATCAGTGCCAATTATCTACATTATTCTCGAATCTGTGAAAATAAAACCACACTGCGCTCCGTCTTCCTCACTTACTGTTCACAAACTGCTCTATCCCATCTGCAATACCCATGGCAAGCTTCTGTTGATACGCCGCTTCCGACATAAGCTCGTCCTCTTCGGGATTCGTCATGAACCCGATCTCAACGAGTGCGACGGGTACCTTCGACCAGTTGAAGCCGCTCAGATCGTCTCGCGCCGATAGGCCACGTCCCTTCTGACCAGTTGCTTGCTGCAAGCCAGTTAGGAGAAAACCTGCAGCCTGCTTACTGTCAGCGGCGATAGGCTTAACTGCTGGTTGCGCAGCTGACGGATACAGAACCGAAAATCCCTTCGTACTTGCCGAGGCGTCACCATCTGCATGAATCCGTACAACCAGCGCTGCTCCCACCTCATTCGCCATATCCGCACGCTGCTTGTTGCTGATATCCACATCATGCGTTTCACGTGTCATCGCAACGTTGATCCCCCGATGGGCTAGCTCATCTTTAAGCAGCATGGACACCTCCAGATTTAACACATACTCTGGTTTCTTTGTGCGTACCCCAACTGTGCCGGAACTGACCTTGGCCTTCGTTTCCCGCGTATCTGGCCCGACTTGCTCAGGCGTGTTATTACCGACCCGTTGATGTCCGGGGTCAATCATCACAAGCTTATTACTCTTAGGAACGCTCGGCAACGTGGTTGGAGCCGCCTTCTTCGTTGGTGTTGGCTTCGTTTCTAGCGTTGCGACAGGTGTTGGAGCCGCTGTTGGCGAGGGCGAGGGCGAAGGCGTAGGTGCCGCCTGCACCTCTGAGGGCGCAGCCGTTGCCTGCGGCGAAGCACTCAGCACGGCCTCCGTTGTAGGCAACGCCACAGGTACTGGTTGTTTATCTCCACAACCAGCCAACACACCAAACAGCGATATGATCGCGGAGAATAGTAGCATTCTTCTTTTATAAACCATCAGCAATTCCCCTTCTTCTCTATGCTCTGTATAAAAACAGCCGCCATTCGCGAAACTAAACCTACCATGCTTCTCCACTATTGGGAGGTTCGTTATGCAAGCACTTTGGGATTATTTCACTGATCACTGGCTGTCCATTTCATTAATTGTTCTTGCCTTTTTGGCGTGTTTTTTCGTCTACAAGAACAGGAGTAAATATATTCGTGGCTGGGATAAAAAGTAGATGGATAACCTACAGTTAATTCTCCGCCATCCCTCTTATTATCGGACTTAGATGGAAAATCTACAGCTATTTCTGATCTTTTTCCCCATAGTTGGCTGAAATCCTCCAATTAGCTGGAGGAAATCCATCTAATCGCCTAGATTGCAAGAATCGCACCAAATTAGCTGTATGAAATCCAGTTATTCCGCCGCCCACCACAAACTCACACATACAAAAAAACACAGCCCTCACGCGCACGCCCCCAATCGGGTATTCGCTTCTAAGAGGACTGTGTTTTTATGTTGTCTTGCCGCCGTTCCTACAACCTATCTCAATGCTTTCATCGCAATATCCGTCCGGTAATGCTTACCTTCGAAATGGATCCGATCCGCATCCGCATAAGCCTTCTGACGAGCTTCTACGATATCTTTGCCAAGGCCTGTGATCCCTAGCACACGTCCGCCATTCGTGACGATTTGTCCGTTCTCATCAACTGCCGTACCCGCGTGGAACACAAGGGCATCCTGCACTTGATCTAAGCCAGTAATCGGCAATCCCTTCGGATAAGGACCAGGGTAGCCTGGTGAAGCAACAATCACACATACTGCGGCTTGTTCGCTCCACTCGATCGGCTGCTCAGCCAACGTGCCGTTATTGATCGCTAGGAAAATATCCAGCAAATCCGTTTTCAATCGCGGCAAAATCACTTGCGTCTCCGGATCACCGAAGCGTGCGTTGAACTCAATTGTTTTCACACCGTTAGGCGTCAAAATCAGACCCGCATACAGCACGCCTTTGAACGGACGGCCTTCTGCCACCATCGCATCAGCCGTAGGCTGAACGATGTTCACGAGTGCTTCCTGCACGATGGACTCAGGAATATGTGGAAGTGGGGAGTATGTTCCCATTCCGCCTGTGTTCGGTCCTTTATCGTTATCAAAAACCGGCTTATGATCCTGTGAAGGTACCATCAAACGCACAGTCGAACCATCAACGAATGCCAGTAAGGACATTTCTTGTCCTGTCAGGAACTCCTCGATCACGACGCTTGCGCCTGCCGATGCCCCAAAAACCTGCCCAACCATGATGTCTTTCAGCGCAGCTTCTGCTTCTTCCATCGTTTGCGCAACCGTAACGCCTTTACCAGCGGCTAAGCCATCTGCTTTGATAACGATTGGCGCTGTTTGCGAGCGCAAGTAAGCCAGTGCCGGCTCATACGCGTCAAAAGACTCGTAAGCCGCCGTAGGGATGCTGTATTTTTTGAGCAGCTGCTTCATGAACACTTTGCTGCCTTCAATAATCGCTGCGTTGGCGCGAGGGCCGAATGCGGCGATGCCTTTTGACTCCAAATGATCAACCAATCCTGCCGCTAACGGATCATCAGGCGCGACCATAACCAAGTCAATCGCTTGCTCCTTGGCAAATGTGCTGATCTCGTCGAATTGAAGCTCAATGATCGGCACGCATTCCGCTAAGCCCGCAATTCCGCCATTTCCTGGTGCGCAGAACAGTTTGCTGATTTTCGGGCTTTTGCTTAGTGCCCATACAATGGCATGCTCGCGTCCGCCACGTCCAATAACTAATACACGCATTTCTAGGAATCCCCTCTCATGGGGAATGCCCACGGTCCACTTACGAATCGTGAGCATTCTCAATTGTTTTAGTGTTTAAAGTGACGAACGCCAGTCATAACCATCGCAATACCGTTTTCGTTGGCAACGCGAATGGATTCTTCGTCTTTGATGGAGCCGCCTGGCTGGATCACCGCAGTGATGCCTGCTTTTGCTGCCATTTCGAGCGTATCGCCCATCGGGAAGAACGCATCGGACGAAAGGACGGAGCCTTTCGACTTGTCGCCAGCTTGCTCGATCGCGATTTTCGCAGCGCCAACACGGTTCATTTGACCCGCGCCTACGCCAACTGTCATATCATCAGCCACAAGTACGATGGCGTTAGATTTAACGTGCTTAACAACTTTCCATGCGAAAAGCAATTGCTTCATCTCTTCCGCTGTCGGTTGACGCTCGGAAACGACTTTCAGATCTGCTTCTGTCAGTTGGTAAGCGTCACTAGCTTGTACCAGCATGCCGCCTTCAACTGTTGTGATGACTGGCTGGGACTCGCGTCCAGCAATTGTATCCAAACCGGCTACTTTCAGTAGGCGGATGTTTTTCTTTTTAGCCAGAATCTCAAGTGCTTCTGGTGTAAAATCTGGCGCGATGACGATCTCCAAGAAGATCTCATGCAGCAATTGTGCTGTCGCTTCGTCGATCGCACGGTTCGCAGCAACGATTCCACCAAAGATGGACGTTGGATCTGCATTGTAGGCTTTCGTGTAAGCTTCAAGCACATTCGTACCGATACCTACACCGCAAGGGTTCATGTGCTTAACTGCAACAACTGCAGGCTCGCTGAACTCTTTGACGATTTGAAGAGCTGTGTTCGCATCATTAATATTGTTGTACGATAATTCCTTACCGTGTAATTGTTCAGCCGTTGTGATGTTGCCAGCAGCTGCATTCGGCGTGCGGTAGAACGCTGCGCTTTGGTGCGGGTTCTCGCCGTAGCGAAGCTCCTGCATTTTCTCATACGTTACTGTGTAACGCTCTGGGTAAGGCTCGCCTTGGAGGCCAGTCAAATAGTCGCCAATCAAAGCATCGTAAGCGCCAGTGTGACGGAACACTTTTGCCGCAAGACGTTTACGTGTCTCTAGCGTAGTGTCGCCTGTCTCTTGCACTTCTTCCAACACTTTCGCATAGTCCGTCGTGTCGACGATTACGGAAACGAAAGCATGGTTTTTCGCTGCGGAACGAAGCATGGTAGGTCCACCGATATCGATGTTCTCGATTGCATCTTCGTAAGTCACGTCAGGCTTCGCAATCGTCTCTGCAAAAGGATACAAATTCACGACAACCAGATCAATGTACTCCAAGCCTAGTTCTTTCATGCTTGCTTGGTGCTCTGCGTTGTCACGAACAGCCAGAAGTCCGCCATGTACGTTCGGGTGAAGTGTTTTCACACGGCCGTCCATGATTTCCGGGAATCCTGTAACCTCCGAAATACCGATAACCGGTACCCCTTTATCCTTTAACAAACTAAGCGTACCACCTGTAGAAATGATCTCAACGCCCAGCTTTGACAGCTCGCTCGCGAATTCAACGATGCCCGTTTTATCGAAAACGGAGATCAGTGCTCTTTTGATTGCCACTATGCTTCCTCCTTAGGGAATGGGATTGTATGTGAATGAGTACTTAGTGATGTTAAACATCACTACTGCGGATATATTTCGCGGGAAGCCATGCGTTAGTGATGAAGATCATCACTAACACACCTATTACACCAACTTTCGGGGCATAATCGGCTCCGTAACGTTATCAAACATCACTAAAGCAGCTTTTTCTCGCTCCACGCCTCATATAGTGATGAAAATCATCTCTAAAGTGCGCCAAGCCCCAATTCTGAATAAAATAAATAAGTGCCACACACGCACATAAGCGCGTGCTAATCTCAAATCCTACTTCCGCACGCTAACCCTGCGGCCGTCCAAGCTCACGCGGCCCTCGCGCAGCCACCGCACAACCTGCGGCAGCAGCACGTGCTCAGCCGCATGGATTCGCTCCGTGAGCGAATCGGCTGTCTCGTGCTCGTGGATCTCCACGGCACGCTGCGCAATGATCGGGCCGGAGTCCAGCCCGCCATCGACAAAATGCACCGTGACGCCTGTCTGCTTCACGCCATACTCAACCGCCTGTTCCACAGCGCGCACGCCAGGGAACGAAGGCAACAAAGATGGATGAATGTTAATCATCCGCCCGAAGTAAGGCTCAACCAGTACATTCGTAATAATCCGCATGTACCCTGCCATCACGACCAGATCGACCTGGCGATCCTGCAGCTCTTTCAAGATCAGCGTTTCATACGCCTCGCGGCTTTCGTATTCCTTCGGGTTGAAGGCAAACACAGGCACCTTCGCTTCCTTCGCGCGCTCAACAACGAACGCCTGTGGGCGATCACAGACAAGAAGCTCGATGCTGACATCAAGCTTCCCCTTCTGTACCTGATCCACAATAGCCTGGAAATTCGAGCCGCTGCCTGAAGCCATAACCGCAATGCGATAAGGCTGCATTAGACGTCAGCTCCTTGGAACGTAACTACACGCTCGCCTTCGGTCACAACACCTAAACGGTATGCTTTTTCGCCTTGTGCTTCCGCTGCAGCAATGGCTTTCTCTGCATCGTCAGCTGCTACAATGACAACCATCCCGATTCCCATGTTGAACGTGCGGAACATATCATTGTTCGTGATGTTACCTACACGCTGCATCAAGGAGAAAATCGGAAGGATCGGCCATGATCCGTATTGGATATCCACGTTCACGCCATCTGGCAGAACGCGCGGGATATTTTCGATGAAACCGCCGCCTGTGATATGCGCCATACCTTTGATCGCTACGTCTTCCAACATAGCTAGAACTGGCTTCACATACAGCTTCGTTGGCTCAAGCAACACGTTACCAAGCTTGTCGCCAAGCTCATCTACATGCCCTTGAAGGGTATAACCGTTATCTTCTAGCAAAAGCTTACGCACAAGCGAGAACCCGTTACTGTGCACACCGCTTGAAGCTAGTCCTAGCACGACATCTCCAGGACGGATCGTTGTTCCGTCGATGATCTTTTTCTTGTCGACGATTCCAACCGTAAAGCCGGCAATGTCATACTCCCCTTGTGCATACATGCCCGGCATTTCCGCCGTTTCGCCACCGATTAGTGAGCAACCAGATTGCGCACAACCGTCAGCGATCCCTTTAATAATCGCTTCAATTTTCTCTGGAATGACTTTGTCACAAGCGAGATAGTCGAGGAAGAACAATGGCTCTGCGCCTTGAACGATAATATCATTCACACACATCGCAACCGCGTCGATCCCAATCGTATCATGCTTGTCCATGGCAAAAGCAATCTTCAGCTTCGTGCCCACGCCGTCCGTACCCGATACGAGTACAGGCTCCTCATACTTGTCTTTGTTCAAGCTGAACAGCCCGCCGAAGCCACCGAGATCTGTTAACACTTCAGGACGGAATGTCCGTTTAACGTGCTTTTTCATCCGTTCTACTGCTTCGTTCCCCGCCGCGATATCGACGCCAGCCTTTTTATAAGCATCCGACACTGACCAACACTCCTTAGTTTGTCTATATATGGGGGAGGTCGTTAGACCCCCGTTTTCTCTCTTTTGCCTAAATCCGTGACTCAACTCTGCCACGTATTCAGTTTTTAATCACAAGCACAACCGACCTTCGTCACATCAACGATTTCTGTTGGATAGCTGTTATCGAAGCAAGCCGTACAATATCCGCTTTCTTTACCCGATGGACCTTGTCCGATCGAATCTAACAGCCCCTCCTTCGTTAGAAAATGAAGGGAATCCGCGTTGATCGCCTTGCGAATCTCTTCGATCGAATTCATCGCCGCGATGAGCTCTTTGCGGTCCGGTGTATCAATCCCGTAGTAACAAGGGTTCATAAAAGGCGGTGAAGAAATCCGCACATGAACCTCTGTTGCTCCCGCTTCACGAAGCAGGTTGACGATGCGTAAGGACGTTGTCCCACGAACGATGGAGTCATCGATCATCACGACACGCTTGCCTTCGACCACCTTGCGAACGGCGCTCAGCTTCATTTTAACACCTTGCTCACGAAGCTCTTGGCTTGGAATGATGAACGTCCGGCCTGTGTAGCGGTTCTTGATCAGACCCAGCTCGTAAGGAATCCCGGTTTGTTCCGCAAAGCCAATCGCAGCCGAAATACTGGAATCCGGCACGCCTGTCACCACATCCGCATCCACGAAAGCTTCCATCGCCAGACGTTTACCCATCCGTTTACGAGCGGAATGAATATTCACCGTGTCAATGTCGCTGTCAGGACGAGCGAAGTAAATGTATTCCATTGCACAAATCGCGCGCTTGCCGCCCTCTGTATATTGCTCTGAACGGAAGCCATCACGATCGATTACGATGATTTCTCCGGGCTGTACATCTCGGAAATAGGTTGCCCCTACAGCATCGAACGCACAGCTCTCCGACGCGAATAAGTAAGCATCACCGAGACGGCCGATCATGAAAGGACGCAAGCCGTTCGGGTCAAGCGCTGCAATCAGCTTATCCTTCGTCGTAATGAGGAAAGCGAAGCCGCCGATGACTTGTTTCATCGCATCCTTAACCGCATCAACGATATCATCATGCTCTGAACGAGCAATCAGATGCGCCATAACCTCGGTATCACTCGTCGTTTGGAAAATGGAGCCCTTACGCTCCAACTCACGCTTGATAATATTTGCATTATCCAGGTTCCCATTCGTCGCAATCGCCAGGTCGCCTTCGCGATATTTAAAAACAAGCGGCTGCGCATTTGCCAGCTTGCTCTCGCCTGCTGTTGAATAACGAACATGAGCGACAGCTGTTGAGCCCGTAAGAGGATGCAAATTATCATTCGTAAATACTTCTTTTGCAAGTCCCATACCGCGATAATAATTAAATTTGCCTTCGTCCACCGTACAAATGCCGGCACTTTCCTGTCCACGATGCTGAAGGGCATGCAGCCCGTAATAGCACAATGAGGAAGCGTCGGGATGACCATACACCCCGAACACCCCGCACTCTTCATTCAGCTTATCGAACAATCCGCCTTGGCCGCCAATACCTTCGTTGTAATATTCTCCTGTCCAAAGCTCGTGCTGCCCATTGTCAAGTTCTACAAGTGGAGCAGCAGGAAGCTTCAGGGCCTTGGATTGTTTTACGCCATTAGACATGGAATCGCATCCTTCCAGACTTTCGCCAGCTCGCTTACAGGAGACTGGAGACGCTGTTCGTCATTGATTTTCACAGTGAGGTAAGAACCTGTTACTTTTCCGATTTCTTGATATGGTACGCCTTGGGAAGCGATCCAATGCTTAAGTGCATCGGCTTTTTCTGGTGTAGCACTCAGCACGATACGGGATTGTGTTTCACTGAACAAAGCGAAATCCGGACGAAGATCAGAAGCAACATTAACTTCTGCGCCGATGTTTCCGCTGATACAGCTTTCTGCAAGTGCTACAGCCAATCCGCCTTCAGACAAGTCATGCGCAGAAGCAACAAGACCTTCTTGAATCGCTTTGAGTACTGCGTTTTGCAGGCGTTTCTCCGTAGCCAAGTCCAACTCAGGAGGACGGCCTTCGGTTACACCGTGAATCACATATTGGAATTCGCTGCCGCCGAGCTCAGCTTTCGTCTCGCCTAGCAGGATAATGATGTCGCCTTCGTTTTTGAAGTTCTGTGTCGTGATGTGGTCAATGTCATGAACAAGTCCAACCATCCCGATAACAGGTGTAGGGTAGATCGCGCCTTTGGAGTTCTCGTTGTAAAGAGAAACGTTACCGCCGATAACCGGCGTATCCAAGAAGCGGCAAGCTTCTGCCATACCATCTGTGGATTTCTCCAACTGCCAGAAGATTTCTGGCTTGTCTGGGGAACCGAAGTTCAGGTTGTCCGTCACAGCAAGCGGCTCAGCACCGGAACAAACAACGTTACGTGCTGCTTCGGATACTGCTATACGTCCGCCCACTTCTGGATCCAAGTATACGTAGCGTCCGTTACAATCCGTAGTCATCGCAAGACCTTTGCGCGTGCCGCGGATCGTTACAACTGCTGCGTCCGAACCTGGACGCACTGCTGTTTCTGTACGAACCATGTAGTCATACTGGTTGTAAACCCACTCTTTGCTCGCTACCGTCGGGGACGCGAGCACGGATTTCAGCGCTTCCGTCAACTTCGTTACCTCTGGGTAACGTGTTGTATCGATCGCTGCGCTTGCTTCGTAATAAGCCGGCACTTTGCTTGGCTTATTGTAAACCGGGCACTCGTCAACGAGTGCGCCTACAGGCATGTTCGCCACGACTTCACCGTGGTGGATTAGCTTCAAGAAACCGTCGTCAGTAACCTTACCGACTTTCGCACAGTGCAAGCCCCAACGTTCGAAGATGCCCTTCGCTTGCGCCTCATCCTTTGGTTCAACAACGAATAGCATACGCTCTTGGGACTCAGACAACATCATTTCATACGCTGTCATGCCTTCTTCGCGTTGTGGAACTTCATCCAGGTACAGCTCCATGCCGTTACCTGCTTTACTTGCCATCTCAGCTGAGGAACATGTAAGTCCTGCTGCGCCCATATCTTGAATTCCAAGCACGATGCCGGAATCGATTAACTCTAAGCAAGCTTCTAGAACTAGCTTTTCCATGAACGGATCGCCAACTTGTACCGCTGGACGCTTCGCTTCGGATTCAGCTGTCAGCTCTTCGGATGCGAATGTCGCACCGTGGATACCGTCGCGGCCTGTTGCTGGGCCGACGTAGAAGACTGGGTTGCCAACACCTTTGGCAACACCGCGTTGGATCATGTCGTGGTCGATTAGACCTACGCACATTGCGTTAACAAGAGGATTCCCCTCGTAGCTCTCGTCGAACATCACTTCGCCGCCAACTGTCGGAATCCCGATACAGTTACCGTATCCAGCGATACCGGAGACAACGTGCTCGAACAAGTATTTCACACGGTCGTTTTCCAATTTACCGAAACGCAAGGAGTTCAATAGTGCAACTGGGCGTGCACCCATGGAGAAAATATCACGAATAATACCGCCCACACCTGTCGCCGCGCCTTGGTAAGGCTCGATTGCGGAAGGGTGGTTATGACTTTCAATTTTGAAAACAACCGCTTGGTTGTCCCCGATATCTACAATCCCTGCACCTTCACCAGGTCCCATAAGAACGCGAGGTCCTGTTACTGGGAATTTACGAAGAACAGGTTTGGAATTTTTGTAAGAACAGTGCTCGGACCACATTACGCTGAATACGCCGATTTCTACATAGTTCGGAGTACGTCCAAGGAAACCACAAATCTTAGCAAACTCCTCGTCGGTTACACCCATTTGCTTGTAAATCTTCTGTTCCGCGATTTGTTCCGGAGATGGTTCCTTAGCGGATAGCTGCTGCGTCATGTTTTTCCCTCCAAGCACTTAGAATTGATGTGAACATTTTCTTACCGTCTGCGGAGCCAAGAATCTCATGAATGGCACGCTCTGGATGGGGCATCATACCCACAACGTTCCCTGCTTTGTTGCTGATTCCTGCGATATCATCAAGTGATCCGTTCGGATTGTTGCCCGCTTCATAACGGAACACGATTTGGTTATTTTCTTGTAATTCTTTAAGCGTAGCATCGTCACAGTAGTAGTTGCCTTCACCGTGAGCGATCGGAATGTTGATCAATTCACCTTCGGCATAATCACGTGTGAACGCAGTTGTGTTGTTTTCAACCTTCAGAACTGCTTGGTGACAGCGGAATTTCATGCCGTTATTGCGCAGCAATGCGCCTGGCAATAAGCGAGCTTCCGTCAACACTTGGAATCCGTTACAAATACCTAGAATGTATTTGCCTTCTTCCGCAGCCTTCACGACAGCTTTCATCACGTTCGTAAACTGAGCAATCGCTCCACAACGCAGGTAATCCCCGTAAGAGAATCCTCCTGGTACTAGGATGCAATCGTATTTGGACAAGTCGCCGTCCGTATGCCACACATAGTCAACTGGTTGACCAATTGTATCTTCAATCGCTTTGTACAAGTCGATATCGCAATTCGATCCCGGGAACACAAGAACCGCAAAATTCATGGTTTTTCCTCCTAAAAGTTGTGCTTTAATGGTCTATTACACCAATTCGTAACGGTAGTCTTCGATAACTGTGTTTGCAAGCAATTTCTCGCACATTGCTTTTACGCGTGCTTCTGCTTCTGCTTTGTCCGTTGTACCTAGTTCAAGCTCCAAATATTTACCGATGCGCACTTTGCCAACTTCTTCGAAGCCCATGGAGTGAAGTGCTCCTTGTACTGCTGTACCTTGCACGTCCAATACGTTCTGTTTAATTGTTACATAAACTGTTGCTTTCATCGTATAATCGCTCCTCAGCGTTAATATTAGTCAACCAAGCGGTGCAAAATTTCTTTATATCGGTTCGAAGTCTCTTCCACAACAGCTGCTGGAAGCTCATCCGGTTCACTATTTTTATCCCAACCAGATCCCGCTAAATACGTGCGAACAGGCTCTTTGTCCATGGAATCGATCTCGACATCCAAGGCGTATTTATCTTGTGACCAGTAACGGGAAGAATCCGGTGTAAAGATCTCATCAATAATAATAAGTTCACCCGCATAAAAACCGAATTCAAACTTCGTATCGGCCAAAATAATTCCTTTTTGCTCGCAGATACTATGCGCCAGCGTGTACAGCATGATGCTGCGCTCTTGCAAGGCATACGTTAGATCCTCGCCAACAAGCTCGATCATTTGTTCAATGGAAATGTCCTCATCGTGACCCACATCATTTTTCGCTGCAGGCGTGAAAATCGGATCGTTCAAACGCTCGTTCTTGCGTAATCCTTCAGGCAATTTGCGGCCATTGATTTCGCCAGTACTTGCGTACTGTCTCCAGCCATTCCCCGTAATGTAGCCGCGTACCACGCACTCGATGGAGATACGCTCTGCCTTTTTCGCTACGATGATACGCTCTTTCAAAAGCTCTCGATCCTCAGCACTTGGAATAATCGCTTGAAGCTTCTCAACATCCGTGTGGATGATGTGATTCTTCATGTACCCGCTAGTAATGCCGAACCAGTACTTGCTCAAAGCATTGAGCACATACCCTTTATCTGGAACGCCAGGCTTCAAGATGTAATCAAAAGCCGAAATCCGATCCGTTACCACGATCAAAAAGCTATCGCCAAGATCATACAACTCACGTACTTTGCCTTTGTGCACCAGAGGTGCATTAATCATTTCCTCAGCTGTATCTACGATCACGCTTGCGTTTGCCACGAATTCCACACCCTTTCCCCTTCAAATCTATCTGTTCGTTCACTATCTTCTAGTTCAAACCAAGACGATCAAAGATCGTGCTTACATGTTTCAAATGCCAGCTAGGATCGAAGCAATCTGCGATTTCTTCTGGGCTTAACACCTCAGTGATAACCGATGTGTTCTCAACGATATCGCGGAAGGAGCGTTGCTCTTCCCATGCTTGCATTGCTCTCGGCTGTACCGTATCGTACGCTTGCTCACGCGCAAAGCCTTTGTCGATCAGCTTCGTCATCACGCGGCCGGAGAAAGGAACATCATACGTGCTGCGCATGTTGCGTTTCATGTTCTCTGGGAACACTGTTAGGTTCTTGATGATGTTGCCAAGACGGTTCAACATGTAGTTCAACAATTGCGTCGCATCTGGCAAAATAATACGCTCAACGGAAGAGTGCGAAATGTCGCGCTCATGCCAAAGCGTTACGTTCTCGTAAGCGGACACCATGTGTCCACGAATTACGCGGGATAGACCGGAAATGCTTTCGCAACCAATTGGGTTACGTTTGTGTGGCATTGCGGAGGAGCCTTTTTGACCTTTTGCAAACGGCTCTTCAACTTCGCGGAACTCACTCTTTTGAAGTGCGCGAATTTCCGTAGCAAATTTATCAAGAGATGTCGCTACCAAAGCAAGTGTAGCCATGTATTCAGCGTGACGGTCACGTTGCAACGTTTGTGTGGAGATTGGCGCTGCTTTCGTACCCAACTTGCCACATACATACTCTTCAACGAACGGATCGATGTTCGCGTACGTGCCAACTGCTCCAGAGATTTTACCGAATTGTACGCCATCAGCGGCAAAGCGGAAACGCTCCAGGTTACGCTTCATTTCCTCGTACCATAGCGCCATTTTCAAACCAAACGTCGTTGGCTCTGCATGTACACCATGCGTTCTACCCATCATCGCTGTATCTCTATGTTCAATCGCTTTATTGCGAAGGATTTCGATGAAGTTCTGAATGTCTTTGTCCAAAATTTCGTTCGCTTGACGCAACAAGTAACCAAGTGCTGTATCAACAACGTCTGTGGACGTTAAGCCGTAATGAACCCATTTGCGCTCAGGCCCTAGTGTTTCGGAAACTGCTCTTGTGAAGGCGATCACGTCATGGCGCGTCTCTTGCTCGATTTCATAAATACGATCGATGTTGAAGCTTGCTTTTTCGCGTAAAACTTTTACATCTTCTTTCGGAATTACACCTAGTTCAGACCAAGCTTCGCAAGAAAGAATTTCAACTTCCAGCCAAGCGTTAAATTTATTTTCTTCTGTCCAAATGCGTGCCATTTCGGGGCGTGTATAACGTTCAATCATGTTTCCGTTCCTCCAATGAGTTTCATTTACTTACTTTCCCAAATGCCTGTCTGTTCTATCCAAGTCAATGCTTTCTCAACATCGTCTGTTAAAAGGTTGATATGACCCATCTTGCGTTTCTCTTTCGCTTCCTTCTTGCCGTACAGATGAAGCTTCGCGCTGACACCTAACGCTTCATTTTCTAGGAAACCAGGTTCCGCTAGCCTATCCTGCAGCGGTGCAATGTGCTCACCTAGCAAGTTGACCATGACCACAGGTGTAATCAGTTCTGTTGAACCGAGTGGCAAATTGCAGATCGCACGTACGTGCTGCTCGAACTGTGAGGTCCGGCAAGCTTCCATCGTGTAATGCCCCGAATTATGCGGGCGTGGCGCGAGCTCATTCACATAAAGTTGACCATCCTTGGTTAGGAATAGCTCAACCGCAATGAGCCCGATCACACCGAGTGACTCCGCGATGCGAATCGCTAGTTCTTCGGCTGCCTTCTGCACGGGCACAGGTATACGTGCCGGCACGATGGATTCGTGCAGAATATTATGTACATGTATATTTTCAGCAGCAGGAAATGCCTTTACCTCGCCGCGTGGACTTCTAGCTGCAATAACGGATAATTCTTTGTCAAAATGAATGAATTGTTCGAGAACCAGCTCGGTTTTGGCGCGGCTTAACGTTTCATAAGCTTCAGTGACTTCATCTAAAGAGCGAAGCACCCACTGCCCTTTACCGTCATAACCGCCTGTAGCGGTTTTGAGTACGCATGGCGTACCGAAGCTCTCGGCTGCTTCCCGCAGCTCCGCTTCGCTTGTGATCTCTGCATAAGGCGCTACGGGAACGCCTGCCGCTTCAATCGCTCTTTTCTCGCGAAGACGGTGCTGGGTCGTGTATAAAAGATGACTGCCTTGTGGAACATAGGACTCTTCCATCAAGATGTTGGTGACGTGTGCGTCGACGTTTTCAAATTCGTAAGTGATCACATCCGATCGTGCGGCAAGTCTTCTAGCTGCCTCCACGTCGTCGAAATTCGCTTGAATCTGATCCGCGACTTGGCCGCAAGGCGCGTCCTCTGTCGGATCGAGCGTTACGAAGCGATACCCCATGTTGCGTCCGGCTAGCGTAAGCATGCGCCCTAATTGCCCGCCGCCAAGGATGCCGATTGTGCCTCCTGGCTGGATCACCTTACCGCTGGAAGTGTCACTCATAGGTTGTCACTGCTTTCTAGCACCGTTTGCGTGATACGCGCGCGGCGTGCTTTCACTCTCGCTTGAATCTCTGGGTCAAAAGCGCCCAGAATCTGCGCAGCGAGCAAGCCTGCGTTCGTAGCACCGGCATGGCCGATCGCCACCGTTGCAACTGGAATGCCGCCTGGCATTTGCACAATAGAGAGCAAAGAGTCCATACCATTCAACGTGGACGTTTTGACTGGAACACCAATAACCGGAAGCTCAGTTTTGGCTGCTACCATTCCTGGTAAATGCGCCGCACCGCCTGCTCCGGCAATAATGACTTGTAGCCCGCGTTCGATAGCCGATGCTGCATAGTCAAACATCAGATCCGGCGTTCTATGCGCGGAGACAACCTTCTTCTCATACGCTACACCCAGTTCGTCCAACATATCACAAGCATGCTTCATCGTTTCCCAATCCGACTGGCTTCCCATAATAACACCAACACGTACCGTCATCTCAAACCTCTTTCTTATAGGTAATTTTAAAAGGCAACTTTGATAACGAAGAATTTACGAGAAGCATCTCGGCATCGAATCTTGAACGAAACTCGGGAAGTCCGGTACTCACGTAGCACATCACTACGTTCCGTTCCTCCTTCTCCACCTTTCGCCCAACCTTCTCGGTTCTGAAAGCCGACTTTTAAAATCTTCATTTAATAAATAAAAATTAATAATAAAAAATGCCCAGTGCTAGAATTCACGATTCTATACGCTGGACAGCAAAAGAACCGAATGCAAAAAGACCATCATTTCCTATGGTTCCCCTCATTCGCTTCCTCGTAGTCCAAAAATTCATGGTTTTTGGGTAGATACTTCCAGGCCTTATTCCTGATTTTATACGAGTTGATTCGACATTTTCAATTAGTGCGGCTTCATTTCCCGCTTTCCTAGTTTACTACCAACTAACGTGCCATGTCAATTTGAAAAAAACGAACGATTTTCTATTATTTCTTTTAAATAGTTCGCTTTTTAGGCACATTTTCTAGCTTTTACCTGTTCATGAGGAAAGATGCGTTTCTCAACCCTTTCTCAACATCTCTATATGAGATCTTCCCTTGTTCTTTAATTTGTATGATGAGCATTCATATTTTTCGACATGACTTCATTCTTATGGAAAAACAACAAACACACTGACATACAGCTGTCAGTGCGTTTGGTTATAATGATAATCAGAGGTGACCAGAAACTTATGATCATAGATAAAATTGTGAACGTACAGACACGACAAGATTGGCGAAATTGGCTAAGTGAGAATCACAGTACGGAAGAATATTGTTGGTTAGTTCCTACAGGTCGACATTCCGAAAGTTACTTAGATTCTGTAGAAGAAGCCTTATGTTTCGGCTGGATTGATAGCACAATTAAAAAATTAGATGACACGCAAACAGCGCATCGATACTCGGCTAGGAAAAAGAAGAGTAACTGGACAGAGCTCAATAAAGAGCGCGTCAGAAGGTTAGATAAATTAGGCCTCATGACAGAAGCAGGATATAAGGTATTGCCCGATATGAACCCTGAATCTTTCATCATACTTGAAGATATCTTAACGCAATTACGGCAGGACGAAGTGCTATATCGCCATTTTCAATCCTTGCCAGAGCTCTATGTTAGAGTCAAAATCGACAATATTCAGTCTGTACGCCACGATGCAGCGTTGTATCAGAATCGATTAACCAAGTTTATTGAACAGACCCGTTTGAATAACTTATATGGACAATGGCATGATAACGGCCGACTGATTGCGTACTAAATCCATACGGGGATTCACTTACGAGCAAATAGCCGCTTCATATCGTAAAGAAGTTCCGCCAAGTGTCAACTCATTCACTAATCCCAGCTGTTTAAATACGTGCAGAGAGCTGTTGACTGTCATCGCGTTCAGATGCGGATATTCATCGACCATCGCCTCACAAATGTCTTTCACCGCCACGTAACTTTCCTGCGCATAAAGATACGTTAGCAACGCTTGCCGCTGCGGGGTTAACGTGATATTCCTTGCCCGCATCCGTTGTAATGCTTGCTTCAGATCATGTTTGACCATTAGGGTAACCTCCTCTTTTATTGGTGGGGACTTTATTACATTTCTTTAATTATAATTATTTTAATATAATAGTAATTATAATTTTGTTGATAATGATTGTCAACAAGCTTATGCTCAACATTCCACACCTCCATTGTTCGAAGCAGAAGTACAGCTGTGGAGCTTGAAAAATGCAAAAGTGCAACCTTTTTTGGCGAAGTCCTCTATCCAAATGAAATAAGTGCGAAAGTGCAACTATTTCGACCTACACTCCTCATTTCGGTCCATATTCGGCCCAAAAGGTTGCACTTTCGCATCAATTTACCACTTGATAGCTGATTCCCCCGAAAATGAGTGCTCTTTTGCATCTTTGAGCATAGTCGGAGGGAGCGCGGTGGAACGGGCCATTTCGGACGCTGTAAGCGTGTTTTCCGTCACTTCAGCGCGATAAGATCGACAGGGCAGACTCTTTTACACGCTGTAAGCGTGTTTTTCATCGATACTTCGTGCCTCTGCACAATACAAAGAAAAGCCGCCAGGTGCTATCCTCCTGACGGCCATAAGCAAGCTAAACTTGCTTATTTATTCAATTATTCGTGTTGGATCCCATCCATCGTCACCTGCCAGAACTCGCCTAGCTGTCAGCTCCCCTGCCTTGCTTGCCGTCAGCTCCCGTGCCCACTCCGCACGCCCGCTAGTATTAGCCCCAGGTCCAACGCTCCCAAACTCCATGTACCTTACTTCATCTATCGGTTCCTGTTCATTCCATCGATCCCAACCCGCAGCCTTAATATGCGGTCCTACCCAGCACTCGACGAACGCTGTCTTCGCATAATTCCGCCACGGTCTTCCTAAACCAACAGACTGCTCAGGCGCACCTCCGGTTAGCTTACATCTGAGAAACACATAACCATATGGAACCTCCTCTGGGGTAGAGGCTGCTGTGATCCAGCCGCGTCCCAAGGAGACAATCTCACATTCCTGAAACACAGCTGTCGCCGAGCCAAAAATAAAATCAACATCGCCCTCCACATAACAGCGTTCGTAATACTGCCTCACTGGGCGTCTCGGCGCATCCTCCCTTGGACCGCCAAAGCTGCCGCGATCTCGCGGTTTTGGTGGCAGCGGCCCTGTGAACAGCGTGTCCTGATGCCCGAGAAATCGGCAATCGCGAAAGGCAACGCAGTCCCCATCGACATAAGCAGCCAAGGCTTGCCCCACGATGTCTCCGCTCCCCGCTGTATTCTCGAAGGTGATCCCCTTCACCTCAATATGATCCCCACCTATGTAAGCCGTGTAGGAATGAAACGTGTGGTACGGTTCTCCGCTCGGAAACACCTTTTTCGCATAATCATCATAGGAGATTACGGTCGTTTCCGCCCCTTCGCCAACCAGTGTAATCCACGGCTTATCGATATATAACTTCTCTTTATAAACACCACTTTTAATGTGGATGATTGTCGGCTCTCTTCTCCCCGCGGGGATATGATTAACAGCCTCTTGTATGCTAATGAAGTCGCCGCTCCCATCTGCTGCAACGGTAATCATGGCTTTTCACCCTTTCTACTAGCTCGGTAAGTATCAAATTGATGTTGAATTTCCGAAATAACATGATTCATTCCCGCATCTTTTAATTTGGCTCTGAAGCTAGCCATCGTAGCGTTCCAATCCACTTTCGCATCATACAGTATCGGCAAATACTCCGTAATGATGACATTGAGCTGGGCAATCTCCGATTTAATGGGAGCTAGATCGGGCACAAAGCCGAGCGTTGGTGACACGATCGCTTCCTTATCCCAGTCCCGCAGCTCTTTGCTATAGGCAGGTGAGATATAGGTACTAAACCGAGCAAACCGAATATCATTCCAGGTCCAGCTGATCGGGTTATATTGATGCTCGGGCGCAATACCGTCATAAACGATGGCTTCGTCCTTCAGCTTGTAATTCACATCCTTGATCCCATACGTGAAGAGATCATAGTTCTCCTGGCTGCTTCTCAGCCAATTCAGGAAAGCAACAGACTCATTCACATGCTGGCTTGTCGAAAATACAGAAAGAATATTGTCAGCACCGGTATATAAATACTTCGGCTTCTCTGGATGCAAATACACATTTTCTAGTTCTCCCTCTGGGAGCATCGCTTTGAACGCATCGATTCGTTCGGTTTGCTTCATAACAACACTCCATGTTGCGGCCACTTTACCTGAGTTAAAAGCAAGCTCTGGATCTGGATACTTCGAGGTGTCTGATGGGCCATATGGGATATAGCCCTTCTTCTGCCATTCATGCATCTTCTCCATGATATGAACGAAAAAATCAGATTCATAGGTATCCCTGACTTTCAGCTGAGGATCCGCTGGATCAATATACACAGGAGCATTCAAGTAACCCCCCGCAAAAAAAGCGACATCCCCATATTCTCGAAGCAAGAAACGGCCTGTGTCGTAAAAATAGGGTGTAATCGTCGGTTCATTCTGATGAATCGTCTCCAAATAGTTATCCATATCGGCCACCGTCTTAATTTCCGGCAAACCGTATTTCTTTCGCAGATCGCCTCTAATCTGCACGAAACTCTGAAACTCAGCAATCGGCATCACGCGAGGAATTCCATAGATATGCCCGTTTATCGTTGCGCCTTGAAAGGCGTAATCCGGCGTGCTGCTTACTATCGCATGACCATAATCGCGAAGCGCATCATCCAAGGGTGCTAGTACTTTCTTCGAAACTAAATCTGCGATATTCGAATACGCCGATAAAGCAATATCATAAGGCTCCCCGCTTGCCGCATTCAGCCACAGCTTATTCCAGTACTGATCATACGGAATATAGGTAAATTTGAGCTTGATCGGCAAGCCGTCCTTGGCTAGCTTGTTCTCAACAGCTTGGATAACTTCATCTTGGGCAGCTGGCTTCTCCAAAGGAAACAGGAGATGTAAGGTGGTTGGCGTTAGGCCTTTCCCCGCTTTGTTCGTGTGTGACGATGCCGGTGTCCGCCCTGGATCTCCTCCCTTGCCGACTATCATGAGCACAACAACTGAAGTACAAATCACGATGAACAGCAGCACATAGGTGGATCTTTTCATCCTGAAACCGTCCTTTTTGTGATTCGTCGCCGCAAATGGATAAACACAGCAGCCATTTCCGCGGCTGCTGTGCTAGTTATACAAACGACAATCGTTGTTTATTTCTTACTGGCTGTGAGGTAACGGTCATATTGCGCTTGTCTACCTTTAATGACATCCTCAACGCCCATACTTTTCAACGACTTGATATAGCTATCGAATTTATCTAGGCTTTCCTTACCCGTGATGAACTTAATATTCATTTCATTAACGTACGTCGTAATATCTGGCATCACCGTGTTCTCCTTGTCAGCTTCAGCTTTCAGTGCGTATACGAAAGGGAATGGTGCTTTAATATACTTCTCCATCTCTTTATCAATCTTAGCATGCCACGGCGCTACCAGTACATCCGTTGCTTCGACGGATTGCTCGATTGGCAAATTCGTTGGATTGATACCGAATTTCTGGATAAAATCATTATCCTTGCCTTTCTCCGTAAATTGTTTCTTGCCATCAACCACATCATACGTTTGTCCTTTCAATCCCCACACATACATCTCTTTGGATTCTTCACTGCTCGCATAATCCAAGAATTTGAACGCCAGTTCAGGATCCTTGGCATTCTTAGATACGCCGAAGATACCGGTAATCGGGTTCCGTCCAATATAGAATTGATCACCATGCGGCCCTTTGAATGGAGCGATTCCTTTAATCAGCGGTTTCGTAGGATCGTAATCCTTGAACAGCTTGCTGTACACCATAGAGGTATACCAACTAAAGTTAAACGTAGCGCCTGTTATATTTTGCGAAAATTTAGAAGTAATCTGATCTGCCGTGACACTAGCGAAATCTGATTCTAATAACCCCTCTTTGTACAAACTATTTAAGTAGGTTAAATATTCCTTATAGTTCGGCTCATAGTACGAATAATGCACCTTACCGTCCTTGTCTGCATAGAAGTTATTGGCTAAATCCAATCCGAATACCGGTCCAAATGCATTCGCTAGTTGATTAGGCGCTACCGAGAATGGGATTTCATCCTGCTTGCCATTGCCATTCGGATCGTTCGCTTTGAACTTACGAAGCATATCCGTGAATTCATCGAGCGTTGTTGGATCCTGCAAGCCCAGCTTATCTAACCATCTCTGGTTCACCATAAACGTAGGCATATAGTTCTTGGTCACGGCCAGCTGCGGCAGATAGTAAATCTTCCCGTCTGGTGTCGTTAAACTTGCTTTCAGCGCAGGGTATTTCTCGAACAACTTCTTGATGTTCACGCCATATTTATCGATATAATCATTCAGAGGTTTGAACAACCCGCCTTGAATATTTTTCATCGTCTGATCCTGATCCAACTGATAGATCACATCAGGGAGATCGGCCCCTGCAGCAAGTCGCGGGCTAATCGCATCCTGATAGGTCGATGGTGGAAGCAACTCCCAATTGACCGTAATGCCTGCTCGCTTACTCAACTCTTGGACGATCGGAGCTTGGTTTAGATCAACATTGTTCGTCCATGCATTCGTTGCTAGAATTTTGAGCGATCCTGCTTTATCGGTGATTGGCCCTGTACCTGTGTACGTGAAGCCCGCTGGTGCTGCAGCAGAACTCGCATCTGGTTTCAGCGTTGCTGCCGCGGAGCTAGCCGTAGGCGTAGAGCTCCCCTCACTTGTACAAGCTGCAGCTACCATTGCAAATAAGGCTGTAATCAGAGACAGACTTGCCGTTGTTTTGAGTGTTTTTTTCATATACGAAACCCTCCCTCAATGTATAAAGCCCACTTATATATCCAGTAAGAGCATTGCTACCCTTTGACTGCACCTAGCGTGATACCACGTACAAAATACTTTTGAATGAACGGATAGATCGTAATAATCGGTAAAATGCTGACTACAATCGAAACGTAGCGAACCTGCAGCGTCGAAACAGCAAGCGCTTTAGCCGCTGTCTCTCCGCCCATTTTCTGCATAATTTCAGGGGAAGCCATGATAAGTACTCTTCGCAGGAAAATCTGCAAGGGCTGCAGCTCCGACTTCCCAAGATACAGCAGTGCATTGAAGAAATCGTTCCAATGGGCAACGGCATAGTACAAGGTCAGGACCGCTAAGGTTGGTTTGGTGAGTGGAATCGCTATGCGAAACAGCAAGGTGAAATCCTTGGCTCCATCCATGCTTGCGCTCTCAAATATTTCATTTGGAATCGCTTCGAAGGCTGATCGCAAGATCATGACATTAAAGGTACTCACAAGAACAGGCAGAATCATCGCCCACCTGGTGTTGTAGAGTCCTAATTCCGTGATCACCATATAAAGAGGAATCAACCCACCAGAGAAGTACATCGTAAATGCGATGTAGAAGTTGAGTTTTCTTCGAAGGAAGAACGTCTTTCTCGAAAGCGGATAAGCCGCTAAGCATGTGGCTACCAGATTAAAGATGGTCCCCACAACGGTGTACCAAATGGTGTTGTAGTACGACTTCCATAATTCGGAGTACCCCAGCACCATTTTGTACCCATCAAAATTCAAATCAACAGGTAAGAACGTGACTAACTTATTGTCTATGGCTTCTACCGAGCTCATTGAGATGCTCACCACATAAATAAATGGATATAAGGTTATAACAATCGCAAGTGCGACGAGACTGTAAACGATTACATAAAAACTCCGGTCCGTCCATGATTTAACCATGAAGGCCTCCTTTCTTGAGGCGCTGCTACCACAAAGACATGTCGTTCACACGACGACTCGCTTGGTTGGCCGCATATACTAAGATGAAACTGATAATTGAATTGAATAGCCCCACTGCTGTAGCAAAACCAAAGTTCTGTGACTCAATCCCTTGCCTGTATACATAAGTCGAGATCACATCGGCCGTTTCGTACGTGGCACCGTTGTAGAGCAGATACACCTTCTCAAAATTCACACTCATAATGCCGCCGATGGAGAGTAGAAACAGAATCACAATCGTTGGCTTCAAGCTTGGCAGTGTGAGATGCCACACTTCTTGAAATTTGTTAACGCCATCAATCTTTCCAGAGTCGTACATTTCCTGATCGATCCCCATAATAGCCGCGATGTAGATAATGGAGCTAAAACCGAAACTTTGCCAGATACCTGACGCCGTGAAGATGGATCGGAACCATTCGGGCGCCATCATGAAATTAATTTTGGCCATGCCCATAGAATCCAAGAACGTATTCACAATACCGTCTGTCGGAGACAGGAAGTTAATGATCATCCCCGCGATAACAACCGTTGAGATAAAGTGCGGCAGGTAGGTCACCGTTTGGGCAAAACGCTTGAAGAGGCCATTCTTAATCTCAACTACGCATATGGCAAAGAGGATAGGGATCGAGAATCCGATGACTAGCGGATAGAATGCAAGTAGGAAAGTGTTCCTCAGTAATCGCCAGAAATAACGAGAATGGACGAATTGGTCCAACCATTTGAGCCCTACCCAATCGCCTCCAAATACACCATGTCCCGGTGTAAAGTTTTTGAATGCAATAAGGATCCCCGGCATCGGCAAGTAACAAAATACGAAATAGTACAAAAACACCGGTAAAAACATCAGCAGCAGCAGTTTATCTCTGCGTATCAGCTTGATGAGCAGCGGTTTCTTATCCCCCAATAACTCCAACTCCTTTCAATCAATCATCCAATAAGGTAATTTTAGCGCATGACTGACTTTGCAAATATCCAACATTTTTTCGATATGTAACACTTTTTTACGTAAAAAAAACACCTATTCAGTCCGGACGTCTTTACGCCGACTTCATAGGTGTTACCTCATCTACTTGGCATCTTCCCTTGAATACCCCTCCGCCGTATAGGCGGGAAAGTTCAGAAATACGCTGGTGCCTTGCCCAAGTTCACTTTCAATTCGCAAACCATAGCTTTGACCAAAACGAATTTGGATGCGATCATGCACATTTTTCAACCCGTAACCGACCGAGCTCAGTTGAATGACCTCTTCAGCCATCTCCTTACTCATCCCTGGTCCGTTGTCTGCGATACAGAACTCCAGATCTTCTCCCGACCTGTAACCTCGCAAGGTGATACAGCCGCGCCCATCCCCCTTACGGAGCTTATCAATACCGTGTTCTAGCGCATTTTCCAAAATCGGCTGAAAAATAAGATTAATCATGTCATATCGCAGTAATGCTTCATCTACTTCGCAAATGAAATCAAAGCGATAATTGTGCATGATACTTTGGATATGCATATAATCCTTGGCATTCTCCAATTCATTTCGGACAGGGATGAAATCTCTCCCCTTATTAAGAACCGTTCGATAGAAGCGTGAAACCGTATTCGTGATCTGACTAATTTCCATCGCGTCAATCTCTAACGCCTTCCAATTAATAATCGACAAGGTGTTATATAGAAAATGTGGATTTATCTGCGTCTGCAGCGCCTTGAGCTCCGCTTCTTTCTGCGTGATCTTACTTTGATACACTTCTTCGATTAAGGTGTTAATGTTCACAAGCATATTGCCGAACCGATTCGTCAATTGGCCAATTTCATCCCTAGACTGACTGGATACGTCAATCTTCAAATTCCCATTTTCGACGATCATCATCTTCTTATTGAGCTTAATAATACGTTTGACGAAAGTGTTGGAGAACATCCAGATGATGAGCAGCAAGCCAGCCAAACACACCAAGACAATCAAGGCTGTCGCACTGACAATGCTCCTTGCATCCACCGAAATCCCGCTTTTAGGTGTAAAATAAACAAGTTTCCAGCCCGGCTCCGCCATATCCGCTGTAATGTACATGTAATCCGTTGCCTGCATCGAAAATGAACCGATTCGCTCCATTAACTGGGAGGACGGCAGTGAGGCAATTGGGAGTTCTGTACTCATCTGCATGTTTTTAGATAGAATTTGATTGCCCTCTTTATCTAAAATCAAAATCCCATAGGCATTCGTTTTGATATCATCCAAGCCCTGAAACAAACTATCGGCATCGATGCTCAGGAACAACACGGCGGGCGCCTTCCCTAACGGCACTCCCTCTTCACTAACGAAAGGCCTTGTAGCGAAGAGCTTGCCATTCTTAATGTTCCACTGCGTTTCTTTCGAATGCGTCTGCTGATTCGCCCACTTCAGATCGGATGTCAAATCGAGTGGCAGAATATATTCGCCTCGCAGAATAGACTGATTCTCTGTAAACACTGATATTTGTAAGATATCATGATTAAAATCAAGAATATTACTGAAGAACGGATCCACATAATCCCGATACAAGACAGGGAAATCACCGTCATTACTAATAAAGATGCGCTTAAATATAACATTCTGTGTGATCGAATTAATGATCGCTTCATGCTGCTTCGCGCGATAGTTAATCGTCTCTGCAATTTGACTAATCGCTCCGTCCAAATTCTGTTTCGCCTGTTGCAGCAGGAAAGAGCTAGCTTGATGATAGGAAAACATCCCCAATACGACAACAGGAATAATGGAGACGACCATATAGGAGATAAACAGCTTTTGCTTAAATCTTAAGTTTTGGAAATAAGCGAGGAAAGTTCGCATATCAGCTCGTTCCCTCTCGGAATTTGGCTGGACTTTGCCCATGAACCTGTTTAAATGTTTTGCAGAAATACGACGTATTCATATAGCCGACCTGCTGACTGATATCCGCAATCGTGAGATGCGTTTCCCGCAGCAGCGCCTCCGCCTTATGCATCCGAATGGTTGTTAGATATTTAACGAACGTTAGTCCTACTTCCCTTTTAAACAGGTAGCTCACATAGGTCTGTGTAAGAAACACCTTATCCGCAATCCATTGCAAGCTGATATCCGATGTGTAGTTATCTTCAATCAGTTTCCGGATATCTTTAATCACTTTCTTACTGAATTCCGGATTATGTACATCCGTATCTCCGTCTAGCATTCCAAGAACAGTATGAATCTGCGCTTTCAGCTCAGCTAGGGACTTACACCCGAATATAGCCTCCACAATCGACTTAAACGCGTGGACATCTGTTTTCCCTGCCGTTTCCCCTATTTTCTTAGCCAGCTCTGTACACATGTACTTCACGTAAATCGCGGAATGCTGCCCGCTCCCGTCAATCGTCTTAAAGAATAGCTCAACACCTTGGCGTAGGCCGAACTCATCCTTGACTTCTAAGTGCCAATAAAGAGTTTCCATGAGCTTAGGGATGGTGCTCGCTATTTCTTCTTGCCCTTGGCTTTCATCTGTATAGAGCACTGTGCTTTCATGGAAGAAAAATTTATAGTCCAGCACATTCTCCATGAGCTTAAACTCGGGAGCCAACTCATCTCCTGTGTGGATTAGCCTGGAAATGACCATCGTAAAGGTTTCGTTGTAGGCATCCGCAATGCTTGCTTTTAACTTGCTGCCTAACGACTCCAGATCTTCCTTACGCACTGTGTGATCCCATCGTACACAAACCAAGCTCTGACTTTCATTCAAATTCACATAATCGAACGGTGCACGAATGACGGTCTGAAGCCTCTCTGGCAGCAAGTCGTGCTCTACATCAAAGACCGATGAACTGTAGTCTATTAGAATCAATTGAACGGACATCTGACTAAAATGAAGCCCGATGAGCTCTAACTTACGAGAGTGCGATGAAGAAGCTTGCGCAGCATGAAGGATCTCTAAGAACAGTTCTTCCTTCTCTTGTTCTTGATCTTTATGACAGAGCGCAATGACCTCATCAAAGGCTCTCTGGAAATCACTCACATCGATGGGCTTGAGCAAATACGCGGAGATCTGATAATGAAACGCCCTCTGTGCATACTCAAATTCCCCATAGGCGCTGAAAATAATAATTTTCAACTCAGGGAACTGCACCCGTGCCCTCTCACACAAAGTAAGGCCATCCATAAATGGCATCTTGATGTCGGTTAAAACAATATCGATTGGATGCGAAGCTAACATCTCTAAGGCTTCTTCGCCATTCTCAGCTTCCAACACAGCCAAGGGCAGTTTATATTTGTGGATTAATCGCTTAATCCCTTCTCTTTCAATATGCTCGTCATCCACGATGAGGATCTGAAACAAAGCGCTTCCTCCCTTCCAAAACCAACTCCATCTAAATTCTATCAGAAGACCGCTTCTGATTAAAATTCAACATTTTTGCGATCCATATCATATTTTTATGGTGAGAGCGTATCCACGAATACCTTTGTAATACTTAGGATACATCGCACCTATACCGTTCTCACATGCGTACGCGAGATCTCGGCGCTCGGGCGTTGTTGGGGGAGTTTGTTGGTTTTGAGAGGCTAGTGCGCCAGAGATTTTCATTAACTGGAAAATGTACAGCTATTTATGAGAAATTTCATCGAAAACTCGATTTAACTATAAAATATGCAGTTAAAATCACTCATTTAGTTTATATAGGTAAAAATGTATATAATTAACTGTATATTTTCCATCTAATCTGATTTTGACTGATAAATCCAAATATTTAACTACATATAATCCATTTATTTGCCCGGGGCTCAGGAGATATTGAGAAAAGAGCAGGCACTAGGCCTGCTCCACTTCTACACCCTGCTTTACGAAATCGCCCCATGTGAGCGTCCGGAACTCTTCCTTCCATGGCGACAACGCTGGCAGCTCTGCCCATATCTCCTCTGCTTTCTGCATGCACACGGTTTGAACGATGCGTGCGTATTCCAAGCAGCCGGAATCCTGAATCAACTGCTTCACTTCGTCTTCCTTTTCTGCAAAAAGTTCAGCCGTAATCTCCCCCCTGTAGTAAGCCTTCACGGGTGAGAACACTTCATCTTCAATGGAGAGTAGATATAGGATGGGTAGCGTCCGCTTCTTCGCCATGAGGTCACTTTTCTCATCATAGCGAACAAGATCCCGCACATCGTTCTGAATCTGGTGGAGAAGTCCCACACAATCGGCGATCTGATGCAGCTGCTCTACCGTTCCTTCTGTACAGGCTGTATCGAAATAACCTAGGAAGCAAGCAAGACGGAATAACGACCCCGATTTCTCTTGCGTCATCCATAAGTAGTCATCAACAGTGGAAACCGCATTAATCACATCTTTATGCTGGCCATTAATTGATCTAGCAATGATTTTGCTAATTTCAACCAGCATCGTACCACTGGCATTTATTCTGCCCAGTTCACCTATCACACCGATCATTAGCGCTAATACAGCATTCAACGCACTCGCCGTGTCCACGCGCATCCAAGGCTTACTATCGCTATCCTGATCCTGCAGATCATCGACGATATCCAGGATAAGAACAACTAACTCTGTCAAAGCTGCTCGGCGATGGATATCAGGCGAACCCCCACCAAGCATAGCGTGTGTGCACAACGTGACTTTGGACCAAGACAGACTCGAAGTCTCGTTATCTGACATACATGATCTCAGCAGCGTTTTCAAATCCTCATCAAACATATAATCATCCATCATCCGTGCCATGTGCTGCTGAATGTCCTGCATGCGAAGCGCCTACTTTCAGGTGTAATATTTACTTTTGATAAACTTCTCCAAAGCCTCTGTCCTTGATTTCGCGCCCCATTTGTCATAAATCTTACGCAAATAATTATCAACCGTACGCTTGCTCATGAAAATTCGTTCAGCAATTTGTTCGTGTGTAGCCCCTTTAACCAGCATGTTCATCATGAGCACTTCTTCCTCTTGCAGTTCACATTCTTCGCCTGCATCGGCTTCATTTAATTGCATCTGGTTAAAAACGGACAGCGGAATCATCGTATACCCATCCAAAATACAATACACCATATTCTTGATCGTCCGCTCCGTTGACTCTTTCGACAGTACACCGCTTACTTTCATTTCAATCAACTTATTGTAAATACCTGCCAACTCAATGCCGGTGAAGATGACAATATGGATGTGCGGGTATAGTTGTTTGAGCTGTGCAGCAACCTCTGTGCCCGTCTGATCGGGAAGCTGATAGTCTAGAAATATGAGCCCAGGCTGATGCAACTTCACATATTCCAAACATTCCTTCGCATTACTAACAACTCCGACCACCTCGATACGATCTATCTCATCAAGCAACGTTTTCGTCGCTCTTGCAAATAAGGGATGGTCATCGACCACCAATGTTTTGACGATTTCACTCATGCTGACATCACTTCCTCAGTTGGTATTGTGATTAAAATATGAGTCCCTTCCCCTTCAGCGGTCTCCAGTTCAAAGCTCCCGCCTACATGCAGAACACGGCTTCTCATATAAGCAAGCCCCATACCGGATGCGGCGATTTCAACGGCGACCTCTTCCTTCACATGAAACCCTACGCCATCATCCCGATAACTTAAATAAAAGAAATGATCTTCTTCCCACAGATGAAAGCTGACATTAGCCGCCTGCGAATGTTTTTTAGCGTTGTTAAGTAATTCTTGCACAATCCGGAAGATATGCCGTTTGGCCGATAAATCCTTCCCTTCGATTTCAGAAATTTGCTCGGCTCGGAATGAAATCTCGAACGGCGTCGTATACGATTCTTTCTCGACGAACGTCTTCAAGGTTTGCTTCAACCCTACCTCTTTCAACAGATGAGGATTCAATTCGAAGCAGCTCTGACGCAAGCTGGCATTGATCATTTCCACAAAGTTGTTCATGCTGTTCAGCTGTTCGCGATCCTCTTGACGCATCGATGGTTTCTCAGCTAATGAGGTTAATCTTCGCTTAAGGAAGAACAAATCCTGCATCGTCGTATCATGAAGATCCGTGGCAATCCGAACACGTTCCTCCTCCTGCAGTTCGAACATCACCTTCCGTAACCAGAGATGTTCTTCCTGCGGTAGATGGGAAACCATTTGCTGAAGTCTGCCCGTTAACTTACGAATCAGATACACATTTTCCATACTTACTTCCAAGTAGGAGGTGATTAGCTGCAGCCAATGCAACTCTTCCTTCGCGATTCGTGTGTTCGTCTTCTTCCGAGTTACGATGAGATAGCTTGTATATTCCTCATGGCAGTTCATTTCCAAGAATGTATAGTAAGGATGATTGAGCATCGCAGATGAATTCACCAAACGTTGAATTTCTGCCGTATCAACTTCACCTTCACAGAAAATTTCAATATCATTTTTATGCCGAAAAACAATTGCGCCACCTGTCACTTGCAGCGTGCCCACAATATCCACTAGGATGATATCCTTCAGATCACGGAAGCTGGAGATGGTTCCTAAATTTTTTGAAATCTTTTTTAGCGCTGATTTCAGTACGTACTTTCTCGGGAACAAATAGGGCTCTAATCTCGTCGTCCAATATTCGGCTGCATACAACATAGCAGAAAGAAGGAAGATTGAGCCTAGGAATACGAATAAAATTTGCTTTCCGTTGGTTTCCCCATGAAAAATAATAGCAAAAGCGCCAGTAAACAAGCTGACGGGTACTACTGCCATCAGACAAGCAAATAAAACACGCCGCACGACAAGGCCAATATCATATAACTGATCGGAAGCTATTAAATAAGAGAACGTGATTGGAAATATTAATAATAGCCAACTTGTATAAATAGGATCGAATATCCAATCTCCGATAATGAGCTGTGGGAGGAACGAGAGACAGATAATAGGTAGAAACGAAATGAGCAAGGAGTAGAACACACTTTTGATAATACCAGCGAGCGGCGTCTGTGCTTTCCTAACCTTTACAAACAACGTTGCCAATAGAGAAATATTTAAGGAAATAACAATGATGAAGAATCCCATCGTGACCGATCCGTCATACCGATATACGAAAGCCATCGAAGGAAAAAAGTATAGACCTCTCAATACAAAAGCTAGGAAGGCAATCCCGTACAAATATTTAAAATGGCCCTTGGGCAGCTCCATGTCTCCCTTTTCTTTGAAGAACACCACAAGGAAATGTAGAAAGACAATGGGCAGCACCATCATCGAACTAGCAATCATCAACTTGCCTATTAAATCTCCCCGCATGGATGCACCTAAGCTCATAAAGATTAAGGCAGCGCTAAGAAACGAGAAAGCGAGCAATCGTGCGGAAGGCGAACGACTTTCCCTCACCAATAATAATACGCACATGAATAGACAGACGAATTCCTCCGCGAGCGAAATGATATCGAACAGGGCCGGTCGGCTTGTCCTCAAATCGATAGATTCTACGACGCCATCTCTCCAAATCACAACTGTGTTCGCCTTCTCAACCACATTCCACCGCTTGACGGTTGACCATTCACCTGGTGGTTTACCATCAATCGCAATGACTTTATCGCCGATATGAATCTTATCATTCGTGCTATTTGCCTCAAGTTTGCTGACGATCCACTCGTCTGTACGAGCCGTGTCCAAGTAGATACCATTATAGGGAAAATGGAAGGTTACAAATGAACACCAGATTTGCAAAGCAATGAAGAGCACCATATACATACCCACAGAAATTTTCACTACTATTTTCAATTAACTCTCCCCTAAATTCCAATATTTTGCTATAATCACTCTTGTAAACTATTATTTAAAAAGAGGGAGCTAAAACAATGGCGATTATTCAATTGAACCCAGAATTGCAACGTTCCGTACAAGCAGTGAAACGCGCAGAACTGCGCAAGCAAGCAGATTCCTTTATGGTGGCTCAACCTCTATCTGCTGAAGAAACAGCTGCACTTATCAAAACATTTACAACTCCTTCAGACACAAGAAAACAAAATGCCAATGAGCCTTCTAACTATTGGTGGTAATCTAGTAGTCTTATTTTACCAAATAAAAAAAAGGATTGCATATTAGCACATGCTAATTATACAATCCTTTTTTTAATTCGTATGCATGTCATTCGCACTACTCTTACCAGATCCTACAATTCTCGCTAAGCCGTCCCGAAGGTGACCCCTAACTCGCGCAGGCGTTTGCGGTAAGCGATGCTCAAACGATCGCACTTCAAATGCAGCTCAGCTTGCAAATCTAGCGGCAGCAGCTCCGGCTTCTGGTTCTCTACCATGATCCGATCCTGCTCAATGAGCCTGTCTTGGAATTGGATGAACACCTCATCGAGCTCATCATACGCATAGTTTCTTTGCTTCAGCATATAAGCCACGCTAGTCTGCTCCGTAACCGGCTGCACCATCAGAAACAGCCGAAAGATATGATCGGATACGTCGTCTCTCTTCGTAAAAGCTACACATAAAGGACCGAACACCTCATATACATAACGGCTATTTACCCCGCGCCCTGTCCCATCCGCATCCGGCTGATACACGATGATTTCTTCTGAACGCAGAACGCCGTCCTCTTCCAACACGTGATAATCATTGATTTCTGCGAAATCACTATCGCCCAACAGTCCCTCATGCACGAACATAAGGTGGGACACATCGAGGAAATTTTCAATAATGCGAGGACCTGCGGCTTGCAAGGTGTAAGGCCCCATGAATACTTCCTTGAAGCCCTCTGGCACAAAGGCACTCACTTTAGGCAGAGGCCCCGCAGGTGTCCCTAGGCACACCCAGATTAGTCCATGTGCTTCTACGCAGGTATAAACGAAGGCCTTGGCCTTCGAAGGAATAGCCTGTTCCTTCGGTAAGGAAGGAATCTTAGTACACGTACCACAGCCATTGTAAGACCAACCATGGTACGCACAAACCAACTCATCGCCGCTTACTTTCCCCAGTGAGAGCGGCACACCGCGATGAATGCATAGATCCTTAAATGCGTGGACACCTTGCGAGGTACGGAATACTGCTACTTTCTCCCCTAGTACAACAACAGCCTCCGGCTTATCCGTGAGTGCTGACGATAACAACACCGGGTGCCACTCGTGAATTAATGCGATATCTTGTATTGTCATCGCCAGTCACATCCTTCGTCCTTTATTTAGGTATAACACCTTTAATGCCCTTAACAAACCAAGTCGTGCCAAGAATTTCTTCGTCCGTCATCTTCTTCCCGGATTCGAAGCGCGTTTTACCATCTTGATCTACGATAGGGCCTTGGAATACATCGAACGTACCGTTCAGAATTTCCGCTTTTTTCTTCTCTACTAGCGCTTTAACATCCGCTGGCACATTTTTGCCAAGTGGCGCAATATCTGTGATGCCCTCTTTCATACTGCCAAAGTAGCTATCTGCCTTCCACGTACCATCCATGACACTTTTCACTGTTTTCACGTAGTACGGGCCCCAGTTCCATTTCGGGTTCGATATGTACGTATCCGGTGCGAATCTGCCCATATCGGAATCGTTCCCGATGCCCCATACTTTGCGTTCAGCAGCAGCTTGAATACTTGCGGGTGAATCTTGGTAAGCCGCCAAAACGTCTACACCTTTATCCAACAAGGAGATAGCCGCTTGCTTCTCTGTTGCAGGATCAAACCAGGTGTTACTCCATACCACAGAGACATCGATATCGGGATTCACACTTTGCGCACCTAGCGTGAACGCATTGATGGTATAAATAACCTCTGGAATCGGGAAAGCTCCGACATAGCCCATATGGTTGTTTTTCGTCATTTTCCCTGCTGCCATACCGACGAGGTAAGCACTTTGATATTCACGTCCCATGTACGTGCCTAGGTTTGGTGCTGTTTTGTAGCCAGTGGCGTGCAGGAATTTCACATTCGGATGCTTCGCCGCTACCGCAACCATGGGGTCCATGTACCCGAAGGAGGTTCCGAAAATAATGTCATTTTTCTGAGCCAACTCTTCAAATACACGCTCAGCGTCAGGGCCTTCTGGAATATTTTCAACCGTCGTCGCTTTAATTCCTAATTCTTTCTCCATCATCAGACGACCTTGATCATGCTCGAACGTCCATCCGCCATCCCCCGGCACACCGATATAGACAAAAGCAACTCTTGGCAGCTTCTTCTCTGTTGTTGCTGCCGTAGAAGCAGCTGTGGTGGAAGCTGGTGCTGTTGTAGAACTTGTTGTCGTACTTGTGGAGCAGGCACTTAAAATCACTAACATAATAGCAGTAATAGACAGCATGGTTTTTCTCATATCGCTTCTACCCCTCTCTTTTTATGGACAATCCGCATTTCTCTACCGCTCTGAAAATCCCCTCATACCCTGTGCACCGGCATATGTTACCGCACAGTGCTTTCTCAGCCTCAGCCCTCGTTGGAGCAGGGTTCGATTCCCACAACGCGGTTAAGGTTACAACCATGCCGGCGGTACAGTAACCGCACTGCAATCCCCCCTCCTCTAACATGGCTTGTTGAATCGGATGCAGCTCTTCGCCTGCCGATATCCCCTCAATGGTCATAATCTCCTTGCCCGATGCTTGATAAGCCATCAGTAAACAGGAATTCACAGGTTGACCGTCGAGCAGAACCATGCAAGCGCCGCAGCGCCCAATCTCACAAGAAACCTTGGTGCCGGTCATCAACAGGTCATCCCGTAGAATGGCAGACATCTTTTTGGATGCAGGCACTGGGATCGAAACTGCCTTCCCGTTAATGGAGCAATCTAGCACAAACGATGTATTAATCACTGGCCTCCACCCCTTCTAACCAATCGATGGACTGCACGATGTCTTCTGGTGATATGGGCAACTTATTTACCCAAATGCCTGTCGCTTGCCGCACTGCCGCCGTAATGGCAGGAGCCAAGCCGACAGATCCGATTTCTCCAACGCCACGGGGGCCAAATGTATCTCCCTCTGGCAACTCTTCAATGGCCTCGACTTGAATGCAATGCGGGCTGTCGCTGAAAGTAGGAACAAGATAAGTGTCGAGATTATGCCTGACATAGCGACCTTCTATCATCACAGCATCTTCGGTCAGTGTATAGCCCAGTGCCATCACACTGCCGCCCTCAATTTGTCCAAGAAAGCCCATCGGATTAATCACAGGACCTGCGGCGATAACGTGATCCGTCTGCAGCACCTTGACCCGGCCGGTCAGCATATTGACTTCCACCTCTACGATAGCGGCCGCGTAAGAGTACAGGTAGTGCGCACCGACCCGCCCTTCGGGCGTCGTCGGGTAGTCGAACTCCGTATGCGCGAGGATCGGATTCACCGCTGCAGCAGCGGCCTCCGCATACGTGACAACCGGCTCCCCCGATTCATCACCCTTGTGATGAATCCCGCCTGCGCCGGTTGCGAGCTCTGCGGCCGGAATGCCGCAGAGCAGCGAAGCCTGCTCCAGCAGCGCCAGCACGAAGGCTGGCTTCAGCCGCTGGAGCGCGCGCCACATCATCGTGGTGGCGCGGGAGGCCGTGCTCGAACCGCTGCTCGGCACGCGGTCGGTATCGCCGATGACGATGCTGATGTCATCGGCGGCGCAGCCGAAGCAGTCCTGCAGCATCAACGTGAGTGCTGCATAGAGCCCTTGGCCGAACTCCTCGAAGCCGAAGGAGGCCTGGATCTTGCCCTCCGGCGTGAGCTCAATGCGGCCGCCGGAATGATCGGGGATGCCGAGGCCGAGCCCGGCACCATGCATCACCAGCGCAGCGCCGACGCCTCGGCGCAGCCACGGCTCTTGCTCTGGCCCGCGCGCGCTGCTTGCGCGCTTCGCCCAGAGCGGCGACTCCTGCGCCTTCGCCCACACCTGAGCGGCGCCTTCGGTGGCCACGATCTGCTGACCCATCGGGCCCGGATCGGTTGGCTGGCGCAAGTTTAGCTTGCGCAGCTCCCACGCGTCCATGCCGAGCTTCTCGGCTAGGCGTTCGATTTGGCTCTCCACGGCGAAAATCACCTGATTGCCACCAAAGCCCCGAAACTCACCGGACACACCGTTATTCGTGTAGACGCTCTTTCCTTCTACGTCGACATGCGAGATCGTGTAAGGTCCAATCGCATGCTCGGTGGCAAAATTCAACACCTCACAGCCTAGTGTCGCGTACGCTCCTGTATCGGCAAGGATGCGAACTTGGTGCGCGATCAGCTTTCCGTGTGCATCTGTGCCTGTTTTCATCGTGATCCGCATCGGATGACGTTTAATGCCGGAGATCACGGATTCACGGCGGGAATTGTGCATTTTGATCGGCTTGCCTGTCTTTCGTGCCATTAATGCCCCGAAAGGTTGCACATTGAGCTCATCCTTCCCGCCAAACGAACCGCCAATCGGACTGGAAACGACTCTGATTTGCTCTTCTGGGATGCCAAGGATTCGCGCTAACTGGAAGCGATCCTTGTAACCATGCTGGGTCGGCGAGTAAACGGTCAGTCTCCCATCAGCTTCAGGAATAAAGAGACCACCTTCGGTTTCCATATACGTATGCATTTGCCGAGGTGTCAGATAGGTCTCTTCAACGACGTGTGCACATGTATCGAAAACGTCCTCAATGTTCGAGTCCCCATGCTGTAAGGAGGTTTGATGAAGCAGATTCCCTTCGGGATGCAGCATAATCGTCCCCGCTTCCAGCGCGGTTTCAGGATTATCTACAAGTGGAAGCGGCTCATACACGACTTCAATAAGGCTTAGCGCATATTCCGCTAGTTCCTCTGTATCTGCTGCAACAGATGCCAGCGCATCCCCAATATAACGAACGCGATCCTGACAAAACACTGGCTGATGAGGAAAAGCAATTCCGAATAGATTCAACCCTGGTACGTCGTCAGCCGTTAAGACCACGCGCACGCCGGGTAATTGTTTGGCTTTCGTTGTATCGATGGAAAGAATCCACGCATGCGGGTATTGACTTCGCAGTACTTTGCCGTGCAGCATGCCTGGCGCTGTTAAATCGGTGAGATACCGGAGCTCCCCTGTCACTTTCTCCTTGCCATCAGGTCTAATAATCCATTTCTTCGCATTCCGATTAAGGAGCATAAGCTCCGCCCCCTTTGCGCATTGCTTTGAAACACTCCGAAATGATTAGATTCGCTGCCGTTTGTTTGCGGTAAGCTACCCCGGCATAATCATCCGCCACCGCGTTGAAGTCAGCTATTACCCCTTTGTGGAGCATCTGCAAAGTTGCCTTATTTAACGGTTTCCCGATCATGCCCGCTTCCAGATCTGTAAACCTCGCAGGAACCGCGTTGCCTCCGCCAGCCGCTAAAGCGATGCTGCGAACCGTCCCATCCGCTTGAAGAGATAGCCTACCCGCGACGGTAACAACCGATGGCGTAAACGCCTCTCTGCGTCCAACCTTGAGGTAGAACTCATGGGTGCTCTCCTGCTCTGCTGCTGCAGCTAGCTGTCCATCCGTCGACTTGGTATCTTCAGGGTTCTTGGCGGCATTCTCCGTGCCGTCACTGCTTTCCAATCCCCCTGTCGGCACAATAATCCCCGTCATGATCTCATCAGGAGCCACTTGCGGAGCAGCCAGCCAATCCTTCAACGCAATCATCCGCTCGTTCTGTCCATCTGTACACGTTATCTGTGCATCCATCACAAGCAGTGCGGGGATTAGATCTCCTGTACGTGTCATCACATTGCCTCCGATCGAGGCTAAGTTCCGAATCGACGGGGCAGCAATCTCCGAACAAGCTTGCACGAGTAGTCCGCATTTCTGCTGAACAAGCTCATTTTGCATCAAATCTGCAATGCTTAGGGCAGCACCTATATGAACTTGACCTTGGGAATTAACCGTTAATCCCGAGAGAACAAGAATTCGTCCAAGACTAATGAAATGCTGTGGCATCGGGGCGAGCCCATTTTCCCAGCGCGTGCGAAGCCAAGTGCCTCCAGCAACAAGAACAGCATCTTTGCCCCATTTATGCTTCAATTGAATCGCTTCCTCCACACTTGTTGGCTGCCATACGGAAGGCTGCTGCTCAGGCAGCTGATGCATCGGAACTGACATATTCAACCCTCCTCAGAGATTCAGAATGACCACGTGCCCGTTATGTGTTCTGAGTTTGCCGCGAGAAGCCGGCTTGCTGCGTGGTTAGCATGTTCGTTGCGTTGCGCGCCATGTAACGGAACCAGCTTCCGCTATTTTGGCGATATCCGCCACTTCTAAAAAGTTGCGGAACGTCGTTCCGATAAATTAGATCTACTATAAACAATATTCGAAATTAACGTCAACTAACATAACATCATTTTGTTTTTTTATATAAAAAAATAGCGCATCATTCGTATCAATGCACTCATTCGCTAATTTTATGTCACTAAATCTAACGTTCTTTACGGTTTGTAGATCGTTTTTGCCTCTTCATATTGCTGGGCGGTATCAATATCCATAAATGTCAGATCCGCCGCCTCGATGATCTGCCCGCGAAATGCAGGCAAATGAAACAGTACTCGCGCGCCAGCATCACCTTCCAACGAAGCGATAGCTGACCACATTCTGCTCCCTAGAATGACTGGCGGCTTCGGGATCCCTTTATCGCCACTAGCAACATAATCGTACTCCACTCCCGCCTCGTAAGCATCAATCAACCCATCTAACATAGCTTCCTCGATGAATGGCTGATCAGCCAGCATAACCATCGCACCATCAGCCTCCAGCCCATCTGCCGCTTGAATGCCCGTGCGAAGCGAGTGTGCCATACCCAGACTAGCCTCTGGACACACCACGATTCGGCATCTCCCACTCTCGAGCTCATGACGAGCTTCTTCCGGCAACCACGTCAGCGTATCGCCTTCACGTACAACGACAACCACCTGCTCGAACGCAGCGCAGCCTAGCGCTTTCAACAGCGCGATACTTCCAAGGCTAATACCTTCCGCCAACTCGAGGGACTGCTTCGCAGTCCCCATACGCCGACTACTTCCAGCTGCCAAGTAGACGCCAACGATTTTTTTCTCCCCTGATCTCACCATCTTCTCCGGTTTCACCTTCTCCTCTGGTTTCACTGGTTTCACTGTTTCTTCCCCTAGTTCCATCAGTATCTCGCTTTCACCCGTTTCCGGTTTCCCTGATTTCACTGATTTCCCTTGTTCCACCAGTTTCCTCAGCTCCACCATCTCCCCTGGTTCCTCTGGTTCCCCTGCTTCCTCTGGTTCCTCTGGTTCCACCAGTTCCACCCGCTTCACCCTCCCCCCCCATGTTGTCAGGTTTAGAAGGAGTCAGAGATCTGAAATAAGACCACGGCAAGTGCGTATTCATCAATGGGATACTGCACATTCAACTATAAGCATCCGACAATACCCTATTATCCAAAGTATTAAGATAAATTCCCCTTTACCTGAGAATAAGCACTCGCAATGGTCTTAAACTGCAAATTGCTTAGCATTATTGAGAAATAAGCACACCACGATGTCCAATTTCCATCGCTTGAAGCCGACAAATATTCAATTTCGTTCAAAGCCAATTCCGTTAACCTGACAGCTTCACCCTCTCCCCCGGTTCCACCATCTCCACCACTTCACCATGAGCAGAAGCTCCCTACGTCCCGCCCATGAGCTAAGGATGATGACCACACACCCGCTCCATGTTTGCCACGCTTGATCGCAATCAGCTCAGATACAATGCTAATCGCATTCTCGAACGCGCCTTCCGAGCCGATGTTTAAGCCGATTGGTGCGTGCAACCAGTCAGGGCGCTCGAAACCTTCTAGCATTTTCGCCGTACGCTCCTTGGAGCCCATAATGCCTAGATAGTGTAAGTGATAAGCCATAATACCTCGGAAGAAGGCGGTGTCCTTCTCGAACTGATGACTCATAATCACGACGTAATCTCGCTCATTCAGCGCAAGCTTTTCGACTAACGACTCTGGAAAAGCAACCATCGTTTCTACCCCTGGAAACCGCTCTGCGTTGCAGAACGATTCACGCCAATCCGCGACCACCACACGAAAGCCGCTGCTTGCAGCCATTTGTACGAGCGGGACCGCATCCGGATTCGCACCGAACACAATGACTCTTGGCTTTGGCATAAACAGCGTACTCGTCACTAAGCGAAATGGCTCTCTCACACCTGAGGTTGCAGGAAGCCCCTCCTCCTCTACACCTGAGCCACGCAACGCGTAACTAATATCCGAATACCCATCGGTATAAGTGCGAATGAGTCCCACGGCCTCACCGTGATCCAATCTGTCTTTCACGACCAGCAGGTTAACCAGCAGCTCTCCAGCAAGTGGCTCAAGCAAAATACGGATCAACCCGCCGCACCCAATCGTCTCCCCCCAACCAAAATCATCGGCAGGCCTCATGTCGTATTCGACCATTTGCGGTTTCTGCGATTCCCACACGCCTGGTACGTAAGCAGCGAGATCACCTTCCAAACACCCCGGAGAAATGGTCCCTACCGTGCTTCCATCTGCCATTAACAGCATGACAGTTCCTTGCTTGCGATAAGCGTGACCTTCCACATGAATCACTGTCGCTAATACACGAGCTCCCGTATTATTTTCCACAGCTTGCAAAATGTCATAGGCCTCCATCGCTCATCGCTCCTTCTATTTATAAATGCTACCTGACACTTATCCCTTTCCTTTCACACCTTGTGATCTCCCAGTTCTATCCCTTGCTACCAGCCAATCGCCAACCCATCACCACGCGGATCCGCCGCCCCACTCATGAAGCCCTTCTCATCAATGACAATGCCCTGCGCCTGCCCCATAATGCCGTCCCACGACTTCACGGGCTCCACGCGATGCCCCCATTGCTTGAGATTTGTATATACCTCGGGTTCAAGCCGATGCTCCAGCTTCAGCGCATCCCCATCTTCTCCCCAAGTACGACCATATACCCAACGCGGTAGTGAAATGGCTTCCTGAATCGATAAACCATAATCCAATACCCCCGTAAGGATCGAAAGCTGCGTCTGTGGCTGCCCTTCTCCACCTTGCGTGCCGAACAGCATATAAGGCTTTCCGGCCTTACTTACCATGGCGGGCATCAATGTATGGAACGATCTTTTACGTGGCTCCAACACATTCGCACAGGCAGGATCAAGTGAGAAGAAGGAGCCGCGATTTTGCATAATAATGCCTGTATCCCCAGGTACGTAAGCTGCCCCGAAATCGAAATAGAGACTTTGGATAAAAGAAACCGAATTCCCCTCTTCATCTACAACGGCCGCATAGGCGGTATCCTGACCAATCGCTGGAGATAGATGCTCACTAACCTTCAATGGATTCGCCTGAATCTCACTCCAAAGCTCTTGCGCATACGATTTCGACAACAATCTTTGGAGCGGTATCTCTCTAAAGTGGGGATCCGTTAAAAAACGATCGCGGTCCTTGAACGCCTTCTTGATCACTTCCGACATCAGATGGTAAAAGTTCGCCGATGCTCTAGGCACAGCTGCCATATCGATATGTTCTAACATATTCATCATCATGAGCGCTGTGAACCCTTGCGAGTTCGGCGGCATTTGATAAATGCCGTATCCACGATACGTCGTTGATAGGGGCTCAACCCATTCACCAGCGAAGCTGCGGAAATCTTCTTCCGTAAGCAGCCCACCATCCAGCTTCACGTTATCCACAATAGTCTGCATGAGCGAGCCCGAGTAGAACACATCTCTACCTTCTTGCTGGATGGAACGCAGCGTTCTTGCCATGTCAGGCTGAATCAGCCGATCGCCTTCCTTCAGAAGCTCGCCATCTCGCATATACAAAGCACTAAGCTGCACAGAAGCCCGAATGAACGGCTCATCTTTACGCATCCAGAATAGTAAGTTACGGGAGATCGGGAACCCTTTTTCCGCATAGCCAATGGCTGCATCCAATAAGTTCGCCCAAGGAAGCTTGCCGTGTTTTTCCCACACCTGCCACCAAGCATCCACCATACCCGGCACTGTTATTGCGCTTAAAATGCCTCGCTGTGGAATCTGATCCATCCCTTGCTCTCTATAAAAATCAGGTGTCGCCCTCGCAGCGGACTTCCCGCTCCCATTAAATCCGGTATAAGTGCCAGTTGCCGCCTCATGCATGAGGAAAAAAGCATCTCCCCCGAGCCCCGTCATATGCGGGTAAACGACACCTAGGGTCGCGCTAATGGCAATTGCTGCATCAAAGGCATTGCCGCCTTGCTGTAAAATCGCACTCCCCACGGAACTAGCCAAATAATGTGGCGTAGCAATCATGGCTCGCTCTGCTCGTGGCATGATGTTTAGCATGATTATTCCTCCCGTTTATGAGCATATACCGCTAATGCAGCTTGCAGCGCCTTCCCGACAGATACATCCACACCATACCAATGAAGTGTTGCTTCGAGCGCCCCAAGGACATGGAGCACATTTTTCTGGTTACAGCTAAAACCCATCGTACCGATGCGCCAAATCTGTCCCTTCAATGGACCGAAGGAAGAGGCAATTTCAATGCCGAAGCTGTTCAGCAGCATGGATCGAACGGCTTCCCCATCAACCCCGCTGGGAATACGTATACAAGTTACTACTGGCAGTTTACACAGTGGATCGCCGTACAACGTCAATCCCATCGCCTGCAAACCAGCAACCAAAGCTGCTTCATGACGCTTATGGCGGGAGAATCGCTCTTCCAGTCCCTCCTGCAGCACAATGCGTAAACCTTCACGTAGTGCATATAACATCGTCGTAGCCTCTGTATGGTGATTTAACCGCTTTGGACTCCAGTAATCCTGCAGCATGCCGAGATCGAAATAGTTACTCGCCACAGCTTTAACCGAGGAAATAGGAGCACCCTTCTCCCGCAATCCCCGTTCAATCGTTTTACGGCGCATGACCTTCGCTTCGATACGATCATTGTACGTAATCGGTGACATGCCTGATGGAACGGATAAACATTTTTGCGTGCCGCCTATCACCGCATCCAGCAGCCATTCGTCGGTTTTCACGGGAACACCACCAATGGTCGCTACAGCATCCACGACGAGAAGGGCGCCCATTTCTCGGCAAGCTGCCCCTATCCCATCGAACTTTTGGATACAGCCTGTCGACGTCTCACCGTGAACCATGGCCACGATGGTGGGCTTCTCCCGCTTGATGGCTGTAATGATGTCAATGGGATCGAACACAGCTCCCCATTCCTGCTCAATAATTGCCACTTCAGCCCCACAGCGCTCGGCAATTTCTACCAGTAAATTTCCAAATCGTCCGTAGATCGGAACGAGTACTTTATCTCCTGGCTCGATGATGCTTACCAGCACAGCCTCTATACCTGAACGGGAAGTCCCATCGATCGGGAACGCCCATTGATTATTCGTTTGGAATACGTCCCGAAGCATCTCCATCGTTTCATTCATAAGCTCGGTAAATTCAGGATCGAACTGCCCCAGAATGGGGTACGACATCGCGCGCAGCACCCTAGGGTCAACCTCGACCGGACCTGGGGTCATAATCGTTCGAAGGGATGGTGATAAATCTTTATAAGTTCTCATCTGCTTTTCCCCCGTAGCCGTATTGATATAACACATGAACGAGTGTCTGAAAGCCGACAATAAGATCTTCCGGCTTCGTGAACTCTTTGGGATTATGACTAATGCCTGCCCGACTTGGCACGAATATCATGGCCGACGGACAGATCGGTCCGAATAGTTGAGCATCATGTCCCGCCCCGCTTGGCATGTGGATATGCTCGTAGCCATAGAAATCGCAGGCAGCCTCAATTTCTGCCGATATCCCGCTATCCATGGCCACTGGTAAGGCATTTAGATGTTCCACTGTATCTATATAAAGTTCTCTTCGCACGGCGATTTCCACAAACCGTGATATCAGCTCCGCACGAAAATCCTCAATTTTTCGCTTGTCAGTATGCCTAATATCCAACGTAAATTCGACCTCACCTGGCACCACATTCGATGTTCCACGCTTCACTTCTAAGCGCCCTACGGTGGCTACCAAAGGTTCACCCTCCGCAAGTGCCATCTTCTCTGTTAGCGCGACCATTTCGGCAGCGGCAGCCAGCGCATCTTTGCGCATTGTCATTGGGGTCGTTCCCGCATGATTGGGTATCCCCGTAACGACGACAGTCATTCGAATTTGGCCAACAATGGCTGTTACAACACCAATCTGCTTCTCTTTAAACTCAAGGACTGCTCCTTGCTCGATATGAATTTCAATATATCCGCCTATGTCATCACGTTTCGCTGGTTGGAGCTGGCTCTGATCTATGTCAAAGCCCGCGCGCTCCATCGCCTCGAGTAACGTCACACCCTCTGGATCAGCAAGGCCTGCGCCTTCAGCTAAGGAAAGTACTCCTGTCACATGACCGGATCCCCAATAAGCCAATGGAAACCGACTTCCCTCTTCCTCGCAAAAGGAGACCATCTCCAAGGTCCGTTTCGGTGCCCCGTATACGGCCTTCAAATAACCAAGCGCCATCATCGATGCGATGACTCCATAGGCTCCATCGTATTTCCCACCGTTTTTGACAGTATCGATATGTGAACCTGTCAGCATCGGCTTTAACGATGGATCCGATCCTTGCAATTTACCGTACACATTGCCGATTTCATCAAAATCTGCCTTAAGCCCCATGCTTTGCATATTGTCTATCAGTGCTAATTGCGCCTTAAGCCAAGGCTCTGCATACAAGAGTCGGGTCACGCCGCCTTCCGGATCGGCGCCGAAGGTCGCCAACCACTCCAAGGCTAGCAACATTCGCTCCCCGTATTGAGTTAGCATTTCTTCCTGTGGGTTCCCCTTCATTTTAGCCATCTAGCCCGCCTCCGATCGATGCACTGTGACGCAACCAAGCTCCTTCTAACGCTGCTCCAACACCTACGCCTCTTTCGTACACGTTAACGCCACGCAGAAAGGTTGATTTCACACTGCAGCTGAACGTTTTACCCACATAAGGACTTTGCTTATGGCGATAGAGCAAGTCGCTCTCCTTCAGCGTATAGCTCCCCGCCAAATCTACCAAAGCTAGATCCGCGTCAGCACCTATCGCGATTTCTCCCTTGCGAGGATATAAACCAAAGCGCTTTGCTGGCTCTAGCGCTAACATCCGAGCAAGCTCCGGTAGAGGAATTCCTCTGAGGAGATGGCCTTCGTGCAACATGAGCTCAAGCGAGCTTTGCGCCCCTGAAATGCCGCCCCACGCTTCGAAAAAGTCCCCTTGCTTCATGTGCTTCGGTGAAGGGGAGTGATCCGAGGCGATAATGTCGAACCGGCCTGCCGTAAGCTCTGCCCACAAACGCGCTTGATTCTCCGCTGTGCGGATCGGTGGCGCACATTTTGCAACAGGTCCGAGGCGTTCGACCTCCACGTCCGTTAGCGTCAAATAGTGCGGGCACGTTTCCACCGTAACGTCCATGCCCTCTGCCTTCGCCTCCGTAATGACCTGCACCGCTTCTGCGGAAGAGATATGTACGAAATGCAGCTTACAGCCTGTCTGCTTCGCATAGCCCAGTGCACGGTTCACAGCTTCCAATTCAGCGGCAATCGGCCTTGTCGCGATGAAATCCAATGCGCTGCGCTTGCCTGCTTGTGCAGCCTCCGCAGCGAGCTTGGAGACGATTTCCTCACTCTCAGCATGAAGAGCGAGCACCAGTCCTAAGCGCGCAATTTCCTTCATGCCGTTAAATAATGTCTCATCATCCACTTCCGTGAAAATATCTTCTCCTTCTCCGCCTGGGCAGGACATGAAGGCTTTGAAACCAATTACACCAGCTTGTGCTAGCCCTTCAAGCTCGCTGATATTGCCAGGAACGAGACCGCCCCACAGGGCATAATCAACATGGGATTGCCCCTCGGCTGCTTCCAACTTCAGTTCTAAGGCACTAAGACGAATGGTAGGCGGAACACCATTGAGCGGCATATCGATGTAGGTCGTGCATCCGCCAGCAGCTAGCGAGGCTGAGCCTGTGACGAAACCCTCCCAATGACCAAGAGCAGGTTCGTTGAAATGAACATGCGCATCAATCATACCCGGCAGGATCGTTAAGCCTTCTGCGTCATAAACAGTTGTTTGCTCCGAGACAACGAGGTTTTCGCCTAATGCTGCAATTTTGCCGTTCCGTATCCCGATATCTAGCTGTCGACACTCATCTTGCAGGACCACAGTCCCTTTGCGAATGATAAGATCCAATCGATTCATCCTACGAAACCCTCCCTCGAAGCTCTCTGTCTACGCAAATAACACTGACTTCTTGCATTAACTCCCGCGATACGTGTTATACCCCCACGGTGCAATTAATAAAGGAACATGATAGTGGGAAGCGTTATTGGCAACACCGAAACGAATCGGCACTTGATCTAGAAATGCTGGCTCTGGAAGCTCCATGCCCTTCCCTCTGAAGTAGTCACCTACATGAAAGAGAAGTTCATACGTCCCAATTGTAAAATCATCCCCACTTAGCATCGGCCCTGGCAGTCTGCCATCTGTATTCGTAACATCCGAACGTAGCAGTTCTGCCACGCCTCCTTCAAGCCGAAACAAGTCAATCTTCACACCGACAGCCGGTCGGCCGCTGCTTACATCCAGAATGTGTGATGTGATTCCTACGTTCATACGCCCTCCAGATCACGCTTTGTCATCGAAAAACCTTGGAAACCATACGGTGGTCTTGGCTCAGTAAACACTTTGCCTTCCCCAACAGAAACTTCCTCTAGAATCGTTTCCCACGTCCGATTGTTGGACTCGAAGCGAATTTCTTTCAACTGCGGGAAGCGCAGTAACGAACGTTGCCCGATGCGATAGATGAGGTTTTGGATCGATGGCGAATGCTGCTCATGGAATACGGTATGCGCAATATCACGAATTTGCTCAGCGGCTACATAGCGTCCTAGATCGGCATCAAAGGCATCTTCGGCGGATTCATAGGTCCATGCGATATCTAAGAAAATAAATAGAGGGCGATCCGACGATTCCGGCAATGTCGTGTACTCATCGCGAACGAAACCGGCGAATGAGCTTCCTTTGACTTTGATCAGTTTTAGATCAGCTATGCCAGCAGAGTGATCTGCGAGGGCGATATTGTCAGTAACTCGAATGAGCTCTACGAATGCGGTTGGGTGTTCATTTTGTGAATAGCGATACACTAAATCTCCTGTTTCGAGGCCATTCGCACCTGGTACCGGCAACGTTTCGAATGCCACCTGATCTGCACTCATTTTAATCCCCGTCATCCATGGATACTTCTCTAGGAAGAGCCGGCTCGCGAAAGCCAGAAACCCTTCTGCTGTAGATCCTTCATACTCACCTGCTTTACGCAGGATGAAATTCTTCATCGAATCTGTAGCTACAACGTTGGTGTTATCTCCCTCGCTGAACGACGTAAACAGCTTTTCACCGCTCACCGCCACCTTAATGTTCATACCGAACAACACATTATCTCGCCCTGTGAAACCCGATTCCGGAATCAGCGTGATATTCGTGAGTGGCTTGGCATAAGAACGATAGACCCAAACATCACCTTTCCCGTAGTACATGATTCTCTCTGCGCCTTTTGCTTGTTCCATCGCTTTCTCCTCCGTTTCATTCATCACGATATCTGCCAGGCGGAATCGCCCAATCTTACAAACCTCTTGTAGTGCGGTAAGCAGCTCCACTTCAGGAGTTCCTTGTATACGATGACCTAAGGCCTCGCGTATTGTGTCCTTGGTCTGACCCTTCACCGCCATGATAAAAGGGAACTCGAATCGCTCCGTGTACTGTTTATTTAAAGAAAGAAACTGTTCGTATTCTTCTGGGGTTAACTGGTTGAGACCGGCACCTGACTGCTCCTGAACCGAGTGATCGGTCATCCGGACGCGTGTACCTAGATCAGGATGAGCCCGAAGCAGCGCCAGTTGCTCTTCACGACTCGCTCGCTCTACCTCTTGTTCAAGGGCACGGATCATATCCATGATTCCAGCAAACGGCCGAGCTCCTTCAGCCCGTCCTGCCACCCAAGGCGAGTGTTCAAACAGCGGACCAAACGCTGAAATGAACGCTGCTTGACTCATGTCATTGACTTGCTTCCGTGTGATCTTCATAACCCCGACACCTCGATTTCTGCCCTAAATGTCATGCATTCTTTTCCAAGATTTGTTTCATTGTAATTGCGCCATCCCTATGGGTCAATTTATATGAAAGAAGTTTGTAATCTTTCATAACATCGTTAACTTTTTTTGTATTTTTGCTAAAATCGGCGGGCGGCGGGGCTTCCATCCCTTGTCCATACACGCACATTAAGCGAACTGATTGTCTACTCCACAATCAACCTCCTCTACAACTAGTGTTCTCTCCTCACCTTCTACTTAACAACCTTCTACTCCCTGCCTTCCACCCCAACTTTCCACTCCTCACCTTCTACTTGCCAACCTTCTCCCGATGTTGTATTTCATACAACATTGAAGCTCTTAAACAAGCTAAATCACTTCACAAGTTGCATAACGTACAACATTATTCTTCATCTCGGTTCATTTTAGGTAAATCCGCCGAAAATGTTGTACAGAATACAACCTCAAGCCCTTTTCAGGGCAAAAGCACCCCATAATGTTGTACCAAATACAACATCGAAGCCACGGAGCCCCCCCTTCCCCTCCGAAGGGCTGGCTCCCACAACCTCCAACCCACGCAAAAAGCCACCAGGACAACAAACATCCCGGTGGCTCCCCTATTTCAATCCCAGTACCCGTTATGCGCAGCGACTGCTGCTTCCACAACCTCAGGAACAGGACCGATCACCTGGATCGGCTTGTTCCCTCTGGCAAAAACCTCACGACAAGGCAGCATCAACGTCGGATTCTGCTCATGATCCCCCGTGAGCCCTGCCAGCATCGCTTCTGACATAGCGAAGACAACGCGCCCCACGTTGCCCCAATAAATCGCACCCGCGCACATGGCGCACGGCTCCGTTGAGGTGTACAACGTACACGCCCACAGCTCCTCCTTGCTGTATCGCTTGGAAGCTGCCTCCATAAGCATCGTTTCCGCATGCCCCGTGCAGTTCGATTCGGTAATCTCAACATTGCCATGCTCTAGCAGAATTTCGCCAGTCGGCCCCACAAGCAACGAACCGAACGGCGTATTTCCTGCCTCCCTCGCTAGCAAGGCAAGCCCTACACATCTTTTTAAATAAGGAATATGAACCTCAAATTCACTCATCTTTTCCCCTCCAAGTTATGCTCCTGTTTTCCTAGTCGTCTCCCATAAACTAAAATCTCTGCTCACGTATATACGGCACACCAAGGGCCTCAGGAGCACCAGATGGCTTATTTTTATTCCGCCAACCGAGGAACATCAGTACCAGAATGGTGACGACGTACGGAATCATTTTCAGAAAATAAGAAGGAATATGGCTGCCGATCAGCTGCACACGGAACCCCAGACTATCTAGCACACCGAAGAAGTACGCGCAAACGAGGGCACGAATTGGATTCCACCTCGCAAAAATAATGAGCGCCACCGCGATCCAACCACGCCCGGAGGTCATCCCCTCGTTCCAAGTCGGTGTATACACAAGCAGCAAATCCGCGCCGCCAATCCCAATCAGCATCGAGCCAACAACAATGCAGCCGTAACGAATCGCGATCACAGGAATCCCCATCACATCCGCCGTCGCCGGATTATCCCCCACTGCACGAAGATGAAGCCCCCATGATGTGCGGTGGATGAACAAGTGCATAGCTAGCACGAGTACGAAACTTAACCATGTAAACAAATCCATATGGGCAAAAATTTTACCAATCACTGGAACAGGCTCCAACCACGGCATATCGAGCTTCGGCACCGCACCTACAAGTGGCTGACCACTCACAGGCTTACCTAAATATGCACTTAGCCCCGCGCCGAATATCGTCATCGCCAAACCGCAAACAACTTGATTCGCATGCAGTGTTACGCATAAGAAACCATGAAGTACTCCGAGTACCCCACTTACCGCGAGCACACATAGAATAGCCAGTACTAAACTTCCTGTATGTATGAAAACGAGGCACGAAGTCACCGCACCCATTAACATCAAACCCTCAGCGCCTAGCTGCATGATGCCGGATCTTTCGATCAAGATGCCGCCCAATACGGCCAAAAGCAACGGTGTACCCGAAGAGATCGCCGAAACAATAATTTGTGTGATCGCATCCATCCCTTACACCCCCTTATTTAACCGTTCATTAACACCATTAACTAAAATTACTTTTCCCCGACTCCCCAACATTTCTCGCGCCGATCCATCTCATCCCCAGTTCCCTCAGCTGTTCCGACGAATACGGAATTTCCCTGCCATCCCCCCAGCAATGAGGAAGAACAGAATCGCTCCTTGAATCATGGAGGAAATGGAAGACGGAAGCCCGATCGTTTGCACACTATACCCGCCAACAATGAGCCCACCGAAGAGCACCGAAGCAACCACAAGCCCAATCGGATTCAGTTTCGCCAGCCAAGCCACAATAATAGCCGTGTACCCATATCCGGGAGAGATCCCATACATGAGACGGTGCGCTACGCCAGAGACTTCCCCCATGCCAGCAAGCCCCGCCAATCCGCCGCTAATCACCATTACCAGCAGCACATGTCTAGAAATACGAATGCCAGCATTTTTAGCCGCCTCACTATTGGCACCGATCAACCGCAGCTCATAGCCCCACCGCGTATACCGGACAACGAAGGCATAAATCAGCACAGCGACGATGGCAAAAATCAGCCCCACATGCAGCCGCGTTGTACCAAAGGTAGGCAAGGACTGCGCAACAGTGAACATCGGGGATCCTGGGAAGTTGAAGCCCTTTGGATCTTTCCACGGTCCAAAAACCACATAGTTCAGTGCCAGCAACGCCACATAGTTTAGCATCAATGAGGTAATGAGTTCGTTTACTTGAAAATAGTTCCGTGGTATCGCCGTCAGCAATCCCCAGAAGCCGCCGGACACGATGCCCGCGACCATCATAGCTGGAATTGAGAGGTACATCGGTAGATGCGGAAAATAAACCGTAATCGCCGTCGCAGCCATCGCCCCTGCCACAAACTGACCTTCCGCCCCGATGTTCCACACAGAGATGCGGTAGGCAATCGACACCCCCAGCCCGCAAAGGAGCAAGGGTATCGCCTTCACTAATGTTTCCGTCAATCCAAAGGTGGAGCCGAAGGCCCCCTTCACCATTTTGCTGTAGACCATGAAGGGGTTCATCCCATTCAACGCGATAAAAATCCCACAAGCCACCAACGCCAAAGCGATGGCAATGATCGTTACCCACCAAGGACTGTTCGCCCCTGCGGGATCGATTTCCAAACGATATGGCACACGAAAGCCGATTCCGCGCTTACTCACTTTATTTTCGATGGGAATGCTGCCTGCTGTTCGTTGTTCACTCATCCTGCATCCTCCTCCGATCCGGCCATCAGCATACCGATGTGTTCGCGGCTCGCCGCTTCCCTCGATATATTCCCAACAATGCGCCCATCGTACATCACCAGAATACGGTCAGCCAGCTGCAGTACCTCATCCAAATCCTCCGAAATGAGCAGCACAGAGCGCCCCTTACTTCGCAAATCCTCCAGCAGTTGATACACACCCTCCGACGCACCTACATCGAGTCCCTGTGTTGGATGTACTGCAATCATAAGCTTAGGACCTTGATCAATCTCCCTAGCAAAAAGCAGCTTCTGCTGATTCCCACCCGACATGAATTGAACGGGCGAATCAATCCCCGACGTTTTCACATCGAACATCTCAACCAACCGCTGAGACCAAGTCCGATTGCTCCCTGTCCGCAGCAAACCAAATCGTGACCGTTCCGAGGAGCGGTATGTTTTGAACAACAGATTATCCACCGAGTCCAAACTCCCCGCAAGGCCGCTGCGCATCCGGTTCTCCGGTACGTGCCCGATTCCAAGCTCAATCGCTCCCCGAACCGACCCGTTCCGCAGAGCTTTTCCATCAAAATGAACTTCCCCATGCTTCCACGTGCGCAGCCCTGTCAGCACTTCTGCCAGCTCTTTCTGCCCGTTCCCAGAGACGCCTGCAATACCGACAATCTCCCCTTCATTTACCTCAAAATGAAGCCCATCCAGCACCTTGCGTCCATGGTCCGCATAGACATCAAGCCCCTTGACCGTGAGCATCGGCTTCTCCTTCGCTCGCGTTCTTTGTTGAGCCCGGCTCGCTAGGCTCATCTCGCCCACCATCAACTGAGCAAGCTCACGCTCGCTCGTTTCCGATTTCGCCATCGTCGCAATCATCTTGCCCTTGCGCATGACCGAGATATGATCCGCCGCGAACATCACCTCTTTGAGCTTATGCGTCGTCATAATGACCGTTTTGCCTTCCTTCTTCATCCGGTTCAGCGTCTCAAAAAGCTGATCAACCTCTCCCGGCGTCAACACCGACGTTGGCTCATCTAGAATAATAAAATCCGCTCCCCGATAGAGCGTCTTTACAATTTCCACTCGCTGCTGCTCGCCAACAGATAGCTGCCAGATGGGCCGATCTACGGGAAACAGCAGCCCAAAATGCTTCGATATCGCCTCGATTTCCTCCGATTTCTTCGACAACCAGCTGGGGCCGCGCCAGAAAGAGCCAGCTTCCCCAAGCACAATATTCTCCGCAGCCGTCAGGGTCTGCACGAGGCGGAAGTTCTGAAACACCATGCCGATCCCCAGCTTCATCGCATCCTTCGGTGAGCGAATACGCACCTGCTCGCCATGTATGTAGATCTCCCCACTCGTCGGCCGGTATACGCCGGACAGCATGCACATCATCGTGCTTTTACCCGCACCATTTTCGCCTAGCAGCGCATGTATTTCCCCAGATCTCGCTCTGAAATCCACCTCATCATTCGCCAGCACGGAACCAAACTGCTTGACGATTTGGACCATCTCGACAGCATCCTTCTCTTGTGTACGCACAGGTTCCCGACCTCCTTATTCCGTCAGACAATATCTACTCACCTTGATATGACAAAACAGCATCTCCCCACAAGGGATTTGCTGTTTCAGGATTCCGAGATCATCGATCTGTTTACGTCTATCCCTTTCACATCACTATACGGTCCGCCCATCTCGAGCGTCAATAAAGATGACACCAAGTTTGGTGTCGTAACGAAAAGAGGCGCAAGCTTTGTGCTTAGCGCCAAAAATGTGTGAGATTAGATTACGTGGATAGAAAAATCCCACCATATACGAACCCCGCAAGAATCACAAAAGCAGGATGTATCTTACGTATTTGGATCAAATAAAAGGCCACCGCGGCGATCCCGAAAAACTGCAGGTACCCGATCACTTTCGTTGACTCCACCAAGCTGCTCCAAGTAACGAGCACCATCATGATCGCAATCACGGGCTGAACCAGCAGTGTCATGCCTTTAATCACAGGGGATTGCTTGTATTTCTGCAACATATTCAGCAAAATGATCAGTGCAATAATGGACGGAACGACCGCTGCCGCCACCGCAATCAGCACGCCGATCCAGCCGCCGATTTGATAGCCGACGTACGCCGCGATTTTCGTCGCAATCGGCCCCGGCAGCGCGTTCCCCAGCGCCAACATGTTGGAGAACTCACTGCTGTTCATCCAATTGTGATTCGTCACGATCTCTTGGAACATCAGCGGGATCGACGAAGGACCGCCGCCATAACCGAATACATTAGCAAGAAAGAAACTAACGAGCAAATGCCACCAATCTATCATACGCCATCACCTTTACCAAGTGTCTTCTTACTCTTCGTCCACTTGTCCTTTAGCTTGTGATGGAAGGCTCCATAAAGGAGGAACATGAATATCACGATAGCGGGGTGCACCGATAAAGGTTGTAGCAGCAGGAAGGCTATGATGAAAAAAGTAACCCCCGCCGGCCAGCCTAACCCTTTGATTGCTTTCTCGCCAAACTCATACGCCATCACGCCTAACATGACCGCGACAATCGGCACCACAGCCGCAATCATCCCCTTGATTACATGCGACGTACTGAAAAAAGTAATAAATGAATACAACCCCACCATCGCCACGCAAGTAGGCAGAATATGCGCCAAAACACCAAGTAGCGCACCCCATCCACCTTTCATCCGATAACCTAGATAACCTGCCAACTTCGTCGCAATCGGTCCCGGCAGTGTATTCGCAATCGCGAGCACCTCCATGAACTCCTCATCCTTCATCCATTTAAAACGCGTCACCGCTTCATACCGAATTAATGGCACAATCGACGGCCCGCCGCCATATCCCAAAATCCCCGTCCGAAACATCGCCGTACCTATCTGAACATAGGCGTTCTCCACTATGTATCACTCCCATTCCATCGTTGCTTCACCTAAGAAGTAAACTAAACCTTATTGTATTATAAAATAAAGTCTTTATTAGCCATTCTCTTTATATTTTTGTGAAAATACCAAAATTTCTTTGAAATCTTGGTACTTGGCTTGAAGTCCCCAACTACTCCCACACCTTTCACCCTCGACCATGCTTGCTCTCTCTGTAGAATAAATGGATTATATCCAGTTAATTTTGCTATTTTTGCTTCATCTATCGAAATAGATGGATACTGTACAGCTAATTTCGACTGGATTGGCTGATATGGCGAGTTTGGCTGAGATTAGCTGTAGATTTTCCATCTAATCCAATTATTTCGAGCAAATTGCTGAAGATAACTGTAGGTTATACAGTTAACACTTTCTTTAGGCGAATACTTCGGGGATGCTGGCATCCATGCAAGCAAAAAGAGCCTTACCTGGATTTCTCCAAGTAAGGCTCTTTCATT
>NZ_CAXURV020000008.1:0-202264 GCF_964253335.1 Paenibacillus sp. LjRoot56
AGGCTCTGTGCATCCGTAATTGCTGTTGTCAACGCTGTCTTAACCACTGCAATAGCGCCTACTGAAATGCTCTTACTGCCAAGAGCAGCGTCAATCACGGTTCCTTCCGGAGCCACACCGAACTTTGCCTGTGTAGCTGCAATCGTCCCGCTGGTATTCTGAACACCAGCCTTTACCTTGAAGGATAGATTCAGCACGGGTGTACTGACTCCAGATATCCCAACTCCGGTATTGGCGGTTATGAGTCTAACTTTTCCAGCAGTAGCTTTGTCCTCTGTCACGATCTGGATGTTGTTGGCACCTGCCGCACTCACATAGTCAAATACGTTGGAGTCATAAGATATGGTGATGTCCTGCGCATAAACACTTTGTGTCACGTTGTCCGCACTAACAGCCACTGTAAAGCTGCTTCCAGGCTGCACGCTGCTGTCTGCTGAAATCGTAGCTGTAGGTACTAGTGGCTGAGGCCAAACAGGGTCTGTGGTAGCGTTGCTTGTCGTTAAATAGATTCGGTCGATGGCAAGGCCATCTTCTCTTCCCCAGAAGTTCAATTCATGTACGCCAGCGGTAACATTCAAAGTAGCTCCGCCAAACATACCACCGCTAGAACCACTGATATTCGCCCATTTATACTGAGTACCAAGAGTAAGACCCTCAATACCGTTAGTAGTGAATTTATACTGATTATCTAATCCAACGTGGATGGAGTCCGAATCGAAGCCAAGCGTCTTGACAAGTATCCAAACATTATAGGTTGCTGAAGTTGGAAAGTTGACTTTATATCCAAGTCTGGAATTGGCTGCAAGTGAAGCTGCATCCGTACCTGACGCAGTGAACACCGTATTAGGCCCGAAAAACATCGCTTTCGTGGACTGTCCATCAACAAGCGACCAAGTATGACCATTTATGGTGCCATATACATAGGCATTGACTGTGTTTTCTGCTGCTGTTTCTGCCTCAATGGCCACAACAGAAGGCGTATTGACAATTACACTAATTTGCGATGTTACAGCAGCGCCTAATGCTCCCTTAAAACTTACAGTAACATTTGCTGTTCCGCTTGCTTTAGCCGTTATAGTACCGCCCGCAACTTCTGCAATAGCAGGACTTGGATTGGTATACGTTGCTGTTTTGGTTACATCTTCCGTGTGTCCGTCAACATATTCTGCTGTTACTTTAAAGGTTGCAGTTTTGCCAGAATCCAACGTAACTGAACCATTGTCAATGGTAATCTTCTTCACCGTCAGTTCGCTGTTCAAGTCTTTTACAAGCATATTAACTGTATCTGTTTTTCCACCATAGCTTATGTCAATGCTTGTGGAGCCATAGCCCACCCCAGTGACAACTCCGTTGTTTACACTTACAATACCGCCTTGTGCCGGTGTTGCAAGGGCCTGAGCACTAATATCTGAAATTGTTCCATCGGCGTATATGGCTGAAACCTTCAGGTTCGCCTGATTGGTTCCGGAAACAGTATCAATCTTTTGTTTATCAATGGATGCGTTGATTGCAACTAGATCATGAGCAGCTGTCTTTTGCTCGAATTGCCAAGAATCTACCTTGAAGAGATTACCTGTTGATGCTCCCGTGTATACCATATATACATTATGGACACCTGTAGCACCGGAAACACTCGTTGTTTTCGTCTTCCAAACATCGTCTCCGCCTGTGTTGGAAATGGGAAGTGTCCCGATCAATGGGCCAGTAGCACTGTCAAGATGAAGTTCAATGTTTCCACCGCCCGAACCACTTGCAACATTAGCTTTGAATGTTCCTGCGCCTGTAGCTCCAAAATCAACTTTGGATACCGCAGTCCAGTCTCCATCATTTATGCTGCTGACAGCCAGATTTACACTGCTTACCATGCCTCCTGGTTGTGTAGTAGTTTCAGTGGATATTCCGCCATTCCAACCAATTGTTTCGGCCTCAACCCTTGTATAAGGATTCAAATTTTGGAGCTGAGGAACACCTGCGTAATCACCAGTAATAGGATTGATAACACCGTTTGCATCAAAACTTACCTTATTGATGTTTGTATTACGGTATCCATGCGGTTGCCCACCCATTTGTGGATACATACCGCTTTCAGCCATTGCCTTTGCTACGGTCTGTGCGTGGTAGGTAACATACCACTGGTTGTTGAATTCAAAAATCGCATGGTGGTTGTTACCTCCAGCACCAAAGAACGTAGCAGGGTTGGGCAGTATTGTTTTGACAAAGGTAAATGGCCCCATTGGGTTGTCACTTACCATATAGCCAATTGCTCCCGTAGGGATATCCGACGGATGCCCGCTAGAGAAGTTCGTACAATAGGAGTAATAATACTTCCCGTTGTATTTGTGGATACCTGAATCCTCAAACAACCACGGTGGATTGATGCGTCCAAGAGTTCCGCCGCTTACACTCAAATCCAAACTGATCATATCCGCACCAAGCTTTGCAACACGTGCGGTTCCCGGGTCAGCATCTTTTCCGGCTGGAATACCGCCACCGAAATACAAGTAACCGCTTCCATCATCGTCAACCAGTACCGCTGGGTCAAAAAGCCATGTAACATCACTAGCCCCAGGAGTACTTCTGCTTACCAATTGTTTGCCAATTGGATCTGTAAATGGGCCGATCGGACTATCCGCTGTGAGCACACCAATGCCGCTTCCATTATCCGCAAAATAAAGGAAGAACTTCTCCTTGCCATCTATCGTTTTATGTGCAGCCGCCGGCGCCCAGGAGTTGTTTGCCCATTTGGCCGCGCCTTGCGGCCCTGCTACTAGGATTTCCCCATGGTCTGTCCAGTTCACCATATCATCGGACGAAACAACCGTAATCTTATTAATCTTACCGTATCCATTATCCTTAACTGTCCCATCAGCATTGTACTCCAATACATCATTGGTCATGTAGACATAAACTCTGCCGTTATATACCATTGCATAGGGATCCGCACCAAATTTTTGCGAAAATAGCGGATTGTTATTACCAGGTGTTTTAGCCAGCGCTGGAGTGAGCGTCGAAGCTGCTGCCTGCTTCTCCATAACTGGGCTTAATGTGAATGCAAGAGTTAAAGCCATCGTCATCCCCAGCATTTTGTTCAATTTCTTCATAGAACATCCTCCACCTTATTATTTGAATTTTCAATTAATTTTAGATTTGAATCCTCCTGAAAGCACACACCTTCTTTCAAGACAGGGTAGCCATTGACTATTCCGTCTCGGAATGCCGCCATCTTAGTCTACATGTTCAATACCCTGTGTATAATAACGGCTGCTTCTGCTCTTATCGCCGTATCATTTGGCTTGATCATGCCATTGTAGCCCTGAATGATTCCTTCCTTGAGCAATTGAGCCAGGGGGCCTGATGCATAAGCTGCTACCTCACTCGAATCACTAAAGCTGCTTAAGTCTGAAACTGACTCGTCCAGCATTTTTCCGGCTATCTTCATTGCTCGTGCTGCCACCACCATCATATCCTGTCTGGATATGCTTAGCCTCGGCTCGAACAAGCTGTCGCTCGTTCCCTGAGCAATTCCAAGTTTCATGGCTACCCCTACCTCTTGGTAATAATAGTCTGACTGTTCTACATCATTGAAATTGCCAACTACTTCTGCATTAAGATGTAAAGCTCTGACCAGCAAGCAAATGAAGTCTGCCCTGGTAATATTGTCCCCTGGGCTAAAGGTAGTAGCCGACGTTCCTTTGATGATTCCCGAAGATGCTAGCGCTTCTATCTCCGTATTTGCCCACTCATAGCCTTGGAGATCGACGAAGGCAGTTCCATAACTGTATACAGTTGCTGCAAGACTCGAATCCAGTGCCTTCACGGATACCAGCTTAATATTGGCATTTCCCTGGGCCTTCCCTTTGAAGATGATGGTACTCAGGGGTAATTTCCCTTGCACTCCGGCCTTCTTACCAACCTGTGTAAAGGCTATCGTCATTTTCCCGTTATCTACCTTTGGAGGTATGTAAAAACCCTCCAGCTTCGATTCCCCTTTAACCAACTCAACGATTTCAGGATCGAATGTAATCAGCACTTCATATGCATAAAGGTCTTTTAAGTTGTTTCCATTCACCGTAACTTCCAGCTCTTGATCAAGTAAAACGCTTTCAACGCTTTCACTCAGTGTGAAGACGGCATCTCCTTCTGCATATCCTGCTCGGGGGAAGCAAGTAACTATCATCACTACAATTAAATATAATACGAAAGTTAATTTCCCTTTTCTCATGTTAATCTCCTTAGAATGCATAATATCCCATCCCCGGACCCACAGATAGTTAACTTATTCAACTATTTTTGTTGAAGCATACGCAAGGTTAGTAAGATAAACCTTACATTCTTTCGGAAACTAAGTTCCCACTCATTAACAGCTACCATCGTCAGCTTTGACCAGTACTCTGCGCTGAACATCTCCCCCCGAGGGGAGAAGTCTTTTAATAGTGTTTAGATCAAAGATTGAGCAGACCCCATACCTTTTTTCTTACTCATTCTAAGACTCCTCTCGTATTCCATCTTTACTTCCATTTGATTACACTCCTTATAGTAATTTGTAATTACCAAAAATACTGTGGTGTGATAATTACTAAGTTCAGTATAACTCGAACGCAATCAATTCAGAATGTAATTTCTTATTCGAAAAGTGAATATTTCTACGAATATACGATATAAATTCAACCAATAAGTGGATCTTATAAAAGTATACATTTACTATAAAATAACAAACGTTATAATTTTACAATTTATTCCAATTATTCTTCTAATAACTACGAGATGCTATTTCTTTCTCTGCTGTCACTTGTGTAAATACATTTTCAGGGGTAACAATACGTTTCGGCAATGTGCTGCCTTTCACGATTTCTTTCACAGCTTGAATGAGATTTGGCCCCAGCAACGGATTACACTCAACCACTAGATTAATTTTACCCTCATTCATCTTCTCAAGTGCTTTCCTCGTGCCATCTACGGTGATAACCACAATATCTTTGCCCGGAACTAATCCATATTCTTCTATCGCCTCTAAGGCTCCAAAGGTCATATCATCGTTATGGGAATATAAAACACGAATCTCCCTCCCTTTTTCTTGCAAAAATTTCTTCATCACTTCTTTGCCTTTTGCAACAGTGAAATCTGCGTTCTCACTCTTCAAGAATAGCAAATCACCACGCGAAGAAATGACGTCACGGAATCCCTTCCCCCGAGCAATGGATGGCGTCGATCCCTCTGTACCTTTTAATTCAACAATACCTACTGATTTCATCGATTTAGGAATTTTATCTAATAAGTACTTCCCTGCTTTTCGACCTTCCTCATAAAAATCAGAACCAATATATGTCACATACAGCGATGGGTCAGTGACATCTACCAGCCGATCAATAATAATGACTGGGATTCCTGCTTGTTTAACTTCTTTCAGAATAGGCTCCCACCCCGTTTCTACAACAGGAGCAATGGCGATGACATCCACTTTCTCTTTGACAAACTCTCGGATAGCCTCTATTTGCTTTTCTTGCGATTGCTCTGCGTTTTGAAAGTTGAGTTCGACATCAGATTCGACTGCAGAATTTTTAATAGATGACGTATTGGCAAGCCGCCATTCACTTTCAGATCCTAACTGCGAGAATCCCAAGACTGGCTCTTTAATTGTAGGCGTTGTTACAGACTCCTCTTGGCTTTCTTGTCCAACCTTTCTAGTTGCTTCATCTACTTGATCTTGCTCACAACCAAAGAAGCACATTAGAATGCTTAGCGTCACAACCAGTTTGGTAAGCGCTAACAACATACTCTTCGGTCTACTCTTGTACATTTTTTCAAGTCCCCCTTGAAGATTATTTCGTTTGGAAATGAGACATATCTCGTTCTAATTGCCCTGATATTTGATTCAATCTCGTAGAGAGTTCCAACAGTTGCTCGCCGATCGTTAGCTGCCTTGAACAGAGTGAAGCGACTTGCTCCGTTGAAGCTGATGACTCCTGTGATACAGCAGATACTTCGAATATAGCCTGACCGAGTATGGTTTGTACAGCGTTTAATTTATCCAAGGACAAGGTAACATCCGTAGCTCGTGTTAATAACTGCTCCATTTCTTCTTGAATTCGTGTAAATAATTTGAACACCTCAAATACTTCCACATTCATATTTTGAAAGAAAGGAAGTGCATCAGACATAGCCCCTACTGTAGATTCCACCTCTTGTAAAATAATATCTGTATATTGTCCTACATGACCAATGGAAGCATTGGATCGTTCCGCCAGTTGGCGTATCTCATTCGCAATGACTTTAAAACTAGCTCCTGAGGCTCCAGCCCTGGTTGCTTCGATCGAAGCATTAAGTGACAATATCTTGGTTGAATTCGTGATATCTTTCAAGATTTTCAGTATCGCACGAACAGAACTTGCAGATTCCTGGAGACTGTTAACTTTGCGTGCTACAACTCGAAAACTAGCTTCAGTATCCCCAGCTTTACGCAAGAGATCATGTACTGAGTTTCCACCCGTTCTACAAACCTCTTCTACCTCTTGAGCGGAATGAGCCATTATACGTTGAAGTGAAAACACATCAGTTAAAGAAGTACTCATTTGTTCCATACGCGCCGCGCTTTGCTCGGCATTCGAAGCCAAATCAACCGCACCACCAGCTATTTGATCTGTCGCTGCGTGTATTTCTCTTGCAGAGATAACGGTGATTTCGGCTGCACTGCTCATACGCTTACTAAATTCAGTGACTTCAATCACACTTTCTCTAGAGCTCAAGATAAGAGCTACAATATTCTTCATCATCTGCTCGTATGCGAATTCTACCTGTCCAATCTCATCTTTCCGATTCTGAACAGACAATCTTCCGGTTAAATTGCCATCGGCAGCTAACCTCATTAATTTCACAATATGTGAAAGTGGTTTGCCAACCATGAATACAATCCATAAACCAATCATCAAAGCAATCAGAATGTTCAAACCTATAAATAAATAGGTCATTTTCTGAATTTTACTAACAGACTTCGTTAACTCAGCCAACGGTGCAATCGCGATGAATGACCAATTACTGACAGATGATTGGTGATAGGCAAGCAAATTTCGAACCCCACTCACATGTTTATCTATGAAGCTGCCTGAAACTGTTGAATTCGCTGGTAATGAAATAGTATGAGTGTTCGATACCATGTTATTGCTCAAAATCAACTTTCCAGATTGAGTTGTGATAAGCGTTTCCGCGCCATCACTAAGCTGAAAAGCATTGACCATCGTTTGCAAAACATTAGCTTCTATTTGAACGATTAGGATGAAATCCTCAGAGCCTACATTATTTTTACCTAGTAATCTCCCGTAAGCAAAGAGTGGTTTAGGTGAATCTCCTAAGTACCCTTTTTCTTCTATAGGCATCCAGACGGGTTTACCACTCGCATTAAGAATAGTTTGAATCCAACCAGCCGTTCTTAGAGCTGGACTCAACCCTTCTCGCTGTGTACTTATCATTTCAAGTGACGTATGAATGGGAATCAGTGTGATATCTCGAATGCTCTGATCCGATAATGCTAACTGGTCGAATGCATCTCTCATTTCGGAATTTCTTCGTTCCAATTCAGCCTTTCCAATACCAGCATTAGAAATTTGAAATAAATTTTTTGTAAATGTGCTATCACTAATGAGTTGATTCGATAAATCTATGTAAAACTGCTGCTTCATGTCTAATTTCTCCCCCGCAGTTGTAACTAAATCCTGCGAGCTTTTTTTCATTTGATCAATGATTGCGTTTTCAGCAATACGGGAAGAAAATAACCCCATACCTATAACCGAGACACCTAAGGAACAAAAAAAGATGAGGAAAAGTTTAGTACCGATCGACCGACTAGGCCGTTGAAATAGCATCCGCACAATGTTTGTAATATTTGGCATATAAGTTCCCCCTGTGTACATATGAAAAAGGGCACTAGTCGACAAAACCTGTCAATTAATGCCCTTCCCTCAACTTTTACCTACGTTGTGCCCAGCGTCGTTGACTTAGCAAACGTTGTAAGATAATAAACATAAACAATAGAATACCGATAACAATTTTCGTCCACCAAGAACTTAATGTTCCTTCGAAACTAATAATCGTCTGAATAACACCTTGTATCATAACACCAAAGAATGTACCTACAATGTATCCAACGCCTCCGGTGAGAAGTGTGCCCCCGATGACAACCGCAGCGATAGCATCTAATTCCATCCCCATCGCGTGCAAGCCATAACCTGAAAGCATGTAGAAGGTAAAGACCACACCTGCTAGTGCTGAGCAGAATCCACTGAAAGCATAAATGAGCATTTTGGTGCGTCCGACCGGTAAGCCCATCAATATGGAAGATTGCTCACTTCCACCTAATGCATACGTATTTCTGCCAAAACGTGTGTAATGTGCAATATAGAAGCCTAGAAATACAACCAACAAGGCAATGATGACACTAATCGAGACAAAGTTACCACCAGGTAAGCTGATTTTCGTTTGAGCCACACTCGTGTAGAAGCCATTATCGATAGTAATGGTATTAATACTAATGATGTAACACAATCCCCTAGCAAGGAACATCCCGGATAAGGTAACGATGAAGGGTTCAATCTTGAAGTAATGAATGATGGCCCCCATGCCCCAACCAAATAGAGCTCCGATTAACAATACCATCGGTATGACGAGGCCAGGTGGCCAACCCGCTTGGACTAAACTTGCTGAGATCATTGTCGTCAAGGCAATAACTGAACCGACCGATAAATCAATACCACCTGATACGATGACAAATGTCATTCCAACAGCTGTTATTAATAAAAAGGCATTATCAATTAGCAAATTCATCAGTACTTGTAATGAAAAGAATCCTGTATAACGGAAAGAACCAATAGCGAACATAAGCACAAATAATCCCATGGTCACAATGATCGGAATATGCTGTTTCTTAAGCATGCTGTTTGACCTCCCTCTCAGCCGGATAATGGCGCGTTTTCCAACGGAAGGCAATCGATTTACGGAAAGATTCCGATTGAATTAAACATACAATTAGAACAACGAATGCTTTTACCACTAGCGTTATTTCAGGTGGTACACCAATCATATAGATCGTCGTTGTTAAGGTTTGAATAATCAATGCGCCAACTAATGTGCCAGCTAAGTAAAAGCGTCCACCTGTTAGTGCGGTTCCACCAATAACGACAGCTAGGATCGCATCGAGTTCATACCATAATCCAGCATTGTTGCCATCTGCGCTTGAGACATTCGAACTTAGAATCAGCCCTGCAATTGCTGCGCATAAGCTACAAAACATATAAACGAAGAACATAACCGTCTTCGATTTCACTCCGGCAAGATTACTTGCTATTGGCTTACAACCAACAGATTCAATAAATAAACCGAGTGCTGTCTTTCTTGTTAAGAGATAGGCAATAAGGAATACGATCACTACGATGAAGATAGAAAATGGAAGCGTCAATAGCGATCCTGCGCCAATGAACTTATAATGAGGGTTCGAAATCGTTATAATTTGACCACTCGTTATTAATTGCGATACACCGCGTCCAGAAACCATTAAGATTAGCGTCGCGATAATCGGCTGCATGCCAATATTGGCAACTAGGAAACCATTCCATATACCTAGAACAAGTGATATCAACAACGCAGTCCCTACTGAAATAATGACATTCACTAAGCTGCCATCTCCATTACTGATCATCAGGCACGCTATCGCTCCTGAAATCGCTACGACCGAACCAACAGAAAGATCGACCCCTTTCGTAGCCGCAATGACGAGTGTCATACCGATGGATACAATCATTAGTGGAGAGCCAAAGTTTAAGATATCAATGAGACTGCCGTATAGGTGTCCGTCCCGCATTTTGATCGCAAAGAAATCAGGAGAGTAAATAAAGTTAAAAACTAATAATACACCTAAAAAAATTAGTGGCCAAAACAAATGATGCTTCACCATGTCTATTAACCTCCCGCAATTGCCTTCATGACATTCTTCTGGCTGATTTCATCGCCAACCATTTCTTTCACCTTGTGACGATCCCGCAACACGACGATTTTATGACTGACGCGTAATACTTCCTCAAGTTCGGATGAAATAAACAGAACTGACATCCCTTTTTGCGCTAAAGACAATACTAATTTCTGAATTTCAGCTTTAGCTCCAATATCAATGCCTCGTGTAGGTTCATCTAAAATCAACAAACTTGGATCCGTGAGCAACCAACGAGCAAGCAATACTTTCTGTTGATTACCGCCGCTTAAATTTTTTATCAAATGTTCGGGATTAGGTGGATTAATGTTTAATGCGCGAATGTATTCATCTGCCATTTCATCCTGTCGTTTTCTTGAGATCGTTTTAAACCAACCTTGAGACGCTTGAAGGGCTAATATGATGTTCTCTCGAACGGTCAAATCATCAATAATCCCTTCTAATTTACGGTTCTCAGAGCAAAAGGCGATGCCTTGATCAATAGCCTGTCTTGGCGAATGAATCGCCTCACTTGAACCTGCAACTGTCATTCCACCAGAATCAGCTTTATCTGCTGCAAAGAATAATCTAGCTAGTTCCGTTCTACCAGAACCCAACAAGCCTGCTAAACCAACAATTTCACCTTTATGAATCGTGAGATCAACAGGTTCAATGGAACCTTTCTTCCCAAAATCGGTTGCTTGAATGAATACTTCATGACTAATTTGATTAGCTGCATCACCTTTGGGCAACTCTTCTAGCAGCTCAAGGTCCTTACCAATCATTTTAGAAACCAGCTCTATACGAGGAAGATCTTTGGCTAAATATTCCCCAATAAACTCTCCGTTGCGGAGTATGGTTATGCGATCTGAAATGTCGTAAACCTGATCCAAGAAATGAGTAACGAATAGAATCGCTAGTCCTTCATTTTTTAATCGGGTCATGACAGAAAATAGTTGGATAACCTCACCTCTATCTAAACTGGAGGTTGGTTCATCTAGAATTAACACTTTTGCCGAAATACTTAAGGCTCTTGCAATCGCTACAAGCTGTTGAACAGCTACGGAATACGCATGCAAGGGTTGTGTAACGTCTATTTCAAGATTCATTCTCTTCTTCAATAATTGCCCAGCATCCTCATTCATTTTTTTCCATAAAATACGACCGAAGCGACGTGGTTCACGCCCAATATAAATATTTTCAGCTACAGACAGGTTTGAACAGAGGTTAACCTCCTGATAAACCGTACTAATACCTGCGTTTTGCGCATCAAGCGGGCTAAGAATACGAATTGGCTGTTTATCCATCTCAACAATTCCCTGATCAATGGAGTGAACACCCGTAAGTACTTTAATTAGTGTAGATTTACCTGCCCCATTTTCACCCATTAGGGCATGAACTTCGCCAGGAAACATTCTGAAATTAACGTTCGTTAACGCCTTAACACCCGGAAACTGCTTATGAATTCCGGTCATCTGCAATACCGGATCACCCTGTTTCATCATGCCACTCCTCTCCAATATGAACGAGAGCTACTCCATTCTAGCAAGATGGAGCAGCTCCGCCCTTTTTATTTATAATAACTAGGTTATAGACAATGTCTTAGTACTGACGGTTAGGCAATTCACGTTTCGCATCTTCGGAAGTAAATACGCCTTCTTTCGTAACAATACGTTTCGGAAGTTCTTTACCGGCTAGTACATCTTTAGCAGCTTGCATCAATTGTCCACCAAGGAGTGGGTTACATTCTACGATGAAGTTAATTTTCCCTTCACTTGCTGCTACGAAGCCGTCTTTCACACCATCAACAGAGATAATGATGATATCTTTACCTGGCTTAAGTCCTGCTTCTTCAATTGCTTGAATAGCTCCTAGTGCCATATCATCGTTATGTGCATAGAGAACATTAATGTTCTTATTAGCTTTCAAGAATGCTTGCATAACCTCTTTACCTTTAGCACGTGTAAAATCACCTGTTTGTGAAGCAATGATTTTAAGGTTTGGATTTGATTTAATAATTTCGCCAAATCCAGCTTTACGATCATTCGCAGGAGCAGAACCAGTAGTTCCTTGAAGCTCTACGATATTAACTGTTTCTTTCGCATCTTTATATTTGTCAACTACCCATTTCCCTGCGCTGCGGCCTTCTTCCACGAAATCCGAACCAATGAATGTTTTGTAGAGGGAAGTATCCTTCGAATCTACAGCTCTATCCGTTAAGATAACTGGAATGCCAGCATCTTTAGCTTCTTTCAATACAGTGTCCCAACCGGATTCAACAACCGGAGAGAACGCGATAACATCAACTTTTTGTTGGATATATGTACGAATGGATTTAATTTGATTTTCTTGTTTTTGCTGTGCATCGGAGAATTTCAATTCAATGCCTGCTTCTTTCGCAGAATCTTGAACGGACTTCGTATTCGCTGATCGCCATCCGCTTTCAGCACCTACTTGAGCAAAGCCCATAGTGATTTTCTTGTCCGCTTTAGCCGTAGCTACTGCTGCTGTGCTTGGGCTTACCGCTGCTGCTGCAGTTGTGCTACTTGCGGTCTTGCTATCTCCTGAACTACCACATGCTGCTGTGAACATCATCATTGCTGAAGCTACTAATACTACCCCTAGAGACTTTTTCATTTATATTTCCTCCCTTATTTCACCTGTTTGCTTCGGTGTAACTAAATTATAGGATATGAATTAAGCAAGGGTATACGGAGTTTCATAGACACTTCTTGTAAATTATTATTCACTTTTTGAATCCCAAAATTAAAAACAGTACTTTTTTATTCAAAAAGTGCAGTATTTTGTTAAATGATTGCGTTTTCATATTGGTTGATTCATAATTTACAATAAGCTTTCAACACTTTGTAACTAATGAAAGGTATTCGCACGATGGATATATATCGCAAAATTACTTCTAGCCTCCGGGCCAAACTTTTAACCATGTTTGTTATACTCACATGTCTGCCATTAATTGTTGTCGGTCTCATTTCCTATCATAAATCGTACAATACCGTGTTTAATAACAGCAAAGCTGCAACGGTGATGCTTGCAACCCAATTAGCGACAGAAATTGATAACGTGTTTACTGATACCAAGAAACTCCTGGAACTCGAGAAAAATCCCAATGTTCTACATTTTCTATTTTCACAAACAGATTCAAATTTAGATGCACGAGAGATTTTACAAACGATGTCTTCCTATAGACAGACGTATCAATATGATGGCGTACTGAACATTACCATGATTAATTTATATGGCCGAGGGATCAGCGAGAGGAAGGGTGTCTTTCAACTTAATAAAAATGCATTACGAAATCCACATTTTGAATATCTGATTCAAAATCCTGAAGCTGTCTTGAATATCCCGCCTAATGATCCTTCTTCCATAGATCCTCTAGACGGATTTCAATACAAGAATCACAATATTATTTCAATTGTTTCTACAGTAAAACAGCGAGTTACCCACGAAGTCATTGGATTCATAATCATTGATGTCGATGACAACATCGTCAAAAAGTTTAGTGATAACGTCATTATTGGGAAAAGTGGCTTTTTCTATGTCGCGGACAACAAGGGTAATGCCATTTTCTTACCCTCAAAAGCTGCAAATCATACAAAGTGGTTAGAGAACAAATATATTGCTTCTATAATTGAAAACAAAAACAAAGACTATGTGGATTCTTCGGAAGGTAAACCAGAATTTATTGTAACTTCCCCCTCCATGTCCACGGGTTGGAATATCGTTGGGGTGGTACCATTGCAAGAAATTGTGGAGGAAGCCAATTCCATTCGTCAGCTCATTATCATAAGCGTTATGCTTAGCATCGTTTTCGCGATAACCTTGCATTTCTTTGTGTCTACTCGCTTGACTCGACCTGTTCGCATACTCAAAAACAAAATGCAACTCGCCGCATCCGGCTTTCTTGAAGCTAAAGTCGTTCTCACAGGTTCAGATGAGATCTCTGATTTGGGGAATAGCTTTAATATTATGATTGGGAAAATTCGCATGTTGCTAGACCAAAGCATTAAAGAGCAGCAAGAAATCAAGAAATCGGAGCTTAGAGCCCTACAGGCTCAAATTAACCCTCATTTCTTGTACAACACATTGGATTCCATACTTTGGTTGGCGCAATCAGAGAAAAAGGATCAGGTCGTCCAGATGGTTATGGCTTTATCCAAACTGTTTCGAATTAGCTTAAGTAAAGGGAAGGATTGGATAACCTTTGAAAAAGAAATTGAACATCTTCAGAGTTATTTAACCATCCAACAGATGAGGTATCGGGATATTTTGGATTATGAAATTGCCATCGATTCAAGCTTGCATTCGTTACTTATCCTTAAAATGACCTTACAACCCATTGTTGAAAATGCCCTTTATCATGGGCTTAAAAACAAGCGTGGCAAAGGGTTGATACGAATTATTGCGAAGATTGAGGATGAAGATAACTTCCTTATTGTGGTCAAGGATAACGGTAAAGGCATTACGGAAGATCGACTTCAGCAGCTACGGAAGGATTTAATGGAACCCCATACGCCAAAGGAAACTGGAAATGAAGTGTCCGGAGGATTCGGATTGCACAATGTTCATAGACGAATTCGCTTATATTATGGAGAAGCTTATGGCGTACAGGTAGACAGCATAGAAGGTGAAGGAACGATTGTTAGCATTCGAATACCGTGTGATTGGGGATGATATTTCGTGAAAAAAATATTGTTAGTTGACGATGAGATATTAATTAGAGAGATTATTCGTGATTGTATCGATTGGGAGAAGGAAGGATTTATATACTGTGGCGATGCATCAGATGGCGAGGTTGCACTACCTATTATTGAAAGAGTTCAACCAGATATCTTAATTACGGATATTCTTATGCCTTTCATGAACGGTCTGGAATTAAGCAGCATTATGAGCAAGCAGTTTCCTGATATGAAAATCATCATTATTAGCGGCCATGCTGAGTTTGAATATGCAAGAACAGCGATGCAAATTGGGGTAGAAGAATACTGTTTAAAACCAATTAGCCCTACTGATCTGTTGAAGGTGCTCCACAAAGTCAGTCAAGAAATAGACAAGGAACGTGACATACAAACACAACTCCAACTACTTAAAGATAAAGAAAATGAACAAAGTGTCATTTCGCAAGAAAAGTTATTGAATGACCTCTGCAGTGGTTTCATGACCACCTCAGAGGTGATGCATCATAGTGCTTCTATTCAATTGAATATTATCGCTCATTATTATGTCGTAACCGTACTGGATTTACGTGAGACAGAGGGATATAAACATAATGACTTGAATCCAATGTATGAACATGAGCGCTTATTATTGGACAAGTGTGTCCGATTGAAGGTGAATGTTGAGCATTTGATGTTTCAACGCAGCCGCTCTGAAAGTGTTTGGATCATTAAGAGCGATACCTTAGAGAATTTGAAACTTGAGTTACAAGTATTTCAAGATTTACAAAAAGAGATCTCCGAAGAAGCTCACTCTCTGCCGATCTCCATTGGCATTGGCAGTGTGCAAGATCGCCTCCAGAATGTACATTTATCCTTTCTTGATGCCATGGAAGATGCTCACTGGCGGAGGCTATCCCGTCAAAATCGAAATGTGCTAAGTGAGATGAAGACAGAAACATTAGATCCGACTCTCTTTTTGGATCGTGGCGCTTTTATGGATTTTTTGAAAATTGGGTCACATACGAAACTAGAAACCTTTGTCGCGGAATATGCTGCAGCATTAGTCGATATTAATTGGCATTCCTCTTCTATCGGATTTTATATTTTGAATGACGTTACAATTGAAGCTTTCCGTTCCAATAAAGATATGTATCGACACCTAGCTGAACCAGAGAAATCACTTCATCAATTCCAACAAATGATTGGTAATATTCGGAGTTGGGAAGAAACCTGTGCTTATTTAGTCAATTTAATCGAACAGTTCTGGAACTGGCGTTCTCGTATTTACGATAAATATAGCGATATGATTACGAAAGTCAAAGACTATATGCAAATGAATTTTGAGAGGGATAACTTCTCGTTGCAAGACGCTGCCGAGTATGTCAATCTGAGTCCTAATTACTTGAGTCGCGTATTTAGCCAAGAAACCGGGCAAACCTTCATTGAGTTTTTGACCCAGGTACGCATTCGCAAAGCGATGGACCTCCTCAAAAGCACGTCAGCGAAGTCATATGAGATCGCCTTTTTGGTGGGCTATAATGACCCCCATTATTTTTCAAATTTATTCAAACGCTTAACCGGCATGACCCCCAAAGAATTTAGAAAGAATGGGACTGCAGGTGAAGTTCTCGATAGTACGAAGGGAGATTCTCTTCATGAGGATGACTAAATGGATAACACTTGGAACGGTAATGTTAATGTGTTTAACGGGATGTAAAGAGTCATCACCTTCCGGTCCCGAAGTATCTTTTTCGACATCAAGTTCGCCAGGTTCAACAAGCTCAAACACCAAACATACAAATAAACTCACATTTGGTATCATTTATCCGATGACACACCCCTTCTATGAAATGATTACTGATTCCATAGAGAAAGCGATTGAACCATATCCCGTTCATTTAATTGTCAAAGCACCTGATGTAATTAACATAGAACAGCAGATGAGGATGATGGAAACCCTCATTGCCCAAAAGGTTAACGGCATTGCCATTGATCCAATCGATCCTGATGCACTGGTGCCAATCATTAATAAAGCAACGCAAGCAGGCATTCCAGTTATTTGTTTCGAGTCAGATGCACCTGACAGTAAGCGTTACTCTTTTATCGGAAGTGATCCCCTTCAAGAAGGTACACTCATGGGTCAAATGGTAGATCGGTATCTTAAAGGCAGAGGAATGATCATGATCGAGGGAAGCATGTCGGGCTCTCTTCAAATACGCCAACGACTTCAGGGTTTAGAACAATATTTAAAACAAAAAACGGAAATTCAAGTTCTTGAAAAAAAATATCATAACGGTGATACTGAGAAAGCTATTTCAGACCTTGAAACCATGATAAATGAGCATCCTCATTTTGACGCACTAGTTCCTTTGGATATTATCTCCAGTTCCAATGCAATCCTTGTTTGGAAATCCCAAGGATTAAAACGCTACGCTATCACATTCGGTATGACACCTGATGTCAAAGAAGCCTTATTAAATGGCCAAATCAACGCTGTGATTTCTGAGAATGAGCATCTATGGGGAGATAAAATTATCGAACAACTACTCGCGGCGTCTAGCAATGCACCTCCAACTACTTGGGTCGACACTGGTTTTGTGGAGATTAAACAGAGTGATATGGCGAATGAGTATTAAAGTTCTATGCAACTGAAAAAGAGCAAAAAATAGCCCTTTAAAGCAATTGGCTGTTTTTTGCTCTTTCGTATTTACGCGGGTATCATTTCTTTTTACAGTAATTTCCCATCCCGAAACCTTACAACCCGCTTCGCCTTATAAAATTCATGATATAGCTTCATGAGTGCCATTTTCTCAATACGCGACACGTACGAAACGCGAAATTCCCAGCTACTTCGCTATCTCCCGCTGCGTCCGCTCCTCGCCGCCGAGCTCCAATCCAAACCGACCGACAACAACTTCCTTCTCGCGGTCGTCCAGTATTTCCAAATTCCTGTAAATTTTCCATTTCTAAATCTTCAGCATTCAAACTACCAAGAGTATCTGGCCTATTCTCTTCCTATCCCACGTTCTCCCGCTACTTTCATCGCACAAAGGGTGTGTCGCGGCGCGATTACCGGGAGCAGCCAAGGCGAGAGGGCTAAATCTCTGCTGAAAAAGGCGCCTATGAAAATCACTTTATTACCTCCACCGACCGAATGTACTCGTCACTTCCGTCGTAATAATTGCCAATCCGAAAATCACTGGTATTATTCTGCAAGTTTCTAAAATTAGCGTCCGTTATTGTAAATGCAGTTTCCTTCCACATATTGGTTCCTGTTTTAACAATTTGTAATGGTTTGTATATAGCGTTAAGCGCATTGTATTGAATCAATATGTTGTCGGTTCCGGAATCATAATACGAAATCTTGATCGTCAACTGTGTATCTCCTGTTCGAGCGAATCCGTCGGATACCTGAAAATAGAAATATTTGTTGTCGCCCGATATTTTGCGCGCCTCCACACCGCCGATTGTCTCCACCGTCGTATACGGTTCTTTGGTTGGATCGCTCGATTGAAATTGTTCCATCAACGTGTAGTTGTTGACATTTTTCAATATGACTTTCGCGTGGTTGCTTTGTTTCTTCACCTTTACCCTGCTAAAGGATTTTATCCCATTGTTATCCGCATAAATACGAAAATCGGAAAAACTATTTTGCCTATTGGCGAATTTAATGTCGTTCAGGGTATACGTTTGGGTTTTCCATTGGCCTGTATTGCCTATATATACTTTAGCCATTGTTGTATAGGCTCCCCCTTGACCATCGTATTGAAGCTGCCATGAACCGGACCCGCTGTCCAGATATGTTACTTCTATCGCTGCCGTTGTATCGAGCCCCTCGTTCGTGTCATAAAGCCATTGATCGTTCAACCGAAAATAGGCGTATTTATTGGGGGAAACCTGGATATAAGATCCATAGCTCGTTACTCCGCTGTCTGCCGGAGACGTGTTCATAAATAACGTGAGCGCACTTTCCACTTGCAAGCCGAAGAAGCTTTCGGCACCGTTCAACGCTTGAAAATGGTACAAAGCCATTAACGGTGATAAATTTTTAGCGACCAGACCGAAATTGTCCTCTTTAACATTGCTCGTATCTGTGTCTCTATAATTATACCAAAATACTTTGGCGACATTAGGCCATCGTTTATTCATCACGTACACTTGATCCGCGTAATCAGCTTTTTGGTATTCATTAGTTCCCATCGAAGAATAACCGGTTTCCGTTATCCAGATGGGTTTGCTTCCCAAGGTCGCACTGTACTTATTTACGATGTCCATCATCCCGTTATATTTGCTGACCAGAAGCGGTGATGAACCGTATGCATGGTAATTAATAATGTCAAAATAGTTACCTGCTCCCTTGCTCATCAACGTATCGAACCATGTTCCGAGACCATAACTTGATAGAGCCAATCCCCCCATTAATACGGTATTGGATGAGTCTGTCGCTTTGACACCGTTATAAGCTTTCTGCAGAAGGGTATTGTAATCGTCGATACTGCTCTTCCAGAATCCTAACGAGTCCTGCTCATTCCAAACCTCCCAATTGTTGATTTTCCCTTGATACCTTGTGGTAATAAAACTGACGTAGCTTTCCCAATCCGCCCAATTGGCTGGTTTATACCTAGCTATATCCGGTGAAGGAAGCCCTGGCATGGAGGAAGCCCAAGGTGCTGTATAACATAAAATCCAGACAATATGGACGCCCTTTGCGGTCAATTGATTGACCATATTATCCAAATGATTCAAGTAGGCCGTGTCATATACACCTTTGGCTGTTTCAATCCTGCCCCATTCCGGGGAAATGCGGATCCACTGAATTTGGGAATCGGCGATTTGATTGATTTCCGTTGTGTAATCGGTTGTGTAGCGTTGCAAGGGGTCATTCACCCCAAAATAGTCGGAATCGATGGCGTTGGCTTGGTTAAGCTGTAAACCGATGATGCCTACAAGACAAATCAAGAAAATCCCCATCTTCCTCAGAAACATAAAAAATCCCTCCATTCAATTTGGAAATAAAGTTTGGATCGCCATGTATAAGGAAAGCCCCGGGCAGAATTGCTTCCTAACCGGGGCAGGCCATCATTCTAGCGCGTGGGCAAGTTCAATCAAGATGTCTGCCAACTCGTTCACAATCCGTTCTCCTTTTTGCGCTGATATCTCGTTCACATAAGCGCCATACTGCGAAAGTTCCAGCTTTTTGACAAGCGAGTTGATCACTCCATTCGATCCTGCTCCGGTTACGAAGCGCTCTGTTAATGCCACTAAGCTGTCCCCTGTTACTTCAATCGTGTAGCTGGATGTTTCGATTGTAATGTGGCCTGCCGCATCCTCTGCAGAGGCTGATACCTGGTGTGTGCCCACGCCCAGCATATAGGCAGGACTATCAACTAATAGCCCATTGCAATTGCTGTACACAACGCCCGACACACTATCCGCAGCCGCACACGCTATCTTCACGTTCTGATCAACTGTAAACGTGCCAACGCCGGAAATTTGTACAATCGGGGAAGTCTGATCAACCTTGAATGTAACCGACTTGGCTTGCTCTACATTTCCTACACCATCGGTTGAGCGATATAACAACGTGTGTGCTCCATCTTCAGCAAAATTAAGTTCCTGCGTGTATGGCTGCCATGTGGCACCGCCATTCAAACTATACACGGACTCTGTCACACCGGTCCGATCATCCGTAGCGTTCAGGCTAACTTTGACATCAGATACATACCAATCGTTATGTTTCGTTCCGACAAGAGCAGCAACCGTACTCGGCGGTGTATTATCTGTTACGATCCACTGCATGGAACGGAATTTATTGGACAATTTGCCGTCGCCGATCCCGCCTCCCCACTCGATCCAACCTTTCCTGCCGTTACCATCATTGTCATTAACCAATAAAGAGAAGCTGATGACCCCGTTCCTTTCCGCTTTGATCGGCGTTAATTCCGACCAAGGAAGCGCCAACTCGTAAATTGTCTCGTGCTGATTTTCATCTCTTGTCACGACAAGATCGCCATTTGTCACCAAACCTTTACTTACTCCCGGAGGTGTAATCCAGCGATAAATTTGCGGACCGTTTGGTGTTTGGGAAATCCCGTATTCATACCAACTGAGACTCTCTCCCGGGAGTCCGTTCGAAATTGCGAATTGAAAACTGTCATTTTTATAGACGTCCGCTCCGGTAAAGGGCGCAGACATGGTGTTATCTTTGACCCTTGCTGTGATATACAGACGATTCGAATCGAAATTAAGCCAAAATTTCCCGCTTAAATCATTTGCGCCTTGATAACCCGTCATCTTGACCGTACCCTTGGACAGGTCGATCGTGGAGGAAGCGGCTGCCGTTTCTGGATCAAGCCCTCCGCCAACGTTTACCGTCCCTTGCATAATGGGGTTGAATTCAGCCGTTCCTTCATAAGTGAACAGATCGAATTCATCAAAGTAGACCGTGACTTTAAGCGCATTGGTTACCCCTAGACCGTAACCGGTAAGCGGAATATCAAATACATCTGCGGAACTGGACTGAACCACAGCATGTAATTCCTTCGTTCCCGATTGCGTACCGAACTTCCATTCAACTTTTTTAACTTGTAATCCTTTGGTCGTAGAAAGATTGTTGATCTGAATTTGAAGCGTTTTGCTCATCGTATTTACGTCGGCAAAAATGGGACGAACCTTGACTTCATAGGACTGGAGAGCTGTAACCGCGCTCCTTATCATGCCAATCTTGTCATTCCCTTTCATCAAGAAACCCTTAACCAAGCGGTTTCCGGGTTCATTCAAATTCGAGACAGTCAGCATTTGGGTAACCTTATGACCACCCTCGGCAAATACCGGATATGACTCGCCTTCAACCTTCAAGTTAAATGAATATGGTGCAGATGTTGTATTATCGATTTCCAATGTCAGATTGATCGGATCACCGACCCGAGCGGAATCTCCATGCAGGGAGAACGTGGAATCCTTTTCGACTCCGGAGATATGCCCTTTTATAAAAAACGGCTCATCGTTTAAAGTCACATACACATTCCCATTATAGGGAACGTAAGTTTCTGTATTTCCCATCATATCCGTGATTTGGATCGAGTTGGAGGTATGAATAACAGCCGGAACCGACGAACCTACTGCCCACAAAGCTCTTATTTGTTCACCGTCCTTTTCAAAAACGTAACTTCGGATGTCAGTATCCGTGGAATCCTGACTAACGAACTGTGCACCGCCAAGTGCTCTTGACATGGTCGCATAAGCCGCGTAGGCTGGCTTAGGTGTGTAAGCGCCCAGTTTATCATTCGGATTACGGATAATGCCGAAATTATCTTCGTTATAATTGAGTTGAACACCATCGTTCATAAAATCATACCACATGATTTTATCAATACCGTTTGCGATTGAAACGACGTAACCACGAATCAGGTAGTCTGCCTGCTTCTGCTCATCCACTCCGCGACTGTCCAGTTGCGTCGGCCAGCCTGTCTCGGAGATCCAGATTGGTTTCAACTGCCCATTATTGTAAGTCCGAATCAAGTCCTGTAAGCCTTTTATTTGACTTTCCAAATGCTCCGGCTCACCCGGATATACATAAGGATGAACGGAAATGACATCCAAATATTGCATACCCCCAAGCTGGAATACTTTTTCCATCCAATTCAAGTCGATAGCCATGACCATGCCCACGACAGGCATGTCAGGATGCGCAGCCTTGACTGTTTCATACGTTTTTTTCAGCAATGGAAAATAGTTTTCCGGTTTCGAATCTGCCGGACCGTTTCCTCTGTCCCCGAAGCTTCCGTTGAATTCGTTGAAAACCTCGACAGCATCAAGCTTGCCCTCGTAACGATCCGCATATGCTTTCACATAATTGGCGAATCCTTCACGGCCCTCATCGGTATAGGGGGTGCTATTGTTATCGTAAAACGGGTTGTTGAATCCGGAAACAAACGTGAAATCAAAATGATCATCATTCAACTTCGCCATGTAATCATCAGGAGATGGAGAAAAGGTGTATGAACCCTTTTGCTTTTCAATACTGTTCCATTCTCTGCCGTCCCGAACCATATCAATTCCGGCATATTTCATCATTTTTATCATATTAGCCGCATCTGCCGGCGGGATACGGTGCAGATGGGTAGCCATCCCGAACGGAGAATTCTCATGACCCGATTGATCTAAGGGAGAAAGCACGGCAAACGGAGTTTTGATGGAAATGGGATCGCTGATATTCGATTGGACCTTAATTTGTAGAGTGAAATAACCGAACGTTGTAAAAGGAACGGTCAAAACGGCCTCGCCCTGTACAACCGGACTGATCCCATCGGAAACCGCAGCTCCTTGATAATCATAGACTGCCCAGGATACGTTTGGTCTTGTGGTTATTACCTTAAACTGAATAGCTTCATCATTAATAAACACATTGCCCGGACGAAGCTGTACCAGACTGGTGGATGGCAACATCTTTGTAATAAAGGGTCCATCCGTGCTCCATTGATTCAAGCTGTTCACGGCCTCAACCTTAAACGTGTACTTTTGATCGATTTGCAGCCCCGTAACCGTATAAGAGCTTACAGTACCGGCAACCGTCCCCAGGAGGATTCCGTTTTGATAGATTTTATAACCAGTTACGCCAACAGGGTCCGCCGCAGCCGACCAGTTTAATTGCAAGCCCGTTTCATTGGAATTCGAAACGGTGAGGCTTCCTCCGGACGGCCAATTGGGAGCGTTTGTATTTACTCGATCTGTGGAAAGTTCCAGATACGGCCGGTTCAACGTGTTTTCCATGCTGTTAATTTGCACAGCATGACCTTGTGCAGCTTGCTCCAAGAATGCGAAACTGATTGTCTGATCCAACGCCTTTTGCCTTTTCACAAAAGCTGTCACATCGATTTCATACCAGCCCGCTGTTTTGCCTACATCGATATTGGCGATGTAAGTGTCGATAGTTGGCTTCGTATTCCAAGTTACCGTGTTGGCTTTCCATGAATCGTCCTCCATACCAAATACTTGGACACCAATTGTCGAATTCTCGGTATCAATGGCATAGATCTTTAATTTGGCCGACCCAATCTCGCTGGCATAATATTTCAAATCATACTTCATATACGTTTGCCGGTTTAAATTGGCATCTGCATCAAAATTCTTCACACCTAGCAACGCAGCTGTTCCATAGTTATCATTCGCGTTCCCTCCGCCCCGGACATAGGTGTCCTCGAGTGGCAGAATAACCGTCTGTTTCGGGTTGGGCAACGTTACGGTCACATAGGGCCCGTCGTTACTCCATTGATTCAGGGCATTACCGCCTTCAACCTTGAACGTAACCTTCTGTCCGACCTGCAATCCTGTCACCGTGTACGAAGTTGCCGATCCGCCAACCGTCCCGATGACATTTCCGTTTTGATAAATCGTATAGTTTGCCACGCCTGCCGGGTCTGTAGCCGCCGACCAGTTCAATTGCAAGCCTGTTGCGCTTACATTAGAAATGTTGACGGATCCCCCTGACGCCCACTTGGGAGCGCTTGCATTTACTCGATCAGCAGAAATCTCCAAATATGGACGGTTCTCCGTATTCTCCACACTATTGATGTTCACAGCATGACCTTGTGCAGCTTGCTCTAAGAACGCGAAGCTGGCTGTCTGATCCAACGCTTTCTGCCGCTTCACGAATGCCGTCACATCGATTTCGTACCAGCTCGCTGTTTTGCCAACATTGATATTGGTTATATAATGTTCGGGAAACGGCTTGGTATTCCAGGTTACCGTGTTTCCTTTCCATGCGTCGTCTTCCATGCCAAACAATTGAACACCGATCGTTGAATTCTCCGTGTCAATGGCATATATCTTTAACTTGGCCGATCCGATCTCACCTGCAAAAGAGCTTAAATCATATTTCATGAAAGCTTGTCGGTTTATATTGATATCTGCATCAAAACTCTTTACACCTAGTGTTGTAGAGGATCCAAAGTTCGTATTCGCATTCCCTCCATTTCTGACATAGGTGTCTTCGCTCGGATTTAATTGTGAGATAACCGGATTAGATACCGCAGCTAAAGCAGACATTTTATCGTTTGCATAGGGAACAAGCGGAGCAACAAAACCTTGGAGCAAAGCAGCTGTCATTGAAAAGGCTAAAACCATACTCGTTATTTTCAATTGTATCTTTTTTATCATTTACTCACCTCATATCGTTATTTTAAAATACTTGCCAAGCGCTTTCCCCGGACATGATGGATATCCGGAAAAAGTACTTGCCAATTTCGGTACAGATTGTTATTTAAAATTGTTTTTGTTCTTCTGATACCAATCCTGAACCTGTTTATCTACGTTGTCTCCGCCGAGGCGCTTCCATTCTTTGCGGAGGTCGTTCAGTCCATCCTGGGCTGTTATGGACTTCCCACCGGTAACCACTTTCGTTTCAATCTGAACAGCGATCGGTGAGAACGTAGAGATCAACTGGGTTAGTTCAGGAATATCTGGGCTGTATGGTATATCCCTCCGGTATGTATTCTTCATCGTCAATTCGAGCGATTTCGCCTTCAACTTGGCATAGTTCTGAGATATCTCATCTTTCGCCGCCATGTCTACGATTAATTTAGGTGTCATCATCGAATCGATCATGAGCGCGTATTCGCCAGCATAACTGACTTCCTTGACAAATTTGTCCTGATTAATTGTCTGCCGAACGCCATCAACTGTTTTATAATGTACGTTCTCCTCCCCATACTTGAGAGGCACCCATCCATCCTTCAGCATCCAGTCTATAAATTGAATGGCCGATTTGATTTGGTCTTCCTTCATCTTGCTGTTAAATACCGTAAATACGCTCGGTGGCGCTTCCTGATATAAGCCGTCCTTGCCATACTTGGTACTGACCGATTCAAGCGGAGTCAACTTCGCATCTGGCACATTTTTCAGCAAATCGCGATAGGCGTTATCCATGCTCCCCGCACCCCATTGGCCCAAATATATCCCTGCTTTACCGGTCGTCAACAACTGGGTTGAGCGCTGAAAATTAGTGTCTGTAATATATTCCTTGTCGATAAGCCCTTCGTCAAAGAGCTGCTTCTGGAATGCAAGCGAATCCGCGTAACGGTCAAGGAGCCTGCCGTATTCCAGCTTACCACCTTCCACATACCACTGATTTTCCTGGGTGAAAAATAAAGCGCGCAAAATACTGACACCGCTACCACTTAATGAAATCGGTACCGTGTCCGATTTGCCGTTGCCGTCTGGATCACCGTCTCTAAATTTGCGAGCAACATCAAGAAATTCCTCTGCCGTAGACGGAGCCTTTAGACCTAGCTTATCCAGCCAGTCCTGACGAATCCACATGCCGTGATTGGCGACCGTATCTCGCGCGAACGAAACCGCATACGTTTGACCGTTGACGTTCAGATAAGGTTTAAGCTCCGGGTGCTTCTCCAGATAAGCTTTATACGTCGTGCTATATTTGTTGATATAATCGCCGATCGGCTGAATTACGCCTTGATTGGCCAACTGGCTGATGTAATTTCGATCATATTCCCAGATCAAATCAGGTGCTTCACCAGAAGCGATCAAGGCGTTCAATTTGGGCTGCGCCTGGCTCCGGGTAACGGGAACCCATTTGACATTTACAGGAGATTTCTCGTTGATCCACTTTGTCCACCGGTTATTTTCATAAGTACCTTCCTCCGTCGGCACTGCACCGCGATCAAACATCGATATGCTGATTTCCTTCTTAGGTCCCGTGCTTGGAACGGTGGTGGAGCCAGGTGAAACTGAAGACTGTACCGAAGAAGTATCATTGGAACTACATGCGGCAAGCATTGTTAAAGACATGCTAATAGCGAGAATAACTTTTCCCGCTTGTTTCAACTTGCTCATTCTTTCATCCCCTTACATGTATAATATTTATATCAGAGCAAGTTCACTCTGGATATCAACCTTTGACCGATCCGATCAAAACACCTTTGACAAAATATTTCTGGAGGAATGGATATACGCACAGAATCGGCAACACGGCTATGACAACAGCCGCTGCTTTAATTGCTTCCGGAGTAAGTAAAACTCGTTCCACGGCATCATTTCCTCCAATATTGTTTAATAAATTCTCGTCCACCTTGTTAACCATCTGATACAGCTTCACCATAACAGTCAATTTGGTCGACTTTGTGATATAGAGCATCACGTTAAAGTAGCTGTTCCACCAATTAACGGCATAGAACAAAGATAATGCAGCCAAAATAGGCTTGCAGAGCGGGATAAAAATCTGTATTAATATTCGCCAATCACCAGCGCCATCCATCGCTGCAGACTCTTCAATTTCTTCCGGCAGCCCTTCCATAAATGTTTTCATCACAAACATGTTGTAGGTACTGATCAATCCAGGCAGCCAGACGGCCCAATAGGAGTTCATTAACCCCAACATTTTGATGAGGATAAAGTTGGGAATAATGCCGGCGACAAATATCATCGTAATCGTGATCATCATTAGCAGCGCGTTTCGACCAAGAAGTCTCCGTCTAGAAAGCGGATAGGCTGCCAGAATCGTCATGATCATATTAAGCACCGTTCCAACTAACGTGACAACAACCGTGTTGCGCATGGCTACGAATAACTGACCATCGTCAAACAAACGTTCATAGGCGACTATATTAAACTCGATCGGCCATAAGAAAACTTCGCCGGAATTAATCGCCCTGCTGCTGCTGAAGGATGCCACAATTTCGTACCAGAACGGGAACAAGGTCATTAATGAGATTGAGCCGAGAATGAGGTACATACTTATACTTGCCAATCGAGTTAGAATCCCTTTGTTGGTTATACCCATTGCTTACCATAGCCCCCGTTCCCCGGTCATTCGAATCATCCGGTTAACGCCAACGATCAGGATCAAGCCGATGACCGATTGAAACAGTCCGATCGCCGTTGTATAGCTGTAGCTCATATTCTGTAAACCTACCCTATATACATAGGTGCTAATTACATCTGCAACATCAAGTACGGAATTGTTTTGTAGAACGAGCGTTTGTTCCAATCCCACATCCATCATTTGACCCATTCTAAGAATAAGCAGAACGGCAATTGTACTGCGAACACCGGGTAATGTAATGTGCCATATTTGGCGAAGCTTGTTGGCACCATCCATCTTTGCTGCATCATAAAGCTGCGGATCAATCGAGGCCATTGCTGCCATATACAGAATCGTTCCCCACCCTGCTTCCCTCCAAGTGCCCGATAACGTATAGATAAGCGGCCACCAGAACGAATCGGCCATGAAATAGACGGATTCCCCACCGGATATTTTCTTGAGGACCATATTCACAACTCCCGTGCTTGGTGACAACACGGCAACCACAATTCCGCCCAGCACTGCCCATGACATGAAATGGGGTACGTATAACATATTCTGTACAATACTCTTGTACCATTTCCTGCGGACTTCATTGAGCAGAAGAGCAAGGACAACCGGAATTGGAAATCCAAAAACGAGACTGTACAAGTTAAGTACGAGTGTGTTTCGTAATATCCGCCAAAAGTCAGGGCTGGCAAAAATCATTTGAAAATGCTTAAATCCAACCCACTGGCTTCCGAATACACCGTCAGCGAACCTATAATTCTTAAAAGCAATGATTTCTCCGATCATTGGAACGAATTTGAACAGCAGATAAAAGCTGATCACGGGCAGGAGCATCATATATAAATGTTTATCCTGCATCATCCTTCTCCAAATCGACTGTCTAAACGTTCTCGCTTCAACCCTTTGCTTCCCGGTCCGCAATTCTGTTGCCGGGAGTCTAGCCTTCATATCGTTTCACCCTCTCGTTAAGTCTTTTCCCAAACCTTTCGTTCGGTTACAGTTTGATTGTAGGAGGGCTGACAAGAGAAGGAAATAGACGTGTTATGAGGTATGTGCCTTTTTTTGTATATTGCCTGGTTACATTTCTTTAGGGTGGTACCTTTATCTTGGGTTTTTGCTCATTAAAGCTTGCTCCGACGCAGAATTCGCTTCAAATCCGAGCACCCACTCCCGATATTCGGTGGGCGTCATGCCCGTATATTTTTTGAAAGCCCGAAGGTAGCTGCGTGTATTAGTATACCCAACCCATTCTGCGATATCGTTAATCTTGCGGTTCTTAACAACAAGCAGCTCCTTGGAAGCATTGATCCGGATCTCAATCAAATAATCAATGAAGTTTTTCTCCGTATATTCTTTGAACAGCTTGCTTATATATGACGGATTTAATTGAAATTTTTCGGATAGCAACTCGAGGGAAAATTCACTCTCACGATAATGTTCTCGAATGTAAAGCAACAACCTGTCAATTGTCTTATTGTTTCCCCGTTGGCTGCGTTTCCCTTCAATTTTACCCGCTAATCCTTCAAGTACAGTTTTGACGATCTGCTGCATATCCTGCCAATTGTCGCATTGATGAATCCGTTGGTGGAGATTCCCCATCTCTTCAAGCGATTCCTCCGTATTTATGCCTATCGAAGCAACGACCTGCAATGATTTCATAATCAAATCGTAGGAGAGCTGCCTTATCAAATCGGGAGATAAGCTGCCACTTACCGCTTCTTGAAACAATTCCGTTATATATCCCTCTAATCTCTCGCTTTCTGTCTGCTTTAACGCTTCTACAATTCGATCCGTCATCTTTATCATGCGGTAATAGTCCTGATTATCATGCCCCAGCAAATCTTCTATAGAAATGACCGAATGACTGCCGATGACCATTTTGTATTGCAGGGCTTTTTGCGACTCTTCGTACGATATCGGGATATCCTTCATATCCTGATAGCATCTTCCTACACCAATGGTCACCTGAAGCCCGAATTGCCTCTTCATGACATCCAAAACCAACTCGAGGACAGCCAATGCACGCAAATGGTTTTGTTCCATATCACCTTCTGCAAAGCTAAAAACGATGGCGGCGAAACCCGCTCCTAAATCAACTGCAACCCCCGCATTTTCCATATTCATCAACTCTTCTGCAACATTGCATAACGCATACGTATACAAGGTTTCATCTTTCAGGCTAACGCCGCCCTCCTTACCGATCTCGGCTGTACACACGACAAACCATTCAGAAAACAAGTTGACTCCAGTAAATTCCATGTGATGCCTCACGGATGCATACTCCGTTCTATAGCCCGACAGCATGTCCAAGATGATTCTCCATTTCAATACTGGCTTGGAATCCCGGACCTGCTTCTCTAGTTGTTCACGATCTACAAACATTTGGTCGAATACCATTTCAAGGTAACCCAGCCCAACAGCACTTCTCATCGGCTCTTCTTCAGGATGGACTGACTTGAACGCTCCTGACATTTTCCCGGCTAATCGATCCAAGGGCTTAAAGGTCCGCCGGTTTACGTAAAAAAGAACAGTTAGACCTAAAAAAACCATACCGACGGCAAACGCAATCATTAAACTTCGTATAGACTCCAAAGGCTGATATACGTTAGATTTAGGAATAACGCTGACAATTCGCCACCCCGTATATGTAGAGGCCGTATAAAATATCGATTGCTCAATCCCCTCCATTTTCACTGTGAAATATCCGCTCCCGTTATGGCTCAGAATCTGCTGAATATAGGGAATGTGTGTCAAGTTCTTATATAATTGCGTTGCGTCGTCATGAGTCACTATGTTTGCTTGATCATCAATAATGAAGGTATGTCCACCCTGGTCTTCTTCATACACATCCTTGATCATCCGATAAAGAACATCTTCACTGATATTGATGGCAACAAGTCCCTTTCGATATTCAGGGCTGCTGATCGATGGATAGGAACGAATCAGCGTGACGACATCCTGTTCTTTTTCGCCATCCCATACTTTATGAGTAGTCAGCCATTTTGAATGCCCTTTCATTTTGATATAAGTAGCCAACCAGCTGTCTTCCGAGTCACTTCTTTTCATATACGTTTTATCAGTCAGTATATCGCCACTTACCTCTGAATAAAGGAATATTGAAGCAAACAGTTCATTCGTGTGCACAACCGTTTTCAGTTTGTTTGATAATCCAAAAAAATTCGCATATTTCTGAGCTGCATCATCATAACTGTCATACATAAAATATACATACTCTAACTCCTGCGACATATTGAGCAGATCTTTCTCCGTTTGACGGAACACGATCTCGATTTTATCATCAATTTGCTTCAGCAAAGCAACATGAGTATTCTTCAGATCCTGCTCCAATCGTCCTACGGTACCCGTATAAGACACCCAAAAAGATAAAAAAATAATCGTTATGAAAACCAAACTGTAAACAAGCATGACCTTTCCTGAAATGCTGAATCTCATGGACTACCCCTCTCTATTACAATCACTCGCTTTATATCGCTAGTCTTATTGACGGAATTCAGTAGGAGTCATCCCAATCTTCTTCTTGAAAAGCCGACTAAAATATTTTTCGTCTTGGTATCCCACTTGATTGGCGATTTCATAGGTTTTGAGATTAGAGCCGAGCAGCAGTTCCTTAGCTTTATCCATCCGAACCTGGGTTACATAGTCAGTTAAATTTATGCCTTCGACCTGTTTAAACAAAAAGCTTAGATAGACAGGCGACACAAAAACTTCTTTGGCAATGGTATCCAAAGAAAGGTTACTTGCATATTTGGTTTCTAGCATCGTTTTAGCAGCTTCCACAACGTTATTCCTGCCGGATTTTCGCAAATCAACGGTTAACTGGAGCAAATAACGAAGAAACGTTTTGCAGATTTGACTAAGTTCCTGCAAGGTAGCAGCGGCTACAACGTATTGAATTTGCTCGGCCGTCAATAGATGATCCAAATGCATCTTGGGATGCAATTCGGAAATAACGCTGGCGCCATATATCATGGCTTGCAGACTTTCCGTTTTCGTTAATGGAATCGTAATCTCCTTCTCTTGTAGTTCATTGAAAAATGAGTGCATCCAATCCTCTAACTCCTGAAGGTTGCCTATCTTAAGCGCCATTCGCAGCCTTTCATAAGCAGTTGATATTTCTTCAGCTGTAGACGCTTCAGTTATTAAAGACCCCCGTCCATCGTTCTTTCTCTTGCTCTTTGACATTTCCCAATCTAAGTCATCAATAAAAATGATTTCGTTCGGTCCAGTATAATATTTATATTCCAAGGCCATTTGAGCCTGTTCATAGGCCATCTTCCCTTCGAGAACCAATTGTTCGTTATGGGCTGAGATCCCGACGGTAACAAAGTATTTTAATGTTTGCTTTATATTTATCACCAAATGCTGCAGGTCACGGCGAAGTTCCTCCATAGCAAATGACATATTAATAATCATCACAAACTGTCCCGATTTCTTCAGAAACATGCATTTATTTTCCCATCGTTGCAACGTTTCCTCAGCAATATTCTGGATAGCGAAATTCATCAGTTGTTGATCTTCATAATTATAATTTCTGAGGGTTTCGGGATCCTGCTCGATTTGCAGCAGGACTATTCGGAAAGGCTCCACGGTCAATGGAACCTTCAGGTAGGCAGTTTTCTCCATAAACAACTTCTCGTTGAGTCGAGCTCCTTCCAGTAAGCTTCTTAAAAACCTGTCACGGATTAGAGACATATTTTCCTGTAGTTGGTGGTTGCGTTGGTTTTCTTCCTCCCATTCTTTTTTTATTTTAATGAGCACTTCTAACATCATATCTGTGTCCGGCGGCTTAAGAAGGTAATCCGAAGCTCCAAGCTGAAGTGCTTGTCTGACATAGTCAAATTCATCGTGGCCGCTGAGAATGATGGATTTCATTGACCATTTCCGATTGCGAATTTCTGTAAGCAATTCCACGCCCCCCATGATTGGCATTTGACAATCCACTATAATCAAATGGGGCATTATGCATGCCATTTGCTCCAAAGCCTTCCTCCCATTTTCAGCCGGCGGAAGCCATTCAAAGCCGTATTCCCCCCATGGAATTAACATGCTCAATCCTTTTATAACAATCGCTTCATCATCAATGACCATGACTTTCATATAGTTTCCCCCATTGTGTTTCATTTTCGATGATTGGAATTCTTACAATCACAGTGGTGCCGATATCAGGAATACTGTTGATTTGCAGGGCATATTCAGGACCAAACATCATCTGCAACCGTTCGTTCACATTTCGCAAGCCATAACCGCCTTTACTTCGTACTGGTATGTATAACAGTTGTTCCACCTGATCCGGATTCATTCCATTACCATTGTCTTGAACGATCCAAACAATATCACTTTCTTGAACATAAGAACGAATTAATAGAACTCCTTGGCGATCCGTAGGCGGTTCGAACGCGTGTAGGATGGCATTTTCCACAATAGGTTGGAGAAGAAGCTTCAACGTAATAAAATGACCAATGGTGGAATCGATATGATAAATGGGAGTGAATCGACTAGGAAAACGTGCATGTTGAATATTGATATAGGCTTTGATTTGATTCATTTCATTTTCTATTTTGTAGTAATCTTCACCCTTATTCAGCGAAAGCCGGAACAATTCGCTCAACGATTGAACGACTTTAGCCGTTTGGTTATCTCCGTTGATTTTTGAACTAAAGAAAATGTAATCCAACGTATTGTACAGGAAATGTGGCTCAATCTGTGCTTGAAGTGTTTTCAATTCAATCATTTTCTGATTCGTTTGACTGATATAAACTTTCTGAATTAGTTCATTCAATTGGGAGACCATTTCATTATACTTTTGCGTGAGCAGCCCGATTTCATCTTTCGACTCCACAGGAACCTTTTGATTAAAGTCCCCTCGTTTAAAATTGTTCATAGACCGAAGCAATTTCTTAATAGGCAGTGTAATGCCTTTAGAAAGCAATATAGACATCACAATCGCAACTAGCAGGAGTGAGAAAGACAATATGATCGTGCTGCTGAGCACAATGCTATATGTCTTTTGGATGTCTTCCATCGGAGTAAGGCTCACAATATGCCATCGATATATCTCAATAGACGTGTTCGCAGCTAAATATTTTTTATTACCTATTTCATAGATCCAGGTTTGATTGGGCTGAAGCAGTTTTTTAATTCCGTTCACATTGTCTTTAAAATGCTTGCTCATTTCTTTATCATCCAACTTACTTGCAACGAGTCGATAATTGTCGTCGAAGAGAAGCAGATTAGTCGTCCGACTGATCTGCACATCTTGGATAGCATCTCTTATGGCATCTCTATTAATTCCAAGAAAAAACATCCCCAACTTTTTGTCTGCATCATACAAACTTAAAATACGTCTGCCTAGTACGATATCATTGTAATTATGTGCGTATATAAACAGAGAAGAGCCCGAATAATCCAAGTGAGACTGGCCGTTACGCGCAGCCGTAGCCATATATAATGGGGATTCTTTAAATTCTTCATAGGGTACCACCTGCCTGAAAAACTCCGAGAAATCCTTAAACATAAAATCATTTTCACCATACAAAACAATAAATGATATATATTTTTTAGCTTGTTTTAAATTAGATAAATAATTGAAAATTGTCTTTTGTGGATCTCCTATATACGAAGGAGCAGTTTGGCTTAGCAGCGATTGAATGGTTTCGTTCCCCACAATAAAGGAAGAGAGGTCGGTGGCATCATCCAGCATATGCTTAATATTGTCGGCAATAAGCCGGATGATTTGCATTTGATTCTGCATCGTCTGTTTCTCCAAAAAACGGGTTGCTATGTAGTATGAAAAGCTGCCAAGGCCAATGACGGGAATAAGCACGAGCAAAATGAAGGAAACAAGCATTTTGGTTTGCAATGTTTTGAATTGAAGCATCCTGTTCTCTCCTCACTTATGTTAATTACTTGCATTATAAAGCTTTGCAAACGTCTAAGGTATAGCCATTCTCCACTTGCTTGAATAAGTCCACTAATCCTTAAAATCGTCACATTGTAATAAAATTCGAGAACATTTACGATAAATTTGTATCCAAATCATCAAGGAGGGGTAAACATGAAACAGTTAAAAAAGCCTGCAACGATCCTAATCAGCCTCGTAGTACTGGCAAGTGTAGCGTTGACAGGCTGTAGTTCTAACAAAGAGGAAAAGAGTGCATCGAACACAACTCCGGCAGCATCAACGAAAGAAATCGACTGGAAAACCGTGAAAGCGGATATACGTTTCGTCTATCCGGGGACATCAGAGGCAGAAAAAGAGTTAGCCGATCAATTTAAAACAAAAATGAAAGAAAAGTATCCAAACGTCAACATTGAGTACATGTTCTTATCCTGGCAGGATATGGAGAAGAAATTACCCATTATGCTATCATCCGCCGATTATCCGGATATGACGATGACCCAAGACGTCACCAGCCTTGTGCAGTTGGACGGGTTGGAGGATATTTCTCCCTATTTGAATAAAAAAGGCGCAGCATTGAAAAAAGATGATTTTCTCCCAGGCACACTGGAATATGCGTCCAGAGGAGATAAAATTTATTCCGTTCCGAATCTTGCCAACTCGTTTACCTTAATGGTAAATGAAAAAATGTTGAACGAAGCCGGCATGAAAGTTGAAGAATTAAAAACTTGGGAAAGCGTGGAAAAGGCAGCACAACTCATGACCAAGGGTGATAAGTACGGCTTTGGATATCCAATGGGCGTAGCTCGGTTTGCTTTCAGAGTTCCTTTCACCGCCGCATATAGCAATGGGCTTCTGCTCAGCGATACATCAGAAGCATCAAAGAAAAAATATATCGAGACACTGGATCACTTCAAAAAACTAGAAGCTTTTGAGCCTAAGGCACATTTCACTTGGGGCTATCCGGAAATGTGGCGATCATTTAGTAACGGAGAAGTGGGCATGGTTGCTGCAGGAACCTACTTTTCTGCTAATGTGTACAGCATCAATCCGGACATCATTAAGGTAACCAGAGCGATTCCTTATCCGAAAGGACCTTCCGGGGACAAGGCACAAGCACCGGTATCGAGCGTTGGAGTAGGCATGTTCAAAGGCAGCAAAAATAAAGATGTTGCATGGAAGCTAATCGAAGAGTGGTCCTCTTCCGAGTTTAATACGTCAGAAGCTGCTGTAGTAAACGTCACTGCTATGAAAACTGCAAATTTGGATGAGATCGTTAAGAAGGCTGAAAAAGTTTACCCAAAAGCCATTGATGGTCACAAGCGAATTTTACAAGACTTTAACCAAATTCTTGTCAACAATGGTGTACCCATGGCTACCATCGTAGGGCAACCCGAGATCGAGACACTTGTGCAAGATAATATGACGAAGCTTCTCACGGGAAAAACGAGTACGGAAGAAACGTACACGGCTATCAGAGATGGGATCAATAAAATAAAAGATAAGTTCAAATAACGTTTGTAAGCATGTATCGGGGAACCGACAGGAAGTTAAAGTCGCTGTTCCCCGTTTTTTTTACTCTTATAAAGGAGGTAGTTCACCTATGGACACGCCAATCAAACAACCTGCTTCTTCTATTGCATTAAGAAATAAACATAACCGTTCCCTTATCAAACGGTATGCTTTCGGATATTTGCTGCTTGCGCCAGTCGTATTATATGTGGCCTTGTTTCAATTTTATCCGTTGTTCGATACGCTTCGTCTCAGCTTCTTCAAATACTCACTGCTTCATGGCGGTGGCACGCAATTTACGGGCTTGAACAACTATAAAGAGTTGATTATGGATGATGATCATTTCTGGTTTATTCTTAGAAATAGCCTTGTTTGGGTTATTGGTTCAACATTGCTCCAATTTCTTATAGCCGTTCCAGCTGCACTTATCCTGAATCAGAAGCTTCGCCTCAGGGGCCTTTGGCGTGGGTTAGTTATGGTTCCATGGGTTTCTCCAGTTGTTGTGATCGGTATCATTTGGAAATGGATTTATGACGGACAATATGGGTTGCTCAATTACTATTTGAAGCTACTGCACCTGCTTCAAGACAACATCGTTTGGCTTGGGAACGAATTTTGGGTGTGGCCTTCATTGCTGCTCACTTCTACTTGGAAAGGGTTCCCCTATGTTACATTAATGCTGCTATCCGCACTGCAGGGAATTTCCAGTGAGATGAAGGAAGCAGCAGAAATTGACGGGGCGACCAATTGGCAGAGATTTCTTTATGTCACACTACCTTCGTTAAGACCCATCATGTATGTCACTGGTATGGTTTCACTCATCGCTTCTTGGACGAAGTTCGAAATGATCTGGGCATTGACCAATGGTGGACCGGGTTATACAACCAGTATTTTGCCGACCTATTTATACACCCATGCATTCGTTTATTTGGATTTAGGTAAAGGCGCTGCTATTGGAACTTTATCGATGCTGATTGTGTTGATTATGGTATTTGTTTATGCAAGATTGTTTGGTAAAGATAATAGTTAAGGGGCGAGAACATGAGAGAAACTTACTTGATGAGAATATGGAAATACACGATTTTGTTTCTATTATTAGTTTTTACCTTAGTACCTTTTCTCTGGCTTTTGGATACTTCATTCAAGAGCGACGAAGCCATATTTGCCTCTAAACCGACTTGGTGGGTATCACCTTTTACTTTGGATAGTTATACATGGGCTCTAGGAAAAAAAGGGATCCAGCTTGGAAAACTGTTGTCCAACTCTCTGATCACATGTGCGATTACCGCGCTGATAACGGGTTTGATAGCTTGTATCAGCGGTTATGGTTTAGCCAGATATAAAGTTCCAGGGATTAAACTCATATTCGTACTGCTCGTATTGGCGCAGATGATTCAAGGACCAATGATTATGATTCCATGGTATAAGTTTGCTTCCTCGATGTCGCTTTTGAATACCAAGACAATACTTGTCATGATTTATTGTACGATGACAATTCCTGTTGGCGTCTGGATCATGAGCGGTTTTTTCAAAACAATCCCGATCGATTTGGAAGAAGCGGCCTACATGGATGGCGCATCGAAACTAAAAACATTGTTTGTTGTTGTGATTCCCCTTGCTTTGCCCGGGTTAGTCGCCATTAGCCTCTATTCCTTTATTCTTGGTTGGAACGATTACCAATACTCGCTTATATTAACGAACTCCCTTGCTGCGAAAACTGTCCAGGTTGGCATCGCTGAGGTGATGGAAAGTATGGGTTCGACCAATTGGGGAGGCATTCTGGCCAGTGGTGTAATTATCATCCTTCCAATTATTCTGATCTTTGCTATCATTCAGAAATTTCTCATTGAAGGTTTAACCGCCGGAAGTGTTAAAGGATAATTTCTACACAATAACGAGTGTTAAGAAGGCTTGTAACCTTTAACACTCGTTTCAAAGTTTCTATCACAAACATCTATTTCACACGAATAGTCTTTTAGTTTCTCCAGGCTTTATTTCAATGGCTTGTCCTTCCAAGCTGAACCACACGGACAAGGCAGAAGGATTATGAACCAGTTCCCCTGACACAGCAAACCGTAATTGGTGCAATGCTTTGACGTAAAGGACGATTTCAATATTGGTCGCATACCATATATCGGGATGCCAACCGATCAATTCACCAAATTGCTCAAGCTGCTCCCAGTTTTGATTGTTATTAAATTCATAACTGTGACCCCATACATATAGCAGAGACATTCGAGGATGACGCGGTCGATCATTAATAAACTTTTGGCCGTATTCCAGCATATCGCGATGGTGGCAGGTAGGAGACCACAGCAACCACTCCTCCGGCATGTCAAAGCTTCCATGATTGATCGTAGTTCGCGCATACTCCACTCCCAGTGCAGGAAGCAGCGCCACAACCTCCTTGTTCCAAGCGCCGTGAGGGTAAGAAACCCCCTTTACTGGATATTCGGCAAGCTGCTCCAACTTCCGGCGATCCTGCAAAATCTCATCGACAATTCGTTCCTTTGGTGATAAATTCAAAAACGGATGGCTGACTGTATGAGCTGATACCTCATGCCCGCCAAATAATCCTTTCACTTCCGAACGTTCCAAATACCCTGGCTTTCCCAAGAAGCCGGAATTCAAGTGAAACGTCCCCCGGATGCCGTAATGATTTAAGATGCTAACCATTCTCCGGTCGAATTCCCGCCCGTCATCGTAACTTAGCGTCAGAGCTTTGCACTTTCCACCAGGAAATAGGTCAAAACGAATACGCATACAATCCCTCCAAATTCAACCTTTTACGGAACCTATCATAGCTCCCTTAATGAAATATTTTTGCATCCATGGATATATCAATATGATCGGCCCTATCGAAAGCAGCGCAATCCCAGAACGAACATTGCTCATCGCAAGCTGCGCTTGCTGCGCATTATTATTGAACATCAAATCATTGCTTTGTTCGCTTACAGATGCTAGCATTTCACGCATAATCACTTGGATAACCGTCAAATTGCGGTTGCGAATATAAATCATGGCATCAAACCATGCATTCCAATGCTCAACGGCGGCCCAAAGTGCTATAGTTGCTAGTACAGGAGTTGACACCGGCAAAATAATTCTAAACAAGAGTGTCAAATAACCCGCACCGTCGATAACAGCGGATTCCTCAATAGCTGTATCCAGTGACATAAAATAGTTCCGCATAATGATGATGCTGAATATGGCTACAGCCCCGGGAATAATGAGAACTAGAAAATTGTCCAGCAGTCCCAAACTGCGAATGATCAGATAAGTCGGAATTAACCCTCCGCTGAAAAACATTGGGATGATGAAATACGTGGTAATCCCCCCGCGAAATGGCAGTTCTTTCTTGGCAAGCGGATAAGCGGCCAGGATGGTAAATAAAACCTCCAATATAGTCCCTAAGGCGGTACGTAAAATCGAGTTCATGTAGGGCCGAACGATCTCCCCAGAAGAGAGCAAAAACCGATAGGCTTCAAAAGACCAGGTACTCGGCCAAAAGTGGAAACCGAGTGTAGTTGCTTCTCTTCCGTCTGAGAAGGATAGCACCACCACCTGCCAAAACGGATAGAGAATTACCAATGAAAAAATAACCATAAACATGCTATTTAAACCAACAAACCACCAACCGGGTTGGAGTCTGACGCCGATTCCGCCTGTTCTTTGCTGCACTTGCCTCATTTTCACCACACCCCATAGTCGTTGAATTTGCGCACTATCTGATTCACCGTGACGAGCAGAACAACCCCCACCAGGTTTTTGAACAATCCGACTGCTGCGGAATAATCTAATCTAAATTCGACGAGACCCGTGCGGTACACATAGGTATCAATAATATCCCCAACTTCATAGACTAACGGACTATACAAATTAAGGATTTGATCAAACCCGCCAGATAATATGTGACCTAAACGAAGTAAAAATAAAATTGTAATTACAGGTATAAGCGAAGGCAATGTAATATAAATCATCTTGTGAAAACGGTTAGCACCATCTGATTCTGCCGCTTCATAGATTTCCGGTGAAATCGAGGATATCGAGGCCAAATAGAGTATCGAGGCCCAGCCTACTTCCTTCCAGGCATCGGAAATAAGCAGAAGTGGGACAAAATAAGCTTTACTTGATAGAAAGTTGATCGGATTTCCGCCAAATAACGAAATGATATAATTGATAACTCCCCGCTGTGGGGACAAGACCTCAACAACCATGCTGGCAATAATGACCCAGGACATAAAGTGCGGTAAATACGAAATGCTTTGTACGGTTCTCTTGAATGTCTTGTGCATGATTTCATTGATAAGCAGGGCAAAAATGATCGGGAATGTAAAGCCAACCACCAATCGCAGAACGCTGATAATAATCGTATTGCGTAGTGCTCTTATAAATACGAAATCATGAAACATATTCTTAAAGTGTTCAAAATTATTCCAAGGGCTGTCCCAAATGCCAAGCCCGGCTTTAAAATCCTTAAAAGCAATGATCACACCATACATCGGCGCATAATGAAAGACAGCAAGATGTATGACAGGCAGAAGCAATAGAACGTACAACATTTTCATTTTTTTTACTTTTTTCCACTTGAGTGCTCGGGTAGATTGCGATTTAATGTGTGATGCCTCAACTGAGATAGCCATGCTTCCTCCGCCTTTCTAAAAAGTGGGGAGATTTGTCAACGACAAATCTCCCATGTTCCTAACTTATCTGTTTATCTATATTTAGAATTACTTCTTACGGAGATCGGCGACCTTAGGCGCTTTTTCCAGTTCGGATAGAAGTTCATCTCCACCACTGCTGCGCCAATTTTTCACGTAAGCATCCCAAGCAGAATCGACATTCAGCTCACCTGTAATGGACTTAAACAAGAATTCATCCGTTATTGTTTTTAATTTTGCAGCGTATTTGGTATTCAACTCATTGTATTTCGTTTGATTGAAATAATCCCACTTGAAGGGACGATAAGCAATTTTCCTGCCTGCTTCGGCACCAAAATACAGATCTGTCAATTTGGAAACGGCAGCATTACTATAGTACGCATTGACATTCCCTAATTGGATCGGCAAACTGTAGTAACCTATACCATCTTTTTCACGATCAGCTTCTGCTGCCTGTTTAGGAATGACAGCTGACTTATAGGGCTCAGCTTCCCACGAATAATCTTTTCCTTCTTCACCGAACGCTGAGAGCATGAGCCCATCTTTGTCCAAATTAATATAGTCAAAGATCTGGAGAATACGAGCTAACTTTTCATCCGAGACATCCTTTTTGATGACCATCGCGTAGCCAAATCCATCTACAGGCGTATATGCGGCTGAACCCTGCTGACCTTTAGAACCGATTGGCGGCGGGGTAAAAAGAAATCTTGCATTGGGATCCTTCAAAACGAGATTTCCAGGCGGGCGATTGAACGTAAAGGGCACCATGCCTGCCGCTTGAACCTGTACCTGCGCAGCACCGTATTTCCCAGCAGCAAACTTTTCCCAGCTTTTAGCACGGTTTAATGTGGTGAATTCCGGATCGATATACCCCTTTTTATTTAGAGAAGCCATATATGTCAGAAACTCTTTATAGTTTTGGCTGATCGCATAACCAACCACTTTCCCATTGTCCTCCAGATTATAATCCCAACCAAAGCCAAACGCCCCAGCTTCCGTATTTAAAGCCCAAGATGCATCGCTATTATTCAGAAGCAAACCATACGTATCCTTTTTACCGTTCCCATCAGGATCATTATTGGCAAAAGCTTCAAACATTTTCTGCTCTTCATCGAGAGTAAACGCTTGCTTTGAGAAGAAAACTCTTTCGGCACCACCGGAAGTACCCACGGGTACGATTTCCCCTTTAGGCTTAAATCCGAGTTTTTCCATCCAATCCAAACGATAAACCTGACCCCATGTGAGATTATCCCAATCTTGTTTATAACCCGTAAGGGCATAATATTCACCATTCTTGCCTGGGACCTGATTCACTTTCCACCCCGTCGGCTGATCGCTTAACACTTTTGCGTAATTAGGTGCGTATTTCATGATCATTTCCTTGGATATGCTCCGAGTGACAGCATCCGAATATAGCTTATCCGGTGCATCCATGAAGGCGATATCAGGCAACTCTCCCGAAGCTACCATCAGATTTTTTTGTTCCTTGTTGTTTACGTCCAGTTTTCGATTCTTCAATTTCACATTGAATTTCTTTTCAATCATTTGTTGAACCTGGTTGTTGTCTTCAATCTTACCTCTTGCCCCTTGGCCAACCCAACTGATTTCCAGCGTTTTTGTGGTTTCGGCAGGCTTGTCTGATGCACCGGTAACGTTCGGTTCGCTCGTTGTTTTTCCCCCCGAGCATCCCGATGCCATCAAGACCACGGCCAAGCTTAGTGAGGTAACGCTTACTGTTTTACTTTTCATATTCATCCCCCTACTCTTATCGCTTGCCTTACCTTTTCATTATAAATAAGAAGCCCCTGAGATCTGTAACACAATCATCAGGGGTTTATAATACGAATCTCATACATTTGAGGACGCTTCCATCGAGTTGACGCTCTGGTACGGAAGACGGATTGTCACAGTCGTTCCAGCACCAGCATTATGAATCGACAAGCCGTACGTATCACCAAAATGGAGCTTAATTCTACTATTCACATTATATAATCCTACATTTCCCCGTTCTCTATTCTCCAAACGAAGACGAATTTCATCTAGCTTATTTTGTTCTATGCCGGGCCCGTTATCCTTGACGACCACTTCGATATGATTTTCCTTTTTCATACAGCTGACCCTAATCCTAATCTCGCTGTTATTCATCTTAAGCGTATGTCTTATTGAATTCTCAATAATGGGCTGTAGGATCATCTTATTAACGACACAATCGTTCAACGATTCGTCCATATGCCATTCGATATAAATCCTATCCTTATAGCGGTAGCTCATGATCTTCGAATAGGACTGGCAGTAAACGATCTCTTCTCTAAGCGTGGTCAATGAGCTGTCTTTCCCCATGGCATATCGAAACAGACGACTCAATAGTCCAATCATATCTACAGCTAAATGGCGTTCTCCCTTTTCGATCATATACATGATATTTTCAAGTGTATTGTAAAGGAAATGGGGATTAATTTGTGCCTGCAGCGCCTCCATGTGCAGCTCCCTTTTCTCAAATTCAAGGGTTAGCTTTTCCTGATTCGCATCCAATGTATCCTGTACCAACCTATGAATCCTCTCCAGCATGTGGTTAAAGGAAATTCTTAGCTGTTCAACTTCATCAATCGCAAAACTTCTATGGAGAGTTAATTGATTAACACGATCAAGATCAATGCTCAGATAACGGTTTTGAATGGAAGCTAATGGCTGCACTAAATACTGTGACATCAAATAAGAAAATAGGAGAATCAGCAAAAAAAGAAAGACCAACAAATAAATATCATCGAAAAAGAGACGTATTACCTGATCCCTAATCGCCGAAGCATCGTATCGGGCAACCACATACCAGGGTAAAGCAGCGATTTTCTTGGAAAAATATATGGCGTTATCCATGCGGAATAGGGTCCCCTCCGATTGATTCAATTGAAACGGAATGTCGGCTTTCTGCCCAATTCTTCCCGTATCCGGATGGGAGATTATACGTCCATTTTCATCAATGATAAACGCTTCACTCCCGTTCCCGTTCAGATCGGCATACAGATTGGTGAAGAAAGCACCGTTTATATCCGTTTTCATATAAGCAATCGGGCTTGAATAGCGATTAATATCTACGATGCCTATACTTAAACTTACCGTAGAGGAGGCCGTATCCGTCGGTGGAAGCCAGTAAAGAATAGGTTTACGGCTAATACGCATTTGTTCGAAAAAAGATGGATCAATTTGGGTCGCATGCTTATACCGATTGCTGTAGATCAATTGATTATTTATCGAATAGATGCCAATGGTATCCTCACTGAGAATTGGCAAAAAACTATCATAAATGAGTTGATCCATATGCTGTTGCAGGTTATTGCTCGGTTGATCTACGTAGGTTACAACAAACGCATCGTAAGCCAAGCGGGTCATGGCAGACTCTTTTTGATCGGCAAATAACTCTACCCTATGAGCTGTCTTATCAAACAGCGTATAAAAGGTTTCTTCCAATTCCTGCGTAATAATTTTTGATGATTGCACATAAAAAACCGTAACGAAAAGACAGATAGGAAGTAGTATCGTAATTAAAAAATAGACAAAAAAACGGTCCCTCATCGTAAACCTATTGTATCGATTCCGTCCATCTTCGACAGGTTCCCATCGTTCCTCCAAACTGCGCTGCCTGCCGATCCAACTAATCAGGCTGTGCAAGGGGAACAAGATTTTGCGGCCAATTAAATGCGATAGAAAAAAAGTAAGCAATGCGCTGCCGCCTAGTATGATGAGCGAATATCCCCCAAGCGCCAGAAGCTGCCTTTTATGAAACCCAGATTCGTTTTCAGCCAAAGCGATGCAGATATCATGAAATCCGATATCCCGAAAAAAATAACGTTTCCCCAAGAGTGGAATTCCGTCCATTTGCTGCGTATTCTCCGTACTTTTCAGCATTTCATTGATTTCTGGCGTAACTGCGCTCCCCTTAAATAATACTTGGTCCTTTGCATCTAAGACCGCCAGAGATTCACCGTATGGAATAATATGATTGAACGCACCTGCATTTAAATTGATCGTGAGTATTCCGAGTGAACCTTCTGGACCTTTAAGAGGACACATAAAGTAACTCGATTTGTTCCATGCGTCCAGTAGATTTCGCAGCGCGTCATCTTTGATGTCCAAGGAATTTAAACCAAATGCTTGATACGTCTGGTTTATAGAGACGAACCTGATCTGATTGTCCAGGTTGGAAAGTGACAATTGATTGCCTTCAAAATAATAAGAGGAATACTTGGCATTCGAACTGTACTGGCCACCCCTTGTCCAAACCGTGATGCCACTGATGAACTCATTTCCTTTATTCAAATTAAATAGGGAGGACTCTACATTTTGTGACAGACTCACCTTTTCATACGAGGTTGCATCTTGTCGCTCTAATTTGTCCAACGATTGGATTAATATGGTGTTATTCCGCAAACTATCTATGGTTTGGTAAATATCTTCGAATTGTTTGCGCACATCCGCGGTTGTTTGATTCAATTTCATGGCTTGCATCATATCGGTTTTCTCATCAATGTAACGGACGGTTTTCACATAGAGCACATAGCCGATAATGATGAGCATTAGCGAGACGATCGAAAGGGAGAAAAGCAACAAAAAACGATTCAGCTTTATCTCTTTTCGCTTCATTACATGCCTTCCTTGGACTGGAAGACCGATCCGCCAGATTCTCTATAGGTTTGCGGCGTAACACCGCTTATGCGTTTGAATATTTTATTGAAATACGAAAAATTGCCATAACCGACACTCATCGAAATTTCAAAAACTTTGTAATCGGTATGCAACAATAATTTCATGGACTCGTTGATTCTAACCTCGTTCAGATAATCAATAAAATTCTTTCCCGTTTCCCGCTTGAATAATGTGCTGAAATAGTTCGGATTGACGTGCAGCCGTTCCGAAACGTCTTCAAGCTTGATTCGTTCTGGATAGTTTTCAGTAATATATTGCTTCGCAACAGCAACATACGAATTGCGATCTCCATTCGTCTTTACGACCATATTTTTAACGGAATTAACGGGTTGTCCAGCTTCGTTCTTTAAATTACTGGCGACATCTCGGAACAGCTCGAGGAATTCATCGCGAATAATTGGCTTAAGCAGGTAACCTTTCACCCCAAAACGTATCGCCTCTTTAGCATATTGAAAATCATCATACGCACTCATAAGTGCAACCTTGATGTGTGGAAATTCACTTTTCACGCACTGTGCAAGTTCTAATCCCGTCATATTCGGCATTAAAATATCCGTCAAAATGACATCCGGATGACATTCGCGTACCATTTGCAGAGCTAATTCTCCATCTGAAGCACACCCTGCCACTTCAAATCCAATCTCAGCCCATGGCATGTTATTGATTACCCTTTCGCGAATAAACTCCTCATCATCAGCAATCAATACTTTGTACATCGGATCCCTCCCCCCTGTTATAAGCGCTTACAAATAGAGAAGATTGTTTCTCCTTATAATTAGATGTTACCTTGATAAGTATGAAAAAACAACTACCGTCTATAGACGGTAGTTGCCTTGCCTAAACCATTTTTTCGAAGTCTACCACTGCCGCCATTAAATCAATCCCAGTCCGTTTGAAAGGTGGATCCGTTTCTGGCGCCTGAAATGCCGGATCCTCAACCTGCATGTAAGTAATGATGGCCTTGCCGGATTTCGTGAACATACAATTCAGATTGGTATATTCATTCGGTCCCTCCGCAATATTCCCCACTCTTTTCCAGGATTCCCCGCCGTCTGTAGAAACTGCTGCGCTTAAAGGTGTACGTCGTCCGAAATGATGCTTGCCGGGTTCGTACTGACTATCGTTCCATAACAGAAGGAGTACATCGGTGCCGGGAACTCGCCGTAAACAAGTGCATGATTCCGGCGATTTCAAACCGCTTGTTTGTGGTAAGCTCCACGTGTTGCCGCCGTCCATTGAAGTACACATAAACACCGCGCCCAATTGAGACCTGATAGACATGAGAAGACGTCCGTCGCTCATTTCAGCAACGGAGGATTCCATTGCGCCACGCATAGGCAAATCTACGGTACCAGCTGCACGGGTCCATGTAAATCCGTCATCATCGCTAAAGTAGCATCCTATCTCATTGTGTTGACCACCTTGATGGCCTGTGCCGAAGTGGAATGGAAGTAACAATCGACCGCTGGACAACTGGTTGATATGGTTCGCACCGCCTTGCAGCCACTGACCCTTTGTACGTTCCCAAATGTGCGCAAGAAATCCCCAAGTTTCGCCTCCATCCTTCGAGACATAGACTTCCATAGTGGAGCTGGATCCCCCCTGATGGCCTCTTAAGCAATGGAGAATTAACGTTCCATTGGGAAGAAGACACAGACCAGGGGCCTGCACATTATGATCTTCCGGATTGACATCGATAAGCATCCGCTCGCGTTTCCATGTCATTCCGCCGTCCGTAGAAGTTTTGGCATAAATCCGGCATAAATCGAAATCGCTTCCAAAAGAACCATCATACTTGTGCCAAACGGCTAACAATGTGCCATCCTCCAACTCAGCGATGGAAGCCGTATCATTCCTTGGGTTATTTGTAGCGGATTTCGCAATTGTCGCGTATTTTATTGTATTCATCATGTCATTTCACCTCGTAAATGGTCATTGTTGTCATTTTTTATAAATTCACCTGATTGAGAAATGGTTTCCCCTCACGATAATTCATCAGATTGTTCAAGAGCAAATGACAGAAACGATCGAATTCTTTGACCGACCGTCCTCCTGAATGAGGTGTAATGATCACATTATCCATTTCCCATAACGGACTTTCCATTGGAAGCGGTTCTACCTCGAAGACATCAAGCCCCGCGCCCTTCAGCCTACCGCTAATCAAAGCCGCATGCAGGACATTCTCATCGACGATACTTCCGCGAGCTAGATTATAGAAATAGGCCCCATTCTTCATAGAAGCGAACATTTTATAATCAAACAATTTCTCGGTCTGTGCGTTGCCGGGCAAGATCAGGATCACATGATCAGCTTTCGCTACAGCTTCCTTCATTCGGGAGCTTGGGTATATTTCATCCATGTAAGGATGTGATTCCCCGATTTCACGACGTACCCCAATGGTACGAACGCCTAATAAGCGCAGACGCCGCGCGATTTCTGTGCCGATGCCGCCCACTCCGACGATGCATGCTGTGCTGCCATACACCTCTTCATATTCTGATTGACGACTCCAGCTATGCTTACTCATATCGCGTATGTGATGCGAAATACGGCGCGTCAATGCGAACATCATAGCAATTAAATGCTCTGCTACAGCAACAGACATGACACCGCTAGCATTGCAAAGCGTAAAAGAGGGATCATCTTGATGTGTGTTACCCACGAAAGCGTCATAACCAACGCTTCCTAATTGGACAAGCCGAACCGGGCTTCCTGCAAGCCATTCCGCTTTCGGCCAACCAACCACAATATGAGACCTGCTTATCTTTTCACGGAAAACAGACTCAGAAGTTTCTTCGTCTATTCGTTCCATTGACGCCCAACCGAACAAAACTTGCCGGATACGTTCCATGTGTTGTTCCGTAAAACCATTAACTGCAACCAAGACATGAGGTTTCATGGTTTATTTCTCCCACCTTCCTATTAGGAAACCGTCAACGGAACCCGATATACAGAACCTGGCATGTATGGATATTTTTCTTCCAGCCCTTCGGGCCAATATACACCCAATCCAGGGGTTGACGGAACCTGTATACATCCGTTCACCATTTTCAAGGGTTCAACCATCATTTCCACACGTAGGGGATTCGGCACATTGGAAAGTTCCAGAATTGTGCAATTCCTAGAAGCAAACGCAGCGTGAAAATTCCCCATGATACCCACTCCTCCGCACCATGCATGAACGGCAATTGGAATGGACTTACGTTCGCACATTTGCGCTACTTGGCGAAACACGCTCAGTCCTCCGATAACAGCAGCATCAGGCTGGAACAGGTCGAGCGAATTCGCTTTCAAATACGATTCAGCTTCTACAAGACTTGTAACCGTCTCGCCTCCTGCAACCGGGATGTTGACGTGACGGCGAATTTCTGCAAATCCTTCATAGTTAGTTACCTCTGCTGGTTCTTCCATCCAAAGGAGGTTGTATTTCTCAATGCGTTTTGCGATCTCAATTGCCTGTTTGACGGACCATGGATATTTCGCTAAGCCTTGCGCTGCATCGACAGCCAGCCCGATATCCGGGCCAAGTGCTTCACGACACACGGCTACCTTCTCTTCAATCGCGTCGATATCCGGGAGCAGGTTGATACGAATTTTCACCGCCCGGAAGCCTTGCGTCACATAGTCACGCATTTCTTGTTTAAGCTCGTCAATCGGCTTATTATTACCACCGCTCGCATAAGCCCTAATTTCATTATGCACCTTGCCACCAAGTAATTCGTACACTGGAACGCCAAGTGCCTTGCCTTTTAGATCCCAAAGTGCCATCTCGATACCGCCAATCACGCATTGCGTTAGCCCCATTCGACCTAGATAATAATTAGCAACCCGCATTCGATCGGACATCTCAAGAACGGACATGGGGTTTTGCCCGATCAGATCGTGCTCCATTTGTTCCGCTATTCCTCTGACTGCTTCGGGTGCATAAGTGCCCGCGTAGGTTTCACCCAAACCATAGATGCCTTCATCGGTTTCCACTTTCAGGAAGGCTGTTGGACGGTACCCTGTTTTCAGACAAATTTCGCGCTCCGCATCTCCTTTATTGGCGTACGGAGCGCTGACAAGGATACATTTAACCGCTGTGATTTTCATTCCATTTTTACCCCCTCGATGTTCAATTTTCACCCAATAACTCGTTTACTCTGCTATTTATTATATAGAGGAAGCACGTGAACGCCGTAACACAATCCTTAGAGGTTTATAATACAATTTTCACCGATTACTTCCTTCCATCGGAAGGCCGGATGTCCAATCAACCTAATAGTACTTGAATAAATCCACCAAATCTAAATTTCATCCCGTTATCGCAAAGTGTACCTAGTGATATTATGAGATAAACCTCTATCCAGGTCTTTCAAAAATGAGCAACCGCGCTTAGAGGATTATAAATTCTAATGGAGGGGGTCTGACAGCAGGTATCTACTTTTGAATGCGCTTTAATATTAACTATGATTCATGGCAATTGATATGTTGGGAGGAGACTTTATCATGAAAGAAAATCAAAAAATACTTCTTTTTAGCCTCTGCTTCACTTTCATCTTTACCTTGACACTTGGGTGCTTCATTGTTGTAAATTCATCTGTTGCTCATGCGTCTTCACCATCTTCTTACATACTTGATGAAAAGGTAGCTTATCAAAATGATGGTTCAAATAACTTTTGGTGGACTCACATGCGATGCGCGACCATTCCGGGCGGTTCAAGTCCCCAAATTATGTGTACCGTTTCCAAAGATAAGAATGAAAGCCCTACCAATTTATCGGATGTCTTTTATGATATCGCTTATACGTCCAGCACGGATTTAGGTGAGACTTGGTCATCGCTGACAACCATTCCTCAATTTCAATGGAAGACACTGCCGGATGGTTACCAAGGTATGCTAATTGATCCCGTACCCGTGTATCACAAAAAAACAGGAAAGATCATCCTGTTCGGCATGGCCCAATCCTATGGCCTTAATTTTGCTAAGAAACATAACTACCCCGCTTATGCGGTATACGATCCTGCCACTTCAACTTGGAGCAGCGATTGGTATTTATTGGACTGGCCTAATATTTACGGACATACCGGCAGTGTTTATCCTTATGAAGCTGAGGATGGTACAGGAGACATTCTTTGGCCAATCAATTTATTGGACGGAACGGGCTCCGTAAAGGTTGTTAAAGCCTCATTTAACGGCACTGCGCTTTCCTACATCAACCAAGGTACGTCGGTACCTAATTCAGGGGGCAACGGAAACCGTTCCGGTATTGAAACATCCCTTACCAAGTACAATAACGAATACTTTATGACCCTTCGCGATGATATCCAGAACAGATTGGCCAAAAGCAGCGACGGTTTAACTTGGCAGTCAGCAGTGACTTTGCAATGGGAGGACGGAACAGCTGTAACCGGAAGTATGAATACGCAGATGCACTGGGTGACACAACCGAATGCACTATACCTGGTCTATACCCGACAGGACGCTTCTAACACGGATATCCTCCGATATCGGGCTCCCTTATGGATGGCTGAAGTCGATCCGGTCACGCTTCGCGTCAAGAAAGACACAGAACAAATCGTGATGTCGATAACGGACAACCGGGCGCAATTGGGCAATTTCGGAACCACTGCGGTTACACCTGATTTGAGCATTGTGACAAGCAACGAATGGAACTCCCTCGTTCCGAATCGAGCCATTGTTTCGAGAATTTGGTGGAATAAATCTAACATCGGTACTTGGAGCTTAGATGAAACCTCAGGAACGACAGTTGTGGATTCCGCTGGCGGCCTTAATCCCGGAACCATTGTGAACGCGACGCGAGACACAAACGGCAAATTTGGAAACGCTTTACACTTTGACGGCAGCGGCGATTATGTAAACTTAGGCAATCCTTCCAGCGGTGCGTTTGACTTCGGAACCACACAAAACTTCTCGGTCTCTGCTTGGGTGAAAACCAGCGTAACGGGTACAACCCAATATATTTTAAATAAAGGAGATACAAACGCTTCATACTGGTTACGATTCGAGGCGAACAATACCATTAAATTCCTACTCGACTATGGCAGCACCTTTGACGCCGCTCAATCGACAGCCACCTATACGGATGGGCTATGGCATCATGTTGTTGGTGTCGCTGACCGAACAGCGGGACTTAAACTATACGTCGACGGTGTATTAGTTGGGCAAGATACCAGCCCTGCAAGCGGTACCATCTCCAACTCCCTTCCATTAACCATCGGAATCAATTCTACAAGTACAATGAATGGTTTCATTGATGAAGTAAGCGTATACAACTATGCTTTGAATTCAACGGAAGTGGGACATTTATACGGGTTGAGTGGATATTGGAAGTTTGATGAAATCACAGGAAGTACCGTGCTGGATTCTTCCTCCAATGGCTTTCATGGAACCATTACGAATGCAGCTTGGAGCAATAGCGGTAAATTTGGAAGCGCTTTGAGCTTTGACGGAAATGGCGATTATGTATCTTTGGGAGATCCCTTCAGCAATGATTTTGATTTTGGTAGCACAGGGGACTTCTCCGTTTCCGCATGGGTGAAGACAAGCGTCCCTGGTACAATCAAATATATATTGAATAAAGGAGATTCAAATGCCGCATATTGGTTACGATTTGAAACAAATAATACGATTAAGTTTCTGTTGGATTATGGTAGTACCAGTGATGCTGCACAATCGACAGCAACCTTCGCAGATGGGCAGTGGCATCATGTTGTAGCTGTAGCCGATAGAACTTTGGGGCTTAAGCTATATGTCGATTCTGTTTTGGTCGGCCAGAACACTATACTTACGGGTGGGAATATATCTAATGCATTTCCTTTGACCGTAGGCGTTAACTCCGCAAGCTCGATGAACGGCCTGATTGACCAAATTAGGATTTATGCTTATCCATTAAGTGCAGCAGATGTCCAAAGCTTGCAATAGAATTCCAACAATCACATTTAAAAAGGTAGTTACTGCGTTAGAGCAGCATCTACCTTTTTTCATCTTTTCAGCTGTCGCCTATTTGGATCATACGAATTTGTCCGTTCCATTGTCAATGCTAATATGGAGACTATGCTCATCGTCCCCACTCAAGAGTATCAAAACCAATTTCTCGGAAACCATATTTTTTCCTAATATTGGATACTGGTCCGTGGTTATGTAGACCATCCATTTTCCTACCTCCTTTCAGCTCATCAGCATCCTCCGCCGTAAACCTCTCGCCAACAAGCCTTTTCTTGATGCCGGAAGACATTTGAATCATTAATAGCATATGGAGCAAGAAAAGCATAGTCCATGGGAGCAAAGAAAGCAGTGGGGCAGCAAAAAGTGACGCTTTCCAATGAAGCGTGCAATTGCTATGGTGGGATCAGGCCCCGATCGAGCAGGCTGACAATGGAAGGGAGAGTAACGAATGACACTCGCACAACAAAGCTGAGTGACGGATCGGGGAAAGGTTTCGCAGGCGTTCAGATCAATTAGAAAGCGCTTACAATTAAACAGGCAATTTGATTTCAGATCAGGATAAGGGAGTGAATGTGATGTCCGTGAAAAAGTGTATGATCCGTTTGATGCTTGTTCTGATTGTGCCAGTCATGCTACTTAAGGAGGTCCTCATGCGATTGCAGAGTGTGAGAAATCGCCATCGTGGATTGAGGGCGGCCGCGGCCGTGATCGCTGTCACGGCGAGCGTTATTGGGGGAGTAGCACCCCAGGCAGTAGCAACCATGCCGCAGGCCAAAGCAACTTTGAGTTCGCCACCAATTTATAGCGGTATAAACAAGGCTTGGCCCGGCGATGCAGACAAAGATCCGACGCACGCCGCGACTATCAGGAACGGTACGGCGTGCTGGACGACGTCACAAAATCCATTAAACCCCTACGTCTACGTTGATGTCGCAAGCTCCACGAAACCTGCAGGCGCAACGTACGCGATTGTGTCCGTTGATTACTTTGACGCAGCGGCGACGACCATGGCCATTGAGTATGACGGCCAGGGCAACGCATACCAGGCCACCCCGTGGATGCCGACAAGCGGCAGTCAGACCTGGAAGAACCAAATCTTTGAGCTGAGCGGAATAAAGTTCGCCAACGGAACGAACGGCGCAGATTTCCGTCTGCGTGTTCATAGCCTGGGCGGCGTCATCCCGGGAATCTGTTTCGCACGAATCCAGGTGACCTTTGCAACGACTCCAGCGCTGTCATTGATGAACCCGAGCCTGCTCTTTACAACCAATTCCGCAAACCTGGATTTTGGCACGGTGGGTGATTCGGTTTCATATGACATTTCAGATGATCAGGGCGTGAGTCTTCGCACGGGATCTATCCCCGTAGGCACCGACGGACATGCTCCGCTATCCGTGATTGACCTCGGGCCGGGGTTCTACAACCTCACTTTCTCAAGCGTGATTGATGACCAAACGGTAACGCGCACCACAACGTTTGGCATTGTGACCCCGACGCCAGTGGGCGCCTTGAGTCCTGACTCCTTCTTCGGAATCGACACCCATTTTGGTCACTACAAATCCCTCGAAGATGGACTCATGAACGCATTGGCGACAATCGGCTACGGCCACATTCGAAGTGACATCAACTGGTCGCTAATTGAAAAGCAGCCAGGTGTATACAACTGGGCTGGGTATGGCTTTGAATCCAAGTCACAACAGTCTCTTGACCTCGGCATGACTCCCCAGGGAGTCGTGGCATACAACAACACAAATTATGACAACGGGAAAACGCCGAGCTCCGTGGCTGGTCTGGCCGCATTTGGTCAGTTTGGGAAAGCTGCCGCCGAGCACTATAAGGGCAAGGTCAGCGATTTCAACATCTACAATGAGTTCAATGGCACCGGCTTCAACAACGGCGCTTGCGGTACTACCGCAGCCTGCTATGTGCAGATGCTTCAGGCCATGTACGGACCGATTCACGAAGGAAATCCAGATGCGAACGTCATAGGCCCGATTACTTCCACCATTGATGATAACTGGAATAGTGCCTTTTTCGCTGCCGGCGGTATCAACTACATTGATACGTTCTCGACGAATGTCTACGGCTACGCTCTGGAGGGGGCAAACACTCCGCCCGAGCGCACACTGTTGGTATCGAAGCTTCCTGCGTTGGTGCAGCAGGTGAAGCAGGCAGCTGGAAATCGGAACGTCCCAGTGTGGATTACGGAGAACGGTTGGCCGACGTATGCCGCCGCCTCCACAGAGCCCCAGCAAGCGGACAACCTGGTGCGTGCTCAGGTGCTAGCGAAGGCAGCCGGCGTGGACGTCTTCAGCTGGTACTCGGCAATGGATGACGGTACGGACCCCAATAATAGGGAACATCACTTTGGGTTATTCAGGCAGCCCGTCGCGGGTGTACTCGGCGTAGCTCCGAAACCTGGAGCTGTCACAAACGCCGTGCTCATTCGCGCGGTGACCGGAAAGACGATTGGCACTCGCGATGGCCTCGGCTCCGGTACCGCCTACTCGTATCCGTACACGGGAGGAGGCTCGACGACTCGGGTGATGTGGTCCACCGGCTCCGAGAACATTGCTTTGCACACTACCCAGCCTCTTATCATCACGGATGAATATGGCTCAACGCAGACGGTAAATCCGACAGACGGCACGGTCGTTCTGACGCTCAACGGCAGCCCGATCTATGTCACCGGTAACATTGACAGCTTGGGCGTGACGCAGTCTGCGGTCACGATGAAAGTCGCCGACCAGTCGATCAAAGGTGATACGGTCGCTGTTACGGTGACTGCAGACCGATCGAACCCCAAGACAGACCTTCCCAATGAGTTGACAATCACTGCGAACGGGGTGCAGCCTGTGACCCTTCGTACTTCTCCGGGCAAGGTAACGAACGCTACCATCAGCGTTCCTGCAACCACGCTCCTCGGCCAGCGGACTGTGGCCGTAGACGTGACAAAAGTGAAGCCTGAGAAAGAGAACCACGACAAGCACCATCCGAGTCTTGTTGCCGACTTGAGGGCAACGACAAATGTCGTCAAGCCGTTCGAGATCAGCGTCCAACCGACGATCACTTCGGATGCGACGTCTCGAAGCTACTTTCTCGACATCGCGCTGAAGAACAATCGAACCAGCGCCTTCACACCGACCAAGGTTGCCTACCAAGTAGGGCCGGCATCAGGGACTGCGACGGATCTGGCGAATGTCCCTGCAAATGGAACCGCGTCGATGCGCGTCCCGCTTTCCGACATTCCGTTGTTCGACTCTCTGAGCTATAACGTGGCCGTCGACAGTGCCGTCGGTTCGGACGCTTCATCTGGATCGATTTCCTACGCTCCCATCGAGCCCACGAACCACCAAACCTTGCCCGCAATCGACCTGGCGACGCAAGCGAGTTGGGTATCGATATTAGGAACGCGCAGTAGTAACAGCGACCTAAGTGGGCAACTGCATATCAACTACAACAGCGAAGCACTTGTGATCGACGCCACCATCACAGACGACAGACACTTCGGCGCGCGCATACCAAACACATTATGGCAGACCGATTCCATCCAGTTCAGCACCTACGACCGAGTGCCGGGACAGGCCGGCGGCAAGCGCGTTGAAATCGGCACAGCGCTTCTCGACAGCGGACCGGCGGTTTACACTTTCGCAGCGCCGGCTGGCCAGCAGGCGGGACCAACCCCTGGCGTCCAAGCGAACATCACTCGAAGCGGCAGCACCTTGCACTATGTCATCTCTGTGCCGTGGACCTCGCTTGGGTTTAGCGGGCCACCGACGCAGACCATCGGAATGTCGTTCCTGGTGAATGACGATGATCGGGGCTCCACGGGCGATTCTCGCGATGGTTTCTTGCAATGGGGATCGGGAGTCGGAACGACGCCGAAGGACCCCTCACTGTTTCGAAACGCACAACTAGTTCAGTAAAGGACGGATCTGACCCGAAGATCATCAGGCCCGACCCGAGAAATGGAAAACAGCTGGTCACCAAGTCGGTTTCGCCCGTCACGGATCGGCTACTTCCCTTTGCTGATTCGTTTCGCCAGCCGCGTTGAGCCGGCAGTCGGAACGCGCAGCGTGGAAAGAAAATTCCCGAGGTTGCCGCCGTGGTCTTGTTGAGGTTTGTCACGGCATTGAGGTAATCGACCAAACCGGGGAGCATCCTCTAAGTCGAATGACTTGGGGATGCTCCCCGGTTTTGTAATAATTTTAAGGATAGGCTCAGGAGGATGAATTATGAAATATCGCAAGAACTTGAAATGGATATCGTCGTTTAGCTTCGTTAATGAAGTACGAATGGGGTAGGTTCGCATCGCATCGATTCAGGTATCAATGAGGTCGGGGCGGATTGTCATCAAGTGGAGAATCATTTTGTACGACAGCGCCGACAACGCGTCGTGATACGAATGCTGTAGCGCGCCCAAATCTTGCCATCTTCAAAGCTGATCACCAAACCGTCCCGCGCTTCAATAACGATCCCTCGGTACTCGGTGTTAATCAACTCCTCCGCCACATTGCATAGCGCGTAGCTATATAAATGAAGATCCTGCAGAGTCGCAATCCCCGATTTTCCATCGAACTCGGCTGCCATCACGATATACACAAGCCGCCATTTGCTAACTTGCTGTGTTTCGCGCATTTGCCTGTACTTCCGATTACTGTCCGCCAAAATGTACAACAAGGAAACTTCGAAACTGCTGAATTCGTCGTCTGCCGTATGGTCGCTTTTTCATTCATTTCCGCCAAACGCCTGCAGTTGTTTCATCACATTCGAGAGAACCCGATTCACTGGCCGGAACATCCAGCTTGGAGCACCGGTCGGTCGAGCTTGTAAGGAGTATGTAACTGGCAAATGCTGAATATCGATCTTCGACATAATGGACCACCTGGCTATCGTATTTAGTAAAAAAACTTGCTCCCAATAGGGAGCAAGTGTTCAGGAAATCTTGTTATGATTTCAAATCATTCACAAACTTCAACAAGTAATTCGCAGCTTCTTCGGGAATTTTCTTACCTTTCTGCGCATGAACTTCGTTGATGAAGGCATCAAACTGTCCATGCCGGAGCTTAGTTCCAAGCGAGTTAACTATACCTTGGCTGCCATTGCTGGTGACCCAAGCTTCGATAAGTCGGATCAGGCTATCCACTGTCACCTTGACGGTAACAGTGGTTTCTGCCGTTCCGGAATTGCCGGCAGTATCGGCCGCATATGCTGAAACGGCATTGTTACCCACGTTTAATAGATAGGCTGGGCTGCTCAGCAAAGGAGCCGAGCAGGAGCTATATACCACGCCGGATACGCCGTCCGTAGCGGTGCAGGTGATCGTTACCGTCTGATCGACGGTATAGGTTCCCCCTCCGCTGATATGAACGGCCGGCGCGGCTTGATCAATTGCGAAGGATGCCGTTTGCGACAGTTCCTTATTACCAAACTGATCGGTCGATCGGAACGAAATCGTGTGAACGCCATCTTCGTTGAAGACAAGCTCGTTCTGATATTTCGTCCAAGTGGCTCCTCCATCTAGGCTGTATACGGTTTCCGTAACGCTGGACTTATCATCCGTAGCGTTCAGATTTACTTTGACATCGGAGACGTACCAACCGTTCTGCTTCGTCCCTTCCAAAGCGGCGACGGTAACTGGAGGTGTATCATCCGTTACGATCCATTGAACCGTTCTGAATTTTTTGGGATCTTTCGTTTCACCAATGCCGGAGCCCCACTCGATATACCCTTTGCGCCCGGTGCCATCGTTATCATTAACGAGCAGCGAGAAGCTGAAGGCACCCTGTTTTTCCGGTTTGATCGGCGCAAGCTCAGACCAAGGAAGCGCGAGTTCATAGACGGTAACCTTTTGTGCTTCATCGCGCGATACCTGCAAGGAACCGTTCGTTATAAGATCCTTGACGCTGGTATTAGGTGACGACCAACGAAAGATTTGCGGTCCCTGAGGCGTCTGGGAAATACCTATTTCATAGAAACCCAGATTTTCTCCAGGAATACCCGCCATTGCGGCAAACTGGAGACTGTCATTTTTCCAAATATCCGCTCCGCTTGCAGGCGTGTAAAGAACATCGTCTTTGATTACAGCGGTCAGATTGAAATGATCCTGATCCCAGTTCACCCATACGCTGCCGCCCAAATCCGATGGACCCGCATAATTTTGCATTTTTACCGTTCCTTGCGACAATTGAGCGACTGGCGGCGACGCGATGATCGCTGGGTCAGCCAAGCCGTCAAGCTGCAGCGTACCAGGAAGGATCGGATTGAAATCCAGCTTCCCTCCATAAACGAAAGATGCTTTTCCATCAAATTGCACAGTCACTTGTGCTTGATTGCTGACGCCGTAATTAAAGCCGCTCAGCGGAATATCGAACGTCTTGGTGGTGTCTGGAGGTATCACATCGTTCAAATTCTGTGTACCTGACTGAGTACCAACCTGCCAATCGGCTTTCCTGACGGTTAGCCCTTGCTGCTTAGAATAGTTCTGAATTTGGATTTTTAATGCTTGAGCTTTCGTATTCACATCCGTAATAACAGGGATGATTCTTGCACGATAGGAAGGGAGGGTCTGAATCGCATGCTTCAGTCTTCCAATTCGGTTCCCACTCATGGTCAAATCACCTGTTACATAGCGAATGCCTTCCTGACTCAATCCAGGCAGTGCAAACAGCTGTGACGCATTCTGACCGGCTCCCGCGTACAAAGAATAGGTTGAGCCTTCCACTGTGAATGATGCAGTAAGGGGCGATGTGGATGCATTATTTGCTTCCACGGTCAGTAACACGGGCTCACTATTTACAGCTTCTGCCCCCGTCAATGCGAACGTCGAATCAACCGCAATACCGTCAATGTCGCTTTGGATATAAATTGGTTCCGCAGTTAGCGTCATATACACCTTGCCGTTAAGCGGCGTGAAGGTTTCCGTGTTCCCCATGATATCGGTGACTTGAATCGGTACATTCGTTTGAATGGCTGCCTGCACGGGGGTATTCGCCCAAACAACCCTTAGCTTCTGGCCGTTTTTATCAAATCTGTAGCTGGTAATGCCCGTGTCGACGGCTTCCTGTTCAACGAACGAGGCACCTAGCAATTCTCGCGTCATCGCCCCATAAGCCGCATAGGCGGGTTTCGGAGAAAACTGCCCTTTGGGGTCATCCTGGTGGCGAATGAGGCCGAAATTATCTTCGCCATAGTCGGCTTGCATGCCGTCATTCATCAAATCATACCAGAATATTTTCTTGACACCGGCGCTCAACGCTTGCACATAAGCACGCACCAAATAATCCGCTTGCGTTTTTTCGTCTACTCCCCTTGTGTCGGCATGCCAGCCAACTTCCGTAATCCAAACCGGTTTGTCTTGTCCCTGATTATATTTCCGGATTAAGCTTTGCGCATCGAGCACAGCTTGCAACATGCCATCCGGCGTTCGATTGTACGGATGGATGGAAACGACGTCCATGTATTGGAGCCCGCCAAGCTTAAACACTTCTTCCATCCAGCTTATATCTACATTCGATGCCATTCCGACAACCGTTACGTCCGGTCTGGCGGCTTTCACCGTCTCATAGGTCTTCTTCAGCAGCTTAAAATAATAGTCCGGACGCGAGTCTGCGGGACCGTTCCCACGATCGCCAAACCCTCCGTTGAACTCATTGTAGACTTCCACCCATTCCATCTGATTGCCGTATAAGTCCAACAAGGCCTTTCCATAATTGGCAAACCCTTGACGGCCATCGTCCGAATAGGGCGTACTGTCCTGATCATAAAACGGATTGGTAAAGTCAAGGGTGATGAACGGCTTCAAGCCGTCTTGCTGCGTTTTCCGCATAAAGGCATCACGGCCTGGCGGCTTCTGGTATTTCCCTTTTTCGTATTCGACATCTACCCAAGTTATTTCGTCACGGAAATTTTTGGATCCGGCGCGTTTCAATAATGCACTTAACTCAGGCGTCCAACCCGTATTTGTTCTTGCTAGGTGAGTGGATACCCCGAATGGAGAATTGTTCACCAAAGTAGGGTCATCCGAAGCTAAGCGGGCAAACGAAATTTCTGCACGCTTGATCGTTTGACCATCTTTCTCAGCAGCAAGCGAAAGCTTATAATAACCAAGCTGCTGAATAGGAATCGTCAAATTCAATTGCCCGTCCTGCACCCCTTCACTGCCTGCTAATACTTGATGATCCAAGTGGTCATATACGCTCCAACTTACGGTATCTCCCCTTGTTGCAAGAGGAAAGATTGCGGACTCGTTCGCCAGAAAGACATTTCCCATTCGGGACTGCTCGATGGATAAATCCGGGAAGGTAGATGTGGTTACGATATTGTCCAAGCGAATGTCTCCACTTGTTTTGCCCGCGATCAAGCCGGTCTTTTCTAGAATAAATCCGATTCTCTGGGCGGGACCATGCCATACCCCGTCGTTTGCCCCGTTATAATGTAGGTAGCTCGTACCGCTATTGAACTTAAATATTTCTATTTTTTGCCAATTACCAGTTGACGCCACGGCGATTTTCTGCTGATGCACCTGCCCGGTCGAATCCGTCAACAGAACCAGGATGGCAGCAGCATCCGTTGTTTTCACCCAAAATCCAAGCTTCTTTATCTCCCGAGGAGAAAAATTTCTTCCTATCGAAACACTTTTGCCTGTACCACTAAAATCTCCGCTCAACTTACCCGAAAAACTTCCCTCCTTAAACACGGACGAGTCCCGGACATATTCGCCTTTAGCTCCTGTTCCTAAGGTTGGTTTCCATATGTCAAAGGCGTTCTCGAAATTGCCGATTGCGGAATCCCATAGAGACTCTTGCTGCGGAACCGTCGCAGATACATCATCAATCCATACATTCCCGCTTATTTTTCCACCGCTCAAACCACTCTTCTCTAACAAAAGCCCGATTCCCTGGGCAGGTCCATGCCACACCCCATCGTTGGCTCCGCCGAAATGAAGATAGCTTGTGCCTCCGTTAAATTTGGTGATCTCCATCTTCTGCCAGTTGGCATTTGACGCCACTGCAAGCTTCTGCTGATGCACCTGACCGGTCGAATCCGTCACCCGAAGCACGATCGCAGAGGCGTCAGCTGTTTTAACCCAAAATTCAAGTTTCTTTATATCCATAGGAATAAAATTTTTACTCACCGAGACATATGTGCCGCCGGCGCTAAAATCCCCGCGCAGCTTACCCGAATAGGTCCCCGACTTAAACACAGACGTATCCCGCAAATATTCGCCTTTGGCTCCGGGAAACTCGGTTCCCAGGTAAAAATTCCAAAGCTCTTCATCGCTTTCAAACCCGCCAATCATTGCATTTTGTAATGTTTCTGCCGCATAAACGGTCGTGTTGTCTAAAGATCGTAGTCCAAACAAAGGTGAGGTAAACAATAACGAAATCAGCATAAGGCTTAACATCCATTTTTTCATCACCAAGTAAACTCACTCCCTTCATTTTTGAAAGCGTTTTCATTATTATGCCAACACAGGCAGCCAAACTATGCTTGCTCATCTCCATCCCCACGCCTGCATGATTTTTCTTGATCATGCAGGCCTATCCTTGCGCTCTAACGTAACCGCCACTCACGAATCCTCACCTAGTTACAATCGGTCGCCAATGTCCATAATCCCGACATGGAGCCGATCTTGCTCATCCGAAAATGTGAAGGTAACCTTACGGCTGTCTGGACTAAAGGATGGATGCGGGTGTCCAGGATGCATCCCACGGCAAGGAAGCTCGCAGAGCAGCTCGGACTGTTTCGTAGCCGTGTTGATGAGCACGATTTTGGAAATACCGGGTTCCTGCGTATCCGCGACCGCATATCGACCGTCAGGACTGATGCCGACATGCCAATATCTGTAATCGCCGTTAATGAACTCGTGCCGCTCGCCCCGGTGATCCACGAAATATACGCCTGTCGGTTTATCCGGACTATGCGGATACTTCACGAAGTACAGGCCACTGCCGTCGAACGCCCACATTTCGTGCCCAACATATTCGACTGGCAATCCGCTCTCCTCTTTCTTCTGCGAAAAGAGGTTGCGCATCTCTCCGGTTCGCGTATCGACCACCCAGAGCCGATCCGGAATTTGCTCCGTAGCACCCTCATGCGAGAAGAATATCTGCCCCGGATCAACAGGATTGATCATGGCATGATTCGCCACCGGATAAGGCTCGTCAAAACGCGGACGGGCTACTTCGCGCACCTCCCCGCTCGCCGCATGGACAGTGCCGATCACCCAATCGGCCTCCCGAGATGCAGCATCCTCGGATGGACGAAGCTGCTCCTTCCAGTAGACGCCAAGCACCTTGCCATCATTCGTAATCGATAGGGGCCCATAGAACGCGCAATGCTCTTCCAGCTTGCAAATCGTACGCCGTTCCCCGGTCCACGCATCATTTGCATACAACTCATTCTTGTCAAATAGATACAAGATATCATCACACGAAACGACCCCGCGTCCCCATTTCAGGCTTTCCTCCAACAACTGCACATCCCCCGTTTCCGTATCGAAACGCACGATGTTACCTGTCCATGTCTCCCGGTCCATATCCGTGTGTACGATCACATGGCGGCTGTTCGACAACCAAGACATCGCCGTATAATAATGATGTCCCGTATCGCCCCCTTCGGACCCAATTGCAAGAATCGGCAGTCCTGTGATTGTATCTGTAAACGATGAATGCCTCAGCATCATCCATACCTCCTGTTGCATTCTTATTCGGCATCATCAGCTTCGTCGGTATCATCAGCACCATCGGCTTCTCTTAGGGACGCTTGCTCCCGCTCCCGATATTCACCCGGGATAAAGCCAGTACTTTTCTTGAAAATCCGTACGAAGCTGTTGACGTTCGAGTAGCCGACCGCCCCCGATACATCACGGATCAACATATCGGTACCGGCTAGCAGTTCCTTTGCCTTCCTCATACGAATATCCATTAGATAATCGATGAAATTTCTTTCCGTTTGCTCCTTGAAAATACGGCTAACATGCGACGCGCTCAGCTTGAATTCGCTTGCCAAATAATTCAATGATAAATCGCTGTGCATATAGTGCGCGTCAATAAAAGCGGTCATGCGCTCGACAACGTCGTTTCGCTCTCGATTGCTTCTTCTCTCCTCAATTAGCTCTGCATATTGGCCAAGCTGCTCGATGACGTATTCCGACAACTCATGGATACTTTCGTACTGACTCAGCAGATCGAATAGCCGATGTGAAGGCGCCTCCTCGAGCAGTGCCGGATCGATCTCGCCTACGGCTTTGGCTGCCTTCATCATAAAATGCACAACAAGCTGCCGAATCATATCCGGGGCAGCGCCGCTACCAGCCATCTCACCGAACCAACGGTCCGTCTGCTTCGTCATCTTCTCGCTATCTGTCAGCCGCAGCGAGTCAACGATCCCATCCGCCATGCCAAGCAAGCGCATAAACTCCCCGCTCGCGGGCTCGCGAATATCTTCACTGGAGATAATCGTGTTGCCGCCGAGAATCATTTTGTACGACAGTGCCGACATCGCGTCGTGATACGAATGCTGAAGCGCGCCCAAATCTTGCGTCATGCGGCCTAGTCCAATCGAAATCGTCTGTTTGAATTGTTCTTCCACATAGCTCTTGATCAACTCAGAAACCGCCAGCGCCCGCAGTAGATTCGCTTCCCCGTACCCATCGTCAAAGCTGAGCACGATAACGACCATGCCATCCCGCGCTTCAATGGCGATCCCTCGGTACTCGGTGTTGATGATCTCCTCCGCCACATTGCAGAGCGCGTAGCTATATAAATGAAGATCCTGCGGAGTCGCAATCCCCGATTTTCCATCGAACTCAGCTGCCATCACGATATATTGCATCGCATGCAGCGGAAATCCGATCGCTGCAAGACTAGGCAACAGCTCGCCCGGATTTTTACGCGCGCCGATCAGCGCATCCATCACAAGTCGCCATTTGATAACCGGTTGTGTTTCCCTCATTTGCCTGTACATGCGATTGCTGTCTGCCAAAATGTACGATAAGGATACTTCGATGCCGCTGAATTCGTCGTCTGCCATATGCTCACTTTTTCTTTCATATCCGCCATACGCTTGAAGTTGTTTCGTCACATTCGAGAGGACTCGATTCACCGGCCGGAACATCCAGCTGTTTAATACCACCGCCATGCCGCTTGCTAGAAGCAGAAGAATGATCGAAATTCCAAACAAGGTATTTCGCACCTGGACCAGCGGCTTGCTGAGCTCAGAATCGGACACGACACTTATGATTTCCCAGCCCGTATACGGACTCTTCATATAAAAGATGGTTCTGTTGATCCCGTTTATTTTCGAACGGAACTGCCCTTCATCCCGCTCGTTCATTTGTTTCGACCAAAGCAATTCGCCTGTTTGCGTGCCGATCAACGATTTATCTGCATGACTGAGAATCGTTCCTTCCGCATCAGCCAGAAATAAATAGCCGAGAGAAGGATCAATCGCATTTTTAATCAAATTATAAATGGAACGCTCATCGACATTGAAAGCAACCGCTCCTTTCCTGTATCCTTCCCCATGTGTAAGCGGATAGGAGCGAATGAGCGTCATGACGTTGTGCCGAATTTTACCCGACTCATCGATGGACAGTTTTCGTGTGCCTATCCACTGATAAAAGCCTTTGTAACGTTCGAACGCACTAATCCATTGATAATCGGGGCCTGGCTCCGGCGTCTGAAACGGGTTCGTTTGCGACCATCGCTTCTTCGCATAAGAATACAAATCGATTGAAAAAATGGTGTCATTGCTCAGCAGCATATCGCCGATTCGGTTGTTAATATTGATGGTATCCTGCTGATCAGCAGCGTCGTCCTCCATAAACGTCCTCATATCACGGCTGCGCAAAAATTGCATCGTTTCCGAGTCGATCGCCTTCAACACCAACAGCAGTTTACTATTTACCTCGTGGAGCAGCGAGATGTTCGTTTGCTCGACTTCTGCCTGAAGATGATCGGTCGTGATGAAATAAGACAGGCCTGCCGTCGAAACTATGCATAAGCTTAAAAAAAGCAAAATAATCGACATTGCACGCTTCGAACGGCTTCTCTTTTGTCGCCAGAACATGCCTCTGCCCCCTCGAGTTATCAATAAATAAGGATTCAACGGGACCTAGAAGGCCACATTCATTCCCACATCAAATTATTTGAAATTCGTTTTATTCTTTTCGTACCATTCTTGTGCGCCTTGATCTGCCTTGTCTCCACCAGCGCTTTTGTACTCTTTTCGCATCATATCAAGCGCCTGCTCCGGCGTAATGTCACCTTTGATGATCGCTCTCGTGCGGATCTCATCCAGCTTAGGCCCAACGCTAGCAAACACATTATTGATTTCCGGCAGACTCGGCACATAAGGCATATCACGTCGGAACGGCACGCTAAGCGCTGTAGTAATTGCTTGAACATTCAATTTCGCCCAGCGCTGTGAAAGCGGATCCTGAGCGGCTTTTATAATCAAATCCTCCGGCTTAAACGTCTTTGCATCGTCTTTTACAATCGCATACTCACTTGCGTAGGCGACTTCTTTCTTAAATTTATCCGCGTCTATCACCTGAGGGACGCCGCTTACCAATTTGTAATGCGTGTTCTCCACACCGTTTTTCAGTGCGTACCAGCCTTTATCGAGCAACCAGTCAAGATATTGAATCGCTGCTTTCGGATTTTTCATATCCTTATTGAAAGCTACGAAAATATTAGCATCAGTTTCCTGGTATACGCCAAATTTCCCGTACTTTGTTGAAAAAGCAGCCAGCGGGACCGGATTCGCATCGGGAACGTTCTTCATCAAATCCTTCATGTAGCTGTCAATACCGCTGCCAACAGTGCCGATCAAGATGCCCGACTTGCCTTGCGCCCAGTCCGTCATCATCTTCTGACTGTTCTTATCCGTCAAGTACTCCTTATCGATATACCCATTCTCATACAGCTTTCTTTCGAATGAAATAGCTCCAACGTTGCGATCCACGAATCTGGCATTGATCATTTTGCCCCCTTCGAGATACCATTGCGTGCTATGCGTCGCATACAGGCCGGAGATCACGTTAGGCCAAACAAACATCGAAACGACAGGTGCGTTCGTATTCCCGGATAAACCTTTCTCCTTGAAGGCTTTCGTCACTGCAAAAAACTCTTCCTCTGTCGTTGGAGCCTTCATGCCAACCTTGTCCAGCCAATCCTGCCTAATCCACATGCCAGCGTTAGCCAAGTTGTTCAGCGGCCGTTTTGTCGTTATCCCGTATATTTTGCCATCGAACATCATCAACGGCTTCAAATCAGGATTCTCGTTAATATACTTCTTCAGTACCGTGCTGTATTTGTCTATGTAATCGTCAATAGGCTGAATGACACCTTGTGTGACGAGCGTACCGATATAATTACGGTCAAAATCCCAGATCAGATCCGGAGCTTCGCCAGAAGCAATCAGCGTATTCAGCTTATCCTGCGCCTGGTTGCGGGGAACCGGCACATATTTGACCTGGACGCCCGATTGTTCCTGAATCCACTTGGTCCAGCGATTCTGTTCGTAGGAGCCCTCTTCTGCTGCTACGGCACCGCGGTCATACATCGTAACACTAACGGCCTTCGGCAACTTATCGTATTTGTCTTCCACCTTACCTGTTGCTGACGGAGCTGGACTGCCGCTCGCTCCTTCCTCGGTTTTCGCACAGCCGGTTAAAGCCGCTCCCAGCGTCATTGCCAAAATCGTTGAACCTAACACCCATCTTTTTGTTCTCTTCATACGATGACCTCCCACATGGAATAATTATATCACAAGGCGCTAGCGCCATTATGAACGGAACTAATAACTGACGTTTGACGTTAAACAAGCTAGCCTTTAACAGAGCCCATTAAAACGCCTTTCACAAAATATTTTTGCAGAAACGGATAAATGATCAGAATCGGCAGCGAAGCTAGCATAGCGGCTCCCGCACGCACACCTTCCGGCGGCAGCGCATTGTTCCCGTCTGTCGAGTCCCCGATCAATAGCGCTGGATCGAGGTTGTCAATCATCTGATAGAGCTTCACCATCAGAGACATTTCCGTTGAGCTTTTAATAAAGATAAGTACGTTGTAATAAGCATTCCACCATCCCACCGCGTAGAAAAGAGTCAATGCTGCGATAACAGGAAGTGCCAGCGGAAGAACGATACGCACAAGCACGACCCAGTCCTTCGCCCCATCGATGGATGCCGACTCTTCAAGCTCACTCGGCAAACCTTCGAAGAAGGTTTTGAGGACGAAGAAATTGTACGTACTGAGAAGGCCAGGCAGCCAAAGCGACCAATACGTATTCATTAGTCCCAAGCTTTTGATGAGTAGAAACTGAGGGATTAGCCCTCCACTGAAAAGCATTGTAAAAATTATCATGCCAAGGACTGCTCCTCGTCCGCGCAAATCCACTTTGGACAACGGATAAGCTGCCATGATCGTAACCAGCATGTTCAGCGTGGTGCCGACAACGGTCATCACTACCGTGTTTTTCATCGCTACGAATAGCTGCCCGTCATCGATCAAATTGCGATAGGCATCCCATGTAAACTGTCGTGGCCATATCGAAACATTACCGGCACGTATGGCTTCGCCCGAGCTAAGGGAAACAGCCAGTACATTCAGAAACGGAAATAACGTCGAGAACGTGCATATTGCTAAGAAGAGATAGAGTATTAAGCGGGGCACGCGCTCTTTCCAAACGGCCATCCGCAGCCCCTCCTTTCGATTATTGAATTTGCCACTAGCCGCAACCTTTGCTACCATAACGCACGCTCTCCCATCGACCGAATGATGCGGTTCACCGATAGCACGAGTACCAAGCCGACGAGGGATTGAACCAATCCAATCGCGGTTGTGTAGCTATATTGCAGGTTGATGAGGCCGAGTCTGTAAATGTAAGTACTCATCACGTCGGAAACGCTGGTCACCATTGGATTAGTCAGCACCCAGACGTGCTCGAAGCCAACGTCGAACATACGGCCCATTTGCAGAACAAGCATGAGTGCAATTGTGCTTCGGATGCCAGGAAGCGTCACATGCCATATTTGTCGCAACTTGCCGCCGCCGTCTATACGTGCTGCTTCATACAGATGCGGATCAATACTCGACATGGCCGCCAAATAAAGAATGGTACTGAAACCTGCATCCCGCCATATGCCGGAAAACACATAGACAAGGGGCCACCAAAAGGTGTTTCCCATGAAATAGATCGGCTCAATCCCGAACGCCTTCAGGATATAATTGATAAAACCACTGCCAGGGGAAAGTAATCCGATGACGATCGTACCAAGAATAATCCACGATAAAAAATGAGGTAAATACAGGAGATTCTGCACAACTCGCTTATACCACTCCACTCGCACCTCGTTAAGCATGATGGCGAGCACGATCGGCACTGGGAAGCCAATGCACAGTCCGTATAGATTTAATAGGAGCGTGTTGCGAACAATCTTGAACAAATCACTGCTGTGCAGCAACCGATTGAACTGCTCCAATCCCACCCATTTACTGCCCCAAATGCCGTCAGCTAGCCGAAACTCCTTAAATGCAATGATTTCCCCGTATAAGGGGAAGTACTTAAATACAATGAAGTAAGCGATAACGGGGACAAGCAGCAAATACAGAAACGGCCTGCGCTTCAGATCCCTCCATAACGATCTTCGTGAAGCTTTCCCTTCAGCGCTTTCACGGATTCCGGCTTTGACGATTGGTTGTGAAATCATGTATGGTCACCTTCCTTTCTGTTGTTAGCCTGTTGTGATTCGGCTTGAACCCACCATACCAACCGTAGTTTTATATAGAAAGTCTCACTTTTTGAGGTTCCCCGCTTCTCATGCTTTGAGGGCTACACAATTTTTGCGCTCCTATTCTTTTCATGATAAAAGCCCGGGCGCTGGGCGCACGGGCTGGGAAAAACGGCTTTGCGGACATCCATTTCTCATGGATTACTGTGTTGTCGAATTTCTTGCAACTTACAGGAGTCTCTAACTTTTTGGGGACATCTGAATAGGGAAATGAAGATAAGAAAAATCCGTTGCAATCATCGACTAGAAGACATTACCACCCGATATAAAATTCAATACTAATTAAATTACCCCGTAGAAATTAAAAAAGTGAATGTTCACAAAAGTAAACATCCACTAACGATTTTTATTTTCCTTGATCATTTGCTCTATTGAATAATAAGTGGGACTACCTTGCCCTGATTCACATCGATTAAACCGAAGTCCGTAATTTTCAAAGCCGGACTTACCGGTAGGGAGTGCGTACTGATGGACATGATGGGATTATAATGCTTGTAGCCCAGCGATTCCATCGCTTTGCGGAGCTGTTCAACTTCCATGGCTACCTGCTCCAGCGGCTCTTCCGTTAAGATGCCGCCCACTGGCAGCCTGAGGTTCGCGATCACTTTGCCGTCTTCCACGACGCTGAAACCGCCTTGATTGTTAATCACTTCGTTAGCGGCAAGCTGCATATCGCCGGGATTGTGCCCGACAACGAGCAAGTTATGATTGTCGTGGGAGTACGTCGTCGCGATGGCTCCCCGCTTGATCGTATCGCCGCCAATCAATCCGTAGGCGCGATTGCCATTCTTCCCGTAGCGTTCGAACGTAGCAATGAGTGCGCTGCCGCTTTCCTGCCATAGCAGCTTCCCTTGCCGAACTTCAACCTGAGCGTGCTGTTCTTCTGTGAATGTAGAACCATCCTTCACCATCATCTTGCGGCACGTATAAACAGCGTCAGCTTCTTCTATACTGACAACAAAATCCGCTTCCTTTAAAGGCGCCATCTGCACGCTCTGATAATAATGCGCAGGAAAAGCCGGAGGCTTGATGATTGGTATATAAGCCTTGTCCACATCGTAAACTTTACGCCCCGCCTTGAAAACCTGCTCAATCGTTAGCTGTTCTAGATTGGAAAGCAGCAGGAAATCGCCTATCTTGCCAGGGGCGATTACCCCGCGGTCATACATCCGCATCCGCTTGGCTGGAGAGAGTGTGCTGGCATAAATGGCCTGCTCGGGCTTCATACCCATGCCGATTGCTTTGCGCACAATATGATTCAAGTGCCCGCGGCGCTGGAAGGAGTCAGCCATCACATCATCGGTAACGAAACAATAATGCTCGGATACATCATGATGGATTAAATAAGCCATAACTTCATCCGTCATTGATTTCTCTTGAATTTCGATGAACATGCCCGCAGCGATCCGGGCTTCCATGCCCTCAATCGATTGATGCGTATGATCCGAATCGACACCGCTGTAAATCATCCTGTGCAGGTCCAAATCCAACAGCTTAGGCACATGCCCTTCAATAATGAGATGCGGATAGTTGGCACGGACATGGTTGATGATTTGATTTGTTTTGCAATCGGGGTCTGTAATAACATCAACGAAATTCATGATTTCACCCAGACAGATGATCCGTTCCGTACGTAACAGCTCGTCCAAATCGGCGATATGAATCTCGCCGCCTGTCGTTTCCATGGATGTCGCTGGAACCGAGCTCGGGATCGCATAGAACATGTCCGCGACAGTATCCTGACTTGCTTTCATAAACTGCTTGACTCCATCCAGTCCGAAGACGTTGGCAATCTCGTGAGGTTCGGGCACAATGGTTGTGACCCCATTACGGATGAGTCCGTAGGAGAACGTCTCCGGTGTCACCATCGTGCTTTCAATATGCAAATGGATATCGATAAGACCTGGAATCATGTAACGGCCGTTTCCGTCCAAACGTTCCGAGGCTTCGAAACTTTCCGATCCTCTTTTGCCAATATATAAAAATTTACCGTCCAGTATGGCTGCATTGCCATGGATAAATGTTTTAAAATAACTGTTATAAATATGAACATTTTCAATCAGTACATCAATGCGCATCTGTCTTCACCTCCAAGTCCACTACTCAACGATTACTAATTTCTCACCTGGAAAATGAAGCCGAACCTCTTGCCCATTCGCGTAAGGAAGCTCCATCTCTTTATTCACGGTGAAGGAACCAAGTTCCGTTTCAATCACATACTGATAGCTTCGCCCGAGGAACGTGCTAACCTTGACGCGGCCGCTCACGCGATTGGCCCCTGCCTCCAGCTCATCTAGGGTTCCCATCACGACATCGTCCGGACGAATAGCTCCTTGCTTGCCTAGCTGTTCGCCTTTACTCGCATGCTTGGTTACAGCGAACATATAATCTTTCACCTTGAGGGCAATCTCTTCACTGCTATCAAATCGTGACTCGAAGATGATAAAATTCGTAAACCCGATAAACCGCGCCACGAACTCCGTCTTCGGATATTTGAATATCGTCGCCGGGGCGCCTAGCTGCTCGATAATCCCTTTATTCATGATCGCTACTTTATCGGAGATCGAGAAGCACTCTTCCTGATCATGCGATACATATACCGTCGTAATGCCTAGCTCTTGCTGGATACGGCGGATCTCCACCCGCATGTTGACGCGCAGATTCGCATCCAAATTGCTCAGCGGCTCGTCGAAGAGCAGCAGTTCCGGCTCGATGACGAGCGCCCTCGCAATCGCGACGCGCTGTCTTTGACCGCCCGACAGCTCTTTAGGGTAACGCTTCTCGAAGCCGGATAAGCTGACGACATCGAGAATGTGACGCACGCGGCGATCTAGCTCCGCCCCACTCACTTTACGCAAGCGCAGGCCGAAAGCCACATTATCGTAAATCGACAAATGAGGGAATAACGCATAGCTCTGGAAAACGAAGCCAAAATTGCGTTTATTCACAGGAACACGCGTATAATCTTTTCCATTCAAAGAGAAAGTGCCTGATTTCGCCTCGATGAATCCTGCTATAAGCCGCAAGGTTGTCGTTTTCCCGCATCCGCTAGGACCAAGCAGCGAGATCAAGCTTCCTTTTTCAACACTTAGGTTAAAATCCTGCAGAATATAGTGCTGGTCATAGGCAACCGAAATTTTTTCCAGTGATAGCAATGCCATGATTACAAGCCTCCGTTATCGTTTGGTGAAATAGGATAAACCCATCAACCGTTCAATGATGAACATAAGTACAGCTGTGAACAGCATCAGCAGTACAGAAATAGCAGCAATTGTCGGATCAAAATGATTCTCCACATAAGTCAGCATCTGAATAGGCAGTGTACTGACACCAGGCCCCGTCATAAAGACTGAAATGTCCACATTATTAAAAGATTCCAAGAATGCAATCAAAATTGCCGCAATAATCCCGGATTTGATATTTGGCAGTACGACTTTAAAGAAGGTCTTCAAGTGGCTGCTACCCAAGCTTAACGCGGCTTCTTCAATCGCAAAATCGAAATTCGATAAGCTTGAAGCAATTACTCGAATGATAAAAGGCAGCATGATGACTGTATGTCCAACCAGCAGCGCCGCATATATCGGTAGGTGGTATACCACGATCAGGTACTTGAGCATCGTAAAACCAAGCACAATACCAGGAATTAGCACAGGGGAAATGAAGATCGCATTGAGCGCTTCCTTCCCTTTGAACGTAAATCGGCTTAATGCGTAAGCGGCAGGAATCCCCAGCAGCAGCGCAAATAAATTACCCAGCAGCGATACGATGATGGAAGTGCTGAACGTCGACATGAACATCTTGACGTCCAGGATGTTACGGTACCATTTTAAAGAGAAGCCTGTCGGTGGGAATTTCAAGATACTCCCTGGCTCAAAAGATGCAAATGCAATGATGACGAGCGGCCCGAGCAAAAATAGATAGACAAGAAGCGTAAATACGGCCAGCCCTCGGTTCTTCTCCCGCATATTTCTACCCCTTCGGATTTAATTTAACAGCCAGTTTGTTCATCAGCGCGATGACCACAAACGTAATCACAATCATAATGACCGCAATAACGGAGGCAAGATACCAATCATTCAGCGTAATCGCGTTCTGATATAGGAATGTGGAGATAACCCGCTGCTTGCCTCCGAGCAAAGCCGGTGTCGTATAGGCCGTCAGACTGCCTACGAAGACTAGAATACTTCCTATGATTAATCCGGGTACGCTAAGCGGCACGATGACTTTGACGAAAGCTTTGAAGCGACCCGCTCCCAAGCTTTCCGCCGCTTTCAGCAGATCCGGATCTATATTCTCAAGAACACCGACCAAGGTAATAATAATGAGCGGCAGGAATAAATGGACCAGACCGATCATCATCGCAGCAGGCGTGTACAAGATATCGAGCGGCTCCTTGATCAAGCCAATAGCGATCAACGCATTATTCAGCAGCCCCTTTTTGCCCAAAATAATCATCCAACTGAATGACCTAACAACAGAGCTGGTGAGCAGCGGAAAAATCGCTAAGGCAAGCAGAATCGCCTTCTGCCTTGGGCTTTGCTTGGAGATGAAATAGGCAACCGGGAAGCCCACCACGATGCATAGCAAGGTTGTGACCACACTAACACGCAGGGTCGTCCATAAAATTTTCAGAAAATAAGGATCCCTGAAGAAGCTCCAGTAACCAGCTAATGTGAAGCTGCCTTTATTGAAAAAGGTTGAACCTATCGTAAGAAGGATCGGAACCACCATGAAAACCATCAGGAACAGTAATCCCGGCAGCAATAGTAAATATAAATACGTTTTTTTCATGTAGCTTTACTCCTGTTCCTGGGTTCGCTAGGCGCGCAATGCGCGGATAAATTGGTCTAGAAAAGCTTCGGCGGACACTTCCATACACACATGGACATTAGCAGGCTTAGCTAATCGGTTCTGGAAATCACAGACCGTTTGCCCGTCGCACAGCTCACTTCGGGTTTCTACATCTACGTAATAATGGCGAGTGGTAACGAGCTCTTTATTCAGCGCCACCCCGACTGCGAGCGGGTCGTGAAGGGCGCAAGCCCGTACACCGTTGCGCTCTTGATAACGTTGCATGTAATCCGCTGTGCTTTCCTTGACATAGCGGCCAATCGGCGTATCTCCGAGCGAGCGGATATGTTCTTCTGTCAGCAGCGCCTTCCGGGTCACATCCAAGCCTACTAGCGTTATGGCCGGGAATCCCGCATGCAGCACGATCTTCGCTGCTTCTGGATCGACGTACATGTTATACTCCGCTGTCGGCGTCACATTCCCGAAACCTTGGACAACGCCGCCCATTACAACTACTTCGCTGACATGATGAACCAAGTCCGGATATTTCATAACAGCCATGGCCAGATTCGTCAGCGGCGCGGTCATAATAAGCGTGACTTCACCTGTGTGCTGCTTCACTTGCTCAATGATGAAATCGACTGCATGTCCCTCAGCCGCGTACATGTGAACCTGCATATCGCTTAAAGCTCCGCCAAGTCCGTCCTTGCCGTGAACGCGATGTTCAAAATAAGTCGTGCGCAGCAGAGGCTTATTCGCTCCTTTAATGACTGGAATCTGCTGCTCCATTCCCAGCAGCTGCAAGACTTTGCAGGTATTTAGGGTCGCTTGGTCAAGTGACACATTGCCGTTCACCGTAGTGATACCTAGCACTTCCATTTCCCCGCTGCCTACAGCCAGCAAAATGCCAAGCGCATCGTCTACGCCTGTATCTACATCAAGGATGACCTTCTTTGTCATGATAAACCCCCTTCCATTTCATACAGACAAGGGTATATTCACAATCATATACCCTTGTTCAATTTCAACTATTGAGTGACTTCTTTATTCCAGCGGTCAATCCAACCTTTAAGGTTTTGATTCACGAATTTCATGTCCAATTTGCGAAGCTTGCTTACGACTTCTGTTCCATAAGTAATACCTTGCGCTTCATCAGCCGAGAGCTGAAGTGTTGTATTCACAGGTGAATCGATTTTGGACTTTGCTGATTTTTCTTGGACTTCTTTGCTCAAATGCCAGTTGATAAAATCTTCAGCCAACTGCTTATTTTTACTTCCTTTGATCACGTTAACCGTATTCATGACAGCGTATGCCCCTTCAGTCGGGGAAACAAACTTCGTTTCCGGTACAGCCGTTTTCAGATCCTTCACATACATTTCCATGATTGGCCCAGCGGCAATTTCCCCTTGCGCGAACATATTCACGAATTCGGAAGTTTGGCCGTAGTATTTGACGACGCCTTTATTTAGTTCTTTCACCTTGGCGAATGCTTGATCCGCATTGAACGTTGTGTTGCCTGCAACGACCGATGCCGCATCAAGGATCATTGGACCTGTTGTCGACGTGATGCTTGGCAATGTCAGTTTCTTCGCAAGCTCAGGACTCCATAAGTCGCTCCACGACTTGATTTCTTTACTTGTCGCCTTCGGATTATAGGCGATTCCCAACCGACCAATCGTATAGGCAGGACCATAGTCTTCACCAAGCGGAGCCTTTGCCAAATCGTAGATGTCTTTCAAATTCGGAATACGGGTGCGATCAATCTTTTCAAAGAGTCCAGCTTCAATACCTTGCTGTGCATAGTAATCGGATAAATAGATAAGATCCACTTTGGAACTGCTGCCTTGCTTCACTTTGTTCAGACGCTCCGAGTTGTTGCCAATCTCCAGAACGATCTTGACGTTGTGCTCTTTCTCAAACGGCGCATATACTTCTTTCTTGAAGAAGTCATCCGAGAAGCCCCATGTAGAAATGACTAATTCGGTAGGCGCTCCTTTGGCTGTTGCCGTCGGTGCCGTTGAAGCTGGACTTGCACTTGCAGTCCCCTGATCTTTGGACGGAGCTGCGCCGCATCCTGTGAGAGCTAGACCTACCACGGACAGCGAAATAAGGCTATGAAGCATTCTTTTTTTCATCATGAATAACCTCCCAAGTTTGTATATCTATATTTTGAAGCGTCAAACCCTTGTCAATTTTTACTAGTATGCTACCCTTGACTTCATATCTATGCGCAAAAGCAATAATAAACAGAAAAGTGCCCTTGATAGAAGAAATCTTCTAATCAAGAGCACTTTTCATCGTAAACAATGTAAAGAGACATCTACGGATATACATGCGGTTTCCACTTAAGATAGATCAAAAGTGAAACACCGTGGTCTAAGCTATTCGGTTTGTTTAAGAATGATGTTCGTAATTGCCCATTGCGTTGGCGGATCATAATCTCTTAATACCGCATCCATCGATAATCCCATCTCTTGTTCCAACTTCTCGCGGATTCTTTTCTTATATATCGAAGACATATAGAAATCCACTTCGTGTTTCAAAGTCGGCGCCTCGCCTTCAAGCGCGGTAGAACGGGGGGAACGTCGATGCTTTGCATGAAAAGTAATGATGTTCTGATCCAGCGATACCTTCAGTAAAGTGGTTCCAAAGCCGAACAATTCTTTAGAAATCTCGTTATATAGGTGACACAGCTTCTTCTTGTACTCATTAGAATCTGATTGGGACATTGAAATCACCTTCAAGAACGATTATTGACTTTTATGCTTTCAAATCTATCTTAATAATACATAGGATTACTGAATTAATCAAGCAAATCGTTCGCCTTTTTATCTATATTGACTAATAATAAAGAGTACATCACTTAGAAATATGCCAATTTCCCGAAATATCTCTCATGCTTTGTAAGAATTAACGATTTGATTTTGTGATTTTCTTTATGAATCGGCAATCTTGCGCTCCACAATGTTGTTTTCCCATAGAATCAACGGCTCTATACTGCCGCTACTCTAGGTTTATTCTTCCATTAACTCATATTCAATTATTGTTCTCATTCGCTTATCAAGCTTACATGTCTTTACCTCAAAACCATTAAACTCAAGGCGTATTTCCAAGTCCATACTCGGAAGCCTAACCACAGTTGATCTCGCTAGCCCAGTTGGCTCGAATAATCGCAAGATATACGTATCTTCTCCTTGTTCGGCTCGCTTGAAAGCCGTCATTTGGATCACATCATCATCAAGTTGGACCGCTGTAGCAGGTATCTGCCCTTCCCCGTGGGGGAAGAACGAAAGTGCATACGGTTTTTCATTCCATTGAAGCGCCTCGCGGTCAATGCATCTGAGTCTTTCCGATTTGGGGCCGGCATTCAACCAGAATCTGAACATTCGTTCACCTTGATCGATTCGCGGTGAGAAACGATCATTTGGCATCAATGGTCGATCAAGAATTGGATGAGCGGTGTAAGCCGCCCCTCGTAATAAGGAGGGTCTTATTACGCCATTTGAACAATCCGATCCATAGATCCCATCATTGATCAGAGTAATAGCGACATTGTCAGTTTCGGACATGAGAGCTGTCCATTTTTGTGCAACTACTTCCGTTCCATCCGTTTCAAGAGACTGCACACCAAAGATCGTCTGTCCTGCATATATGCCCTCATCAAGTACGGTTGGAATGGCGAGTTTCAGCATCGTGTCCTTCTCTTGCCAAAATACACGCACATGGATCTCTATCTCCGTCCCATTTTTGGGTAGCTTATACGTGATAACGACCGCGGAATGAGCATACATCAACAGCGATTCAATTACGGTACGTACTTCACCGTCTTCAATTACCCTTACAGAAGGCAGAGTTCCTTCTGTGATACCCGAGAATGCCGTTCCCTCTTCGGGTGACATCAGACGAAATGCCCCCTTCACGTTCTCAAACCCATCGGTGTCCATCCGCCAAGGATCCCCATTGTCAGTAATGGCCAATGGTTGAAAAGCTCCCACTTTAAGATAAGGGATACCCTTAACGATGTACTGATCCATCAACCCTGTTTGCGTATTAATAACTATGTTTAGTGACGGTGTTCGGAAATGAATATCACCGCCTTCGAGCACCACCTGCGGTTTAGGCTTCGAAGGCAGTAATTCAATCCGACAATCGAATCGGTTCATGGTGGAAGGCGATAATTGAGCTTCGAACACAACCCTTTTTCGCCAGTCCAAATTTAGATTGCTATGTTCCTTCTCCGCTTGTGATGGAATACGCATGCCATCTTGATATACGACAGGCATCGAGAATTGATCCTGCCAGTTCTGATCCGCAAGCATAAATTCACATTCAAACACTCCCCGAACGGGATAAGGATGCGGGTTGTAGACGAGTATCGGATACTCCCCTTCTCCTGCTTCCCGTTGCCCGCTCGATAAGGCGAAGAATGCTCGAGCTTTCAGCCTTGATGCAATTTCCAAACCATGATCCATCAGACGAAGGGAAGCTTCTTCTGCAGGTTGAATTGAGGTTCCAGGCAAAATGTCATGGAATTCAGCTACCATCAGATCATGGAACGCCTCATTAAGCTCTTCTTTGGGATAGCGAAGATATCCTTGCAAAGCAGCAGATGATAACATTTTTTCCGTTTGGTACAGCTCATTCTCCAGATGACGATGCTTTTGTTTAATTCGGATCATAGAGGTGTAGCAACCAACAAAGCGTGGATTCAAATCTCGTTCATGGCGGGGCAGAGCATCCCCTTTCTTAGAGAGATCTGCAAAGTAAGCCTCTGGTGTTGAATGTAAGACCTCTACATTACCTTTCGTTGACTCAATTAAGGCGCCTATTCGGTTTAGATCTAGGCGTGAAGGTCCACCACCGTGATTGCCGACGCCCCAAAGCACAAGCTCAAATTCCTGAGTTGTTTGCTTATTAATTCTCTCTTCCACCTTGATATGTGCTTGACCAAGCAGCGTGTTATAACCGTCTTGAATTTGATGGGCAAGTACTTCAGAGCCATCGAACCCGACCCAGGCGAACTCTTGTGCTGGGCCCGCAACACGATCCTCAGGGCGCATGAATAAATAGGAATCGAATCCTGCTTTTCGAATGAGCTGTACAAGACCTCTCGAGTGCCCGAAGGAATCAAAATTGATAGCTGTGGTTGAACTCACACCAAATTTGTCTTTGAAAAAAGTCCGCCCAAGCAAAATCTGCCTCACTATCGACTCTCCGGAAGGCATGTTACAATCAGGTTGTAAATACCACCCACCCATGATGTGCCACTTACCTGCTTGTACCAACCCCTGTATTTTACGGAATAAAGAAGGCTCGTACTCCTCAATCCATTTATATAGCAGCGCTTCATTATGGTTGAATACGTACCCCTCATATTCTTCACAAAAAGCGGCAGCAGCCCGAAAAGTTGATACCGCAGCTGCAGCCCCTTCTTCCCACTCCCATTGCCATACGGGGTCCAAATGCGCATTGCTTAATAAATGTAGCTTTCGCATGTTTATCTCTCCTCTTTGATCATGAATCGATGTCATCTGCTACCATTTTCTCAAAATCTACCCCCCACGTATATTCACTGGAATCACACGTTTTTGAACAAAAATAACATGCAAAGAAGGCTGTGCTATACTAAGAACATGCATCCTAACTTTTCGTAAAGGTGATCTTAATGAGTCTATTGAACCCACGTCATCCGCATGAAATACTTTTTCTGGGCGTCCAACCTTATCAAACTATGCTTAGTGGAAACCTAAGGCTCAATGATGCAGCCGTTGAAATCATTGATCTTTTACTAGAAGTACCTGCGGGATTCGCTCAGTGCCCACCGCACCTCCACACGTGGTATGAGCTCAATTACGTGTATGAGGGACATATGCAAACGAGCTTCGGCGCATCGATGTTGGATATTCACGCAGGTGAGTTTTTCCTCATTCCTCCGGGTATGGAACATGCTCATACCTATGAACCCAATGATCCACATAAGGGCGTCTGTTTAAGGTGGAAGGTGGATAGTAGCACGGAGGATAAACCGGCGAATACGATCTCAACATACGAACAACTCAACGTCCTATCAAGTTGGAAACCTGGCGTTTACACTGATGAGTTTGGACTAGGTCAGCTTCTTATGACGTGCTTTGAAAATGCTAAGTTGAACGGCTCATCCATTGCTGTTTTGCTGCAAATTGTGCAAGTTATTTTTTCTATAACAGAGTTGTCGCCGGAAAGAAAGCGGTGGATTGAAACCGACACCAATTCTGATCACGCTTTGCTCCGTAAGGTTGAAATTTATTTAAACGATGATCAAACCTACGAAGTAGATGTTCATCGACTAGCTGCATCCCTTCATATGAGCTACGGTCATTTGGCCCGAAAATACAAAAAATTGAGCGGTCATACCATCATGGATCGTATGAGTCAGATTCGTTTGGAACGCTCGCTAGAATTGCTACGATGCACGGACCAGCCAATACAAGAAATTGCGTATATAACTGGGCTATCAAGTTTATCGTATTATAGTCGTTTATTTAAAAAGAATTACGGGATGAGCCCGAAAGAATATAGAGATATAGGTAAAGAAAAAGGCCTAACTCATAGTTGAGTTAGGCTTTTTTTATGAATATGAATATAGTTATTTCACTGTCCGCTTATCCGTATTAAGGGCCCGGACTTTCAAGTCAGCAATTATAAACCTTTAGGGAATATCGCGGCTATCTAATAAAATGTCTCAAAAAATAATAGAATAGTGGACGAAACTCACAAAGTCCCATTAGTTCTTTCTCTAAGTCTCCTCGCAAAATTTCACTCTTGCAATGATTTGAATTTACTTTAATATACAAGCATATCATTCCTGAAGTTCCTCAAAGTCCCGAAAAAATCATTCTACATTATAAAAAGAACAAAAGCCTTACGTTTTATCGTAAGGCCGATCATTATTACTATTATTGTACGTTTCAATTAACTAACTGCCCATCCCGAAACCTCACAACCCGCTTCCCCTGCTCCCCGAACTGCTGATCATGCGTAATCACAATAATCGTCCGCCCCTGCTCATTTAACCTGAAAATATCCATGATCTCTACGCCAGTCTTCGAGTCCAGCGCCCCAGTAGGCTCATCCGCCAAAATAATCGGCGGATTTTTTGAGGTTGTGGTCACGAAGCAACGTAAATTTAAAACAGCGGAGCCTAGGATGTGAAAATAAACTCCTAAATTACCCGCTGTTTATAATTAAGTGATTTCCTTTATTAAGGCTTATACGGCACAATATTTGAAGTGCTACTACTATCCCCATCTGTATTCGATCCAACCACTCTGTAATAATATTGCGTTCCTGCTGTTAAGCCGGTATCCGTAAATTCATAGAATGGAGCTGCAGATACCGTCCCCCTAAGCGTCCCCGGACCCGGATAAATATTCGATGCCCCTGAAGAACGATATACTTTGTAATTACCGGTTGGCAAATTTGATTTGCGTAGAATGAATTGATCGAACATGGTCTGTTGGTTCTTGCTGAAAACTCCAGCATATCCTTGCGTAAAAGAGGTGTCGGTTACAGGATCACTGATGACATCTTCATTCAACATGCCTACAAGTGAAGAGCCATTCACCTTTAAGCTTAAAGTTGCTTTCGTCAGCGTAACACCGATATACTCGTCATCAATATCCGCGATGGACTTACATACCAAATCACCGGCAGGACTGCCGTTAACAACTTTTTGAAGCTTAATATACTGCTGACCAGATGCGGTTGAGCCGGAGCAATCGGCACTCGCAAGACCAAGCCGGTAATAATTGTTCCCTGCTGCATCCGAACGAACAGCAACTCCTGCTAAGCTAGACCAGGTTCCAGCCTCTACTTTCGCTTCGACATCGTAATTACCCCAATTCGCGTTGCCCGCTATCGACAATTCGGATGCTGATATCCCGGATTGGTAAACTTTCGAACTACTTCTTGTCGGATGTGCTACAACCGAAAAAGTTCCCGAAGGTTTCGTCCAGACATCGTCCTTGTCATTAATGTTGTCCTTGATGGAATCCGTTTCACTACCATCTTCAAAACCATCATAGATCGTTTCCTGATACGATGCATCCCATTCTAATGTGATAGAGCTTGCCCCCGATGATTGAATGCGTAAATCATTTGGCGCATACGGCATATTCGATTTGGTGACAACCGTTTGATCCGCGGAATTAGCACTTTGTCCGCTAATTGAACCGTTCGATGTATTTGTCGTACCATTGTAAGCACTAACCGCAACATGATAGGTCGTATTATTGTTTAGCCCAGTGAGCTTATACCCGTTCACATTACCCACATCGATCGTGGTAGTATAACTCGAACTTGTGCCATATTTGACATTATAGCCTCTTGCCCCTGGTACACTCTGCCATTCGAATGCTATTTCGCCACTTTGCTTAGGATACAGCCTCGTAACAACAGGAGTTGCTGGTGCGGCAAGTGTTACTTTAACCTCATTGGATAATACAGTGCTGGACGTTCCTGGATATACCGTGAAGTAGTATGGACCACCAGTTAGACCTGTAATCGTCGTTGTATCTCCCGTTACTGCAATCGTGTTGGTATAGCTGCCAGGCGATGTGCCATATTGTACTTTGTAGTTGCTTACGCCATCCAGCGGCCACCATCTAAGGGAAACCGAACCGTCGCCTGTTACTTGCGCATGACTCAGGGTGGTTGGTTGAACTACAGCAGCGCGGGCACTGGTCCACTCTACTCGCATGACTGTGTACCCGGGCACGGTTACCAGATTGGTTGTCGTTCCCGATTGAATTTGAACATTCGTCTTGTTAGCGGCCGTGTTCTGTGCGTCTGAGGCTGCCGACACATACGTTTTTGTCAGCGTTCCGCTTATTGCCGTGCCGTTCTGCTGAATGGTCACATCGTGCGCAGTTGCTGACTTATTGAAGATGACGACATAGTTCTTACCGTCATCCCCTTTGTAGGCTTGCGAATAGATAGCAGGCATATCCGAATCATTGGAATCGTCTGTCACAACCGTCAACCCACCTGTCACTGTCGTCTGCCATAAGCTGGAACTGCTATTGATGGCATGGTCAACCACTTTAAGGTCTAACGCAGGTGCACGGTTGAACACGTCAAAATTCCATGTTGTTGTATCCTCTGTCAGCCCCTTTTGGTAGACATCATCAAGCTCATCGGCGCTCTCATTCCCTGTGCTGACAAGGCCCTGATAAATGCGATATCCGCCCATATATTTCACATTTGTGTTTTTACTGGCTCGTACGGCGGATTCCGCAACAAACATACCAGCGTAGTGGGAATTTTCCAATACGCCCCCAATACCGACTCCATACTCGGTGACAACAATAGGAGCAGAGCCCCAGCTCTTGTTCTCGTAGGTGTTCAGACGATTTTCCCATATGTTCAAATACGTGTTCGTATTTTGGATTGCCTTAGTCAAGCTTTTTGTTTGCGGGTCGTCCCCATTATACTGGTGGAACGTAATGCCATCCCAGAAATGTCCACTGTGATTGGCTTCGTACGTGTTAAAGGCATTATTTTCCGAATCAGTTGGATCTGGCGTGTAATAGACTAATGTCTTTGCACTCGGAAGCACGCCTTTGATCGCATCATTATACGCCTTAGCTTTATTTAAGTAATCATTGGTACCATTATAAAATTTAGGAGATGCATTTAGATCACCAATATATCGGAAATAGTAAGGCTCATTGCCCAACTGCCAGTACTCAACCTGTATGTTATTATCCTTTACGTATTTGGCCAAATCGGCAATATCTTCAGGCCTCTCTGTAAACGTGTTGACTGTAAAAATCAATTTCGCTCCAATTTTACGTGATGACTCATAGAAATCCTTTATATGCTCTTTTCCCTTAGCGTATGTGTACCTGCTGAACCGAGTAAAATCGAAATATTGCTTGTCGGATTCCTTATACTGCGCAACTGATTCATCGTCTACCTCACCCAACTTCCAGTTATAATTGCCGACGACCGTACCAGCGCCATAACGAACCCATCCGACTTCCGCATTTTTGACCTCATTGATATAATCATCATCCATGTACGACATTGCACCTTTTTGCGTTGGGCTATTGTATCCCCTAAACCCTTTCGTAAACTGCGTTTCAGAACTTGTGCTGTAATTGATGGTGGCTGTAGGGTTAGCAGCGTGCGCAACTTCCAAACCAGGAATAACGCTTATGGAGGACTGCACCGACAAAGTTATCAGTAAGGAACAAATAGCTATCTTTTTAATCATAATTATCCTCCATTATTATTTAATCATCCGAAACAATTCCCAGTCTCGCACAGTCCTACTATTGAGATTGAACTGAAATGTTGTCAAATATACCAGTTGCATCTGTTGTGCTATTTGGACTACCTACCCGAAGCCCGACTAATCCTTCACTATAAGTGTTGTCGGTAGCCTGAATAGTGCCCAGGGTTGCACCACTAGAATTGGTTAAGGTAGCCGTAATCGATGCTCCGTTCGCATTAATTTTAATATGATACATTTGATTGGTATTGATTGTTAAATTCGTTGTTTTCTCTGCAAGCGTGGTACCGGCAGTCCCATTAGCATCCATTCGAATGAGTCGGAAGACATCGCCTGATTCAATTTGAGCCAGGTAACCTTTGAACATATAGGCCCCATCCCCATGGTTGGAGCTTCTAAACAGTAGCCCCGCCTTTCCTCCAGTCATCAGCTTTACATCTGCATCATAAATAAAATTGTTGAAATACGAACCAACCTGAACGGATCGAATACCTCCTTTTCCTGTTCCCTCGAATTGCTGACTGCTATTGACCTTCCAATCCGGATTAGGTGAATCCTCATCCTTATTGTAAGAAAACCATCCTTGTGCATAACCATAAGTCGGACCCGAATCGTCATCATTGAAGTTTTCATTTAATGGATTATTCGCGTTCCATGTGTTAAGAGCTGCTATCAGAGAGGATTTGGTCGCAGCCAATGCACTATCATTAATCTTGTTGTCCCCAGGCTCCTCCGGATTAGCTTCTGTCGTATTATACAAGTACTCATTTACTGTAGTGTCAGGGTCTATCGTCCTAATATACTTGTAGGTTCCATTATTGACCGCCAGTTGTACTTGATCTGTACGATCATTACCATCCTCGTTTACATATTTCCAATATAAATAGTCATGAGGATTCGTCGTATCTGTTCCTTTAATCAAAGGGGTTAAATCCCTGCTTGCTGGTGCCGGTATGTTTGCCGTAGAGCCTGCTGCTCTCGCAATTGTAGTCAGCAAGTCCTGTGTGCTTACCATTTGATTGATCACTGCACCAGTGTTGGTGTATTGATTAGGCCATTGGATGGCAAACGGCTCACGGATGCCACCTTCAAATACACCGTGTTTGCCGCCCTGCAGGTTACCTGAAGATCCGATTTCCGGCCCATTATCGGAAACGAAAATAACCATCGTATTATTCCACTTATAATCGGTATGAGACCCAAGGGCACCCAGTACCTGACCAATACTGTCATCGAGATGATCAACCATTGCTTGGTAGATTTTCTCTTCATTGGTAAGGTCAGTTCGATTGGCATAAGTCGAATAGTAACTGTAAGGTACCTGAAGCGGTACGTGCGGTCCATTATAAGCCAAGTATAAGAAGAATGGGTCCTGCGACTGGCCTCCATTGCTCTGGATGTAATTAACAGCCTTGTTTGTAAAGACATCGGTCAAATTGTTTTGTGGAGTTCTGGTGAAATAGGAGGAGGTGGCAGTGTCATATTCCTTCACGCTCAAATTTTGGTTCGTCACCACGTTGGAACTTGTAACCACATTCCCGCCGCTAATAAACGTTGCATCGGAGGGGGCAGTACCATCGGTTGGATAATAACTGCTGATACCGCCCGGAATACCATAGAAGTTGTCGAAGCCTCGGGAGATAGGCATCAGTGTGTTCGTACTCCCCATATCCCATTTGCCTATCGTCATTGTTTTATAGTTTACCGTGTTGATATCTTTCAATATGCTTGCGATAGAGTACGTCGTATTATTCTCTGGATACTCCCTCGCCAAAAAGTTGCTGTCAAAACCGAATCGCGCCGGATAGCGCCCCGACATAAGAGCGGACCTTGACGCTGCGCATACTGGAGAAGCCACATAACCTGCAGTAAATATCGCTCCATTATCAGCGATGGATTTCATATAAGGGGTGGGAGATACAGAAGTCGGATTCGTCAGTGTTGTATCCCCATATCCCAAATCATCTGCATAGATTAGAATCACATTTGGCGCAGCATTCACTTTGGGAGAATTGGACATTCCCATGAGAATCGCTGCCCCGGTTGCAACAAAAACAGTCTTTGCAATGATGTTCCAGTTTACATTATTCGTAATAATCATCACCCTCCAAATATCAATCATTTTTCATACCACATTAAACCTAAACTCTCAATTGACGGTATTGTCGAATCATGTAACATTGCTTATACTTTCATATAGGGATGTAAGGTTCATACACAGTCGATAGATGGGGTGTTTACGTTGGGATATTTGACTAAGATTAAACAATTAAACGAGCTGCGTTTAACACTCAAATGGATTTATGAGTGGAAGCTCCCACCTGAGCATGAACTTTTCAAAGCCAGCTTCCCCTCTACTGTCATCTGGGTCATTCTAGAAGGGCAGAAAAAGGTGCAGATTGGCGAAGTCCTTTACGAACTAAAATCAGGCGATATTGTTATTATCCCACCTCTTACATCTCGCATTGGATTTCAAGAGAAAGCCTCCAATAGTGATTTTCACTACATTACGTTAGCAGCTGATATTCATGTTGGCTCCCTGGATTTTGTCAAATTGTATGCCATGCCCGTTGTTTATCAAATAGAAGAGCAAGAAATTTGGCTTCAGGTTGTAGAGCGCACTTATCATCTTCTAAAGCAATCCGACCAATTGTTGGAGAGTATGCAGTTGGATAGTCAATGGAATAAAGATGTGACAGAGTTTACTTCGGAGCTGTCTACACTTCAAACCATCGAGTTGCTCGATGTGCAGCGTTTGTTTTATGAGTGGTTTCTCCAGCTATGCCGACTAGTCAGTTCCCTTTTGCCGGAGCAACCAATACAAACGGATAAGCGCCTAAGAGAGGTTTGCGAATATATCCATAGAAATATTGGAGGTCATTTAACTCCTTCGCATCTAGCTGCTGTCGCCTATGTGAGTGAGAGTCACCTCCGCCTTCTGTTCCGCAAAGCGTTCGGCAATTCACCTATGGAATACGTCCTCAAGGCTAGGATCAAGCATGCGAGAGAGCTATTGTTGGATAGTGAGAACAGTCTCGGAGAGATTGCGCGCCGGGTTGGCTTTGATAACACAAGTAAATTCAGTCGCCATTTCTCGAAGTTGGAAGGACTCAGCCCACGAGATTATAGGAAACAATTTCAAAATCCGGGGAAAGGGCATTAATCCATTCACGCTAGCAGCTTCTTCATAAACATCTGGATGGCAACTCTGCGGAGCTCTGCCAATTCATGCACATATGCAGGATAGGACACTACGTTCTCAAACTCTTCAGGGTCCTTCACCAAATCGAACAATTCTTCATGTTCACGCCCGTTTTTAGCTACATGAATATATTTGATACGCCCATTGCTTATCGTTAGGAAGCCCTCTCCCTCGCTGACCACATAGTTGTATCCACCTGCTTCTATCCCTTCTTTAAAATCGCGACCATCCGTAGCAATTGGAGGTGCATCAGCCGACTTCAGGCAAGTTGCCATGATATCGGTCAGCATGACCATTGCATCCGTGCTCTGATGCGTGTTTTCCCCAGGATACTGTACGAGTAACGGTACGTTAAGCACGTCTTCATATCCGCAGTCCCCTTTTCCCCATATCCCATGATTACCAAGCATCTCACCGTGGTCCGCCGTGAAGATAATGAGCACGTTATTGCCCCAGCGCCTTCTTACCGCCTCTAAAATGAGCCCGATCTGGTCATCAATCTGAGCAATATTCGCATAATAGCTTTTTCGAAGCTGATGCCAATAGGCATCGTTGTAGTTTTGCTGTGCATAATCCGGTGCGCTGTAAGAGCCATCGGCGATGCCTCGCCCATCCCCGTAGTAGCTTTTATGGTGGATTCGGGTTGTGTCTTCGAATTCATGATCCCGTCTAACCATCCGTTTATCCCTACTCATATCCACACGATCAAAATAGACAGCAGGCGGATCAAATGGGTAATGCGGCCCGCTGAACGATACCCAAAATAACAATGGTTCTTCTTCCGAATAACCTTCGATGTATTCTACCGCCTTGCGCCCCACCCAGCTGTCGGGATGCCATTCCTCTGGACCAGGGAACGGAAATACTTTGGCTTTATTCGAATCCCACGTATCCCTCCTATAAGCATCTAGATAGCCAGCTGCATCCAGCTCCTTTGCGTAATCATCATAGAACCACACAGATACCTGCTTGTCGTCCTGTAAATCCAGATGATCTATGCCAAGGGACAAGTAATAGTCTCGGAACGTCTCATAGGGCAATGTGAGGTCAGGTCTCGTCTCTCCATAGGGCACGGGGGAGAAGTGGCATTTCCCATGTACTGAAGTGTGATACCCGCTTCTTTTCAACTCCTGAAATAAGTTAGGAATTTCTGTGCCTAGTTCACATTTGCGAAAATTACTATATGCACCACTGTTATGAGGCAGTTTTCCTGTCACCAGAGCACAGCGGGAGGGCATGCACCACGGACTCGCTGTGTAAGCGCGTTGGAATTGGATAGCTTCTGAAGCCAATGCATCCAGATGTGTTGTCGTGATCGCTTCGTTGCCATAGCAGCTCAATGCGTCCTTCCTCAACTCGTCCATGGTGATCAGTACAATATGCGGTCTTGAAGAAGCCATATCCTTTACTCACTCTCCTATCCTTTTTATGTCGCGAATCCTTCCAAGACTCCCCGTTGAATCAGCTTATTCGCTACAATCTCATGCAGGAACGGATTCGCTTCCTTCAACTCCTGCAGCAGCAAACCCCTAAGTTGTTTAAGTGTCTCCCTACTTGAAGGAGAGGCGGCGATATTCATATTTTCACCAGCATCCATTTCTAAATTGTACAGCTCTTCTATATCTCGATAACGGAACACATATTTATACGCCGAAGTGCGGATTGAGAAATTGACACTATCCGTATTCACATTAAACTGCTCCGGTCCACCCCGCTCTCCACCAACGACAGCACTCTCTGATCCGCCAATCTTAAACGTCTCGGCGAGCACGTAGTCCCTGTGTGTCGATGTTTGTCCTTGAAGCAGCGGCACAAAGGATCGACCTTCGTGTTTCTGCTTGATGTTAACACCGGTCAACTCCGCCAGCGTAGGCAGTAAGTCAATGAGCGAAACCAGTGCGTTGCTACGCGCCGGTGACGGATAGTCCTCACCAGTGCCTGTAAGGATGAGAGGAACGCGGAGCGCTTCTTCGTAATGAAGCGGAAAACCCTTCTTAATTAACCCATGGGAACCCATCATATCACCATGATCGGAAAGGAATACGATAAGCGTATCCTCATAGAGCTCTTCCCGCTTCAAATAATCAACAACGATTCCGACCTGTTTATCAATCAAGGCACACAGCCCCAAATAATGGGCGATATAGGAGCGCCATTCATTATCATCCAAGCCATTCAACTCAGAGAAATAGGAGGATTGCAGCACCTCGAATGGCTTCCCGTCTGTCCCCTGCAAAAAGTTGATCGGCAGCTTGACCTCGTCAGGTTTAATCAAGGTATCATAAGGGGCAGGTACGATCATCGGGAAATGCGGAGCATTATAGGAGCATACCGCAAAGAACGGCCGATCATCCGGCCTGCGGTCGAGTGCCTCTGTAAATATGTCCGTTTGCCAGGTCTCGAGAAAATGCTCTTCCTTAATTTCGGCTGTTCCATAGGGTGCTTTCCCCTCCCGCTTAAGCTGTCCGATATCGGAATGCGTCAAATTCTCGATATGAGTCTCATGCAGCTTATATCCGTGGGTTTGTGTGTATTCACGGTACTCTTCAATGAATCTGCCCCGGTCTCGGCCCTCGATCACAGCTGGAATCGCTGAAACATCGTCGAAATGAAACCGTTGCGGCGTCGTACCCGGCACATGCCACTTACCTGTATAAATGGTATGGTAGCCAGCTTCTTTGAAATTAGAGATTAGCCCTTCATCTTGCAGGTCCTCTCGAATGCTTTTCCAATTGCCGGTCACTTCATGCCCATGGGGCATAAGTCCCGTCCATAGGCTGGCACGAGCTGGGCAGCACAACGGATATGCGGTGTAGCTGCGATCCAACGAGATGCCTTGGGCTGCCAGCGCATCGATATTTGGCGTCACAGAACGTTCGCTGCTAAGGCTATTCAACGTATCCCATCGTTGTTCATCACTCATTAGAATAACGATATTTTTCGGTTTCAAGTGGCACTACCTCCATGGTTGTCATTTCTTAAGGCTTCAACTTCTTCTGCTCAATGAGTCGATTTGTATCTTCGGACAAGTCATCATGATCCAGCAGCTGCTTGTGCAGGCGATGCTTCATCTCTTCAAGCAAGTTTCGCTTATCAGATGCATGTATTAAATTTTGAAGTTCAAATGGATCCTGCTCTAAATCATACAACTCATCGGAATCATCCAAATGAGCGACGTACTTATACGTCTCCCAGTAAAGAGCTCTCTGAATCTTCTCGTAATCCTTATGACCGAAATGAACGGCCATAAGATCTTTGCGCCATGTGCTAGGAATCCCAAAGTCAGAATCATTTGCAGAATTGATATGCGTTATCAGTCCTGCCAAGCTAAGGCCATCCAAATGCTCAGGAATTTGAACACCGCTCCATTCCAGAACCGAGGATACTATATCCATATTGCTTACGAGTGCTTGTGTGCTGCGTGCTTGCTTCGTCACACCTGGCCATTTCACGACAAGTGGAATCGCCATCGTTTCCTCCGTCAGCATAGCGTCCTTATCGAATAGTCCACCGTTCGAGGCAAGTATATCGCCATGGTCTGCCGTATAGATGACAATGGTGTTGTCTGAAATCCCCAATCGATCTATCGTATCCAATACCTTTAGGAATGCCGAATCTGTCTGAGCAAAATGCTCATAAGCTCTTGCAAGCAGCGGCCGCCATTGGTCCCATTCGGTGAACCTGGTTCGACTCCGCCAATCATCACGATCACGCTTATGGTAATCTGGCCGATCCACAAAATTGTTGCTGAAATTTGGATATTCAGGAATGAGCTGAGCATCCAGCGAGTTCCGAAACGGCTCAGCTACGAGATAAGGCTGATGAGGTCCCCAAATATCGACCCGAAGTAAGAAAGGCTCTTCTCCCTGAGCAGCCTCTTCTAACCAATCACATGCAAGCTGTGAGACGAAGTATGCTTCTGTAGCCTCCACAGGCGATTTAAAGTGTGCCGTACTAGCAGACCGAAAGCCGTTAGCACTAGCTCCCGCAAAGGATTCCACGTCTTTCATGTTGATGTCCGATAAAGAAGCTCCGGAAATGCTCCACTCCACATCCACAATCGGATCAGGCAGATCGAACCGCTTCAAGTAGCTCGCGTATGCCTCTGATTGGTATGGCGTACCGTACCCCTCTAAGGAAAATCCTTCAAAGCCATATTCCTGTGCATTCTCCTTCCCTGCATGCCATTTGCCGAAGTAGCCGCACCGGTAACCCACGGACTTCAAGAACTCACTCAATACGGGCGTTCCAACGTTCATTGCCTCTTTAAGACTTCTCGAATCGTTTCTAGTAATACCATGCTTATGCGCGTACACGCCTGTCAGCATACTTGCTCTCGCAGGAGAGCAGAGAGGCGTTACGGAATAGGCGCGGTCAAATGCAGTTCCTTCCGAGGCTATTCGCTCATAGGCCGCTAGTATCGGCTTCGGCCCCTTTGTATCACGAAAATGCTTCCAAACAACATGATCCTGCGTCAACCAAACAATATTCGGTTTTCTATTCGGTGTAGCTCCCATAATCACAATCCTCGCATTCCGTTTTTAGAAGTCGGCTTGCCGTTCGGGCAGCGGGTCTACCGTCCATGCCATACGATCCGTCATCAGTTCCATCATCTGTAGTTTCATCTCTAGATAGGCAGGATCGTCATATAAATTACTTGTCTCTGCCGCATCCTTTACTAAATCGTAAAGTTCACCTTGCTGAGATGAATGGACACGAACCAATTTATATCTGCCGTCAGATACCATCGTACAGTGCGGCGGCAGATCAGGATGCCAAGGCTGCGCATTATAATATTCACAGTAGACGCTGTCCCGGTGAGCGTCATGCGGTACCTCCCCTTTGAGCAATGACCAAAGTGACTTCCCCTGAATTCCCGGCGCCGCATCAGCCTGAATGGCATCGAGTAGTGTCGGGGCTAAATCTACGAGTTCCACAAGAGCTGATGTGCGAACACCCGATTGGATAACGCCCGGCCATGCAATCAGAAGAGGCACCTTGACAAGCGGCTCATAGAAATAAGGACCTTTCCAATATATCCCATGATCACCCAGCATCTCGCCATGATCTGACATAAATAGGACGAGTGTATGCTCCAACTCCCCTGTCTGCTTGAGCACTTCCATCAGCAGCCCTATCTGTTCATCCACATGCTCCATAATGGCCCATTGAGAAGCACATATTAACTTATGTTCATATTCTGTCATTTCCTTATAATTCAAATGCTTAGCAAAATTATATGCTTTCTCGCTGTCCATCTTCTGATAGACTGGTTTGTTGTCCAGCTCACCGGGTGTGTAATTGGGCAACGGAACACGATCTAGATGTTCCATGTATTTATCTAGCAACCGCTTGGGCGGATCGAATGGATGATGCGGATCAAAAAGGTTAAGCGAGAAGAGCCACTTATTGCCCTGCTTGGCATTGGATCGAATGAACTTAGCAGCCTCTTCTATGCACCACGTACCTTGACGATCTTCTTCATCCTCCCCGTAATATACTTGGCGGGAGCCAGTAATGGCTTCTCGTTTCAACTCTTTTCCCTTCTCATTCAACCATTGTGTATGCTCATTCAGGGCCCATTCGTGAGTGCCACCTGTCGCTGGAGACCAGCGGAACACTTGGTATCCGTCATCCCCCCGTTCCTCAACGCCATGACATACCGCTGGGTGAGTAGGAGCCAAATGCAGCTTCCCTGCAAGTCCACAGACATATCCTTGTTCCGCAAATCGCTTTGAAATGAGCTTCTCATCAGAAGGAAGCTTCTGGCCGTTTTGTCTGCACCGGGTTGTACGTGGGTATCTCCCCGTCATGAAGCTGGCGCGGCTTGGTGTGCATACAGGGCTTTGACAGTAAGCTCTCTCGAAAAGCGTACCCTGGGATGCGAGTTTATCAATATTCGGGGTATTGACATTCGGATTGCCGTAACAGCCCAGCGTATCTGTTCGCTGCTGGTCCGTGCAGATCCATAAGATATTGGGCTGACGACGGACGTCCCCATTCCCTGATTGGATATTCATTTCCTGTTCCCTCCTGCCGGTTTAAATCTCCAAACGTTCCACGACAACGGCAGCAGCCTCGTGCTTAGGCGGTTATCATTGACTAGGGGGACAAAACCATTTCTCGGAACAATCGTATCTGGAGCATCTGCTTGATTGTAGGCAGATGGATTCTGATGCTGCACAACAATGCTTTCATGGCCTATTAACGCATCAAAGCCTCTCAGTTCCAAATTCATCTCAAGCTCCTCGCTTAAACTGCGATTCACCGCAAAGACCGTCAGCACACCAGAATCATCATCGAATACCGATACCGCTTCAATAAGAGGTACCTCTCTTTTCTCATTCGTCACATACGATGGGGCTTGCACCTGGACCGGTAAGGCAAGTCCTCTCCCAAATCGGGAGGCATGCAGAAATGGGTAATAAATCGACTGCTTCCATGCCCTTCCATCGGAGTCTGTCATGATAACACCAAAGACGTTCACGAGTTGTGCAATGCAAGCGATCCGAATCCGATCGCTATGCTTCAACAGTGAAATCAGCATCGAGCCGAATACGATCATATCAACTGTTGTATGACTTCCTTCACACAGCGCTGGACCAACAGTCCACGACTCGGCATCATTCCCTTTCCATGTACTCGGCACGACATTCCACTCATCAAAGGACAAATACATCCGCTTACTCGAGCGCTTCTTCGCCTTTACGAAGTCACAAGCAGCGACGATTGAGTCAATATATTCATCCATGATCAATGATTTCGCCAAATATGCCTCCAGATCGTCCTCTTTATTGTCCAGATACATATGGACCGAAAGATAGTCTGCAATGTCATAGCAGTATTCCATTACGGTTGCATCCCAATCAGGATAAGTGGGAAGATTTAGAGAGGAACTCCCGCATGCGACCAACTCAATCGTAGGATCGAGTCGTTTCATCACCTTTCCAGCCTCCCGGGCGAGAAGGCCGTATTCCGCTGCTGACGTGTTGCAAATTTGCCAGGGACCGTCCATTTCGTTGCCTAGACACCACAGCTTGAACGAATATGGCTGTTCTCTGCCATGAGCTTTTCGCAGCTTACTAAAGCTGCTTTCCCCCGCCATATTGCAATACTCTAGCAGATGAGCCGCCTCCTCAACACCGCGGGTGCCGAGATTGACAGCCATCATGACCTGCGAACCTACCTGCGAAGCCCACTTTGCAAATTCATCCAGTCCAACCTCGTTCGTTTCCAAACTTTTCCATGCCAAATCCATACGTGTAGGGCGATTCACCTGTGGTCCGACGCTATCCTCCCAGCGAAAACCAGAAACAAAGTTTCCACCAGGATATCGGATGACCGATACATCCAACTCTGAGACCATGCCCGCAACATCGCGTCGAAAGCCTGCTTCGTCAGACTCCGAATGCTGCGGCTGATAGATACCTCCATATACACAGCGCCCCATGTGCTCGATAAAGCCGCCATAAATTCTCGCATCGATGCGTGATATGACGAAATCGCGATCTATCACAGCTCTCGCCTTTTGAACTCCAGCCATCGTTCATTCACTCCATTTCAAAAGTAAAACAGCTGGTGAAGGGAATCCAGCCTCGGATGCTTTCCACGGAAGCCTGTTCTTCATCCATGTCTCACCACGATTTGCCATCACCTTGCCAGCTGTATCTCGTTTTGTTTATTTTCCACCCTTAAGCAGGCCATCAAGTGATTCCTGGAACATTTTCTCCAGCTTATCCACGCCCATTTTCTTCAAGGTTGCTACATACGCATCCCACTCGGCAAAAGACTGATCGCCTGAGATAAACTTGGCACGCATTTCATCTGTATAGGTATCCAGATCGGTGCGAATTGCGTTCATTTGATCTTGCTTTTCTTTGGATAGAAGCGGTAGAGCATATTGTTTTTTAGGCAAAAACGGCTGAACAAGTTTGAAGTCCTTCGGTCGGGTCGAGCCTTCCAGCATTGGTGATAAATGTTTGTCCGTATAATAGCCGAACTCCCCTCCACCTTGCCAAATGGTCATGGACCCCAGTTCCACTGTCAGCCCTCGTTGGCTATTCAAAATTTCCTTTTTATATCCTAAGCTTCCATTCTCACGCTTCTCGTAAGTGACACCCTCCTTGCCCAAGTAGAGCAGAGTCGCACCTTCGTCTCCATAAAAATAATCGAACATACGCATCGTTGCTTCTGGATTCTTGTTAGCTTTTGTAATGATCGCCTTACCGCCGTTAGCATTAACATCCTGCTTCAGATTCCATAACTGGTCGCCATGAGGCCCTTTAAGTGGCGTAATACCTGAATAGTCTCCTGCAAATTTGCCAGCATTTTGAGCTTGCAGCAATGGCGTGAAGCCTACCTTATTGTCAGCTAGCTTCGCAAAATACACTTGATCCGTCTGCGTGAAAATATCCTTATCCAGTAAGCCTTCCTTATAGAGCTTGCTTGTATATTGCAGCAGCTCCTTGTATTTCTCATCCGCGTACCAAATATGCACCTTATTATTGTCGTCAATGTTCAACTTATAATCCAAATTGCGCTGCAGCCCATACATGCCTTCAAGTCCACGCATCGCCCAGTCAATTGTATGAGCCGTATACGGAATTTCATCGTTCTTGCTGTTGCCATTCGGGTCCTTTTCTTTAAACAATTTCAACAGTGAGTAGAGTTCATTCGAATCCTTAGGAGCCTGCGCTCCAACCTTATCGAGCCATTTGATATTCAGCATCGGGAAACGTGGAACACCGAGCAAGTCGTAATCGACAATTCGAGGCAGCGAATATATATGTCCATCGGGAGAGGTAATGGCAGCCTTTACCTCTGGCTTCTTCTTTAACAGCTCACGCAGATTAGGTGCATACTTCTCGATCAATCCCTCCAGAGGAATGAAAACGCCAGTCGAGCCATATTTCGTAATATCCGCATCCTTGATAACACCTTTGATGAAAAAGTCGGGCAGTTCGCCGCTTGCCAACACCAGATTGACACGCTCTACAGCGTTTTGCAAGGAAGGCGTATCCCATTCGATATGAATATTCGCTTTCTCCTCCAGCTCCTTCCAAAGCAGCATCTGGCTGTATTCACCCAATTGCGGGTCCTTTCGAGCAAATCCTTTTAAAGTGACCTTTTCCTTAACAATCGGTAAACCGGTTTCGTTGACATTTGCAGGTATCACCGAAGCCGTAGTTGTAGCCGTCCCCTCTTGTGACGCAGATTTATCCGCACACCCTGAAATAACTAGCACCAAAGCGACCGGGACTGTTAAAAGTAAATTCTTTTTCATAAGATATGACCTCCAATAGTAGATGTATAATTTGAATTGCTATAATAATCAGCCTTATCCTTTTATCGAACCGATCAAAGCGCCCTTTACAAAAAAACGCTGCATAAAGGGATATAAAATCAGCATAGGAAGGCTGGCGACCATAATAATGGCATATTTGATCCCTTCCGAATCAAAAATTCGATCTGTAAAGCCCTTATCCAGTGTTGCAAAATCATCAACTTTGGATTGAATGAGAATTTCTCGCAGAACCAGCTGGAGAGGAAACAGACTTCGATCCGATAAATAAATGAGACCGTTGAAGAAATCGTTCCAGTGATGAACAGCATAATACAATGAGATTACAGCCAGGATTGGCTTAGATAACGGAAGCACCACATCAAGTAAAATGCGCGTGTTCGAGCACCCGTCTATAAAAGCAGCCTCCTGCAGCTCCTTCGGAATCGTGTTCATAAAATAAGTGCGCATAATGATGAGATTAAAAGTATTTATTGCGCTTGGCAGTATCATCGCCCACATGGAATTCACCAACCCCAACTGCTTCACGACCAAATAAGTTGGGATAATACCGCCTTGAAAATACATGGTTAAAATAAGAATACCCAGAATAACACGCCCGCCCTTAAGGTCAGACCTCGATAGTGGGTAGGCCGCCAGCACTGTTAACACCACGTTAATAGCCGTGCCTAGCACCGTATAGAGGATCGTATTTCGGTACCCGTTCCAGACTGTACTGTTCTTGAGTACGTTGATGTACGACTTTAAAGTCAGTTCCTCTGGCCAGAATAGGATTTGACCTTTGGCAACAAGAGCAGGGCTGCTGAGCGAACTACTGAACACATGCAGCAAAGGGAATACAATAAACAAGGTCAATACGACAAGAAAGGCATACATTGCCAAATTGAACCAAACGTCATTGTTTTGGATGGCATTTTGTTTTTTCAGCATCTTATTCCCTCCCTTTACCATAAGCTGTTGCTCGTCAGTCGTTTAATGGAATAGTTGGCTATGATTAGCAGTGTGACATTGATCAACGTATTAAATAATCCTACTGCGGTTGAGAAGCTGTATTCACCTTGCAGAATACCTATCCGGTAGACATAGGTTGAAATGACATCAGCCGTCTCCAGATTCAGTGGATTTTGCAGCAGGAGTATTTTTTGAAAGCCTACATCCAACAGATTACCTATTTTCAAAATAAAGAGGACGAGGATCGTTGAGAGAATACCGGGAATCGATACGCTCCAAACCTTATTCCACTTGCTTGCCCCATCCATCGTCGCAGCTTCATATAACTCGGGATTAACGGCTGCTAGTGCAGCGATATAGATAATGGCCGACCAACCTGTATGCTGCCATATTTCCGAAAGGACATAAATCGTTTTGAAATACTCCTTATGTGTCAATAAATTCGCCGGTTCATACCCAAACCAAGCAGAAATGGTATTGATCACTCCGGTAGAGGAGGTGAAGGCCGTAATCATCCCCGCAACCACAATAACCGATACAAAATGAGGGAAATACGTGATATTCTGAATAATCCTGCTCAACCTCAACCACTTTAATTCTTGAAGCAACAGAGCCAGAATAATTGGCAACGGAAAACCAATGATTAAAGAATAAAGACTAAGTTTTACCGTGTTCACAATCAGCCGTTCCAAATAAAACGAGGAGAAAAACCTTTCGAAATGATGTAACCCATTCCAAGAGCTGCCCCATATCCCGAGCGAAGGAATAAAATCTTTAAAAGCAATCTGCAGTCCATAAATGGGTATGATGTGAAAAATAGTGTAATAAACCAGAACAGGCACTAACATGATATAGAGTTCATAATTTCTGAGAATGCCTAAACTGACTTTTTTTCGTTTGTTCATAAGACTACCTCTTTAACAGTTAGTTTGTAAAAAAAGACACACTTCTCCCCCCTTAAAGGTTAGAATTGCGTCTCCGTTCGAACGGTGAACTTATTCTTATAATTCCCATTATTTTTATCGGAATTATTATTAGAAAGTATTAGTTATAATTTTACATGCAGATCCTTTCGTATGAAAATGCGCTAATCATGCACATATCCGATATTTCCGATAGGATATAGATAAATATATCTGATATTTCCGGTTAAATATATATCATTTGTGATTATTTTTTGGCTAAAAGTGATTATTAACAAGATAATTCCTTTTGTATAACTTCTTGATATTTTAAAATTGAGTGAATGCAATAATGAGTTGATTTTAGAATAAAATTAGACAAGCAAACTTTACGTATTTACATATAGGTCAGGAGAGAAATGAAAGTAATGTATCAATCAAAAAAACTTATTAGATTGAAACCTGTCGAAGTAGGTTGTGGTGCAAGAATTAACAGAGATAGCAATTACCCATTAAATTGTAATTAACTATGCCACAATACCAAATATTTTATTGAGCCATTCAACATCAGAGAGGACAGACGAATTATTTTCGGCCTGCCCTTTCCTTATCATATGTAAAGCCTCAATTCCCTTTAACGTTTGACCCGCTGTAAGAAACGATTTGAAACCAAGCATTGGTTTTGTGATTTTCTTTATGAACCGGTGATCTTGCTCCACAATGTTGTTTAGATACTTTGTCTGTCTAATCAAGGTTTCTTTTGGTAAGGCTTTTTCATTTATTAATTCTTGTATGGCTGGTGGATATGCCGGGTTTTTATCCAAAGTGATCACACGAGGTATTTGATTATGTGACGAGGACAAAGCCTTTGTAAAGAAACGCTTGGCTGCCGTCATATCACGATTTTCAGATAACATGAAATCAATCGTTTTCCCCATAGAATCAACTGCCCGATATTTTTAAATACCATCTCACGGTTAGTAAAATGATTGCTGATTCATATTACTTCCATTTAAATAAATCCAATTTGGTTTCCAAAGTAAGTTGCTCCATCCCATGACTTCATTATCGATTACGTTATCATGAATTAGAGCTTTGCACCACAACCTTATTTATGCTCCTGGCGTTGGAGTGGCTCTGAATGCATTTACAGTCTTGTCCAGAACAACCTGTGCATCACTTCCCGAATCAAGAATCGTATTTTGAAGCGATTCTTTTTCTACCATTACTGTTGTTACGGTAAGCGGCTCTGATGCTTTGGTAGTCAACAAAGCGTCTACTTGCGCAGAGAAACAAGAATCACTTATCTTAGCATGAACCTCCGTGGCAACAACATGATTATTAGAAATATAATTTCCATTACCCGAAACAATACGTATGATTACAGGTGTTGCACCTACCGGCTTGATGTTCTGAGTATTAATTCCTTCAGAAAAGTGATTAGCAATTACAGAATTATTATTGCCACTGATATAGAGGAGACCATACAAATCATCTAAACCATTGTCTATTCCCAGAAAAGGAGTCCAAGGTTCATGGTCTCGTAAAAAGTGATTTGAAGAAACCAAGTTTTCCGAACAATTTTCCCTGAATACAACCATTCCTGGATAAAATGAGTGAAGTCTATTATTAGTGATACTGGAACGTGTCACACCATCAAAATAGATACTGCTCGCACCTCGTGGAAAAACATTATTCGCTGTAATCAAAAGTCCACCAAAATTTTGAGCGTAAATTGAATATCCTTTAAAACCGGCTCCTATCAAGTTATCGGTTATTTTTGAAGCCTGGCCCCAACCTCGTAGTTCTATACAGTTACCACATTCAGCTATGAAATTATCATGTATAGTCAGTGCATCTGCATGATAAATAGTAATTCCATGCTCTAAATACACAAACCCCATGCCTGTAATCCGAAATGAGTCACAAGCACTTGCAACATAAATACCCGTTTTCCCGTTAATGTATGTGTTTTCCGGATTTGTTTCTCCTGAACCATCTTCAATAAAATGCAAACCATCAATACAAAAGTCAGAAAACTCTACCGAACTTATTCGGGGATTTCCGCTTCGTTCAACATAAAATGCAGCTGCTTTATATTCTTCGTCATTTACTTCTAGGGGAATATCTACGAGTATGCGACTTCCTCCCGGCCACAATTCATGCAAATCCGCCCATTCATTCTCAGATGTATTAAAACGAATACTCGAAGATGTAAACCCGTGTCCAGAACCCATAATTTTAAGATAACTGATGTCTATAACTACTTGACTGCCAAGATGATAATCTCCCGGTGGAATATAGATAACCGCACCCGGCTTTCCGCCTTTATTCACATCAGTGTCCGATTGCCTACTTTTAATATCTGCTATAATGCTATTGATTACCTCACCAATATCCTCAAACGGATTACCGACAGGCCACTCTGTTACGTCGTAATAATTTTTACTAACCATAAATAAATTCTCCTATCAATTAAGTGTGTTCTACCTTCACCATATAGAGTGAAGTTGCCATATATCAAGAGAAATGAGTTCCACCTTATCTCCGAGGCTAAAAAGTTTCAAGTTTATACTGTACGGATTGGGATATATGTTATTAGTCATTGTCGTACGCCCTTCATTCGCAAATACTTCAACAACGCAAGTATCTACGTAGATATGCAGCCTTAATGTATCCTTATCGGCAGATTCCAGTTTACATTTTCGAATCCCCTGACTCCATCCGTCCGATCTGTTTCTATCAAATTGAAGTTCTCCGCTCTTAGGCGAATAAGAGAGTACCGTCTCCTCATTGCCGTCATCCGACACCCGCATTTTGAAGCCAAATTCCTCCGCGTGACAATTTTCAAGATTAAATTTCGCCACAATCTCTAAACTATCCCCTTCTATCGATCGGGGAAGCGCTTGTATTTCCCCTTCTATCGCCGTACAGTCAAGATGAAAATGTCCCCCCCGTATTGCCTTTAATTCTTCAACTGGAAGAAATCTCAAATGTCCGTCATCGTCCATTTCTACAGTTCTTGGAATGGACATCGCGCCGCACCAATTGTTTTTAAAAGTGGGACCGAAATTTTGAAACCACGGCATCCAATCCCAAGCGTTCAACCAACCTATAATAATTCGTCTTCCATTATCATCAAGGAAGGATTGAGGAGCATAGTACTCGAACCCGCAATCCACTTCTCCACAATAATCCCAAGTAAATTTCCCACTACTATAATCTAATGAACCAGTTAAATAACTCGCTTTTTTTTCACCCATTCCCATTGGGGAGAACATTAGTACATAACGATCGCCAAGCGGAAAAATATCCGGACATTCCCACATCGTACCCATCGTACCGTCACTCTCAGCCAATACACTTACATACTCCCATACATACAGGTCATTCGAGCGATAAAGCAAAGCTCTTCCTTTTCCATCTTTACTTGAACCTACGACCATATACCATTTATCTTCGTGTTTCCATACTTTCGGATCCCTGAAATCAGAGGAACTCCCTTCTGGAGGAACAGAGATAACCGGATTTCCTACATATTTTTGAAATGTCACGCTATCGGTACTGGAAGCTATACATTGAGTTTGAATGACACGCCCTTCCTTCATAATCGTGCCGGTGTAGATCAAAGTCAATATCCCGTTGTCATCGACGGCGCTTCCGGAAAAACATCCGCCTTTTTGGTCAAGATCATAGACTTCACTTGGCGCAAGTGCAATAGGAAGGTGTTCCCAGTGAACCAAATCTTTACTTTTTGCATGGCCCCAATGCATCGGACCCCACTCGGCTGAATAGGGGTGAAACTGGTAAAATATATGATATTCTCCTTGATAGTATATAAGCCCGTTAGGATCGTTCATCCAATAGGCGGGAGGCATAAAATGAAACTTTAAACGCATAGGGTCTTTACCCACATGATCCTTAATAGTTGCAACCGATTGTTCTGCTTTACCTAACATGAGATTATGGAACGTATGGTGATCATATTGCATCAATATTTCCTCCACTCTTTATTTCATCATACAATTTCTCTATTCTTTAACAGCACCCATTGTCATTCCGCGAACAATGTATTTTTGCATTACAAACGAAAAAAGCATGACAGGCACGCTAAATATGGTTGCCGCAGCCGTCATAGGGCCTAGATCCAAACCGTAAGCTGTTAAAAACTCTGAAATTCCTACTGGCACCGTTTTGGCCGAAGTGCTTGTTAAAAGTAATGCGAACAAGAAATCATTCCAGGAAAGCATAAAGCTAAAAATTGAGGTAGTTGCGATTCCAGGCAGCGAGATCGGTAAGATAATACGCATAAAAGTTCCAAACATCCCGCATCCGTCGACACGCGCAGATTCATCAAGCTCTTTTGGCAAATTGTCAAAAAAACCAATCATCATCCAGATAACAAACGGAATGTTTATGCTGGTATAGACTAAAACTAATGCTAATTTTGTATCCATTAAACCTAATTGCCCAATAATACGATACATCGGTATTGCAACACTAATCAGAGGCGTCATACGAACACCCAAAGTAAAAAGCAGAAATAAATTCCCTAACTTTGATGCGAATCTGGTTAAGCCATAAGCAGCTAATGAACCCAGAAAAACACTCAATAGTGTACCTGACATTGCAGTTATAAGACTGTTAACAAAATATTTGCCGATTGCCAGTTGTTGAAACAGGGCATTATAATTGGCTAAAGTAAACACAGAAGGCAACAACGTAGGGGTTGTGGAAATCACTTCCCTTGGCGGTTTCAGTGAAGATAACACAAGGTAAGCGTATGGAAATAAAGTAATAACCAAAAAAATACATGAGATGACGAATACAAATAAACTGGCAACTCTGGATTTTTGTTTACTCATAGTAATAACCATCTTGCTGATCTCCTTCCTATCGAACCGCTTTCTTATTTGGATTCCAGAATTGTTTAAAAAAGAATGAACAGATTACCAACAAGATAATCATAAAGATTACAGCCATTGCGCTTGCATATCCTTCTTGATTGTATCTGGCTACCGATTTATAAATTAATGTGCTTACTAAGGAAGAGGAACCATTCGGACCGCCTTGTGTCATCACCCAAATAATATCAAAGGATTTAGCTGCATCAATCATACGTATGACAACTGCAACTAAAATGACCGGTTTTAAACTTGGCAGTGTGATATGCAAAAAGTTTTGAAACTTATTTGCTCCGTCTATGCGGGCAGCTTCGTATAAACTTTCAGGTATACCTTGTATGCCCGCTAATAGTATCAACATCATAAATGGCGTGGTAAGCCATACATCGGCAATCATACAGGAAATTAAAGCCAACTTGCTGTCAGATAACCACAAGATACTTTGAGGGTTCTTGATCAAACCCATTTTGTAAATAATGACATTTAAAATACCAAATTGGTCGTTCAGCATAAATTTCCATATTAAACCGCAAACCAAAGGAGAAATCATTAACGGACTCAACAGCAAAGTACGAATGATATTGGCGCCTTTAAACCCTGTACTTAGCAGAAGTGCAAGAAACATGCCCAATATTAACTCAATTGCAACTGCCCCTATCACATACACAATTGTATTGTTTAAGGATTGGTAGAATGTGTCCGAAGTTAAAGCGTGAGAATAATGCCGAAGACCAATAAATTTTGAAGGATCTTCATCATCAAAAAAACTATCTTTAAAAAGCAACATCATTGGGTAAACAAAAAACAAGATCATGAAGACGAAAGCCGGTAGAAAAAATAAGAAAGAAAGCTTCTGATCTCTTAGGGACATATCCATCATCCTTCTGTAAGAATTGGAATTCGGTTAAAAAGGGGCTCGAACCTGAGCCCCTTTTTCCATTTATTTTCCTTGTATCTCGTTAATTTTTGCTGCGGCTCTGTTTAATGCTTCTTGCGGTGTTTCCTTTCCGGAGAGAGCTACTTGAATTGCAGAGACTAATGCTTCATTTTCGATTTCGTTCCAATGTGGCAATATTGGACGATTCTGTGTTTGGCTGGCAGCCAGTGTAGTTTCAAGCGCTTTCAGGTGTGCATATTCAGGTTTTTGGCCGTATTTGTCAAAGACCGATTTTCGTGCAGCCACTCCTAATGCTTTCATAAACAATTCATTTTTCTCATAAATAAATTTCACGTATTGTTTTGCGATATCTTGTTTTTTGGAAGTGCTCGGGATCACTTGATACCAAGGTCCAGGCACAACCCCTACTCCGGAATCACCAGCAATCATTGGAGCGGCGCCCACTTTCCCCGCTACTTTCGATTTGCCTGGGTCGTTAGAAGGGACAAAGAAATGAGCCCACTCAAGCATCATAGCCATTTTTCCATTCCAGAACATTTCAGAAATTTCAGAAGAGGCCATGTTTAGTGCACCTTCTGGCGCAGACTTGTCTTCACGTAAAATCTTTGTTTCAAATTCCAGTGCTTTTACATATGGTTCCGAGTTGACTAAGGCTTTATTATCTTTACCCACAACCAAAGGTTTTGCTCCTGCTTGAGCGGCATGGTCCAACCAACTGGCAACCGAATCCCCGTTATTCATCCCTAATATGCCCGTACCATATAGATCAGTTGCCCCATCATTATTCGTATCACGAGTAAAGAACTTGGCGACATCCCTATATTGCTGCCAATTCGTAGGCGGCTTCAAATCATATCCATATTTAGCCTTGAATGCATCTTGTTCCTTCGGATTATTAAACAAATCGGTTCGATACAATAAAATTTTTGAGTTCGTCCAAACCGGCATGCCCAGAATTTTACCGTTCACTTTACCGCCATCGACTACATTAGGTACAAAATCATTTTTGACCTCATCCGTCAATAAGTCATCCATAGCTACCAAGTTTTTTGCCAATGCAGGAAACCACAAGATATCGATCGTGGCAACATCGTATGCTCCTGAGTTAGCTTTCATTTCTACATTCAATTTGTCATAGACACCGATGTAGGGAACCGTTTCAATCTTCACTTCATAGCCAGTCTTTTGCTTAAATTCTTCCGCCGTTTGGCTGGCGACCGTATTGGCCGGACTTCCGCCCTCTACCAGAACCGTGATGGATTTATCCGACGAGCCAGATGCTCCTTTCTCAGAAGTTTGTTGTCCTTTATTGGACGCAGAGCTTTCAGGGTTCTTTTCATTACTAGAACATCCAACCAAAATCGCTGAAAAAGACATGCATAGTACAAGAACACCAGATAATAATTTACCTTTTAATTTCATAATAAGTTACCCCCTCATTATTATTTAACAAATGGTAGTCCCCCTAAAGGACTATTTGGTTGCCAAGCGTTCATAGTAGTTCCTACATCATTTTCATTTGTTTTGTCATTATGCTTTCCAATACCCTCAAATATCCCCAGGAATCCCCCCAAGTAAACAGAAAAGTTTATCCAAAATTGTGTTTCTCGAAAACCGTTTGATTTTCTCGGAAAACGTTTGATTTCCCCAAAAAAACGTTTTCTTTTCTCAGTTAAACGTTTTCTTTTCCACAAAACCAATGATATACTAATAATGAAACATTGTCGTTGGCTTAAATTATGATTAATTTGTCAAATATTTTGGTTGGAGGTTACTATATGAACTTACACAATCTGTCTCCTTATTTACGAATTGCTATGGATAGCTACGTCTCATTTCCTTGGTTTTTAGAGGAAAGGGTATTATTTGACTATGAAATCCTTTATCTCAAAGAAGGCAGATTAAAAGTTACTGTAGAGGATGATGTTTATTTTGGAGAACCAGGTGACATATTTTTCTTTCGCCCCAAACAAAGGCATTCGATTAGTAAAATTGGAACTGATTTAGTCCGACAGCCCCATTTGCATTTTGATTTGTTCTATCAAGAAGATAGTCCCGATATTAAAGTTTCTTTTAAAAAATTAGAAAATATGACTAACGATGAAATGAAGTGGTTCCGAAGCGACGAGATTGATAGATTAACTATTCCTCTAGCTAGTCATATACGGTTGCGGTATCATTTAGCTATAGAAAAATTACTTTATGAAATTATAAGAGAATTTCAAATGAAGCTGCCATTTTATGAATTAAATATTAAGGGATTATTTATTCAATTATTCACCGCATTATTGCGCGAAAACTATTGGAACAGAAATCCTCACTTATTTTCCAATATCAATGAGTTGGAGCAAGTCAGAATTTTCTTAAAGCATAACATTGGTCAAAGAGTGACTTTAGATGAACTTGCCAAAATATCTGGAATCAGCAAGTACTATTTGATCACCCTGTTTAATCAAACATTTGGAATGAGTCCTATTCACTATCACCAATTAATGAGAATAGAAAAAGCAAGAGAGATGATCCAATTCACTGATGAACCTTTAAAACGAATTGCGGAACTTATCGGATTTCCGGATATTCATTCTTTCAGTAAAGCGTTCAAAAAAATAGAAGGCGTTAATCCTTCTTTTTATCGGAAAAAGAAAACATCTCGCTCATAATTACATGTCCATAGATGTGTGATATGTCCAAGCGTTGCCAATTGTAACCGCTTGCATAAAATGACAAAAAAGGTCTGAATAGCTATTCCTAGGTTATTTGAGATTTCCCCAAATTGCCTATCAGCTGAAAGCAGACCACCTAATGTTACTATCATCACGTAAAGTCAATTAGTCTATGTATCGCTTAATCACATCCGATTTACAAATTACTTGAGTTTAAATGAAGCTACAGATTGCTGTAAGAACTTAGCCATATGGGCTAATTCGTTGGAATAAGAAGCAACTTCTTGGATTGCCGCTGTCTGTTCCTCTGTCGTTGCCGAGATGTGATTGGTTGAACTTGCTGAACTTCCATAGAGATTAGAGACTACCTCCATGTTTTCAACCATTTTCTGCATATTCATTCGAATCATTATAATGTCATTGGTCATTTCGCCCGCTTGCCCAGATACCCCATCGACTAAGTTAAGAATCGTAGAAAAGGAATCTCCAGCCTTTGTCGTAAGCAGCTTCCCTTCTTGAATAGATGAATCTGCATTTTCCATCGCTTTCACTACTTGCGAAATATCTTCCTGGATCTCTGTAATTAATGTTTCGATCTCACTATTTGATTTCGTTGAATTTTCAGCAAGAAGGCGAATTTCACGAGAAATTACCGAAAATGTTTTACCATTAGATCCTGCCTCGGCGGCAATAATACCTGCATTTAAAGCAAGCATTTTCGTTTGCTTGGCGATAGTGGAAAGTAAGGTCATAATCTGATTGATCTTTCTGGACTTATCTTCTAACTGTCGGACTATTCCAACCGAATCGAGTGAGTTTTGAGAGATCAAATTGATCTGATTTATTGCTTCCACAATATCCGCTTTTCCTTCAATGGATGTTTGCAGCGCTTCCTTTGCAGATTGGCTTGCAAGTTCAATTCGTTGCGTTATTTTTTTAATATTCACAAACATAACTTTTGTTTCTTCTACAGCTTCATCGGTTAATGAAAGTTGTGTATGCGTCCCACCCGCTACTTCTTGAATCGATTGTGCAATTTCTTCTGTTGCTTTCGCGGATTGTTCCGCATTATCGGTTAAAAGAACAGAAGTTTCAGATACGCTTTTCGCGCTTTCAGATACTTGCAATAAAATGGACTTCAAGTTACTTGCCATTGTATTTAGATTTGTGCCCATTTGGCCAAATTCATCGACCGTTTTTATAGGTATGGTCTGGGTTAAATCCCCGCTTGACATCGATTGAGAAAGAATATTTACTTTCTTAATGTTATTGGTGATGTATAAACTGTAGAAATAAATCACCATGACAACAACACATATCAATACAATTATGATCATAACCGAGATGATGAAATAATCGTTTAGCTTCTGGTAAAGCTCCTCCTGCGATATGACGATGGCTAGTTTCCATGATGTATCTGGAACCGTCTGATAATAAACGATATTGAGCCCCCTATCGTCACTAAAAACGGCATTTCCATTATTATTCTTCAGTATTTCTTGGCCAATTTGCGCCAAGCTTACATTAGAATCATTCTTGATTTGATGATTCGCTACGCTCTGGTTATCTTTATTAGCAATAAAGTTCCCATTACGATCCAACAAAAATGCCCATCCATTTTTTCCAACATGAATGTCTGAAATCTTCTGCTGCAGGCTGTTCAAATTGATGTTGGCTGTAACTACGCCTTGAAATTTATTATTGGTGTAAAATGGAACCGCTGTTGTTAAAATCATAGCATTGGAGGTTTTATCAAAAAACGGATCCGTCCAAACCATGGTTTCCTTTGTGTTTTTACCAAGCAGATACCACTCTTTTTCGGGATAATTATATTCTTTCGTATCATAATCATTGGAAAATAAAATGCGACCGTTGTCTCGGTAGGCGTAGGAACTGTAATATTGCAAATAATTTTTATATTGATAGGGCTCATACCAAATCCCAACTCCAAATGTGTCCGGGTTTGTGGATAATAAACCTTGAATAATTTGAAAATATTTACCTTTATCAATCTTGTCTCCTACAGGTTCAATCGTGCGTGCTAAGCTTTCAGGTATTTTACTGTGCGCTGTTAATATGGTTTGCATATTGTTGATCGTTGCGTTTAATTGATATGCCATTTTATCTTGAATTTCTGCATTGATGATATTTTTAGAATAACTGTAACTTAAAGCAGACAACGTAAACATGGATAAAATTAACATAGGTAGAATCGTGACGATTGTGCGGGTACGTATGCTTTTGAAACGAAATTTCACCATACTAACAGCCCTTCCTCTTACTTATCGCTACGGAGACGATCCAAAAGCACCGCAAGTACGATAACAACACCTGTAATAACGGTTTGCCAAAAGAAGCTAACATTTAAAAGTGTCAATCCATTTCTAATTACGCCCAAGATTAACACTCCAATAATCGTCATTTGAATTCGGCCAATTCCCCCAGCTAGGCTCGTACCACCTAGAACAACGGCAGCAATGGCATCAAGCTCGGCCATGCTTCCAGCATTCGGCTGACCGGAAATTAAACGGCCTGCTAGAACTACGCCAGCTAATCCCGCACATAAACCACTAATGGCATACACATTAATTAACGTCTTTTCAACCTTAATACCTGTTAATCTCGCTGCCTCTTCATTTCCCCCAATTGCATAAATATGTCTGCCAAACATCGTGTATTTAAGTACGATAAACATTACAACATATACACTGAGCATAATGTATATGGGGGTTGGAACCGATAGTATCTTCCCTGATCCAATAAACTTAAACGGATCCGAAGCCAGTATCGTAGGTAATCCCCCGCTAATTACGAAAGCAGCACCTCTTATATAAGTCATACTTCCTAATGTAACAATAAAGGATGGAAGTTTGGTTCTTGCAGTCAGAAAGCCATTAATCCATCCTGCTGCATATCCCACCGCAATTCCAGCGAACATGGAAATAAAAGGGTTAACTCCTTGTTTGGAAAGCATGACGGAAATAACGCCCGAAAGTGCGATCGTAGATCCCACAGATAAATCAATCCCGCCAGTCAGAATAACTAACGTCATACCCGCCGCAAGAATTCCGTTAACGGATGATTGTTTTAAAATATTGAGAATATTCCCCGTATCCGTGAAATTAGGTGCAAAAATGGCGAGTATAATACAAATAGCAACTAACACGATTAACATGCCTAGTTGATTCCAAATTTTTCTCATGGATAATCCAATATTATGTTTGTTATTAATGATTGCTTCCATTCCAGCGCTCATTTGATCTCCCCCGTTGCATAATACATAATTTTCTCTTGCGTTGCGTCTTCGCGCCTAAGGTTTGCACGTAATTTACCCTCATGCATAACAAGTATACGATCACTCAGCGCTAATATTTCTGGCAGCTCAGAAGAAATGACTAACACAGCAAGGCCGTTTTTGGCTAATTTACAAATAACTTTATGAATTTCAGTTTTGGCGCCAATGTCGACACCTCTTGTCGGTTCATCTAACAAAAGCACTTTAGGCTGGATGGATAACCAACGTGCAAGCAGCGCTTTTTGCTGATTTCCTCCGCTTAAGCTAACTACCTTTTGTTCTTTACTTGCCGTTTTAATGCCTAATTCTTTAATATACATATCAGCTTCATCATTGATTTGCGACCAATCTAAGAGCGATGCTTTTCGATATTTAAACATTTCAGCCATCATAATATTTTCTTTGACAGACATATTTAGGAATAGTCCCTGTTCCTTACGGCTTTCCGGTACATGGGCAATCCCATATCGCATGGCATCCTCTGGAGAAGATATTTTCACAGATTGACCGTTAATCAGAATTTCACCTGCTGATATTTCTGATAAACCAAAGATCGCTCTGACTAATTCTGTTCTTCCTGCACCTACCAATCCTGAAATCCCAACAATTTCCCCTGAATGCACCTCTAGCGAAATATCCTTTACATTTTTGTTATCAGATAAACCTTTAACCTCTAAAACCGGCGTTTTATCTTTAATCCAGCTCGTATGTGAAGGGGGTTTTTGAAATAAATCGGTTAATTCACGGCCAACCATTGTCTTAACCAGATGCTCCGGATTGGTTTCGGCGATAGGGATCGTTGTAATCCACTCTCCATCACGCAAAATGGTACAACGATCAGAAATTTTAAAAATTTCATCCATACGATGTGAGATGTATACAATCGCAACACCTTTTTGTTTTAGTTCATTGATAATAATAAACAGCTTATCTATTTCTTTGTGGGTTAACGAAGCTGTTGGTTCATCCATCACTAGAACTTCTGCTTCTATAGAGAGGGCTCTCGCGATTTCCACCATTTGTTGTTGGGCAACACTTAAGGTTGAGACATATGATCTTGGATCCAAGTCAGATCCGATTGATTTTAATAGAAAATGGGCTCGTTCGTGAACTTTCTTCCAGTCCACCATACCGAACTTGTTTTTAGGAAATTTGGTTCCCATCAATACGTTCTCACCGATGGTTATATTCGGAGAAAGATTAAGCTCTTGATGAATGACACTAATGCCTTTCTCACGCGCTTCCATCGCATTACGCCATGTGATCGATTTGCCTCGATACCTAATCTCGCCGTTATCGGGACGATGTATCCCTGCCATAATCTTCATAAGTGTCGACTTACCGGCGCCATTCTCTCCCATTAAAGCATGTACTTCACCTTTATGCAGGTCGATATTTATGTTTTTTAAAACGGTAACCCCAGAGAAAGACTTGGAGATCGCTCTCATGCTTAAAGCTATTGACGATGATTCAGAGGAAATGTTTTTTTCAACTTCCGCTTGCAGAGCTTCCATGTTCTCACTCCAACCAATTTAGTAATGAATATCATTTAATGACAATTGAATGAATACGATGTGGCACTCAGGTAGAGAGTAACCACATCGCAAGAATAAAACTACCAGCCTTTATAGTCTTTTACGTTTTCTGTCGTAATGAAGTCAGTTGGAAGTTTAATTAATGGTTCCACTTTTTCACCAGCAAGAACTTTAAATGCTGTTTCAACCGCAATTGTAATCATATTAAATGGGTTTTGTGCCGAGCTTCCAACATAGCTTTTGTTTTCTTTCAGTGTTGTCACTGCATCAGGAGATCCATCCACACCAACGATAAACATTTCCTTGTCGCGACCGGCTTGCTCTGCAGCAATTTTGGCGCCAATACCTGTTGGATCATTAATAGCAAATACGGCGTCGATTTGTCCTTTACCGTTTGCTTGTAAAATGGTCTCCATCTTAGCAAGCGATGTTTCGCGATTACCGTTACCATTTTGATTTGCAACTATTTTAATTCCCGGAGCTGCTTTGAGAGCTTCATTAAATCCTGCAATGCGGTCTGTTACAGCGGACACCGGCGGTCCATCTAATACGGCAATATTTCCTTTTCCATTCAACCGTTTAACCAAATATTCACCCGCAATACGTCCTGCTTGAACGTTATCGGAAGTTACACTCGCATTAACGCCACCTTCAGAAATTGTATCGACAGAAATGATTGGGATACCTGCTGCTTTAGCTTGACCCACTGCTGCTGCGATACCTTTGGTATCTACGGAACTTAGAATAATCATACTTACTTTTTTGGTAATAAAATCTTCGATTTGAGCGGTTTGTGTAGCCAAATTATCTTCTGCACTAACGGCGATTACTTCACCGCCGTGTTTCTTAGCAGCTTCAGCTGCACCTTTGGACATCGCTACGAAGAAAGGATTGCTTAAGTTTTGTACGGTCAAACCGATAACTACTTTTTTCGCAGGTTTCGGATCTGCTGCTTTAGCTGCGCTAGCCGTTTCTGCTGGCGCCCCAGTTGCTGCTGCGGGTTTTGTTTCCACTGCTTTACCACAAGCCGAAAGTGCGAATACAACAAATAGTAACAAGAAAATCTTCATGTTTTTCATTTTCAAATTCCTCCGAATTATTATAATTTTTTAAAAAATAAGTTTGGCGAATAATAGGAAGCTATGTGATAATTAAAGTGTAATTGTTTTTCTATGAACATGTTTTAGAGTCCAATTGTCTATCACGTTTAGCGACACAAGTAGCCAATTGCAAAACTCTTTAGCATGTTCTTTTTCCCTCCTTTTTTTTGATACAACCAAATCCCCCAATTGAAGCATGATTGACACTAATCACTTACCTAAAAGAAATCTCACCTCCTTAAAAGAGTGGATGTTTGTTTTCTGTGTATTCATCATACCTGTGATGAATACAAAAAATAATAGAAAATCTTCTTGAAACTGTTGAAATTTTTCTATTATCTTCATTCAGATATAAAAGACTTAGCATGATGTGGAATCAGGCATGGCTACTACTGCCTATGCCATTCGGGGCTTGAACCCTAGAGATAGCGAACATGCTGGGCGCAAACAAAATAGCCCTAGCCTGTTATGACAGGCTAGGGCTATTTTGTTACTTCTCTTCACACCAACACTATTCGTCTTGGCTGCGATTATTCCTGTATCAATAATCGGTAAAGGACTACAGCCGTCTCAGCTCTCGTTGTATGATCGAGTGGATGAATCTTCCCGTTGTTTCCTTCAATAATATGGGATTTCACAAGAGAAGAAACACTGTCAATGGCATATGACGAAATATCATTACTATCCTGGAATACAGTCAAATCCGATTTTGCACCTTTGGCTGTATCGCGTTTCGCTGCAGCCATCGCTCTATTCAGCATAACTATCATATCTTGCCTTGTAATGGAAGCATTCGGGTTAAAATGACTCCCATCTATGCCAGTGGTAATGCCTAACTTTTTGGCGATGCTGACCGCTTCATAATAATAATCGTCAGAGTTAACATCATCAAAGCTGGAATCCGCTTGGGCCGTTAATTCAAGTGCGCGTACAAGCAGCAGAATGAAGTCTGCCCTTGTAATATCCTCTTGCGGAGCAAATGCTGTCTCTGTTGTGCCTTGAATAATGCCTTTGGATGCAAGGAGTTCGACCTGCTTTTTAGCCCAAGCATAATCATTAAGATCATCGAAGGACTTATTCACGTAAGCAATTGCATAATAGCTGAAATGGATCGTTTTAAAGATCATTTCACCTGTTGCTTTATTAAATTTGGCATTCGGAACAGGCACGATGCTGCCGGATGGATCCAGATACCAGACAACTAAATGATCTGCATTGTTCATTTCTTCTGCTGTAGGCGTGTATTTGATAGCTACCTGTACCGGAGCATCCGCATTACGCCATGGAATAACTTTACCATTCAAAGTGGCAATTAATTCAAGAATTGGTCTTGCTCCGATTTCTGATTGTTTGCCGTTACCAGCTGCATCACGATCAACAAGGGTCATACTTACTACAATGTTGTCATTCTCATTGAACGCGCCTTCGGTAAACATCTGACTCGATAAAGTCATGGTGCCTATTGGACTACGAATTTCAAATTGTCGATTAGCATGATTACTCGATATGAACGCAGATGGTATCTCGATGCTATACCCTTTAACATCATCCGCTTTGTCCAATTCGATTGTCATTTTTTTGGTGCCTTTTGCGTCAACCCTTGCGGCATCCAACGCTTTACTCAACGTCTCTTTCGAAACTTTACCCACAGCAATTTTATTAATTAAACTAGTCGGAACAACAAGTCGGCCCTGATTGTTTGGCGTTGTGGCCGCCCCTGTAGTTACTGGGGTTTCTGGTGTAGGGTCTGAATGAGTTTCATTTGATTTTACAACCGTGACAGAAGCTGTTATCACATGTCCTTTATACGCAGCTGTAATCAAGGTTTGACCAGGTCGCTTTCCGTACACTTTGCCGGCAGCAGTCACAATGGCTACAGAAGGATCAGAGCTTTTGAAGACAGCTTGGTCCGTAACAATTTGTTTGCTTGTCAGATCGCCATATCCATATACCGTTAATGGCATACCCTGCAAACCTCCATACACGATTCCCGTTACAGAGTTGCTTGTATCTGGAATGGCACCGCCATATACCGCTTGGCTTACAGTTTGAGTCATTGGACTTAAAACAAGAGCCGATACAACGGTTGAGAGGGTACTATTCGTTTCAAGCGTGTAGCTTCTTTTATCCATTTGAAGCTTCTTGATCGACCTATCTGCCCAAATACTGTCAAACTGATAAATACTTAAAGAGTTGACGTTCACTTCCCCATTTTCAGCATAAAGCTCAAGGCCCTTACTGTTCGAATCAGGGAATATTTGATCTGTGAAAACTTTTCTCCCATCATTTGCAAACACTTCAAGGGTATCCTCATCTACGAAGATATGAAGTTTAATTTTGTTATTTTCCGGAATAAGAGGAGCTTCTTGTCGGACAGGGACAATATCACTTACATCAGGCCCTCCAGAATGTGTACGGTCCACAAACACTTTTTGAGTTGACGTGTCATACCCGATAACTGTCTCCTGAGAGTTGGACTTACGAACTTTGAATCCAAATTCTGATGCATCCTGAATACCGAATTCCGCGACAATTTCCATTGTACTTCCATATACGGCTTGCAACACATTATTATCCTGCCCAACTTGGAAATTGGTCCAATGCAGAACCGGCTTTCTTAATTCTTCCAACTGCTGAATCGGCTGCTGAATCAGACGGATTCCATTCGTTGTCGTCTTAAGCTCAACCGTACGCGGAATGCTCATTGCCCCCCGCCAAGTACTTGTAGGCGTATTGCTCGCATATCTCCAGTTACTCATCCAGCCGAGCCATACGGGTCTTTCTAGCTCATCTCGAATATGGCTCCATGTTACTGCTGCATAGAAATCTGAACCATAGTCAATCCAATTGGATTGATCAGCAGTTGGCCGTTCATCAGGTGTAAAGGTTTTGCCATCGAACGTGCCGACAAAATACATCATACCTGATCCTTTGCCAGGAGGCTCTGGGTCAACATCTCTTCTGTTTCCGTTACCATCGCCGGTACTAATGATCATAACCCATTTCTTCTTGGTTGGATCTCCATCGACGGGTAATTCGATCAAATCAGGACATTCATAAATGCCGAAATGTGAGCCAAGACCGTCAGAACCAAATGAGTTTTCATAAGTCCATTCTTTTAAGTTGGGCGATGAATAAAACTCGATGTGATGACCTACCGCTAATAACATGATCCATTTGGAAGTAGCCTCATGCCAGAATACTTTAGGATCCCTAAAATCCGGTGCAGTTCCTTTAGGTTCCCTTAAATCCGCTGCAGCTTCCGGTAAGAGGACAGGATTTCCTGTATATTTCGTCCAAGTTCTGCCATTATCCTTGCTGTAAGCTATACTCTGCACCTGCTTCGGTCCATTTTGCGTATAGAACGCTACCAGACCGGAGCCTTCTTCATTAAAAAATCCGGATGAGTTATGCGCATCTACTACAGCGCCGCCTGAGAATATGGCACCATGTTCATCAGGCGCTATTGCCGGTGGTAGTTCTTTCCAATGGGTAAGATCTGTACTTACCGCATGCCCCCAATGCATCTTATCGAAAGCAGGGGATGTGGAAGAAGGAGTATACTGGTAAAACAGATGGTATTCTCCATTATAATAGACCATACCGTTTGGATCATTCATCCAATTTTTTTCAGGTGTGTAATGGAACTGTGGTCTGTATGGTTCTGAATAGTTTTCACGCGGAATACTCAATTGAAAATCATCTACATTGATATAACCAAAAGCGCCTGAGGTCTTATTGTCCACGACTTTAAAATATACTTCTTCCCCTAGGTAAGCTGAAGCATCCCATGTAACATCCTGAAATATGTCTGAGTCCGATCCCGTGGCTCTAAACAGTTCCATATGATCAGAAGCTCTGACTAGGGCTACATGCAGCTGATCAGAATCCTTACCTCCAGCGACCAAGAAGCTCAGAATACCAGTCCCTGTCAATTGGAATACTTTGGATGACAATGTACCTGTCAAGGCAGGGTTACTCGCTTTATTCCCGTTCACATAATACGTTCCATAGTTTCCATTCCCAGGTATATTTGAGACAGAATCTGCGAATGCATCACCTTCCAGTGTCCACCCAGACAAATCACCAGTTTCAAAATCAGAATTTTCCAATTGTGAAACTGCATTCACCGTTACAAAGCGATCCAGGTTGAGATGTCCAAATCCAGCAGTTGTTTGGTCCACAATCCGGAAATAGAGTTCTTCCCCTGCATACGGGGTAGCGTCAAAAACATGCTCTGAATATTGCTCATCACTCATACCTGTAGATGTGTAAAGAATCTCGCCTGTTCGATCCCTTACAAGCGCAACATATAAGTTGTCAATATCCGAACCACCGCCCATCAGGAAAGTTAATCTTCCCGATGTAGGGATATTCTTATCGCCCAAAGCGATGAAATGGCTGGATTCCATAATTCCCTTTCTGCCGTCTCCACCGCCTTGAAACCCCCAGAGATGATACAGTCCACTGTGCTTAAATGGCTTTGTTCCCCAGAATTTATCCTGCGTAGTAATCGTATTATCGAATGCGTTACCCTCAACGACCTTCCAACCACGTAGGTCTCCGCTTTCAAAATCGCCATTCATAACTTCATGAGACACATAATAGTTGAAATCATCGACATTGAGATGACCTGTCGCCATATTGTCGACAATGGTGAAATAAAGCTCTTCGTTTATAAATTTCGAAGCGTCCCAAATAACGGTTTGATAACTGTTAGTGTTCTGCGCTGCTGCTCTAAACAATTCTTTATTGTCGGATGCTCGAACTAATGACACATAAAGATGGTCAACGTCTATATCTCCGCTAATTTTAAAATTAACAGTCCCTGTCCCTGCCAGCCTGAATGTGTTGGATGTTAAAGTGCCTGTCGCTTCGTTATGTCCAACAACATGATAATTGCGCTGTTGCCTGTAGGCAATTCCCGAAGAATCAGTGTCCTGATCAGAAACTGAAAAAGCGTCGCCAACTACTGTCCATCCAGATAAATCTCCTTTTTCAAAATCTTCATTATTCATCATATAAGAAGGAGAACCTGTATTGCGAACATGGAAATCGTCGACATTCAAATGTCCTATTAGGCTATTGTCCATCACTTTCAAAAACACCTTTTGCCCTAAGTAGGCTTTGGCATCCCAAACGATCCGTCGAAGAGATTCAGGGTTTAACTCACCATTTGCCGGTGTCTCACTGTATAGGATTGAATTGTCTTCCGCGTTTACTAACGCAACATATAGGTTACTCGGATCATGATTACCGCTTAACATAAAATTAATTTCACCGTTGCCGCCAAGTTTAAAGACTGACGATTGGAGAGAGCCTGTTCTTGCATCCGCATTACCCGAACCAGCTCCAGCTAAGCCTTGGATATAGTAATTGCCTATTTGGTTGATTGGGTCTTCACCCGACATTGTCTCAGCGGAAACGGTTCCTGTAAAAGCATCACCAGTAGCTTGCCAGCCCTCTAAAGTCCCTGTTTCGAAGCCTGGATTCAAGATATCAGTCGGATCGTTGTTGAATACATGAATATCGTCAAGGTTAACATGCTGCCACCCGCCGCCAGGCACGCTATCCACTACTTTCAGATATACTTCCTCACCTATAAATGCAGAAGCATCCCACACAACACGATCATACCCCTCAGAGCCTGCATGTGCAGTATGCGTGGATTTGATCAGTTCTTTCCCATCAGACGCACGAACAAGCGCAACATACTCCGTTTGGGGGAAATTACCTCCGCCTAGCATGAAATTAATTTCACCATTACCGCCAAGCACAAACGTGCTTGATTGGATAGTGCCCTCCTTCCAATCATCGCCCCAGAAGTGGTACTCACCGACTTTATTTATCGGGTCAGGATGCCAGTAATTTACTTCAGAAGTGACTCGACCAGGTGCCTCAGCGCTCGTAACAGTCCAACCCGTCAAGTCTCCCGATTCGAAGTCAGGATTCACAATGTCATGTGGCAGATTATAAACATGGATATCGTCAAGATTCACGTGTTGCCATCCACCGGCTGCTATCTGGTCCACAAGCATTAAATAAACTTGCTCGCCTAGGTAAGCCGACGCATCCCAAGTCACTCTTGCATACGCCTCCGAATCTGCAAATTGTGTATTATTTGCTCTCATTAGTTCCGTATTGTCAGAAGCACGCATTAAAGCAACATACTGCGTATCGAGATTTCCGCCACCCATCATGAAATTAATCTCGCCAGTTCCACCAAGGACAAACACACTGGATTTGATAGAGCCTTGCTTCATGTCATCGCCCCAAAAATGGAACTGACCTGTCTTATTAATTGGGTTTTCATGCCAATAATTTACGGTTGGCGAAACTTGACCAGGCGCTTCTCCGGATACGACGGTCCATCCAGTTAAGTCGCCCGATTCGAAGTCTGGGTTTACAACGTTATGAATTGTATTAACTACACGGAAATCATCAACATTGATGTGTCCTTGACCCAGATCAACAACTTTCAAGTAGACCACTTCGCCAAGATGAGCGGAAGCATCCCAAATCACTCTTTTCATGGATTCAAGACCATCACCAAGAGAAGAACCGGTTGCTCTATATAATTCTGTATCGTCAGACTCTCTGACTAGAGCAACATAAGTATGATCCAGATCATTCGTTCCGCCGATAAGAAAGTTTACTTCGCCTGTTCCTTCCAGCTTGAATGAGGAAGACTGCAGAGAACCTGACTTTGCTTCTGCACTTCCGGCATCACCGGTCAAGCCCCATACAAAGTACTTTCCTTTTTGATAATAAGAGGTTTGATCCTCACCATAAGCTACCGAGTTTGAGACTGAGAAAGCATCGCCCTCAGCGTTCCAACCATTCAAGTCTCCCGTTTCGAAGCTTGGATTGTCAATACTATTCGTTACATTGTATACATGGAAATCGTCCACATTAATGTGCTGACTTGTGCTATTGTCCACAACTTCAATATAGAGATCTTCCCCTTTGTAATCTTGAGCTTGCCAATTCACTCGTACATATCGCTCAAATTGATCCGGCAATGCGAACCCCGCACTTTTAAACAAGATTGTATGATCAGAGGCGCGAACGAGAGAGACATACAAATTGTCGATATCATTGCCTCCGCCAACCAAGAAGTTAACCTCACCATTCCCAGAAAGCCTGAACGTACTAGATTTCAACGTACCTGTTCTTGAATCTGAGATATTTTTGCTGCTATCGCTTGGGTCTATTGTCTCTGGATTCCATCCCCATGCATGATAAGTCTCGTTCTGTTTAAAAGGATGGTCTCCCCAAAAATTCTGGATAGATGAGGGCAGATCGCTAAATGCATTCCCGGTTGTCATCCAACCTGATAGATCGCCAGCTTCAAAATCAGGATTTTCAATTGTGACAGGATGTTGTAAAGCATTCGCGGCTGTTGATATTCCACTAAAAGCAACAACATTAGAAAATAACATAAAACTAGCTAAACCTAACGCAACATTACTTTTTAACTTTCGGGCGCTAATCGCCATTTCTGTAACCCCTTTCATAAAACCCCTAAATGAGTAGATATTTGTTTTTTCCTCGTCTTCATCATACATTCGATAAAAACTAAAAATAATAGAGAATTCTCTTGCAAGTGTTGAAATTTTTCTACTGAACAAAAAAGCCCTGGCCTGTTATGAAGAATCAGGCTAGGGCTATATATTTACTTCTATTCTATGACTGGCAGCCAAATATTGACGGTAGTTCCTTTCCCGAATTCACTCTCGAAATGCAGCCCATACGGCTCGCCAAAATGGAGCTTGATTCTTTGATCCACATTTTGCACGCCGATACCACTACCTTTCGCAGACGTACGATCTTTATGGTATATGTTTTGGATCTCCTCGGGAGACATTCCAATTCCATTATCGATGACCTGAAGAAGAATACGATCCCCCTTACGTATACCAGTTATTTGAATATTACCTTTCCCTGCATTATTTCTTATTCCGTGATAAATGGCATTTTCTACTAGAGGCTGTAAAATAATCTTGATCAGCTTACAAGAAAGAATACTCTTATCCACATTGATTTCAAAATCCAATTTAGATTTGTACCGCATTTTCTGGATCGTCAAATAATTCTTAATATGCTCGATTTCGTTAAAAATAGAAAGGAATTCTTGTCCTTTACTAATGCTTAAACGGAATAACTTTGCTAAGGAAGCTGTCATAAGGATAACCTCTTTCGACTTTCCAGTCTCTGCCATCCATATAATTGAATCCAACGTATTATAAAGAAAATGAGGATTAATTTGAGCTTGTAATACCTGCAACTCGCTCTTTCTTTTTAACTCCTGTTCCTTCACATTTTGCAGCATCAATTCTTTGATCTCTGTCGTCATTCGATTAAATCGATTACTTAAGTGCCCGATTTCATTGGAGCTTTGAATATCAACCTGAATGTCGAAATTTCCCTTCTCTACCTCTTTCATCGAACTTTCAAGATGTTTAATGGGCCTTGAAATACGTAAGGAAAGAATAATAGAGAGCAAAACTACGATGATAAGAAATCCTATACCTCCAAAAAAAGTATACATTTGCAACTCATTCTTATTGGAGACTAATTCGTCCACATAAGTGACTCCGACAATTTTCCATCCGGTGCTTTGCGATGTTTTAATCGTGTACATCCGGCTATTTTTACCTTCTGAAGTCACAAAGCTGCTGCCAGGAGTACGCATAACTTCAGAGATCAATTCAATTTTCTGATTGTTGTTAATCATTTGCTGCTCAGGGTGATAAACAATGTTTCCATTTGCGTCCACAATGAAAACATATCCCCTATTTCCAAGTTTAATCTTATTGCAAATATCGTTGATGACACTATAGTTCAAGTCTACAAGCAGAACGCCAAGCTTTTCATTCCCGACATCACTACTCAGTTCACGACTTAAGGATATCACTGAATTATAGTCGTTAAGAATCATATTTTGTACATGTGAAGAAGAAATTACGACTTTCCCTTTCGCTTCAATTGCCTTCTTATACCAGCTTTGCACCGTTGGATTCACTTGTGGATTTAGTTTAATATTTTCATTGTAAGGGATAATCTCCCCATTTGTACCAAATATAAGAATCGACGAAATATCCTTTCTTGTATTCAACACAGTATTCAATTGGAAGGATATTTTCTGTTTCAAGTCTTCCTTACCAATTGCACCAAGATATACTTGCTTCAAAAGGTACTCTTTAATATCATAATTGGAAAGAACCATTCGCGAAATATTGTCCATATAATTGATGTAACTATCTATATTCGAGCTTACTTGTCCCATAAGCTGATAGGTATAATCCCGTGAATTTTTTTTCACTGCATCTGTGGAAAGGTGATAAGACATCCATGCAATCACCGTAATTGTGACCACAATTAAGCATGAAAAAGCGACAGCAATGGTTGACTGGATACTTTTGAAATGAAAAAAGTGCTTGATTCGATTTCTTACCATTTTTACGCCCCTTTACACCATTCTGCGATATACAGTCGGGGTCATACCCGTCGCTTTTTTGAAAATTAAATTGAAATAATGGGGGTCAACATAGCCTATACGATTTGCGATTTCATAAGTCTTCAAATCCGTACATTTAAGTAATTCTTTCGCCTTTTCTACACGAATCCGAGTAAGATAACTTATGAATGTTTCTCCAGTATGGTTTTTAAAAATAAGACTAAAGTAACTTGTGCTTAGAACCAGATACTTACAAACCATATCCATGGAAATTTTCGCATCCGCATAATTTTCCTTTATATATTCTTCAGCCTTTAAAGCTTGCATCTTACAAAAGTTGTTTCTTGTTTCGAGGATGGAACCTGTGGTTTGCAAACAATAATTTTTCAGCCAATCTTCAACTTCATCAAGTGTTTTTAACCCGTAAATTTCGGTCAATGGATTGGAAGATGTGCTATGAAGTGTTTCCCGAATCTCAAGCTCATCCAAAACATCCAAAATCGAGACGATTATTTGCTGTATGTGAATATAGCAACGATCCATTGGCAGATAAGATTCCTTAAGGTTTTCAATAATTTTCTCAATGATCAATTCTATCTCTTGCTGAGTTCCTGACTTTAAGGTAGTATCGAGCTTCCTTTCCCAATGTTTATCGTAAGGAGTGCTCTCACCTCTTCCCCCTTCAATATCGCCGAAATGTATAATCCGATTCTTTCCAAGAAAAAAGCGATAATCAAGTGCAAATGAAGCCCTTTTATGGGAATGATGAATTTTATTTAGAGAAGAGCAAATATCTCCCACACCAATAGACACTGTAAACTTCAGATAATCTCGTACCGATAGGTTGATCTCTTCGAAGATTTGCAGTGCTTCTTCACGGAGCGTTTCCATATTATCGCCAAAGAGGATTACAATTGTTTTTTCATTATTGTTTTGGAACACGAGTCCGTTCTTTTTTCTTGTAATAATTTCTCCACTAATGTTACACACTGCAAAATAAAGCAGTTCACTCTCGCTTTCGGGATAAAATCTTTGCAGTTCCCCATGATCATCTACATCAATCACTGCGACTAAATAATGGCTTCCCGGTAAATCAATATCCAAATAGGCAAGCTTATCTTCAAGCTTGCTTTCACGTAGTTCTCCTGTAACCAACTGATTCAAGAACCGCTCTCTAACGAGAGGCAAACTCTCTCTTAGCTGCTGCTTAAGCTTGCTTAAATCCTCCACTTTACGATTCTCATCATCAAGATCCGCCTTTACTTTGGAGAGGATTTGACATAATTCATCAGCTGTATTCGGCTTTAAGATATAATCATGTACCTTCAGCTTCAATGCTTGCTGAGCATATTCAAATTCATCGTAACCCGTAAGAATAATAATTTTTGTCTGCGGATAATGTTCATAGAGATAGCGTGACACTTCTAAACCATCCATCAACGGCATGTTAATATCCGTTAAAACCACATCAGGTTGAATCTGTTCAAGGGCCTGGAGCACCTCACGACCATTTTCAAAGTCGCCAACCACTTCAAATCCCAACTCATTCCAGTTTAAACTATCTCGTATTCCTTCCCTAACGTTATCTTCATCATCCGCAATGATAATCTTATACATACATTTCACCACTATGCTTTCGAATTTGATAAAGAATATTACCAACCTTTGTAGGTTTCCACATTATCTTGAGTAATCAAGTCAACAGGAATTTTAATTAACGATTCTACCTTTTCACCTTTTAGAACTTTAAAGCCTTCATCCATTGCCAATTTAATCATTTCAAACGGATACTGTGCTGAGGTTGCAACGAAGCTTTTCTTTTCTTTAAGCGCACTAACGGCATCTGGCGCTCCATCTACACCAACAATAAACATTTCTTTGTCCCGACCTGCTTGTTCAACAGCAATTTTAGCACCAACTCCAGAAGGATCATTCGTTGCAAATACAACGTCAATCTTTCCTTTTCCTTTGACTTGTAAAATGGTTTCCATCAATGTAACCGATGTTTCACGGTTGCCAAACCCATTCTGTTTAGCAACTACCCTAATTCCTGGAGTCGCTTTAATTGCTTCTTCAAATCCATTGATACGATCCGTTACAGCAGATACAGGAGGACCATCAATGACAACAACATTTCCTTTTCCATTTAAACGCTTAACAATATATTCCCCTGCTAATTTTCCGGCAAGGAAGTTATCTGAGGTTACAACCGTGTTCACACCTCCATCTGCACCTACGTCAACTGCAATGACGGGGATACCCGCCGCTCTAGCTTGGCTAACAGCACCCGCTATACCTTTGGAATCTACAGCATTTAGAAGAATTACACTTACTTTTTTTGTAATAAAATCTTCTATTTGAGCTGTTTGCTTAGCCAAATCACCTTCTGCACTTACTATAATTACATCAGCACCATGCAGCATAGCACCTGCTGTAGCACCTTTGGACATTGCGACGAAGAATGGATTACTTAAATTTTGTAAAGTAAATCCTACCACTACTTCTTGCTCTTTTTTTGCCGGTACTGCTTTTTCTGTTACTAAAGGTGAAAACGTTTCTTCAGATGTTTCTGAAGGTTCCGTTATTTTACTTGAAGAGCATGCGGTAAGTGTAACCCAAGCAACGGCAATTAATATAAACGATACTACTTTAATACTTTTCATATTAGACTATCCCCTATAATCATTTACCTTCAATTGAAACCTGCCAGTTAAAAAAATAATAAAGGACGATGCTGAGTTTTCTAAGACTCTGATTGAGAAAAACTTCTATCGAAGTACTTCGTAAACAAAACCCCCTTCATCCGTAAGGGGGTTCTTGCAATCTTATCCGCAGCACTTTCTTCTCATAAAAAATACTAATCAAGCAATATGGAATTAAGTGTGTAAATCGTTAACGATTTCACTCTAACAGTACCGTCTTTCGCGTACATTTTTATTTCTGCTAGTGTTGATAATGGGAAAATTTGATCTGTCATGACACGCTTCCCATCATTTGCAAAAACTTCAATGGACGATCGGTCTACAAAAATATGCATTTTAATAATGCCATTCTCCGGTTTCAATACAACACTGTGCTTGCATGCAAAATGTTCATGAAAATCGGTAACTCCAGAACGACTTCGATCCATATACAGCAATTGCTCCTGAACGCCATAGCTTACAACCGTTTCTTCTGTCTCGGAGGACCTTAGCTTCAAACCAAAATCTAAGGCATCGCCAATTTCAAATTCAGCAATAATTTCAAATAAATCGCCGTCAGTTATTGTTATTTCGGAATTGCTCAGCTCGAATGCTGCTCGATCCACTTTATTCCGCCTCTTAGCCTCCAGCTCGCGGATCGGCTTCTGATGGAGTCGGACTCCCTCTGATTCTGTCGCAAGTGTTAGCTCTCTAGGAAGCGTCATCGCCCCTCTCCAATTGGCAGTTGGAATGATGTTGGCATATTTCCAATTGTTCATCCACCCGATAAACAGACGCCTTCCCTGCTGTTCAGGCACATCTGACCATGTAACGCCTGCATAGTTGTCTCTCCCGTGATCCAGCCAAAGTAGGGGGGCAGGACATTCCTCAGGAACAAAAGTGTCCCCATTAAAAGCCCCAATAAAATACTGCGTACGGGATCCTTCAGGGAAGTTAACATCTTCTCCAATACTAACAATAAGCACCCATCTCGTGTTGTTGACGTCCTTGTCGACAGGCAACTCGAATAAATCCGGACACTCCCAAACGCCGTCATGCGAGCCTTGCCCCAATCCAAATTGACCCGTATATGTCCATTCTTTCAAATTCGGTGATTTGTAGAATCGAACGTAGTCACCCGCAGCAATGACCATTACCCAGCTTTGCCCAGGTACGTACCAAAATACTTTGGGATCACGGAAATCAGGAAGAGCTTCCTCCGTAAGTACAGGGTTATTTGCATATTTCGTCCATGTGCGCCCGCGATCCATACTGAACGCAAGACTCTGTCTTTGCCTAATTTGATCCGTCCCTGGTATCGTATCATGATGCGTGAAAATAGCGACAAGACCCGATTTTCCGGCAAAAAACCCGCTCGTATCATGCTTATCTACCACTGCGCTTCCTGAAAAAATAGCGCCATGTTCATCAGGAGCAAGCGCGATAGGAAGATGCTCCCAATGAACCAGATCCTGACTGACAGCGTGACCCCAATGCATAGGTCCCCAAACCGTACTTTCGGGGTGGTATTGATAGAAAAGATGATACTCCCCCTCATAAAACACCATCCCATTCGGATCATTCATCCACTGATCTTTCGGTGAGAAATGAAGCTGCGGTCGGAATTGTGTTTGATTGTTAGCTGTTATCATGAATCTTCGTCACCTTTCGTATCTCGTCTAGACTTGGAATCGCCGGGATGGCACCTCTTCGGGTCGTGGTTAAGGCACCTGCTGCATTGGCGAAGCTGATCAAGCCCTGAATGTCAGATTCGCTCATGGTGTGAACGTCATGATTTGCATCCAACCATCCGTGAAGAAAACCGCTAAAAAACGCGTCGCCCGCACCTGTAGCATCTATCGCATCTACTGCATATCCACGAACGCTTCCTGTTCTTTGACCCAAGCGGTAGAAAGCTCCTTTTTCTGCTAGTGTTATTAAGATGACCGAAGTACCAAAGGTCTCATATAGCATGCGTGATCCCTCTTCAAGATCCGTAACACCCGTTAGGAATACGAGCTCTTCTTCGGATAATTTCACGAAGTCAGCATAAGCCAACCCAAACTCCATCATACGTTTGGCGTGTTCCAAATCGTCCCAAAGCGGAATTCGCAAATTAGGGTCAAACGATATCTTGCAGCCATTTTCCTTGGCGAAAAGGAGTGCTTTCTTTGTCGCGGAAGCTGAGGGTTCATTCGTCATAGACAACGAACCAAAGTGAAACAACTTTGAATCCGCGATTAAATCCAAGCGTACTTCATCTTCTGCTAGCAGGGTATCAGCTCCCGGTTTACGATAAAAGCTAAAGGAGCGGTCGCCACTTGCATCTAATTGAACAAAAGCCAGCGTCGTATTTGCTTCCTTGCTCATTATTACGCCCTGCGTATGAATACCGCAATTTTCTAGCGTATCCACTAGAAACTGTCCGTGATTATCAGCTCCTACTTTACTGATGAAGCCAGTCCGTTTGCCCCATTTGGCTAATGCAGCCAGCACATTGGCTGGCGCGCCTCCTGGATTGCGCTCAAATAAAACATATCCTAAATCTGACTGCCCAGCTGGTGTGAAGTCGATTAATACCTCACCTAATGCAACGATATCATACATCGCTCTCTCTACCTCCCGATATGCTCTTCCTTTTTTTCTACACCGACACTTGAAATGTCTGTTTGATCTCCCACATTTGCATGGATATGATTCGAATGTCTCGCTCCCCATGCAAAAGTAAACCTAATGCGTCCAGCCTAGATGGGTAGGCGCGTGTCGTTAAGCATTTTTGCCCGTTAGCGTAAGCCTCGATCAATGAACGATCAACAAACACCCGCAAATTCAGTGGTTCTCCATGGAGTTCAAGCAAACCCTCTTGAATGCCTGTCGTTCGTTCACGCACATCTAACGTTGATTTATTACGATTCACGCCAAGCCGCTCGCGATCCTGATCATAGAATAGAACCGTCTCCTCTTCCCCATCCGGTGTTCGTCTGACCGAAATTCCATATTGGTGCACGGCTCCTGGACCAAAGGTTAGCTCGATCTCGAATGAATCATTCCGTATGTGCTGCAAGCACTCATTCGCTTCATCCAAGCTAACATTTTGTAAGTTCAGAAGCTGCGCGCCCCGGAGTTGACGCATCTCCTCGATAGGTTCAATCCCGAGCTGCCCATCCTCCCGCATAGTCAAACTGATCGGCATGCCGGCACCGTGCGACCAACCACAATCGTAATCGATTTCTGGTGTTCGCTCACCTTGAGCAATCGTAAACAGCAGCGATCTTCCTGTTACAGGATCAACCATGCCGCTTGGGCCAGTGAAATGGAAATCACCTACATCAATGAGCCTTGGTTCTTCATGATCCGGGATAAAGCGGAAACGGCTGCTATCCCACTCTCCTATCCAATAATTCACTTCTACTTTAGATTCTGGCCCCCATGGGCTTATTAGCAAAATATGTTTACCTGTTTCCTGGCCATCACGCTTTAACGGCAGCAGTACAGGAAGCTCCCATACAACCCCAAGGTAGGGGTATTGCTCGTAATTGCTTACATACAGGGGACCTTCTAACTCCCAATCGGTTAAGTTCTCTGAGCGGTAGACCATCGCGGTACCGCCTTTCCCCTCAATTCCCGTACCGACGAGCATAATCCATGTATCATTTTCTTTCCAAACAAAGGGATCCCGGAATTCACCAAAGTATCCTATTCCAGGCTTCTGAACAACAATTGGCTCAGAATGTTTCACCCATTTTTTCAAATCTAGATCCCCATCCTGCGGATAAGTCGTATAAGCCAGACCTACCGATTGATTTGGAGAACAAGCGTAATTCCCTGCTGTATAAAATAAGGCCGGATATCCATTTTCATCATACGCCGCACTGCCTGACCAGATCCCGTCCGGATCTATACCGGGCTCTGGCGCTAAAGCAACCGGAAGATCTCGCCAATGAACCAAATCCTCGCTCACCCAATGTCCCCAATGGATATAATGCCAGAAAGGGCCATTCGGATTGAACTGGTAGAACAAGTGATAGAGCCCATTGAAATAAATAGGCGCATGCGGTTCATTCATCCAATGACCCGGTGAAGTCAAATGGTACTGCGGACGATGCCGATCCTGAGCAAAGTTAGCTCTATGAATGGCCAGATGTTCGTAAGGAATAGCTGGTACAACCCCGCCGTGTTCGCTTAAATAATCCCGGTATGATCTTGCGATATCCTCCTCAGACATCGCAAGATCATAGAGACGAAGCTCATCCATCAATCCGTCGAACATATTCATAGTAAAGGCTTCTGCTAAGATAACCCCCTTATTATTTCGTCCTATTAACAAATCTTCCGTACTTGCAGTAATCCCGATATCCTTCTTTGAAAGCTGCTTTTCGGCAACCTTACAACCATTTAAATATAGCTTCATAAGACCTGTTAAAGCTTCGTACGTAGCAGAGACAAAGGACCACGCTCCCTTAGGGATCGGGTGATCATAGCACCAGACCTCCACCCACTCTTCGCCTAACGCAAGCTGGAGTGACCAAGACCCATGACGGGATAATCCAAATACGTAACCCTCGCAGCGTTCTCTGTCATGTTGATTCACGATCGCTGCTAGGCGCTGCTCATCTCCGAAGTCATAGCTGCGTGGAGCTATCCAAGTGGTAATCGTCAACGATTTCGACAACCTTGGACTTTGGTCTACTGAGCGCTGCAGCCATGTTGAATAACCATCAAATAACAGGGCATACCCGCGAATGCCTTTCCGCCAAACCGGATCTTGCCGAGGCTGAAACCGGCCTTTGGCAAGCGCATAATGAATTTGATCCCAACTACTCGTACTTCGCTCATGCGCTATACACCCCTGCCCCTCATCGAAGGACCAATAGGCAATAGGTTCCATGGTTGGATACCTCCTGATTTCTCATTACTTGGACGCTTTGTTGTAGCGGTCCAATGCGTCTTGATAGATTTTCAACAAATCATCTAATCCCATTTTCTTTAGCGTCGTTAAGTAAGAATCCCATTCCTTCTCTACGCCGCCTTCCATCAACCATTTGGAGCGTTTTTCATTGGTCAGCTTGGCAAGATCAGGTTTAATTTTACCGATTTTATCCAGCTCCTCCGGTGTAAAGAAAATACTCGGGTAATTTTCTTTTTCCATCTGAGGAACGAAGGTATCCTTGATACGATTCATTCTATCCAATGCGCGAGGCTCGGGAGCGACGAGGTTTTGGAAATCCTCAGCCAAGATAACACCCGTCATGTTCGGCGCAACCTTTTGACGGAATTCTCCTGCGGCTACCCCTGCATCAAGTGGTTTCTGTATAAGTTTGCCGTCTTTTTCATCGAATGCAACGCCAATCGGTCCCCAATGAAGCTGCGCAGCCATCTTCGGCTCATATTGCAAATCTAGCCATCTTGCTGTGATTTCAGGATTTTTGTTCACTTTCGTGATGACAGGACCTCCACGACTCCAAGGAGAGCCATTATTATATTTCACGACCATGCCCTTGAAAGGCGGTACGAGCGCATAATCCTTGGCGCGGTCCGGTCCGACAATTTCCGTCTCTTCCCACCAGAGGTAGGAGCCTAGCGTAACATCCTTCGTTTTTCCTTTTGCAAAGTAAGGAGCCGGATTGTTGTTGAAAGTAAAGGAATCTTTATCAATGAGGCCCTCTTCAACCCATTTGTGAAAATAGGAGACTGCTTCTTTGTATTTGGGATCGGTTGCCGCATAATTCACTTTGCCGTCCTTCACATTCAAGTGTTCAATAAACGAGTTATCGCCAGGCTGATACGTTTTGTCAGGAACTCCGAAAGCTCCGAATAAATAACCGATATCGCCGGTCCAGAAGGTATTCATAAAAGACATCGGCACTTCATCGGCTTTACCGTTACCATTAGGGTCTTTCGTTTTAAAAGCGCTAAGCACATCGTGCAGCTCTTCAATGCTCGCAGGCATCTTCAAACTCAGCTTATCCAGCCATGCTTTGTTCAAGAAGAGAAAATCCGGATTCGAACCGATGCCAGCTTGCCCTTTGCCCAGCTCTTCCGCCACAGGAAGGGAGTAAATTTTCCCGTCGGGGGCAGTAACGAACGCTTTCAGCTCCGGTCTTTTTTCAAACAGCTTCTTCACGTTAGGCATATACTTATCGATAAGGTCATTCAGAGGAATAATCGTGCCATCTTTGCTGTATTTCATCAAATCGTTATCTGTGAATCGAGCGCCGTAGAAGACATCTGGTAAGTTGGAGCTGGCAAGCAAAATGTTCTTCTTATCGTTGTAGTTCGCTTCCGGCACATTATCCCATTCCACATGCACGTTGGTCTGTTCTTCCAGACGTTTGAAGATCTCCATCTCTCCGTAATTCGGTGCAAGCGGCGCTTTCGGCGATACCATTTTCACTGTTACTTTATCTTTTACGATCGGGTAACCGCTTTCGTTAAAGTTCTTGGCTGCCGCTTTCTCGCTGTTTTGCGGGGCTACCGTATCTTTTACCTCAGGCGTTTTGTCACTGCATGCTGCCAGCACCAGACTCAAACTCATCGTCACCATCGTTATTGTCGTTAATTTTTTCTTCATTCTCGATACCCTCCTCTTTATATGTAACCGTTAAGATTTATGACTGATCCTTAGATGCACTCTTTTAATATCACCGCAAGACCGCCACCACCTCCTCTAATGCTTGCCTTCGCATCTCTAACCTTTTACAGATCCAATTAGAACACCTTTAACGAAGTAGCGCTGCAAGAATGGGTATAAAATGAGCAATGGTCCTGCTGCAATGAGAATAACCCCATATTTAATTAGTTCCGAAACCCTTTGTTTAGCTAAAAGTGAGTCAATATCTGACACCATGTCGCCGATTGGCTGGCTTTGGACCAGAATATTACGCAAAACTAGCTGAAGAGGATACAGTTTTTCATTTTCCAAATAAATTAATGCATCAAAGAATCCGTTCCACTGCCGAACAACCGCAAACAGCACTAGCACAGCAATGATCGGTTTGGATAAAGGAATAACTATACTCCAAAGAAATCGTGTATTCTTGCAGCCATCCATGAATGCCGCTTCCCTAAGTTCATCCGGTATGGTGGATTGGAAGAACGTCCGGGCAATAATAATTCCGAATGCATCCACGGCTGATGGCAAAATGACTGACCAAATCGTATCCACCATACCCAGCTTTTTGACTAACAAATAGGTAGGAATTAAGCCGCCAGAGAAAAACATCGTAAATACAAAAAACAGCATAAACACATTACGCCCATAAAAATCCTTACGAGAAAGCGGATATGCGGCTCCTATCGTTAGAGCAACACTGATCAGCGCGCTTGCGGCTGCATAGATAATAGAATTTCCATATCCTGTCCAGATCTGGGGATCCGATAAAATTCTGCTGTAACCTTCAAGCGTAAAACCTTTGGGCCAAATCCACACTTGGCCGGCATAAATATGATCGGGCTCACTGACGGAAGCTATAACTACGAAATATAGCGGATACAATATGAGCAGCGCAAAGCCACTCAATACTAGAATGTTTAAAGCGTCGAACCATTTATCAGCAGTGCTTTTTGCTGTAATCATAAGGTGAATGCCTCCTCTCTTTTAAAATAGCCCACTGCCGTTTATTTTTTTGACCAAACGGTTAACGGAGACCAGAAGGACGAAATTAATCAAGGAATTGAACAAACCAACTGCTGCGGAGAAGCTGTATTCCGCTCGCTGCAGACCAATTTTGTACACATACGTAGCGATAATCTCAGATGAACTGGCGTTTAGATCATTTTGCATGAGAAACGCTTTTTCAAATCCAACATTCATGAGATTCCCGATCGCCAATATGAACAAAATGAGAATTGTCGGCTGAATCCCCGGGATATCAATATGCCAAATCCGGTGCCATTTCGTTGCTCCGTCCACGACCGCCGCTTCATGAAGATGCGGATCGATACCGGCTAATGCTGCTAAATAGATAACCGAGGCAAATCCTGTTTCTTGCCAGACGCCAGAGAAGACATACAGGCTTTTAAACCATTGTGCCTTAGATAAAAAGTAGATTGGCTCAACGCCAAACAGTTGAATAATGTGATTGATGAGCCCGCTTCCAGGCGATAAGAAAACATACATCATACCAACAAGCACTACGGTAGAGATGAAATAAGGAGCATAAATGACCGTTTGAATAAAACGTTTATACCTTTCGTGGAGCAGCTGATTAAGCATCAGTGCAATAAGAATCGGTACTGGGAATGAAACCACTAACGAGAAAAGACTAAGTCCTAACGTATTCTTAATGACCGTCCAGAAGTTAAAAGAATCGAAGAACCGTTGAAAATGCGTCAATCCTACCCAGGGACTTCCCCAGAATCCCTTGGAAGCGATGAAATCCTTAAATGCGATTTGGACCCCGTACATCGGCCAATATTTAAAAATAATGAAATAAATCACAGTTGGCAAAATGAGAAGATACAGCTCGTAGTTGGCTTTGATCTGTTTGAGAGGTTCTTTGAATGTGCTCATTTTAAATGGTGCAACCCCTTTCTTTTTCTCGGGAAATCGTTTACGTAAACGTTTTTCTAATAGTCAAAAAAAAGCCGGATCAGCTTTTAACAAGAGCCTCGCAGGATTAACGCAGTTGGCAGTCTGTATTCTTTGCCAATCGAACCTGGGTTCTCAATCCGCTCTAACATGATCTCTGCCGACTTCACACCAATCTCATAAGAAGGCTGCCGGATAACCGACAACGGCGGGGTAGTAATCTGAGTCCAATCGTAATCGTCAAAGCCAATAATGGCCAGTTCGGCCGGGATTTGAATCCGTCTTTCTTGCATGTATTTCATGGCGCCCATTGTTAACACATTATTAGCAATGAACAGCGCAGTTATTTCCTGCTCCGCAAGCAGATCTTTCATACTCTCGTAACCGCTCTCAAGATTGGATTCCGCTATCCTCACAATGGAAGAATCAAATGGAATGTCGTGATCTGCTAATGCTTTTTTATATCCCTCATAGCGCTCATTGCTCGTTGTAATACCAAGTTCCCCGGTTAGCATCCCTATTCGACGGTGGCCTTTTATGATAAGGGTTTGGACTGCCTCATAAGCGCCTCCGATGCCGTCAGCCAGTACACTATCCCCATTATAACCGGTAGGTTTACGGTCGATAAACACGACAGGATAATTCGAACGTACGATATCGGTTAAATAACTGACATCTTCAGCAATAGAAGCAATGAACAAACCGTCAATCATCTTGGAATTAAACAATTTAATCTGTTCTTGTTCATCTTCAATTTGTTCCGTTGTATTGTTGCTCAGCAGTAAATGATACCCGTGCTGCTTCAATGTATACTGAATCCCCTGCGCTACCATCATAAAGAAGAAATTAGAGGTATCCGAGGGAAGTACCGGCACAATAAGGCCGATAGTGTTAGATTTCTGGCTGCGCAAACTTCTGGCCGCTGAATTGGGACGGTAATCAAGCTCTTCCATCGCTTGGTAAACCTTGCGCTTAACTTCATCCGATACATAGCGGGTGTTATTAATAACATGAGACACAGATGCTATTGAAACACCAGCATGTTCGGCTACCTGCTTAATACCGGAACGCATAATAATTGCCCTCATTTCTCATAAAAACGTTTACGCAACCGCTTTCTCAATTATAGGTTCCCTTTATTTAAGTTGTCAATGTTTTTTACAGGGATTTATAGCGGTTTGTTTCCTCGGCCTTTCATTAACATAACGAGAAAAAGAATGGACGGTATGATTCCAATGAAAATCTTGTTGACCATAAATTGATTCGCCACGATTCTCCCAATCTCTAAATGCGACTGCCAACTTGTGGGCAGAAGAGCTGTTATATAAATAAGACCACCGACAGGAAGCGCAAACCTTCGATAGTCCGTATGAAACATTTGAGATAACCCAAGTACGGAGGCCAAAAACCATAATGTCGATTTGATTAATATCCCTGCGTAAAAAAGTAAGATAACCAGTGCATCAAAACGCTCAAATACTTCTGCGATCTGAATCAGTTGTACCGACTGTAGTAAAGGTACTGTACTTATGTTAACTAATTGCGGACCTAGAACGATCAGATTCATTATGTTACAGAGAGTGATAACAAGCCCGGAAACAAAAAAAGATCGAATCGTCGTTTTTGTCATCTCTTTCTTCTCGTTTAAATAACTCCAGAACACGAGAAAAATCACCATTTGACCAAATGGAAACCAGACGGATTCAGCTATACTTTCTTTTAATATAGGTTGGATGCCTTTTTCCATCATCGGTAGAAGATAATTAAAATGAGCAACACCCGATACAAAGTGCATAATAAGTAAAATTAAATAAAAAGTCAGCACACCCACTACAATATATTCGGCTAAACGGAAGAAAACTTCTATACCCTTGTATATCGCATAAATCGATAAAGTCACCATTATCAGCATAATGATTGAAATAGGGCCCTTAGGAAGAATAGTCAAGAGCGTAAGATCACCAAAGTCCCGTACATTTCGCATGGCTTCGTAAGCAAACATTAGGGCATAGAGGAATACGACGGTTTTTCCGACAATTGAACCGAAATATGTAATCAATATCTGACTTAAATTTTTTTCAGGTTCCCTACATTGGATCGCCAAAAAAAGAAAAAGCAGCAGTAATCCTAGCAGCATGCTAATTACTACCACCAACCAGGCGTCTTGACCGGTTTTGATTCCTAATTCAAATAATGGCGTGCTTCCAATTTGAAATAAGATAATCATCGCACCTAACTGATATTTACTGATCCGCTCCATACGAAGCCTCCTTTCTCATTCTTTTTTTTTGGATAATTTGGAAAAGGAGTCATTAATCATTCCGGTTCTTTGAATCGTTACGTGAACTTTAACGTCCAAGCTGATATCAGCAAACTCTTTCTCCCAGTTTTTACTCAGTTCTTTCCAGTTTTGCGGGTAAGACTTGTGGAATTTGTCACCGAAGCCCAGTATGTCCGCTTTCATCTTTTTCGCGGCTTGGAAGGAGTCTTCCACATCATTTTTTATTTGTTCCTGGATATATGTCTCGAGTTTATGTAAGGTGTTAGGCTCTTTCAGTTTCAGATTACATGCCGTTTCATTTAGATTTCCTTTGGCTTCAATATCTACGGACATGAACAAGTTACCGCCCGAAATGTTCGGTGTTAAGTTGGTGCGGGATTTTTGAACCAAAAAGGAGGATAGCTGTTCGCTGAGGGTCTCCCCTTCACAAGAAAAAACGATAGTCATTTTCTTTATCTGATTCGTTATCCAAGGGATTCCGATGCTTTCATTCCGGCTTAACCAACCTGCAAATTTATCTTCCTTAAATACACCGACTCTATCCAATTTCAATACGGTGGATTTACGCGTTTCTTTGAGTGCGTCTAAAGAATTTTGTCCCTCTCGCTGACCTGTGATTTTGATTTCCGGCACAGTAGAGCTAGCGGTAGGATTTGTCATTGTGGACATGAGTTCGTGCATTTTAGATGGGACTAGGTTGGTTAATCGGTCTGCTTGTTCACTTAACAAATTGGAAATCGCGTTTCCGGGAATGGATTCTAAAGGAGTAAGGATCTCAAGTACATTCTTTGCGTCTGCATCAGAAAGGAGAACATTCGTATTTTCCCTTGATTCGTAACTTCTCAAGTACGCGTCTAATATTTGATTGACACCATATTTAGCAACACGTTGGCTGATAATAATGACCCGAGTATGGGAAAAAAAGAGGTGACGAGGAGCCTCTAAATCACTCTTTTGAATGGCCTCCTGTATGGTCTTCCCCTTCGATGAAAAGACAGTAACCGGAGATTGGGAGTTGCCTCCGCCGGACTTACTCTGAATTGACTTCGGTATGATAATTTGAAAGGTCAATACCCATTGATTACTTTCATCTAAATCAAAGGCTATTGCGCTGATAATCCCCAATTTGTTTAGTTCGATATGGTTCGAACAACCACTATTAACGACTAGCATAAAGGTGATCAACAGCAGGATTATCCATCGTTTCACTTCCTAATCCCCCTTGATGTCCGTCTCCCTACCCGTATGAATACAATTACTTTTCTTTCTCCTTATCGGAGGGCTCCGGATGTAAGTTAACTTTTTGGCGCACATAATTATTCTTAGCGAATAGACGCGGTCTGGTTACCATCATCCACCAAGGCACCCTGATCACCGTATCTTTTAAATTGCTTGGTATAAAAGGTGCTATGGGTGCCATGTAAGGAACTCCGAAAGAGCGTAGAGACAACATATGGAGCAATAGAAAAAAAAGCCCCGACATAATCCCGAACAATCCTAAAACTCCGGCAAGAACCATCAGTATAAACCGAATCAATCGAGCGGCAATTGAGATATTAAAAGCCGGAACGACGAAGCTGGAGATCGCCGTAAAGGCTACCACGATCACCATGGCTGCCGAGACTAGCCCAGCTTCAACTGCTGCCTGTCCCAAAACAAGAGCTCCAACGATGGAAATTGCAGAACCGATGGCTCTAGGCATTCGAACCCCTGCTTCCCTTAACACCTCAAATGTTAACTCCATCAATAAAGCTTCAAAGAATGCTGGAAAAGGGATTCCTTCCCTTTGTGCAGCAAGACTGACCAAGAGAGTTGTCGGTAACATTTCTTGATGAAAAGTCGTAATTGCAATATATAAGGAGGGCAGTATCATAGAAGTGGTAAACGCAACGAAGCGCAAAATTCGCAAAACTGAAGAAATATCGAATCTTTGATAATAGTCTTCGCTGGCCATAAAGAACTTGAGAAAGGTGATCGGCAGCACTAGAACAAAGGGTGTTCCATCCACCAGAACAGCAACCTGCCCATCCAAGATAGAACCCGCAACCGTGTCGGGACGTTCCGTGTTAATAATTGTTGGAAACGGGGTAAAGGTTTGATCCTGAATAAATTCTTCCAAATAGCCACTTTCCAGTATGCCGTCTATTTCGATGCGATCCAGTCTTTGAAGCACTTCATTCACGACTAAATCATTGGCGGTCCCTTTCAGATACATAACACTAACGTCTGTTTGGGTCACCGTTCCGATTCGCCTGTCGATTTTCCATAGATTCGGACTTTTGATTCTGCGCCGGAGTAATGCTATATTCGTGCTGATATCCTCGGTGAATCCATCTTTGGGTCCGCGAATAACAGATTGAGACGAGGGTTCCTCTACCCCCCTTTGCATCCATTTAGCTGAACTTGCGGAAATGCCTTGATCCCAACCCTCAGCGAGAATAACGGTAGATCCGCTGTATAAAGAAGACATGAGTTCATCTATATTACTCACCGTTTTTGTGGAACTAACAGTAAGAATTTGGTCTTTAATAACCGTCAAAGAATCGTATGAATTTCTCTGTTGAGCTTCATTTACTTCTGCATCGGACATGATCGGATTCATGATGTGATCGTTAATGACCACAGTATCGGTTAAACCGCTTATATACACAATAGCCATAGGTAAACTATTAGCCCCTTGAAATGTACGGATGACAACATCTGAGCTGTTACCGGTTAACGCAGATAAATTCTTGATATTTTTCTGTAAGCTATTGGAAAGGGGTTCGATTTGTTTGCTTTTTGCTTGAGTATCCTGTTGTGAGCCCTCATTATATTTCCGGGCAAATCGCTGTAAAAGTCTGTTCATCCGATAGCCTCACCAAGTATGCCATATAATACCATTCATTTTCGCCTTAGGTTCCAAGAGTTATACCTTCATCGAACCGCCATAAACATACAAAGATACCCGTAACCGCGATTTACGCAGCCCTTAATGAGATAACCTTCTTTGGCTAGTTGAAGTGCTTGATTACAACATTATTAAAGATCGCGGTGCCTCCTTCAGAAAAAAGGGTAATTCCTTGCTCGTTTAATTCCGGGAAAATTTCATTGGAAAAAACGATGGTTCCATCTTCCATAAAGACTTCAATGCTTGTTTTATCGACGAAAATTTTTAAGTGAACGTGCTTCTTACTCACATCAAAGGGGGCCCTGCTTTCAACATATTTACCACTCAGGTCAGGCTGACCTGTAAAAGCTCTGTTGACATAAGAGTACCTTCCCTCTGCAAAAACACCTACATCTACATGACGGTTTTTGTCTGTTGATTCTCGAAGTCTTAATCCGACATTCTTGATCTCTGACCACGATATATCTGTCTCAAGCTGGTAAGCATCACCCGTTATAGGAAGAGTTTTAGAGCCATTAACCACTATTTGTTTCAACGAATCCGTTGTAATTGTCAATTGATTCAATGCTTCAATGGGTTGTGAAACCAAACGATACGTATCGCCATCATGTGTTAAGTTAATTTGACGAACAATCGAATCTGTCCCGTTAAACCCTTCTTGAAGCGTTGGCGTACTATGAGGATAATCCCAATTATTCATCCAAGCTAAAGCATACCGATGATTGTATTTATCGCTGTCTTTCCCTTCTTCAAACGTGACAGCACCATACCAATCAAAGCCGTAATCTAACCACTGAGGGTCACTTTGATCAGGAATAAATTCCTTGCCATTAAAGTGTCCAGTCCAATAGGCATAAGTGTTTGGTTGACCTTCCGACTTACCATTTGCGCTGACACCAAGAATCCATTTATAGATCCCGTCATTCGCACGCATCAAATAAAGATCAGAACACTCCACAATGCCGATATTTTGCGTCATAAAACCACCCGTATATTGCCAATCTTTTAAATTCGGAGACTCATAAAAACCAATTTTCGTCCCTTCCGCCATTGCCATCACCCACTTATTAATCTGATGATCCCAGATGATTTTCGGGTCTCTAAAATCTTTAGTACCAGGATTTGAAATAATGGGATTGTCACGATAAGAAGTAAACGTTTTTCCTTTGTCTGTACTGTACCAAAGATATTGTTCCTGCTTCCCGCCTTCTGCAGACGGCTGTGTGACTATCGCCACAAGAGCACCTTTTCCAAAGCCTGCTGAATTGGTATCATCCACGACGACTGATCCCGACCATGGATCACCATTTTTATTCGTATATTTAGGAATCGCCACCCCTTCATCCTTCCAATGCACCAAATCCGTTGATGTCGCATGCCGCCATTCGGTTCCATTTCCAGTCGGATAATCATGATTATAGAGATAATAGTAATGATACTTTCCATCGAAATATATCGGCCGCTGAGGGTCGTTTTTCCATTTGTCGGGCGTAGTGAAATGATAGCTAGCTCGATACGTTGGTATAACTGAATCGATGATTTCGTTCTTCTTATTGCTTTCTGAATAATGAACCACTAACCCTATCGTCATCAAAATAATGAAACAAATCATAACTACACCTATTCGTTTTACTGCTTTCTTATGATTTGTTGTATCGTTCAAGCTGATACCTCCTCGCTGTGCTGCTGTTTATTCCTTTTTGTAAAAAAGAAAATGCCGATTTACATCGGCATTTTCTTTGCTTTATTTAGGATGTTTACGTTATTTTTTGTTAAGCTACTTTGTATCAGTCGTTAATTGCCCTTGTGCTAGGATACTATCACCCACAACCGAAGTTTTTGAACCACTAATGTTCAGCAAGAAACTCGGAGCAAAAGTAGATTTGTGGTCTGCAAATAAACCTCTGTTTGTCATGTAGCTTGTGATAACCACATTTTTACCATCAGCTTGCGGTACTGCAAAGTGAGAATAAGTCCAGGTAAGATCTTTAGGATCAAGATTCATGTTTAATACAAGTCCGCTGTCATTTAACGGTTTGTATGTTCCAGTTAAGGAATCGGACACATAACCTAACATGTATACATCATTCGCCCCGATTCCATCAATCGTCATTTTGGAACCCCTGGAATCTGTGAACAAATACCATTTGCCATTCATTTTAAATACGTTGGCACGTTCGATTTCATCTGTTACAGTGTTCGATGCAATTAACGGTTTCATGACTTTTTTCAACGTATAATCATCGTTCAATTCAATAATACCCAATGCACCATTTGCTAACTCAGCAGCACGTTTTTTAGGACCTTGCAGCAATTTATTTTTTTCATCTTGGAAGAATTGCTTCTTTCCACCGTAGAAAGCTTTATTGAAGAGTGATGCCTCTCCTTGGTAACCAACTTCCGTTCCTGTGTTGGCTTCGAAAACAAGGTATTTATGACCATTGTCTTCCACATAGTGAGGATCTCTTAATGTATGATTATCTGAATAGTTTTCCGCTTCGATTCCTTGCATAACGTTTTGATAGATTTTGCCGTCTCCGCCATCAAAAATCGATTTCAGATCCTGAACGCCATCAATTTTCAGCGTACTTTTATCTGGTTGAGATACATTGACTTGGGCCGTTGTTAAAGTTTGTTTACCATAGAACCCGTGATTGGGGTCCCAACCCTGACGATCTGTATAGAATAAGCGAACTTTTCCATCCGATGTTAAGGTTGCGGAGCCTGACCATTCTTCTGCTTGATATTTGAGAAAAGGATCGTTAGGAACGAATTTATCGCTATCCTTAAATACTCTGCCAGCATTTTTCCAGCTATCAATGGAAGTATCACCTACTTTTTGATAAAACATGTAGACAAAGGTGTCCCATCCTCTTTTAGGGTCTCCTGCTAAAGCAAAAACGATATTGTAGCCATTATAATTTGCTACTGTTCCATCAGCATTTTGCAGCGGCCAGCTATCCCAAACATCGATATCGATCAAGTTGCCCTGCTCATCATAACCTTTTGCCGAAGAAAGATTTTTTATTGTTGATGCATCGAAATGAGGCGCTTGAAATTGTGCACTCTTTTGTTGTTCAGGTATTTTCAGCATGTCAGAACGTGTAATATGGGAAAAACCATAATTTTCATTGTAATCCATAGTGTCTTTCTCTTTCGCAAATGCTTGAGCACCACCTCCTACCAGCATGGCTGTCGTCAAACTTACTGTTGTTGCTCGTTTAACCAATTTTTTGATGTTCATAATCTAACAACTCCTTATCTACTTTTGTTTTTTTCTCTCCACAATTTAAAGTTTAAGGCAAAGGGAAAGTTATGAACATGTCGTACATTGATAGATTTGCAGGCTTATATTGATTCAACTAGACGAGCTTTACAAGCACAAAATAACCCTTACCGCCTTGATACTAAGCATCAGAGGCGAAAGGGTTATTTATCTAATATGTGTGCCAACCAATTATTTCTGTTCAGCCTTATTCCAGGATTTTTGGAACTCCTGAAGCAATTGGTCGCGGTTAAGCTGTTTGCCTACATAAGCTTGCATAGCATAGCCGAACTCTTCTCTAGCCCTCGAAGGAAATTTAAACCAGTTCCAGGACAACGTTTTCTTCTCCTTTGAGTAACGAATAATATCGTCCACGAGCGGTCCCGAACGGTCCGTCTCTATATTATTAAACGCAGAAATAAAATGGAATTGTTCCTTCATAAACGTTTTGCCTTGTTCCGACGAAACCATCCAGTTCAAGAATTTCTTTGCTTCTTTCTTTTTCTCCGGCGAAGATTCTTTATTTACGACCCAGTTATTGGATACGCCCACCGCCAAGGCATCGTTTCTGGCATCATCATTTATAGGAATAGGTAAGAAACCGATATTCATATTCGGCGTTATTTGATCAATCTTAGATTGAGCCCAATTCCCTTGTTTAAGGATCGCCGCTTGGCCGGTTGCAAACAAAGAGACTTCGGTATTATAGTCGGTCGTCAGAAAATCTTTATTGCCGTATTGAACGGTCAAATCCAGCATTCGAGTCAGATCTTCGAACTTTTTGTTCCCTACGATGGTTTGCGTCCCTTCGTTCAAAGCTTGAATAAAAGCGTCCGGGTCGTCCTGCTGGGCAAAAGCAATATTCATCATGAGAATGAAAAACCAACTATCTGAATAACCGACTGCAAAGGGGGTAATACCAGTGGAATGTAGCTTTTCCGCCGCTTCCTTTAATTCGGTAAGCGTTTTTGGCAGGGTGTGGATACCGGCTTTAGCGAATAAATCCTTATTATAAATAAAGCCGTAGCCTTCCAAATTTATAGGCATCCCGTAAATTTTCCCGTCCATCTTCATCGGCTTAAGGGCCTCATCAACCACATTTTTCACCCATGGCTGATCGGACAAATCCTCCAAATACCTTTTCCATGACTTCGCTTCTTCGTAACCGCCGTTAGGGAAGATATCGGGACCTTTATTTGCTGCAAATCTTGCTTTCAATTCGGCAAGGTAATTTGCCCCTCCGCCAAAGGTTAAAATATTCATCTTAACATTCGGATTTTCTTTCTCGTATTCCTTTACCATCTGCTCAAACTCCGTGGAAATTTCTACTTTGGGATTCAGTACCTCTAAAGTGATTTTCTGATCAGCACTGATTGTATCTATTTCCTTCACCGAACGATTGTCCGCCCAGCAAGAAGAAAGCGCTAGGGTTAGCAACCCGGCTAAAGCACATTGAAAAACCTTGATTATCATGATACCCCCTCGTTTCATTTACAACTTTAATGAAGTAATCCCAATTCCGTTATTTCCCGGTTTCCCTCCTTATTCCGATATTCAAGAGGCGTCATGCCAACAATTCGTTTAAACAATTTCGAAAAGTAAGTTTCATCCTGGTACCCGAGCTTTAATGCAATCGAGTACATTTTCTCGTCTGTTTGGCTTAACCACTGTTTAGCTTGTTTTATTCTTAGCTGAATAATGTAGTTGGAGAGGGTCATCCCGTTTTCTTGCTTAAATCGTCGCGAGATATGTTCGCGGCTCAGGAAGAAACGGTTTGAAAGTTTGTCCAAACTTAACTCTTGCATATAATGTTCATTTACAAAAGCAACAATATCATGCATGCGCCTGGCATCATCCAAATCCGTCAAACGGTGTATGGCTCTGAAATTTTGCTCAGCCATTGCCCTTTGCGCAGATTGAAAAGATTGCGGGAGCTCATTAAGCGATGTCAGTGGGAGGCCGCTAACTAGACGAACGGGAATATCAATATGCTGGGTAATCCATTCCTCTACCGGGAAAAATTGACCGTGAACAGAAAGTATCACACAGACATTAGGGTCGTTCTGAAGAGCATAGGCATTCCCCCACTCCCGAGTAACCAGCTCATCCGTCAAATGCTGGAGGTAGGGCTCCGAATGATGGGTTTGGTAAAAATAAATCAAGGTAAGATCGTATGCGTCCGCTTGCGGAAGCGACAAGGCAATTTCGTCGGAATCAAAAACTTCCCCGTTACATGCCGCGGTAACCCCCTTGTTTAAGCGAAGCTTCTTAGCCTCTTCATAGACGCCCGGCTCTACAATGCTGCGTTCTTCCTCTTCTTTTTTCCAGGATTCTACCGCTCCCGCGAGTGTTTCATTTAGCATTTCATTCTCGATAGGCTTCAACAAATAATCGAAGCTGCCGTGCTTAATCGCTTTACGCATGAAGGAATAGTCATCAAACCCTGTAATCAATATCACTTTTCCCGGGTAGGAATTGGCATCCAACCACTCCATCAACTCAATCCCGTTCTTTTTGGGCATTTTCACGTCTGTCATGATGATTTCCGGACTTTCCAGATCAATTAACGCCTTTGCCTCTTCACCATTTCTGGCTTCCAAAATGTCGGTAATCCCATGTTTCTGCCACTGTCCCATAAAACGAATAATTTTCCTTACATTAGACTCATCATCCACGATAAGAGCTTTCATTACCTCATTCCTCCTTAAGGTAGAGTGGAATCATCAGCTGAACGGAAAACCCTTGTCCCTGCAAAGAATCAAGTAGGATTCCCGCTGTCGGATCATAATTAAGAACCAAGCGATCATGAATATTTTTCAAACCGATATGCTGGGGCGAGTTGTTTTCTTCGCATACCGGCGCGTAGATTTTATTTTTTAATGCCGTCAGCTCATCATCCGTCATACTGCGGCCGTTATTTTCTACAACCAGATTCAAATATTCTGCTCGTATTTCACCGTAAATACGCAAGTGGGCTTGTTCGTATCCCTCTTCATAACAATGTTTAAAGAAGTTTTCAACGAGTGGCTGCAAAATCATACTCGGAACTGAAATATCAAGAATGTCCTTGGGGATGTCGATGGAATAGCTAAAATCGGTTTGAAAACGCTCCTCTTGAAGGTTCAAATACGCTCTTACATAATCTACTTCACTTCGAACTGTGGCCTTTTGATCCACACGAATAGAGTACCGCATCATTTTGGATAAGGAGACTACCAATTGGTATACTTTCGGAGATTCGGTGAATAGGGCAACCGCACCAATGGATTGAAGGGAGTTGTATAAAAAGTGAGGATTAATCTGCGACTTTAGCGCTCTGTGCTGATTCTTCCTGTTCTCAATCTCCAGCTTGTACTCACGGTCGATGTGACGATTAATCCGGTTCATCATTTCCTTGATATGCCTCTCCAGATTGCCGATTTCATCTTCCCTCTTATCGTCAAACGGAGCATTCATGTTCCCGCCTTCAATGCTCAGTACTTTCCGGCTAAGCAGCTTGATCGGACGAGTAATCTTATATGATATGATGGCTATCATGATTAAGCCCAGAATTCCCACGATTACACCGACTATAATGTTCTTGTAGGCGGTTTTCCTCACATCATTAAATAAGAATTTGCTTGAGGTTATCTTAACAAAGTGCCATTGATTTAACGGTTCCGACAACGTTTTGGAAAAGATAATATCGCCATTCGAAAACTGTGCGCCTGCAGCCGACTGATTGATTTTCTTTTGTAATTCTGCCGGAACAGCCTTCCCTATCATGGCTTCATCGCTTGCATAGATGACATAACCGTCCGAATCGGACAGCAATACGGATTCTTTATTTTTTTGAAGAAAATGATTAGATATGCGAGAAAATTTATCCAAATCGATGTCTATCGTGATGATGCCGAGAAATTCTTTCGAAAGGGCATCCAAGATTTTGTGGTGAATCGTCAATACCATCGTTTTGTCGGATGGGGGCATAATTGCTGTATTGTTATAATTTTCAATCTGATGTGGCGGTTCGATTAGAAAGTTCGAATCAGAGTTTATTAGCTTCTGAATAGAGGCTTGTTTCAATAAATCCGGCTGCCGCTTACGGGAACTTATCATCGCATTATAAACCGTAAACGAGTTTTTTCCTTCCTCAATGTATAACCGAACCTGCCTAATTTCGTTTCTCATCAGATAAAAGGTTGTCATGCCTTTATAGATTTCAAGCTGATTGAAATAAAGGGATCCTTCGAAGCCTTTTTCGAAAATCATGAACAAGTCAGGATTTCGGTATAAAATATACGGGAGATTAACGATATCATCAAAGTATTGCTCCAGGTCTTCGGACGCCTGCCCAATTTGTTCGCGGCTGTTCTCAAGCTCATGCCGTTCCACATTCTCTTTCGTTTGCCTATAAATCAATAGCATGGACAAAAAATACGGTAGGATAATAAAAACAAGCAGCATGATCAATAAACGGCTTTGAATGCTTTTCACAAAAATACTCCTTTTATTTAAAATCACCTTACTATTATTCTAACCTCTTAGCATTGTGATTTCTTTCGCCAATATCTGTAAAGGGATCCTCAGCTGTTATAAGATTCGGTCTTTGATAAAAAAATCAGTCCGTAGAAATGTTTCAAGCTATACCTGGCCTCTAACCGAATAGTGCCGAACCCCCATTTAGATTTCATATAAAATCGGTTAATACGACCGATCGGCGTGGGCACTTATCTTGCACCATACGCAGCACCAAGTCCTAGTCTGTCATAGAGGCTGCCGCGGTGTCTTTATTCAGCTATCGGTCTCAGCGACAATAAACACTCTAAAAGCGAAATGAAGGATGCATTAATTATATCCGACATGTTTTAAACGGATTCCCTTTCGAGGAGAATGGGATATATCATATCAAATCAAGGTAGTTCCTCAAATACTTTTACTTTTGCTGGATTTAGGACAAATATAAACACTAAAAATTATCAGTCCATAATTAGCTATATTTGTAAAGTATGTGCGTTTTACATGGTGGAAGCAAAAAAAATCTCCTATTGTAGAGTAGTAGGCACGTTGTCCATAACCCGTACTCCACCAATAACCCCCAGTAAATTTCCCGGTTGTATAGTCTAATGAACCCGTTAAATAACTCGCTTTTTTCACCCATTTCCATTCGGGAAAACATAAGCACATATCGATCGCCTAGCTGAAAAATGTCCGACACTCCCACATCCTACCCGCAATCCCGCAAATCTCCAAAATCAGAGAGCAGGACCCCGAAATAGTAACTTCCATGGATATGAATTCTTTTATTTTATTGAGCTGCTTTGCAATTATATTTTAACTACCAATATACATTAAAAATAAACCCGCGCAATTTTGCACGGGTTTTACAGAGTAAGAACGAAATTTGATATTTAATTGGCCTCTAACCAAATAATTGATCAAGATTACTTTCACCATTACCTACATTTGCTCATAATACCCAATATTTTTTCATTCCAAACTCAATGCAACAACCGCCCATCCCGAAACCTCACAACCCGCTTCGCCGTCTCCGCAACCTGCCGGTCATGCGTAATCACAATAATCGTCCTCCCCTGCTCATTCAACCGCCTGAAAATATCCATAATCTCCGCGCCTGTTTTCGAGTCCAATGCTCCTGTAGGTTCATCCGCCAAAATAATCGTCGGATCGCCCGCCAACGTCCGTGCAATTGCGACACGTTGTTGTTGTCCGCCAGATAGCTCCGAAGGAATGTGCTTCTTTCGATCCAACAAATCCACCGCTTCCAGTGCCTGTAAAACTTACGGCTCTCGCTGTTTTCTCGATAATCCCCGATAAATCAAAGGTAACTCCACATTCTCATAAGCGTTTAATCTCGGCAGCAGATTAAAATTCTGAAAAACAAACCCGATCTTCCGATTCCGAATCTCGGCCAACTGTGAATCCTTCAGCGAGTGAATCTGCTTCCCATCGAGCACATACAGGCCTTCGTCCGAAACGTCCAAACAGCCGATGATGTTCATCAGCGTGGACTTTCCGGAACCCGAAGGTCCCATAATGGCGACAAATTCACCTTGGGTGATGTCCAACGAAATGTCATCTAGGGCGCGGATTGTCTCCCCGCCCATATAGTAAAACTTACTAACATGCTCAATCTGAATTAAGGCTGTCATTGTCCTCGTCTCCATTATTTGATGCCAAATGAATGAAGATTGCGATTCAATTCAACTGAATTCAATTCTTTTACCGCTTCGCCTTATAAAATTCATGATAAAGCTTCATCAACGCCCGCTTCTCAATACGCGATACATACGAACGCGAAATCCCCAGCTCCTTCGCAATCTCCCGCTGCGTCCGCTCCTCGCCGCCAAGCTCCAAGCCAAACCGTCCAACCCAACTTCCTTCTCCCGGTCGTCCAATATCTCCAGATTCCGATAGATTTTGCTCTTCTCGATTTTCAATTGCACCGCATCCACCACATCGTCCGCCTCGCTACCGAGGATGTCAATTAAAGTAATTTCATTCCCCTCTTTGTCCGTTCCGATCGGGTCATGCAAGGACACATCTTTCCGCGTTTTCTTCAATGATCGCAGATGCATCAATATCTCGTTCTCGATACAACGTGCCGCAAAAGTCGCCAACTTCGTGCCCTTGTTCGGGGAGAAGGACTCGATAGCTTTGATCAGTCCAATCGTCCCAATGGAGATCAAATCTTCCAAATCTTCCCTTGTGTTGTCGGATTTTTGAGGTTGTGAACACGAAGCAACGTAATGTTCACTCTGTGTTACTCATTACATCCAGTCGAAGAGCAAAAGGCATGATGTCACTGATATAAAGCTTTCGATGCTGGAAATGATCCTATTGGATCGAATACTAAGCGGAAGAAGTGCTCCTGAAATTTTGCGGTCTTCTTATCAACAATCCGACGTGTTTGATCAATTTATTGGACAAACAACCAACCACCGAGCTTTGAACGATTAACTCGGTGGTTGGCTAAATATTTTGTCTAGACTATAGCGCCTTTTCAGTACCAGTTCATAGTGCTATTGAGCTTTTACAATCTCTCTACCATTTTTTAGAAAAGAAATCGCGTTGATGATAGATGCTGCGAATTGCATATCGATCGTTTTACCTGATTGCGCATGAACGTAATTCTCAAGCATATTGAAATCATTCTTAGCCTGTGGCTTACCCAAATGTGCTTGTAGGGTCTCGATCTTGTCTAACAAATTAGTGAAAGTGGCCGGATCGTAAATCCAATTCTGTTGGTTCGCATAGCGCACAGCCTCATCCAAGTGATTCGCATCCATCTGGACTTTCAGTGAGTATGTTCCAACAGTTTCATTTCCTGCTGAATCAGCAGCCGTCACCTTCACGGTATGATCGCCAATCTCAAGAGAGAATGGATTGAATGAATAAGGAAGACTAACTTGTGCGCCATCCAACTCGAAAGACTTGCTAACAAATCCACTTAATGGATCGGAGATATCAAACGTCAGACTGCCGCCATCCGTCCAGAATACTTGCATGGCGCTGGTAGGAACGATCACTGGTCCTGTCGTATCGATATTCACTTTGGTTGTTTTTACGTCTTCTTGATTGCCTAAAGAATCGACACTCCAATACGTAATCACATACGAACCCTCATCTGACAAAGAAATCGTAGTGCCTTGCTGAGTCGGCTTCCCATCCACCGTGTAGAAAGTGCCGCCAACACCAGAACCACTGTCACTCACCGTAAGTGTGACTTTTACAGGGTGATTCACCCATCCTGTCGGTGCATCATCCGTCGTTACAGGCGGAATTGCAGGTGCTGGCTGGTTCACTATGGCAAGGTGAGGCTGAGCTGGCTCCGTCATACCGACGCCAAGATAAAAGCTTGTGTGCGGCGGTTGGTTATAACCTGTATTTTGCCATGCTACCCCTAAACGGTAAATCGGATCATGCATCAGTGTACGCAACCGAGTTTCAGTCCATGTACTCGTTGTATAAATCCGCAGCTCAGAGCTGTCTGTGTTGCGCCATACGACTTCTTCACGCCAATCGCCAAACAGGTCGGCTTGCAGGTTCGGCGTTGCTTTCGTGCTGTTATTGGACAGCGCGTCATCCGCGGTAAATAAATTGTTGGTCACATGGTTCACGTAATCCCATTTATCAATGCGATTGCTATCTAACAACTCACGATTCAAGTCACCATCCCACCAAATGCCGAAGTTCGTGGAGCTCGGAATCGTCGTGGAGATCAATTCGCCTTTGGCACTATAAAGGCCTGTGAGTGGAATATGCTGCGCATTGGTAATGGTAGCGGCCCATACTTCTTCACCCAAATAGTTCGGATCGATGTCTGCCGACATACCGCGTCCTGTATCAATCCCAGTCCAAACGCCCCAAAGGATTTCACCCGTTCTCGCATCCCGGAAGTCCATCCCATAAGGGGAATCCGTATGCTCATGTACGTTGAAGAACTCCAACCCTGGTCTGGACGGATCCAGATCGCCTAGATGCTGAGCATCACCGTGACCGAGCCCCGTATTGTAAAGCGGTGTACCGTCATCATCGATAGCCATAGCACCGAATGTGATCTCATCCTTGCCATCTCCATCTACATCACCGATGGACAAGTTATGATCGCCCTGTGCGGTGTAAGCAGCGCCAAGTCCTTCATCGTTCGTATCGAAACACCACCTTTTCGTCAAGGCGCCATTCTTGTAATCGTAGGCCACAATCACAGTTCTTGTATAATAGCCACGGCTAAAGATCAAGCTTGGATGCTCACCGTCAAGATAAGCTACACCAGCAAGGAAACGGTCCACACGGTTGCCGTAAGCATCACCCCAATCGGTCACGACTCCGCGAGGAGGATCATAATTGGTCGTCGTGATTGCCCTGCCAGTTAATCCATCGAAGACAGTCAAAAATTCAGGTCCTTCTAGTACATAACCCGAGCTGTTTCGGTGATCGGCCGATGCATCGCCAATGACAACACCTGTTCCGTCAATCGTGCCATCGGCTGTTTTAAGTGCGACTTCTGCTTTCCCATCGCCATCAAGATCAAACACCTGGAACTGTGTATAGTGCGCACCGGCGCGAATGTTCGGTCCAAGGCCGATACGCCATAGACGAGTGCCGTCCAACTTGTAAGCATCGAGATACACGTTGCCTGTGTAACCAGCTTGAGAGTTATCGTGGGAGTTCGATGGATCCCATTTCACGATCAACTCGTACGTACCATCGCCATCCACATCGCCGACACTAGTGTCGTTCGCGCTGTAAGTGTAGGCTTCTCCCGCTTTCGTGATACCGCCCTCCGGCTTCTGCATCGGAATAGACATATAATTTTGCTGCCATACGGTCGTTTCTTTCGAAGCTGCTCGCTCTTTGCCTGCGATCACCGTTTTCAACAGATAGACCGATGAATCTGTTCCCGCTTCATCAAGCAGATTCGTTGCGCCTTTGATCGGTGCTGTATTTACTTTGACTCCGTCACGATATAAATTGAAGGCAATATCAGACGCATCTGTGCCAAGCATTTTCCAACCAACATAGACACCGTTGTCTTGCTTCACCGCCACAAGCGCGCGATCGAGATACTCGGCTTGACGATTCAACACCGTAACAGCTGGTGTTTCCAGCGTTTCGGATTGGCCCGATACACCGCCTGCGCTTACAGCTGCCACCTTATAATAGTATGGAATGGTTGTTAGTACTGTGGTATCGGTATAGCTGGCTTGATTGGATTTGCCAATCAACTCGAAGCTGCCGCCAGCTGACTTCGAACGGTAGATGTTATAGGTCTTGGCTCCAGTTACCTCATCCCAGCTTATGGTGAGATCGTTCTTATTTACAGTGCTTACTTGCAGATGCACAGGTACATCAGGGACTGGCACAGTTGGATCAATCATGGAAACGGTAATGGATCCAGAGGGTCCTGTCTCTACCCCAGCCAAGTCAACAGTTGTCACTTGGTATTCGTAGTTCATGCCTACATCGACGGTGTTATCTATATAGGTATTCGTTGTTGCGCTGCCCAGCAGCTCGAACTTCGATGTTCCGGCCACTTTGCGATAGACGTTATACTTCGCAGCATCTTCGACGCCAATCCACGACAAGGTGATGGAAGGATTTGCTGGATCTACTTGTTTGCTCTCAACCTTCAGCACTGAAGGCGCCATAAGAATAGGCGTAATCTCCAACCCATTTACAATGCCAGTAGAACCGCCAAACTTGAAGTTCATTTGTCCATCACTCACGGAGGTTTGTGGAATTATTTTTTCAACTACAGACTTATTGCCAGCTGTAACGGTTCCATAATCGGTCCCCTCGATGGCAACAGTCGTTCTTGCACTTCCCAGATAGTCGCCAACGTATAGCTTAACGGAGTATAGACCATTTGGAAGATCGACCATGAATTCCCAGCCAACATTGAAATAACCGAGCCAGTCGCGAAGCAAATCCGTGCCCGTAGCGCGATCACGGCCAATCATACCTGTAGGATTCTTAATGCCATAGCCTTTGTCTGCTGTATAAACAGTAGATAGATTAACGCCAGTATAGCCTTCTTGAACAGGTGATGCAGCCAATCCAAAGTCGTATTTAATCGTTGCATGCTTTGTTGTAATAACAACGACATCTGATTGCTCTGATTCGCCTTTGCCGTTAATCGCTGTCGCAACAACATGATATGTTTGCCCTTCTGTCATACCCTGCGTCGTGATGCTAGGAATCGTCGAGGTCCCGACTAAGACGTAATCCGTTTCAGAGGCTAACTTTCTGTAAATTTTATAAATATCCGCACCCTCTACCGTGTTCCATGTCAGTACAGCGCCTGCATTGCTTATACTGCTTGCTACAACCCCTGTCGGCTTGCTTGGGACAGCAGTGGGAGGTGCAATATCGGTGACATAGGCGGAGAGCGGGATACTCAGATCTTTAATTCCACCTGATAACAGACGCGCGATCTGAATGGCGCCATACTCTTGGAAATGCGTGTCATCCGCATTGCCGGACGGGAAGGCGGTATACGTTCCAGCCGGTACATGGAGGAAGACGGCAAGTGTCCCGATTGGTCCGATGGTGTTATAGTACGCACGACTTAACGAACTGAGGTCCACCAATTTGACATCCATCTCTTGTGCTACTGTTTTCATCGCATCGACATACTCTGGGAAGCTGACATTGAATAGTCCCGTTGTCGCGTTATAATCTCTTCGACCAACAGGCGTTACCAGAATCGGGATCGCTCCACGCTGTCTAGCCCCGTTGATATAGGTCTTCAGATAGTTTTTGAAATCCGCAGGGGAAGCATATCGTTCTGGAACTGAGATCGTCGCATCATTATGTCCGAATTGAATTAAGAAGTAGTCATTCGGTTTAATCGCTCGCAAAATGGTATCTAAGCGGCCTTCCGTGAGGAAGGTTTTGCTGCTTCGCCCGCCGATAGACTGGTTGCTGAACGTAATATCAGATGTAAAATAACGAGAAATCATCTGCCCCCAACCGGCTTGAGGCTTCCAGTACGGATCATATGTCTGGACCGTAGAATCCCCGGCAATATAGACCGTAGACGTTTCACCAGCCACTCGATTTGGCAGCTTTGAAATGACGAGTCCATTAATTTTGGGCGCAGACCCCGAGAAGAAAATGTTCAATTGACCATCCACGAGAGCAACTTCGAACGATTGTTCCAAATAGTCGCCAGCTGCTTTAGACGTGAGCGCAATTTTATTCGCTGTCATTCCTTCTACGGATACAGCAACTTCCGTTGCTGCACTAGCATCACCAGCGGTAACGGAAACCGCATAATCCCCATTGGGCAGATCCATGTTGAAGGACGTACCCCCTGGTGACAAATAATCGGATTTCAGCGGATCTGCAGTACCGCTGTTACCAGAGCCGACAAGCGATGGATCTGCGAAGCCGTATTTGAGCTGAGCGGAATACGCAACTGGAGCCGTGATCCCAAAGTAGCCGTCCGCTACGGCGCCAGGACCGAAGTCGATTTTCAATGGTAAGTCAGATGGAAGCGCATTAGGAACAACAAATACTGTGCTTGCTGCCACATTAGAAGCCGCAGAAATCCCTGCTGTGTTGGAAGCTTTCACCTGATAGTAATGCGGGGCTGATGTATCAGCTGTTGTGTCGGTGAAGGAAGTCGATGCAACCGTAGCAATTTCGGTATAGGTTCCATCAGCAGAATCCGAACGAAGTACGGTATACCCCGTTGCGCCCGCTGAAGCTGTCCATTGCAGGGATGCTTGACCTGCAGTGACACCACTGACAATGACATTCGATGGAGGAGCAGGAATGGTGACGGTTTGTACCACTTCCGCCGACACTGGTGTACTAGGCGTGGATTCAAGGCCTCCTGCGTTTATAGCTGTAACCTGGTAGGAATATGTATTCCCTGCAGATACGGCTGTATCCATGAAAGAATTCGTTGGCACTTGTGAGATCAAATCATAACTTGTCGCGCTATTCGTCGCACGGTACATATTGTAATAGACGGCATCCGTGACACTGTTCCAAGCTAGTGATACGGATGCTGCACCTGCAGTCGGATTAATATTAGTCACTGTGAGAGCTGTAGGAGTCGAGGGAGCTGTAGCTATCACCTGCTCAATGATTAGACCATTCAAATACCCCGCCCCTGTACCGCTGTAACCAGTTGTGATACCTACGGTTAACTGACCATCCGTGACGGTTGTGCTATACGTTGCTTGCGCAATTGCAGTCTTCGTGGAAATCGTCCCTTTCGCCACACCTTCCAGGGAAACCGATGTCTTCGTTGTCGACGTTCCCGCAAGGAGATCGCCCGAATAAATCGTCACATTATAGTTCCCGTTCGGTACGTCCGCTAAGAACGTGAACGGCGTTCCCAGAATGAAATCGTTCGTCAGATCCGTTCCGCCTGAACGGTTCCGTGAAGCGCCTGTTGGCAATGCCGTTTCAAGCCCGTAGCCTCTCGCCTGCGTATAAGTCATTTGATCATGAACTTGATTATACCCCGCCAAGACTGGACTGCTTACTGGACCAAAATCAAATTTACCGACATATGCATCTGCAGCATGTGCCGTTGGTTGAGCGTTTGGCAGCACTTGGATTGCAGTGCTTGAAATCATAAGACCACATAATAGCATAGCTGCTATTCGACTTGCTTGCTTTTTCATTAGACAAAGCCCTCGCTCTCTACGTGGTTTTCCTTCTACCTAGATGCTCGTTCTCGTTGCGTCAACTCATACCTCCCCTTTATTGGGAATATTAACCTTCTCACATCATAATGGGTTTTCTTTGTCATTCACATGTAAAAAGTCGATCTGTTTGTTAAAAAAACAGTTTTTTTGATTGCGCTTACAAGTTAACTATTTTCGAGTATTCAAATGAATTCACGAGATATATAGATATATAGTCCTATTTTTATTTGTATTTTGCATTTTTTTGTCGAAAATCAATGAATTTCGCCAAATACACACAATAAAATCTACTTTATTAGAGCTTTACATGTATCTCTCGGTGCCAACATTCAATCCCGAACGGATCCGGCTTATTCCTCCGTTTCGGCCGTCTCGATGACCGCTGCGAGGAATGCGAGCGTAAGCCCTTGTCCCCAGCCTTGCGCCCATTTACGGTCAATGCGGAGATACCCTTCGATATCGTTCATGACGGCCGTCCCGCCAGATACGTTCACGACCCGCCCGTTTTCAGTGATATTGGCCAGTATGCCGTCTAATGCCTTCCGAACGTACTTCGCATGCAGCGGATTGCCTTGCATCACCATTGCGGCGGCGATGCCCGCCGTCGCCGATACTTCGCCGTAAGCAACCCGGTAATCGAGCACGGTGCCCCAGAGTCCGTCTTCCTTCTGCAGCTTTTTGATTGCTGCAAGCTGGTCGCGCAATGAACTCCAGATATGCATCATTGGGGGATATAGATATCCTTCCGGCACTAACCTTGCCGCACGGGACATCGTATAGGCCGCCCAAGCATTGGCGCGCGCCCAGTGAATCCCGGACATGTGATCCTTGTTGATATGGTTATAGCCGTGGTACCATAGCCCTTTTTCCTCATCCTGCAAAAAGTTGATATGCCAGAAGAACTGATGCAGTGCATCGTCGATCAATCGCTTCTCCTTCAGCTTGACACCGACGCGTAACAGAAAATATGCCGCCATAAAAAGCGTGTCCGCCCAGTATTGCTCCGGAAAATCGTTGTTAGAAGATACCGTATGCTGAAGCACCCGGTCCCCGAAACGCAGCGCCTTGTTCTCCAGATAGCCCACCTTGCTGAGGATGAGATCGAGGTATTTCTGATCGTTTGTTTGATCATAGAGAGTTAGCAGTATGTGCCCCATTGCGCACGTGTTTACCGTCCAACCTGGAATTCCAGCATCGATATACTCGTCGCACCACGCCGCCATCCGTTCCAGATAGGCGCGTTCGCCCGTCACTTCGAACAGACGGCTGACGCCGTAGAACGCAACGCCGCCCGGCCAATCCCACGTCAGATCCATCCCGAAAGTATAGTCCGCCACACGACCGGCAATCTGTCCTAAATCGTTCGCTGTTGTATCAAATTTCAGTTTCATGTTGCCCTCCATAAATTAGAGCCCCCGCTTACGGCAAGGGCTCTGTTTAGACTCGGTTATAGTGATTACCGGAATTGACCCGCATCGATTGCTTTTTTCTTCTCATCCAGAATCTCTTGATAGCCTGCCTGGAGGAACTTCTTCTTAGCATCTGCATACAGCTTGTCAAACTGATCCTGAGGAGACATAACAACCTTCAGGTAGAGCTCCTGGAAGAGGGCGTTCAGGTCCGCTTTATGCTCGGTTACATTCTTGAGTACAACGGAGAACAAAGCATCCGGCGTACGGTATTCTGCGGTAGCGTTCCAATTTTTCATTAGTTGTTCGGTCAATTGCTCCTGTCCGGGAACCGTCCAATTGCGCAGGTTCGCCTTGGTTGTCAGTTCCGGAGTGGAGAATTCCGCGATTTCGGTCACAAGCGCCCAGTAATCCTTATTGTTGTTGTTGGAAAGCTTCGATTCGCCTTTGAAATCCGCAATTTTCTTCGGCAGGCCATCGGCATCGAGGGTATAGTTCTGACCTTCGACCCCATTCTGCAGGAAGAACAAGTTCTTCGGCTGGCTCATCCACTCGAGATACAACCAAACGGCAACTCGTTCTTGTTCGGTTGATTTGTGGTTAATTCCCATGATGAACCCAAACGGCCAGTCGGCGCGTCCCTGCGGCTTGCGACCTTGAGGTACGCCGGCCTCTGGAGGGATGACGGCAAATTGAGCTTTTGGATTGTTCTTCAACGTAGCGGCGAATAGGTCAGTATTGCTGGCAAGATAAAGTCCATATGTTCCGGTCCTGCCCGCCACAAACTCGGCTTTGATCTTGTTGTCGTCGTCGCGTAAATAAAACTCCTTGTCAATCAAACCGTTGTTATATTGATAGTTTAAGTTCTTCAGCCAGCGCTCCGTATCAGCGGTCGTGAAATCCGCAACGGCAAGATCGGAATAAAGCGCGCGGTACTTCGGATCAACCGGCCAATCGCGGAAGGCATAGCTGTAATTGAATACGTTCCGGGTTAAGGATCCACCTGATACGCCGAGTCCCGCTGCCTTCCATTTCATGAGCATCTCGTTGTATTTCTCTAGGGACGTCAGATCCTCCACTTTCATGCCGACCTTTTCGACCCAGTCTTTCCTGATGAGGCTCACAAAGTTGTTATAGTTAGGACGCTTAGCGAAGAGGAACATATTCTTCTTGTCCACTACACCATATTGTTCAATCGTTTTGCTCGTGTTCTTCCAGTAGGTCGGTGCATACTTGGCAACCTCGTCCATTTTGAGCGGCTGCAAGACCTCTTCGGAGTAGTAGGTAAGCGCCTGAGGCATGTCATAATGGAAGATTATATCCGGTGCCTTGCCGGCTGACAGCAGCTGCTCGAAATCCCTCACTTCGTTACTGCGCGAGATCGCCACGAAATTGACTTTGACATTGTGTTTCTCGCCAAATTCCTTCTGGATCCATCGTGTGTAGTAGTTGTCGGCCACATTCCAACCCTCGAACGCACGATCATACACCGGAATATCGAGGGTGACCGTTTGTGCGAAACGATTCGAAGAATCAAGCAAGCTGGTGCTTGCGCTCGCGCTTGGATTAACCGAGGTGGTAGCGGATGGAGATGCTTTGTTCCCGCTGCCGTTATCATTGCAGCCCGCCAAAAGACTGGTACTCATCACGGAGGCCAAAATCACAGGGACCCATTTCTTAATACTCATCGTATTTCCCCCAATAGAAAATTAGTTATCACGCAAATGCTGCTATAAGGTTATTCCTTAACCGCCCCAAGCATCGTTCCCCGAACAAAATACTTCTGAATAAACGGATAGACGCAGACGATCGGCAATGTTGCGAATACAACGACCGAAGCCTTGAGCACCTCGGGATTGCTAAGCTCCACTTGGGTGCTCTCTAGCTGAAAGCTTTCGGTCGCCTGGATAACCAGATAATAGAGTTTCAACTGCAACGGCCGCAGGTCGGTATTCTGTTTAATGTAGAACAGAGCATCTTGATAAGCATTCCAGCGGCCTACCGCATAGAAGAGTGCTAACGTTGCCAAAATCGGCTTGCAGAGTGGGAGGACGATATTCAGTAAAATTCGGAAGTGTCCGGCTCCGTCAATCCTTGCCGATTCCTCCAAGCTAACCGGAATACTACTCGAGATGGAGCTCCTCAAAATCAGCAGATTGAATGCGCTGAACGAAAGCGGCAGTACGAGTGACCATATGCTGTCCAACATTCCCAGGCTGTTCATCAACATGTAGTCGGGAATAATCCCGCCATGGAAGTACATGGTGAACACAAAGATAAAAGTCAGCAGCGTACGGCCTTTCAGCTGCTTGCGCGATAACGGATAGGCCGCGCAAATCGTAACGATCATCCCCAGAATCGTGAATAACACAGTAACGAGGACGGAAACGTAAAGGGATCTTAGGATACTGTCGTCAGCAAAGATTTTCTCGTAGGCCTGGGCAGTGAAGCCTTCAGGCCAGAGATATACCTTGTTAGCGATTACAAACGCGTCATCGCTAAAGGATTTGGCGACGACATGTATGAACGGCAGCGTGCACGCAAGGGAGGCAACAATCAATACCAGGTGGATCATCACATCCCATATGTCAAAGCGAAATCTACGTTTTACGGCATTCGTGCCAGCAGATGATTTCATGGGTCCGCATCCTCTCTAAATCAATCCGTCTTCGCCCAGTTTCTTCGCGATCCGGTCGGCGACCAAGACGAGGACGAGCCCGATGATCGATTGAAATAAACCTAATGCGGTCGCACGGCTGAAGTTGCCGCTTTCAATCCCCCAGCGGTACACCAGAACCGGTATGGTCGTGGTGAACTCAGTGGTCGCCTTATTCTGTAGGGCCATAATCCGCTCGAAGGAGCCACCCATTACACCGCCCAAGCTCAAGATCAGCAAAGTCACGATCGTCATCCGGATCGAGGGTAATGTAACGTTCCACATTTTACGCCATCGGCCCGCACCGTCGACGATAGCCGCTTCATACATCTCTGGATTTATGCCGCTGATAGCCGCAAGGTAGATGATCGACCCCCAACCCATACTCTGCCACACACCGATGGCCAAATAACTGATCACCCAATTGGTATCCTCCTGTAGAAACGGGATCCTGATGCCTCCCAGCTTCTCGATGAGATTATTAACCATACCGTTGCCTTCGCTTAAGAGCTGATAAGAGATGGCACCGATAATCACCCAGGACAGGAAATGGGGCAGATAGAGCAGCGTTTGATTCACGCGTTTGAACATAAGGTTTTTGACCTCATTGAGAATAAGAGCGAGCACAATCGGCATCGTAAAGCTGAACAAAAGGTCCAGAATATTCAACAGCAGCGTATTCCGAATCGCTCGGCCAAAGTCGGGTTTGGCGAAAATCTCTTTAAATACTTGAAATCCTACCCATTCACTGCCCCAGAAGCCCCTCGCGATTTTATAGTCTTTGAAAGCGATCGTGAGTCCGAACATGGAGGCATACTTAAAGGTCAGTACCATTGCTAAAGGAAGAAGCAGTAGCACGTAGAGCTGCCAATCCCTGCGCAGATAGTGATATATCCCCCATTTGTACTTCTTGGACAACGATAAAGCGGTTACATTTTTGGTATCAGAAGTTGCCATTGATTTCACAGTCTCACCTCCTCAGTACTTGGGGTCCCCGGTTGATTTTCCTCATTGGTTCGTTCCGGATCGGTCTCAGCATACCGTTCCGTCTGCTGATCGGTAAATCATGAGTATTGATTCAACCCGTCATTTTTGATTAACGTGCAGCAAAATCACTATCCTCGGACTTTCTAATGATCAATTCTGATAGGTAGGAGCAAAAGTTAAGCTGCCTTTGTCGGCCATAAGGGCCGAAAAGACAGCTTGATGACCCCAAGGTTCCCGGATGGAGTGTCGTTTATTTTTCTTCAGGATGTCCGTAACTTCGCCGCCTTGTAACTGCTCGGAGGCATTCCTTCGAATTTACGGAAAAATCGGTTGAAGCTTTGTACATTATAATAGCCAACCTCGAGTGCAATCTGCGTGATAGTCAACCTGGAATCGACGAGTAGCTGCTTCGCATTCTCGATTCTCAGCTGGTTGAGATAATCAATCGTACTCATGCCTGTCATCTCATACACGATCTTGCGCATGTAAGAGTAACTGATACCGATTTCCTTCGCCATGTCCTCAAAAACGATTTCTTCGCGATAGTGTTCGTTTATATAGCTGATGATGCGCTCACCGTAGTTGTTGGTCTCGCCTGGTGAACGCGCCAGGTGCTGCACGATCTCCGCGTAGAGATCGCGAAAATATTCTTCCAGCTCGTCAAGCGTGTCAATGGATGCGAGGGCAGCGTAAATATTACCTCTTCCTGCGAAAATCCGAGCTGTGTTTACATAGTTCTCTCTAAGGTGCTTGATGGTCATACCTGCCAATTGATGGTAAATAAATAAGATATTATCGTAGGAAATGTATTCTGCGGAACGGATTTCGCCGCTTATGATTTCTAGTTCTTTGATGATGCTTTCGAGTTGACCATGGTTCAAGTAATTTAGAATTCGTCTTTCGCTGTTAGCAGGATAAATATATCTCTTGTCGCGCCCCTCTTGTTCCTTCCAATAGATGATTCCACCACTGCCTGCGATCATGCGGTGCTTGACTCCCTCCATCGCTTCGATCACGCGTTCCGCGACGCTGTCACTCGACTCTGTCGGACTACTTACACCTATGGTGACAGAGTTCTCCAAGAGCTCCTCAGCTTTATCACGAATATCGCTGAGTGCGACGTCAATGCCTGCACCTTCCTTTTCAAATTCCAGCAGCCCATAGTTGATCACTATAGCGAAGCAGCCGTCTCCTTGATATACACATCGTGTATGCACCCCATTCGGAAACATGCTGTCGCATTGGGATATCAGCAACTGACGATGGGTGCTGCGCATCTCAGGATTATTCTTGCTCACGTACTTCCTGTATCGATCAATCGAGACGACAGCAACAATAAAATAACGGGCCGGAAACATGACGGCGGCCGGCGGGGTCAGTTCACCCCGCAGCAGATTATGAACCGCCAGACTGCGGGCATCCTGTTCACGGACATGGAGCAGCCCATGGAGTGCATCCTCTTCCTCCTGCATTCGCCTGAACGCCGCATCCAGATAAGCGAGCTCGTTCCTTCCTTTTACTCCCAAATGACCGCGCTTGCGCAATGTCCGTACCAATTCCCTGGCTGGCTTGGACAACCATGTCGCGAAAATGACGGTTAGAATGGTCCCGGCGAAAATAATGCCCGCTGTAAGGAAAATGATATTTTTCTGTAAGGTATGAGTCTTGGTCATCAGTTCATTGACCGAGTAAATCTTCACGTAAATCCATCCGAACTGCTTCGACCGAGACCACGTGTAGAGCAACCGTTCTTCGTCAAGCTTGCGTAATACATATCCCTCTGCTTTGTCCTGCGCTAAGATCTCACGAATAACGGTCTCCTCACTGCCGTTCTTAAACAGCATGCTCTTGTCATAGTGAGAGATAATGGTTCCCTTTGAATTCATGAGCATGTATCTTTGCTCACCGCTACTTGATGAGCGCATATCATTTTCCATTTGGGTTTCACGCAAATTCACGACAATCGTACCGCGCATGGTAGTTGAGAGCCGGTTGAGCGGCAGCATATAGGAGATAACGTCCACACCCGAATCAAGCTTACGCGGATACCAGACCCCACTGATTCCTTCCCGCTCGGCAAGGGCTTCCTTCATCCAATCGAAGTCCTCGTACCGCTCCAACTTCGTGATGCCTTTATCTGTCGACACGACATAGTCCGAATCGCTCACGTAAAAGAAGGAGGAATAAACTCCGTCGCCGATCCGGTTAAGACTCATCAGATCTTGCTGTACGGATAATGCGTTGAAGACATTTTCGTAATTCGAATTGATTTCTTCAAAGGTTTTGTAAGGGCGGATCTTGTCAAAAAAATGGGTCGCGGCAAGACGTATCGTGTTCTGGGCTAAGTTGTCGAGCGTATTCTCGTTCAGATTGCGGTTGGCATTCAATCCGGCGAGAGCAGATTCTGCAATAGCGCGCTCCGAATTCCCTAAAATCTGTGCACCGCTGTACCAAGTTAACGTCGCTGTTGGAATGGCCATAACGCAGAACAGAATTAATGCTAATTGAAGCATCATCGGAAAACGCTTCATAACGCCCCTCCTCATTTAGTGTCTAGTAGAATGATAGAATGAACATCGATATGCCTCTTGACTCTACGTTTGCTATCGTATAAAGGAAAAATGACATGGCGCTTTGGTTGGCCAAGGGCTTTTCCTGCATAGGATCTCCGAGCTTTCCTCTAAATTAAGTACATAAAATAATACATATTCTACCACAAATAACTACTAGTTACTTCAATATTAAAAAGGAACAGTTACCCGCCGCGGCGATCTGCTCCCTGTTTATTCAAAGAGGTCAGTTTAAACAGTCGCACTTGATTTACATACTTCAATAATTATTAAAAGAGCTAAAGGTTGTGGTGCAAAAATAAAAATGGATAGCAAATACCCATCCAATTGTAATTAAACTATGCCACTATACCAAATATTTTATTGAGCCAATCAACAGCAGATAGGACAGACGAATTATTTTCGGCCTGCCCTTTCCTTATCATATGTAAAGCCTCAATTCCCTTTAACGTTTGAACCGCTGTAAGAAACGATTTGAAACCAAGCATCGGTTTTGTGATTTTCTTTATGAATCGATGATCTTGTTCAACAATGTTGTTTAGATACTTAGTTTGACTAACCAATGTTTCTTTTGGCAGGGCTTTTTCATTTATTAAATCTTGTATGGCTGGTGGATATGCCGGGTTTTTGTCCAAAGTAATCACACGAGGTATTTGATGATGTGGCGAGGATAAAGCCTTTGTAAAGAAACGCTTGGCTGCCGTCATATCACGATTTTCAGATAACATGAAATCAATCGTGTTTCCTTTTGAATCTACTGCTCTGTAAAGATATTTCCACTGTCCTTTAACTTTAATATAGGTTTCGTCCGTACACCAAGAATCGTTTGAGGGTTTCAAATAGCTGCGGATTCGTTTATCTATTTCGGGTCCAAACTCATGGACCCATCTCATGATCGTTGTATGGTATTGCTTCCATTTAAATAAATCCAATTTGGTTTCCGTTATCATGAATTAGGAGTTTTGCACCACAACCATAGCTTCTACTTGCTTGCTCTTGCTGAAAACTTATAGACGGACGTTTGCTTGTAAATCTGACCTGGGAGCAATTCCGTGCTAGGGAAATTGGGATGATTCGGGGAGTCCGGATAATGCTGGGTCTCAAGACAAAACCCGTCATACCGGTTATACGCTATGCCTCCCTTTCCGATTTCACTTCCATCTAGACCGTTCCCTGAATAAAACTGTAAAGCTGGCTGTGTCGTATAGACCTCCATCATCCGGCCCGAATTCGGTTCATAGACACTTGCTGCCTTATCCATAGCCACACCGCTTGGATTCAGGACATAATTAAAATCATAACCGCCTCTTGCATACCACATCTGTGGATCTTGGGCGTGGATCCTTGCACCAATTGTTGTCGGGATCCGGAAATCAAGCGGTGTACCAGCAACACTTTGAATGTGCCCAGTCGGGATAAGATCTGGCATAATCGGCGTAAATCGGTCGGCGTGAATCGTAAGCACATGATCAAGAATATTCCCATTCCCCGCGCCTGCCAAGTTGTAATAGTTATGTTGGGACAAATTTACAACGGTCTTCTTATCTGTCATAGCTGAATAATTAATGATTAGCTCATTGTTGTCTGTCAGCGTGTAGGTAAGTTTTACTCCAAGATTACCTGGGAAACCCTCTTCACCATCTTTACTCGTATAGTATAACGCGACTCCAACTGCGTCTTCGTGATAGACTTCCTCTGATGCCCATACCCTTTTATTAAATCCCCTTTTTCCGCCATGAAGCGTATTGGGTGGTTCATTAACGGATAGCCGATAGGTCACGCCATCAAGACTGAATTGGCCATTTGCAATGCGATTTGCATAACGTCCAATAGCCGACCCAAAGTATGGCTTATTCCCGGTTCGCAAGAAATCTTCCAACGTCCCATAACCAAGAAGAACATCTTCTAATACTCCGTGGCGATCAGGTACTTTAAGAGTCAGCATAATACCGCCGTAAGTCATGATTGAGGCTTGCATGCCATGTTTATTAGTTAATGTATAGAGATATATTGGTTCATCATCAGCGGTTTTCCCGAAATATTGCTTGGATATGGTGCCGTAAGCTGCGTTCGCCTGAATGGGTAAAGGAGGCCCGACTTTATTTATTTTCTCAAGCGGTCGCATGAATCCGTATACAGGTTCTGCTCCATGAGGTGACGCGGCCCAGTTTACTGCATTTGCAATAACCCGCAAAACATATTTGTTGTGATAGGTAGGGTACTCTTCGTGTCCTGGTCGGAAGTAAAAGATTTTCCCGAGTCCACGCCTATAGGTACAGCCGCTGCGAAATACTTCTCCGCCCTGAAACCAACTGACAAATACAAGCTCCTCAGGGGCTGGGATATCAAAAAACTCTCCATACATCTCTTCCGTTTGCAATTCGATAAATTCGCCAATTCCTGCTGTAATCGGGTGTGAAGGATCGACAACCCATAACCTTTCCCGCTCCGCCATTGTTCTCCACTTCAAATCACATGAAGTCCCCATTAATCTCCGGAAAATTTTCGAACGATGGCCAGAATGAAGTACGATGAGTCCCATGCCTTGCAATACCCTTGCTTGAATTCTATCGACAATCTCATCTGATACCCTATCATGAGCCAGATGCCCCCACCATATCAATACATCCGTACGGTTAAGCACCTCCGTCGTTAATCCGTGCTCGGGCTGATCCAAGGTTGCCGTTTGAGTTCGAAATCCGTACGGTTCAATACCAGCAGAAATCGCTTGATGTATGCCTTTTGGATAGATGTGAGCTACCCCAGGGTCTGTTCTCTCATGAATAAATTCATTCCATATGGTCACATGGATCGGTTTCATTTCAAACATCTGCCCACTGCCAATCCTTACTTTCATTGAATAATCCCTCCATATATCATCCGCCATGTCATTAACATAGGTACCCAGAGCATATACGTTATTTAAAAGGAAGTGATTACATTGAGGATCTATATTGCTGATCACTATGATACCCTGGTTACAATTTCTCAAAAACTTCAGGTAGGATTACTGCAAATGATGTCGGTTAATCCACATATCGCAAGTCCCGATACCATTATCACAGGTGAGCGGGTTAACCTTCCTGCCACGAACATGCCTGAATCCGATAACCGCATCTTTGGCGAATTTTGCCCGCCTGTACCCGAGTCGGAATTTCTTCGCGAGTGGATTCCAATCACTTCCGCAGAACAAATGGCTCAAACCGAATACGATGTACTTATTGTGGGAACAGGAGCCGGAGGAGGCGCTGCCCTTTGGCGGTTAGCCGAACAGTGGGGAAACAACGGAAAGAAGATTGGCGTCGTTGAAAGAGGGGACATTTCCCTGCCTACCCATTGCATGAACATCGCGACTATAAACGGTGATAACTTTCGAATATTAAGACCCTATAATATAACTTATCCAATTGGCAAGCGGCTCCCGCAGCTTCCTGGCGCAAAGCTTATTTATACGTTAGGCGGACGAACTTTGCTCTGGGGGGCGATCGCCCCGCGCATGCCAGATCACGTGTTAGCCCGATGGCCGGTTTCCATTCAGGAAATGAATATTTATTACAATATCGCCGAAGAATTGATGAGCGTCACTCGCGCTTATACAAAGGATTCGTCGATTACCCAAAACCTGCTGAATCGTCTTCGGGAAAACGGCTTTGAGAATGCAGATAACATCCCAGTCGCTGCCGATCTGGATCAAACCAGATTCGGTAAAATTCATTCAAATGTTTTTTACAGTACCATCGTTTCTTTGGCGAGAGCATTAGCGCATCGTCCATTTGATTTAGCCGTTAATACCTATGTTACAGAAGTGGTTACGGATCTTGGCAAAGCAGTGGGGGTTCGGGTGATGACCCCGGATAAGATATCCCATTTCATTAAGGCAAAAACAATCGTATTATCGGCAAGCGCATTACAAACTCCGCGAATACTGCTTAACTCCAAGATTCCGGGAAGGGCAATCGGCCGTTATCTCATTAACCATTCGTACTTGATTGCCACAGCAAGTGTAAATACCCGAGGATTTTCTGAGCCGCTAGGCGTATTGGGAATTATCATTCCGCAGCATATAGGGCATCCCTATCAGCTTCAACTCCAAGGACCGGAACAATATTTTAACTATCAATATGAACAAAAGCCGATCAAGGATCTGTGGAAAATCAGTTTTTACGGCGCTTCCGGCGAGGTGGAATCACGTTACGAAAACAGAGTTTATGTGGATCCGTTAAGTCGAGACGCATACGGGGTACCGGAAATACAAGTCAATTTCACCTACAGTGAGAAGGATGAAGCGGTTATCCGGCAGATGTCGATCGCCTTACAACAAGCTTCCAGAGCTATGCAGTTGGAGCTGGCAACGACCCAGAACGGTACTCCGGAGATTTGTTTAATGCCGATCGGAACCGATAACCACGAGTCTGGAACATGCCGAATGGGGGATGACCCTCAGACCTCCGCCACGAACAGGTACGGACAAATTCATGGTATATCCGGTCTTTACATAGCAGACGGCAGCGTGCTGCCCTCCATAGGCGCAACGAATACTACTTTGTCCATCGTGGCATTGGCGATTCGTACGGCGGATTACATCATCAAGTCACTACAAGAGTCATGATCAAAGTCCTTTATACTCAGAGATGCTGGGATAAGAGGAGTCCACGTCCTACAATACGATCCCGCGTTAATATGGATTCCTCTTTTGATAAGCGATAACGCAATTGCACGTCCATTACCGCTGTCTCCCCCGTAATAATCGCCACTTTATTTAGTCATTTCCCGGATCCGATATGATTTGGATTTTGAATGCCTCCACTGGCATTAGTTCCCTACAGATTATTCTTCATTGCACGATTGGGTGATAGCCTAAAAATATTTAACAGCGATGTCTTTCCAGCGAATTACTTTCCAGCTTTATGGGAAAAATAATACAATCCTTAGGGAAGGATTGGACTTATGAACCTATTCAAAAAGCTTACTCAAATTCGTCATCGCAACAATACGCCTTTGCCTAACTTTATTAATGAACCACTTTCTACAACTAACACTGTGAATCCGTCTTTACTTTCAGATGCAAACCCTGCTGCCATATCTGACCATTTGATGGACAATCTGTTGAAAGTGAAGACGATATTCAATCGCTGCAGCGACATTGTCATTCTGGAGTGGCACTACGGTCCAGAAATGAAGTATGCCGCATTCTCCATCTATTCGGATTCACTAATTCAAAAAAAAGAGCATAATTTCTTTAAAGAATCGCTCCAGGACTTGGTTACACAAGAAGTTGGCCCAGGAACGATGGTTACTCCGGATGATATTGAGTTCTTTTTCAGCCGTCATGTCGCCTCGGCACAAAGCGCCTCATTAATTGAAGATTTAAATGAGGCAATTAACGAAGTACTACTCGGCAAGCTGATCATCTTTGTTGACCATTGGAACAAAGCCCTATGCTATAATGCGATAGGTCTTGAAACCAGACAAGTCACCGAATCGGTCACCGAACCGGTCGTACAAGGACCTCGCGAAAGCACAGTTGAAAATTTATCTAAAAATTTAGGCATGCTGCGCATTCGGTTAAAGACCCCGAATTTTAAAGTTGAAATGCCGCCAGTCACGGGTCAAACGAAAACAAGAGTTGCTTATGGTTATTTGGAGGGAACCGTTGATCCTGATATGTTAGCCGAATTCCAAAGGAGACTGACCCGTCTTCAGGGCAAGGAGATCTTAGAAACCTCGTATATTGAAGAAGCTATTGAGGATTCGTCATACTCTCCATTTCCTCAATTTCGTTACACTGAAAGACCGGATGTAGCAGTTGCATCCTTACTGGAAGGGAAAATTGTTGTATTGGTTGAAGGGACGGGTTCCATGCTGATCTGTCCCGGTTTGTTAGTTGAACTGCTGCAATCAAGCGAAGATTATTATCAAAGAACCATCGTTGCAAGTCTTATTCGTTTATTGAGAATTGCAGCCTTATTTATTGCCGTGGGTTTGCCCAGCGTATATATTGCTTTATCCACTTTTCATCCAGAATTAATTCCGACAGTTCTCCTGCTTGCCATAATCAATTCTCGTGAAGGAATTCCATTCCCAGCTGTCTTCGAAGCATTCATTATGGAATTTTTCTTTGAACTGCTGCGGGAGGCTGGAATTCGGCTGCCGCGTCCGGTCGGTTCAGCCGTGAGTATTGTAGGAGCGCTTGTAATTGGAGAAGGGGCCATCAATGCCGGCATCGCATCACCGATTATGGTGATCACCGTTGCCCTAAGCGGAATTGCGTCCTTTGCCGTACCCCAATATAATTTGGCCATAGCACTGCGTATTTTACGGTTTCCTATCATGATATTCGCAGCTACGTTGGGCATATTCGGCATATTAATGGCCTTCATGGTTATTTGGCTTCACTTGGCGAATTTACGTTCATTAGGCCAGCCTTATCTAAGCTCACTCGCTCCTTTTATACCGAAACATATGAAAGATATATTCATTCGTGCGCCACTCCGTATATTAATGCGCTCACCGCGAAACCCTCATTAAGGCAGCTTTGGAAACAATCCAGCACGCGAATCAGGAGAGAACAACCATCATGAAAAGGCAGATATGGATATTGTGCATAAGCTTATCGGCACTTTTCGTCTTGACAGGTTGCTGGGATCGAGCCGAGCTTCCTGAGAAAGGGTTTGTTATGGGGATTGCCGTGGATAAAACCGAGAATGGAAAAATTTTATTGACTACACAGGTTTTCAGGCCAACCCAAGGCATTAGTATGGTTGGCGGTAAATCAATCGAATCAGCATATACCAATGTGACCACAGTCAATGCAACGCTTCCAAGAGCCATTCGGGATATCCCTATTAATCTCGGCCGCAAAACACAGTGGAGTCATACCCGTCTGATTATTATCGGAGAAGAACTGGCTCGTGAACAGGAAATATTTAGTTTACTCGAATTTTTTTATCGGGATCATGAACCCCGACTGACGGTTTCCATCATGATCGCACAAGGAAGAGCGGACAAATATTTGAACATGAAACCCCTCATTGAAAATACGATTAGCCAACAATTAGTTCAAAGTGAAAAATCATCTGCATCCTCTAGTAGCAAAACAGTAAAAACCAATTTGCTGAAATTGGGTCTGCAAATGAAAAGCGAGGTCGGCAACGCAATGGTTCCCTATCTGTATCTATCCCAAAATGGAAAGACAGTCACGAACATTGCCGGAGCTGCCATGATTAGAAAGGGGAAATTTACAGGTAAAATAGAACCTTCTGACGTAGAAATGTTGCAAATGTTTCTGAACAAATATGAAAGCGGAATGATCGATATCCCCTGCCAGAACCCGTCTAAGCCCCAACAGAATGTAGAAAATATTGAAATCCTCTCCCTCAAAAGTAAATGGCAGCCTACTGTGATGAACGAGGATTCGCTGAAAGTTCACGTAAAGGTTAACACAGAAATCGCGATCATGGAATTGAACTGCTCCAAGGTCGAAAAGGTTGATGAAGAAAAGGAGTTTGCAAGAAGAGTGGAGGAGACGATCAAACAACGATTAGAGGGAACCATTGAGTGGTTAAAAAAAAATAAATTCGATGCCATCGGCTTGGGTAATAAAATTTACCAGAAAAATCCCTATTTATGGAGGGAATGGAAACCAACATGGGATGACCGCTTTGCAAACACGGAGTTCGACATCGCGGTTGACGTTAAGATCCTAAACAGCGGAACATCCATTGCCAAGCCAGTTTTCAAAAAATAGAAGGGACAAGTAAAATGTCGGTAAAGATATTACTGCTGCTTGTGATTTACGTTGCCATTTGGATAGCGGATAGACAGAAACTTAAAAACCTGGCCAGGCGAGAGTTCTTTGCTTATTCAGCTATGCTGCTGCTTTCACTTTATCTCGGCATTAGTTATGCATTCAGCTTAAAATGGATGTTTTTGGAAGAGGCTGCAGAAGCACTCATTGGCACTCCTGCCCGTCGCATTATTGAATTGCTAACGGTTCCCTCTTAACTAATCGAAATCTGCTGCGGGGGTGCAAGTGTTGAAAGCCAAGGAACAAATTAGTTCATTACAAATGAGTGTCTTGTTTTTTTCATTCATGACAGGTTCTTCCATTGTAAATATCCCGGGACCACTCATCGGCTACGCCAAAAACGGAGCATGGATTTCCCTGTTGCTCTCTATAGCATGCGGCGCATTCTTCCTATCCTGTATACTTTATTTGTACCATAAGTTCCCAGAACTTACATTCATCGAAGCCAGCAGGTCTTTAGTCGGTAAATGGATTACGATTCTTCTAGCAATTCCCTTCATTACGTTTCAATTCCACATGACATCCGGAATTGTCCTGGATATTGGGTTATTTATGAACAGTTCCATGATGCGCCAAACCCCGTTGTATCTATTTGTATTAATCATATTTGTTGTTGTCTCTCTGACCGTACGTTCAGGGATAGAATCGATCGCACGAATGCTCTTTGTTCCTATGGCGATGGTTCTCAGTTTCATCATTCTCATTATAATATTGTCAAGCAGCAATTACGAAATCGATCATCTGCTCCCCATCCTACCAGAGGGTATCAAGCCAGTCATACTCGGTGCATATTTCTCATACGGCTTCCCCTATGTCGAACTTGTGCTTATGGCCATGCTTCTTCCTTATGTACGTAAGGAAGATCGGCCAAATGTAAAGAAAGGCATGTATATTGCCTTGTTTATAAATGGTTTTCTATTAATCGCCGTAACACTCAGCACCATACTCGTGTTCGGTCCAATGGCAGGAGAACGAAAATATTCGATGTTTGAGGTTGCTCGCATCATAGACCTGCTTGATGTCATACAGAGAATTGAGTCCGTTATCGGCATCTCCTTAATCCTGACTTCATTTATAAAAGCAACCATTACGCTTTTCATACTGAATTTGACGCTTTCAAAATTATTTAAGCTTCGGGACGATCGTATCTTGGTCTTTCCTATTACGTTTGTCTGCTATCTCTATTCTCTGCATCAAATTGATAATGGATCAGCCCATTGGATTTATGCGGTCTCAGTCATACATGCATTTTGGGCCACTTTCGCATATTTGCTCCCTTTGCTAGTCGTTACCGCAGCAGCACTACTAAGGAAAAAAGGTTAAATCACCATTAGTCTGTTACCGTACAATATGCCTGCCTTCATCACGGATACGGAGAAGGCTCCGGCCGATGCATCATTATCGGCCTTCTCTACGGCCGTACCACTCAGCATCGATTCTGCGTTCACAAACTCAAAGCGCTCACATCATAACGAACGGCAATCTCTTGTGCGGATACTTTCTGTACTCCCGCCAAGCTATAGGTGAAACTAATCATATCAACTTGACCTACCAAGCCCGGCCCGGTCAAACTTGCCGTACCCGTAGTGACCACAGACTCAACATAAGAGGTAAGGCTAACTTGCCCAGAAATGCCGTTATCATTGATCTTCGAGGGATAGAATGGCGGCCGAAGTGTAAAAAGCGCATTACTTAGTTTCGTCACAGTTTCTATTGTGATTTTGTTAGTCCCGGGGATATAAAGCGATTTTTTCCTTGAACATTATGTGAATATTTTCACATTATGTTCCACGGCTTGTAAACGAAAAATATCACACTCCCATAACGAAAAACACCTATTCTTCCCCTCAGAATACGGAATAGGAAGAACAGGTGTTGTCAACTATGTATCATTGCAGACAGCCCTCATCTTACGAGTAGCACTAACCATGGATTCGAGCTAACCTTACGGCGATCCGCGGGTCCGAAGCGACAATGTACCTGACACCTGGTCATTCATATTGTTTCATATGAAATGTAGATTTTCTTATAGAGTCCCACATCCAGATCTGCATGATCGGAGCTCCTTGGCGGCGACGGCTCCACCGCCGCACCTGACCCCATTTCAATCACATCGGCATCAAGCATATGACGCCCCCCCCCCCCCTTGGTCGTTCAATCGTCAATAAAAAACTGCGAAATGCGCAATATCCCTTAGATACGCCAGGAAAGCCCACCTGCTTCCAACCGATTGGAAATATTCCAGTCTTCGTTCCGTAGGTGTTTTCAGTCGCGTCAAGCCGTATGCGAACGATTCTGTATAAAACCAAACATCGTCGCCCGATTCAGATAATCGACTATAAATACAACGAGTCCACCATCGAAGTTGTCCGGATGTGCTCACTTGCCTTCGCGCCGTTTGCATGCATGGAATACATCATCCTTTCTTCATCACCCTGAATGTTCAGCGGCTCTTCATTTCGTTTTCGGCTGTTTGCCCCCCTGTTTGATAATATGATCAGCCGCACGAATGGCAAACGCAACTGTGGTCAGCGTTAGATTTTCGGCCCCAATGTAAGGTAGAACACTGTTGTCGGCCACATAGAGGCCGGAGATTCCGTGGATCTGTCCATATTGATTAGCGACGGAAGTATTGGGATCGTCTCCGATTCGGCATGTGCCTGAATCATGATGCAAATCGCCGAGCGGGGTCAAGCAAATAGGCGGATTGCCGTTCTTACTAATCAGACGTACGCCCGTATCCTTGGCAATGCGCTTTATCCCTTCCGTCATTTGGTCAACGACGTTCTTATCCGTCTCACTCAAGGAGAAATGAACCTTTATTTCAGGGACGCCGTATTCGTCTATTTTATCCGGATTCAGAGTTACACGATTTTCGTATCTCGGTTCGACTTTACCATAACCAAAGAAGTTGACCGTAGTTTCGCCTGTTAATGGTCTTTCAACGCTAACTGGATACCAGTAGAAAGCTTCAGGCCCGGTCATTAGTACAGAGTATGGCTTTTCCGGTTTTTGCGGTATCATAATATTCAAAGGACCCCAAGGGATAGGGAAATCAGTCGTAGATATCACTCCCGTTGCTTGCACAAAAGTTTGATTCGTCAGGTAATGCCCCAACGCTCGGTTCTGAAATCCCGAATTCAGCAGCAAACGAGGTGTCTCAAACGTACTCGCACTCACAACAACTGTTTTGGCTTTTAGGGTATACGCTGTTTTATCTGGGGAAACGACCGTAACTCCTGTGACTTTTCCGTTATCATGAAGTATTTTCGTGGCACGTGCGTTGATCGCCAAATCGAAAGGCCTCTGATTCAGAGCTCTGGCAAGCAGGGAAATAGAACTCGTAAACATATCCGTATGAGTCTGACCGAAAGATTGGGGTACGATATCAGCCGCAACCGGTAGAGGTGACGCTTTAGAATAACCGCGGAGCCACAACCGCTCCAATAATATTTCGGTGAAGGACGCCCCTTCTGCAAAGGCTCCCGTGACATTCATAACCTGTTCGGCAATACCGTAGTAGCTCTCCATCTCCTGGACAGGTATAGGCCATTTTGCCAGATCCCATTCATGCAACCGTGGTGTAAACGCATACCAGAATAGCGTTCTGCCTCCCAGCGCAAAAAGCTGTCTGGCTCCCGGATATTCGGGTAAAGAACCTGGGAGCGGCTTGGATAAGTAACTAAAATAGGCTACGAGGCGCTCTTGGTTCAACGTCGACAGATTTCTTGCATGCGTCGGGATCACTTGATCTCCCCGTTCAATGATACCAATCCGTTTCTTCTCCTTCTTCCATTGTTCGCACAATCGCCATAGGACAGATCCGCCGCCGGCACCGGTACCGATGATCAGAACATCATATTCCTGTTCTGCCATCTGAGAGAGAGGCGTGAGGGGAATCCAGTTATTCAGCATTTCTGGCGGTGCGACCGCGCAAGTCGTAATGGAGCCTTTCGAATCGGCTCTTGAATGAATTTCATTGTTCATCTCAGTTTCGGAAGGCAGATAGACTGATTTGCCGGTGATGTCCAGATCCGGGTGCACAATGTGCGGATTGAGCAAAACTAGCTCTTCAACGGGTAACCGGTTTTTAATCGCGATAGCACTAAGTGTTTCACGGTTGTTAGAAACCCATATTCTCAACGGCTTTCACTCTCCATCCGACCTGTTACTGTACTTCATGTGTTAAAGTGATAAGTACCCTACTTATACTATAATGTGACATTGGAGTCTTTATGTATGCTAATTACTATGGTTGTGGTACAAGAATTAAAAAAGATAGCAAGTACCTAATAAATTGTAATTAACTATGCCACAATGCCAAATATTTTATTGAGCCATTCAACATCAGAGAGGACAGACGAATTATTTTCGGCCTGCCCTCCGGATGGTCCATCCTATCTTGGATCCCAGAATCCGGACCTTCGGGATGAAGCCAGTCGGCACCATTTACCACCCACCACCATGGTGTTTGTTGGGCCGAATCTTTCAGCTTTGGTTTGAAAGCCTGTATCCTCAACAAATCTCTTGAATTCTTCATTCGTTAACGTCGTAGCATCAATGTAAAAAGGGTTAACAGAAATTTCTCTGACAGGCCCATCACCATCAGATGGGAATCCTTTTGATCGTCAGTCCCCATTGAAAACTTCTCACCAAGTATATAAATCATACGTTCTGTTTGGCAATTTGACTTTGCTTGAGCCTGTGTATGATCTACTGCAACGAAAACTCCTGCAGCCATTGCTGCTATACTCACATTTTTCCAAGTCAATATACTTTCAACTTGGCCCTCGAAACCAAAATGTATCGCTACATAAATAATCAAACCCGTCACGACAGGCTTCAGACCATAAAAGATGGAGCGAACCTGTTTCACTTCAAATCCGCCTTTCTTAATGCCGCCTCCACCCATTTAATAAGGATTTTGATAGGAAATGGCTTGGTAATTTAATCGTCGATTTACTGCACTTGAAATTCTCGATCTTTAAAGTTGAATAAATGCTTTTAGAAATTCCGCTACCTATTTCTCATAACTTACAGGGAACAAATAGTCAGTAAAAAGAAAAAGTACCATATACGATAGTTTTTTGATCAATGCAGAAAAGGAAAAATCATCAGAAGTGTAAATATCAATACGATGATGGAAAGAGCGATCTTAGGTTTTGTTTGTTCCATAATTCATCAACCACCTTATTTAATCGATGTCATTACCTTGGCCATATTTGAAATTGACGATGGTAATAACCGCAATAATCCCCAGTAATACCGTTGCCATTGCGGATGAGTAACCTAGCTGAAATTCCCCGAAAGCACGGTTATAAATTTGATGAACAATGGTCGTCGTCGAATTCATTGGACCGCCGTTTGTTAAAATTTTAATCTGTTCGAATACATTGAAATTGTTTATGAGTCCTGTGATGAGTAGGAAGAATGTGATCGGCTTTAGCATGGGGATTGTAATGTAAAAGAACTTATGAAGTGTATGTGCGCCATCTACCGAAGCGGCTTCATACAAATCCCGCGGTACCCCTTGCAAACCCGCTAAGTAGATAACCATGTTGTAGCCAACGAACTTCCAAATCCCCATGATGATCAGGGCAACCATCGCCCAGTTAGGGTCATACAACCATTGCTTGCCTCCAATATGAAAAAATCCGAGTACGCTATTCGCGATTCCGCGTGATGGTTCATAAATCCATAACCAAATCATCGATACAGCAACCATGGATGTCACATGCGGTGTGAAAAATCCAGTCCGAAAGAAAGAAAGTCCAATGAGTTTGTTATTCAATAAGCTGGCGAAAATCAAGCCAAGTCCAAGTGTAAACAAGAGCGTAAACAACGTGTATATAAACGTATTTTTGAGTGATATCCAGAAAAACTTATCTCCCCACAAAATTTTGTAATTTTTGAATCCGATAAAATCCATACTGTTCATGTCATAATTCGTGAAGCTTAAATAGATGTTCATGAGAATCGGAACTAAAACGAAGATAAGCAGGAAGAAATAAAATGGAGCGATTAATACATATCCAATGGGATCGCGATCAAGCTGCCCTTTGTTCACTTTACGAACCTGTGATGCTTCACGAGTTGCTAGGCTTGCGTTCATGGTGACTCTCCTTCCAGCCCTATTAACGGAGCTGGCTGAGCGGGCCTGTAGACGATAGTTGAATGTCATACAAGCTCGCTTGCCGCTTCCTTATTTAAGGAACATTATTTAGCAATATTTTTCAGTTCATTTTGTAGACTATCCTGTGCATCCTTAAGCGCTTGCTCAGGTGTTTTCTTCTTGCTGATCGCTTCTTCATAGGATTGGATGATGTATTTGTTGTAAAGAGCTAACCAAGGAACAACTGGCTTACCTTTACCATTGTTTACGTAATCTTTATAGCGCTTCCAAACTTGCTCGTTGGACATCATGAATTTGATAAATTCAAAGGACTCATCCTTGTGCTTGCTAGTGCTTCCAATTGTGAAAAGACGGTAGCCGTTGAAGCCAACTTTTGTTTCTTTTTGCAGGACGGGAGCAAAGCCTAACTTATCTTTCAAATCCGGATTATTTTTGATCAGATTACTAATTCCGCTTGTTTGAAGGAAAGACATCGCCGATTTACCGCTTACAAAAGGAATTTCATCCTTCTTCTGATAGTTGTACGGAATGCTCACTTTTTTGTTGTTGAGGTCAACCAAATATTTCAGACCCTCAACTGCTTTCGGATCATTCAGAACCGGAACACTTTGCCCTTCGTCGATCAACTTCGCGCCATTTTGACGAAGGAAAGGTTCAACGAACACGTCTGCTGAAGTGAGTGGAATATCAAAGCCTGCACGGGTTACGTTGCCGTTCGCATCACGCTTCGTGAGCTTCTCCGCATAGCTGGCTAGCTCGTCCCAGTTCGCTGGCGGCTTGTTCGGGTCCAGACCCGCTTCTTGGAAATAATCCTTCCGGTAAGTCAGTATTTCCGGTGCTGGGAAGAACCCTAACCCAAGCGTCTTATTCTGATATTTACCCGCGTTTAACGCGCTGTCCATGATATCCGCTTTTTGGTCCCATTTATCCATGTAAGCATCTAGTGGGGCAAAATCACCTTTCGCTCCTCTTGATCCCATGAAAGCTAGGTATGCGGAGAAAATGTCAGGCATTGTTCCACTAAGCTTCGCTGAGTTCAGCTTCGTATCAATATCTTCTGCAGCGGATGGCAGCACCGTTGTTTCGATCGTTACGTTCGGATGCAGCTTCTCAAATTCTTTCGCCGCATTGTTGAAGTATTCATCATTCGCTTTATCTGCGCCTGGAAACCAGAACGTCAGTTTAACTGGTTCTTTGCTTCCTGTGTCCTTAGGTGTTGTTGTACCTGCTGCTTTGGCTGTTTCTTTTGCGGCTGGCTTGTCCGATGTGCCACACCCTGCCAGTAGTCCTCCTACAATGACTGTACTAAGTGATAAAGCGGTTACTTTTTTTACATTCATTTTAATACAACCTCCCCTAATGTGCTTTCTAGTGTTGCGTTTGAATCGCTTTGGCCTACTTCATCATTATAGATAGCGCTTTCTTTTCCGTGAAGAAATGAAAATTAGATCATTTGTTTAGTTTTTCAGTAGTTTTTCCCACTTAAATCCCAATTACATATCCAATCTGAAAAATATATAAAAATATTTAGGTAATCCCTCTATAAATTTAGGTTAGGTAGTTTTTGGATTAGCTTAAATAATAAAAAAATTTTTGACTATTTATTACACTATCGTTTCCGTCCCTTAACAGCAGTTGATTACCCTCAAATTTATAAGAAGCGACAATAAGTGAGACGCTGTATACCACGTATGAACAGATCATCAAATTTCGCTTGACATCATTTCACGTGTCAGTTATTATTTACACATGAAAGAAAATAATTTTATCCTTAATGGAGATCAGTTACTAGCGATGCTGTCAGCACTCGCCAATCCGCACAGACTGCGAATCATCGCTGCGCTTGCATCCGGTGGACGCAACTATGTCAGTCAACTTGCACGCGAGATTGGCATCAGTCGCCCGTTGCTACATCTACACCTTCAGAAGCTTGAAGAGGTCGGCCTAGTCACCAGCCAACTGGAGCTCTCTCACGATGGCAAAGCACTTAACTATTTTGAAGTTACCAATTTTGGCTTCGAACTCTCTCCGACGTCCATCACTGAGGCTGCGAAGTCTCTGACAACCAATCCTGAAAAGTAGAGGTCCTTATGTCCGAAAAAGTTTATTTTTTAACGCTCATCCTCCCGCTCGCGACGTTTTTACTCATCTTCGGTATGAGATATTTCTCAGCCATCCAACAGGCAAAGCTTCGCTTCTCCAGTGATGAGGCTTACCGGCTGATCGCAGAAAAAGCCGTTGCCGCCCAAACTCAGACAGCGAACGCGCTCTCTTCCCTCGACGCCACTCTTGTGGACGTCAATAGTCGCTTGACAGTAATCGAGAAGATATTAAAGGAAGTCGAATAACAGATAGGTGGACTGTGCGAACAGAAGCCAATTGAAACAACCAAAAGGGGATATCCAATGAACGAAGTATCGTTGTTTCGCCTATATTTGCTCAGATCCGTGTACCTTTTCCTAGCAATTGGCCTCGGTATTTACCAGTGGCCAGATGTCATCCATCAAGCCATTTATCAGGAGAAGCCGTGGGAGCTAATGGAAGGAGTGGTCGCTTGTATGCAGGTGGCCTTTGGGATGCTTGTGATCTTGGGAATTCGCTATCCGTTGCAGATGCTGCCTGTGCTTCTGTGGGAAATGATTTGGAAGTCGATTTGGTTGCTCATCGTTGCACTACCAGTGTGGTTATCTGGCCAGATGGACGAGTCAACCATGGCGACGGTCTTTGCCTGCATAATGGGGATTATTGTTCCAATCGCTATACCTTGGTCCTACGTCTTTACAAAGTACATCCGGAAACCAGGAGATCGATGGCTAAATACAACAGTGCGGGGAACAATTGTGGTGAATCAAGAAAAAGCCAATTAGAATGGTCACCATCATTTATTATGTGCTCAAAATTGATCCCACGCAGGTTTTAGAATTACAAAATCGACAGCCTTTGTAAAAATAAGTTTAGACTGACCAAAAAAAGAAACAGCGGTAGCCTTTGGATGAGAAAATAAGTCCTAGACTACCGCTGCTTTATTGAGCTATCGTTTCGTCGTTAGCGTAACGACGGATTAGTATTTTTCAATTTCTTGTTCCAATTCGTTAAGTAGAACATTGACAGCTATAACAGCGGAATCCTTTCTATTCCAAAAGATCGAAGGCTTATGATGATCTTCAATTATTCCTGGTAACCAGTCATTCATAAATTCATTTAAGGTAATACTCTGTGCTTTGTAATGCGACCATTCTTCAACTGCTTCGAATTCCTTCTGGTTCAAATATGACCTTCTCCTTCACCACCGAACTATCGTTTCTCGTTAACGTAATAATGCACTCACGTTGTACTATAATAAATCCTGCATTATCGTCTCCAATTGCATCCCTCTCGATCCCTTTAGAAGGATTACATCTTCTTTCTTTATCATCTTTCTCTAACAAGGATTACTCCAATTAAAATCACAAAAAAATCCGCCTTATCTGCAGACCACTGAAAAACTTACGCTTTTTCGGAAGACCGTCAATTTATGTCTGTGAAGTCAAATAAAAAAACAAAAAATCCGTTTAAAGCCATCTCAGAGGCTAAAAACGGATTTTGTTGTTCAAAAAGGTCTATTTAATTGTTCATAAGGACTATTTCGGTGGCCTCCTTATTTGGAGGAACTTTAACACTGTTTTTTTGCAGCGAATCTCTATACTAACTTGGTGACATGCCCACCCATTTTTTTACACCTGGCTAAACGAGATGGAACTGGTATAACCCGTTTTCTCCGTAATATCTTGAACATTCTCTTTCGTCTCAGTCAAGCCAGACGTCGTCCGTCTGTATATTTGACCGTGACCGGTACATTGCTTGCTCGATTCGTATCGGCATTCCATCACAAATACACGTCATAAGTGCCTGCCGACAATACGTTAGGAGTATAGTGGACGTCCGACGTTATTCTGTATTTGGGGTCGCACGAGTAGAGACATCCTCCTATTTACGGAGCTGTATTCACCACAACATCGTCAAAATAAGCTTTCGACAGGTGTGTGTATACCCCGATTTTCCCCGCTGAGAACGTGCTGGCTGTTGCTGTAAGAATAAGCTGACCATTTACATATGCCTGCAGCGTATTCCCATTCGCCGTGAATCGCAGCGTATGATAGGTTTCTGCGGCAAGAGGCGGGATGGCTGCTGAAATGGCAAGATCGGTTTGAACACCGTTTTGCAGCTTTGTGATGTATACTTTCTTGGTGTAGTTATCATAGGACATACTGTAATAGTTGTTATAGTCAACAAACCTCGCCACCAGTCCTATTCTACCGCTGGCCGTCTCCATTTTCCCCTTGGCTTCTACGCTGTAGTTGGTCCAGGATGTGGATCCTGCTACGGATTTCACCCCGCCTTTATCCGCATTATTAGACAGGTAAGCTTTGGACCCATACACGTCGGATACAACGGAGAACGTTCCCCATCCGGAAACCACCGACCAACCGCTGGCGCTGCCGGACTCAAAATTATCTTCCAGCAGTGTGCTTTTCGTCGTGACGATGGCTTCACTGCTTTCTTCGGAGATGTTGTTCGCCGCGTCTTTCGCTTTGACGGTGTAGTGATAAGTCGTCGCCACATTCAAGCCTGTGTCTTTGAATGTATACACCGCGCCCGTCACCGTGCCCACAGATTGCCCATCCCGATAAATGGTGTAGCCGGTTACCCCGGTATCATCGGAGGCTTGCGCCCATGACAGCGCAACTTCCGCAGACGAGGGCGCATCAGCCGTCAAGCCCGTTGGCGCAGTAGGCGCTGTGACGTCGGGATTCGGCAGGGGATTCACAACAATATCGTCAAAATACGCTTTCAACAGGTGCGTATATACGCCGATCTTCCCAGCTGAGAAGGAGCTGTCCGTAGTCATAGCCACCAGCTGCCCATCCACATACGCTTGCAGGATATTGCCTGATACCGTGAATCCAAACGAATGATACGATCCAGCGGTAAGCGGTGTTATCGGATTGGAAATCGCTAAGTCGACAGTCGTACCGTTCACCAGCTTACTGATGTATACTTTTTGCGTATAATTCTCATAAGTCATGCTGTAATAGTTGTTATAATCAACGAATCTCGCCACCAGCCCGATTCGGCCGCTCGGCTTATCCATTTTCCCCTTCGCTTCCACACGGTAGTTGGTCCACGAGGAGAGTCCAGCTACGGACTTTGTAGCCCCTTTACCCGCATTATCGGACAAGTAAGCCTTCGTGCCTCCGTCATTCACCACGCCAAATGTTCCCCATCCAGAAACAACGGACCACATGCTTGCACTCCCCGACTCGAAATTATCCTCGAGCAGTGTGCTCTTCGTCACAGCCACAGCTTCAACGCTTACTGCAGAACGATTATTCGCAGGGTCAACGGCCTGAACCGTGTAATGGTAAGTCGTGGCTAGGCTCAAGCCCGTGTCCTTATAGTTCGTTGTTACGCCATTTAAGGTCGCAATTTTTTGCCCATCCCGATAGATGATGTAGCCAGCCACACTGCCATTATCCGTAGACGGGGTCCAAGACAATGACATTTCATAAGAAGATAGCGCCGTTGCTGTCACATTCGAAGGTACGGAAGGAGGTGTGATGTCGTGATATGCCACCAAGAAATTATCATAGGAGACTGGGCCCTTAACCCGCTTCAAGAATTCGGTTAATTTAATTAGGAATGCCCCATTCGAGCCAGGGGTTGCATTAATTTCACTTTTCACCGCGTTTCCTAGTGCAGCTATCCATTGTTGTGTTGCTGTCCCCCACGGGAAGCCTGCCGGCAGTTCAAGATCCTTCGTTAGGATCCCAGCGGAGCCGCTTGCAATCGAGTTGTCTGTTGCTGTGACCACCAATTGACCATTGATATAGCCATTTAGGTTACTGCCTACCACTTCAAACCTCAGCTTGTTCATAATATCCAACGGTAATGTCACACCGGTCGCTGTTTGAAGCACAACGGATGTACCATTGCTGCGTTTCTCAATGACTGCCTTTCCGAATAGCGCATCATAGGTAAAGCTATAATACTGGTCTGGATTCACATACCGGGCGAGGAGTCCTACCGTATCTTTATGACTGACAATCCTCACATCTGACTCTACGAAATAGTCTGTACCCACAGTCTGCTCGACCACAGCTGTCGATGACTTCGTCGACTGATACACATGATTGCCACTACTCTCTGTTTGAAGCGCAAAGTTCCCTTTAACGGAGGTCCAATCCGCCGCACCTGACTCAAAATCATTCGTGTACAATGGATCGTAAACCAGTTCAAAGGCGAAGCCTTTATCCGTATCAAGCTGGACAAATACGTCTTTTCCTGTGGCGATCACGGGAATTTCCTGCAGCCGTACACCGTTTGTCGCCAGCTTGTAAGCTTTGTACGCTGCTGGGATGAGTGTCGTCTTCAGATGGAATTCCATTGTCTCGTGTTTGGCAAGTGTCGGCAATTTCCCTCTTACATAGGTCCGTTTGTTGGCGTCTGTCAGATCTTGAATCGTATCTTCCCCTGTCGCCGCTACATCGGTTGTATAGATGACCAGCATTCTCTCGCTTTTGTCTAGCGATTTATCATCAAGCGTTGCTGCGGATACGGTTCCTTTATCCACACTTGCCTTCATGGATACAGGACCAAGCTCGAATAAGTTGTTATTCAACGTGCCTACAGCTCCAATTGCGTAAGGGGTATTGATCAGATAGGTATTTAAATTAAGATCAAATATAAGCTCACCCGTGTCCGAAACCAGCTTATTTTGATTCAGATTAGAGAGCATGTTGTTTTTCAGATTGACATCATCTATTGCATTTATAAACGTCTCCGCAACCTGCTTTAAAGTCATGCTATTCGTTATGGATATCTTATTCTGGGCAGGAATATTACCGCTTGCGATTTGCTCAGGTGTAAGCTCAGGTGTGATTTTATAGATGGCATAGGGTTCACCAGGCTTATCTGCGTACACGGTAACCATCTTGAACAGATGCGGTATGTACATTCGATTAATCTCTAAATCTTCATTCTCCGTTGATGCCGCATGCGTCTTAACCGATGTCTGGTCCCTGACAATGACAAATTTAGGTTCGCTTGCAGTGATGTGACCTTTACGGAAAAGGAGGGTGCTTTGATATTCGGACATCGTTACCAAGGTATCTGTTAGGGTATCAAATGAAGTAAAACCACCCAAAGTTGCACTTTGTTGAGTAGCCTCTCTTACACGGGAAACATATTGAAACCTGTTTAGCATATCCCAGCCATTGAAGGCGCCGGTCGCGGCCACCATCAATCCAAGGTCGTCTCTGCCTTTCGTCGGAAACTCCTGATTATATTCAGTTAATGCAAAAGGCTTCTGGTACAGCTGCCCAAGGGCAAGACCAGGAATATAATTTTTAAATATAGTCCCTCCAGATTGCGGCACATAATTAGCTGCTGATTCTGGAGCAAATACCATACTGTAACGAGGATGTGACGCCGGTGTAAAAGAGAATGTTGCTCCCCTTCCATCTACAAGCCCATTATATAAGTGTGTTTCATGAACATCTGTGTGTGTTCGCCAGTAGTTGGCCAAAGAATCATTAATGTAGTTAATTCCTCCAATGGGTGCCTTTACTCCAATTACATCTTTAAGGTAATTTTTCATTTCATTATGGGAGGATAACGTTTTTTCTGTGAAGTATTCGGCAAGATCATCACGAATACTCGCAGGTGCACTCCAAAATATATTTGGAAATGTTGTGATAGGCGGACGTGCTTTACCAGCCAGAAACGTATTAAAGTCTGCTTTTAACCATGCATTTACACTTGCGTTTGAAAAATTAGCATTATAAAGAATAGTTTCATTCATGGGAGACAGCCCCATCAATATAGGATCATCCTTCAAGGCAAGTCCGGTATAAGGATTAACATGAGTAAGCCACTGCTGAGCAAATGATCGCCAAATCGCTTTACCGTCCGGAAAAAGCGTTGCCATATATTTGGCAGCGAATGAGCCGTAGACGCTTAAGCTTGGTACACTAGAGTAATCCGCATAAGCCAGAATGTCGAGATCGATATAAATGCCTCGATCCTTCAGCAAAGAAACAAAGTACTCAAAATTATCCAGTTTGGCCGGATCTAATGTAACCGTAGTGGAAGTAGGTTTCACCATAAGTCCTACTGCCCAGTCAACATTATCATCATTGGAATGGTATCGCACCACATTATAACCCATAGCAGCAAGCCGGTCTGCGATAATAACCATTTCTTCCCGGGTTGGATCCGTACCATAGCTGCCGTTAAGATTGGTACCAAAAAACTTTACTTTCTTATTGGGCTCATCCGTAAAATAATAATCGCCATCCGCATCAATCTTTACGAAGCCTTTCGTTCCAGCTGGTGTTTGATTCAAGTAGGACAAGTCCAGCGCACTTCCAGGTGCTACCGCCAATGTCGTATCAATAGCTTTCCATGTGCTGTCAGCAACTATGGGAGCTGCATTTGCGGTAGGGCACGCCATACCTGCAGCCCCCACTATGTGCAGGAGTAAAGCCATAACCAGCGTTACCGAAGCCTTAGTAATCATTCCTTTTCTCATTTTTCAATCCTCCTGTACACTTTTATCAAAACCCATTCATGTTTTCTCGGCAGAGTCGCTGATCTGTGCGACATAAACCACCTCCTTTCAACCCCTAAGTGATTTAAATTGGGATTTCGACCCTGTTATGACAGCGCTTTCTTTTCCTCCTCTCCACTTTAAAGTTCGTACTCGTATAATAAAATATCTCCATTTTTGATTTGATGCCTTCATTTTGGTTATCCGCCCAGTAAGCTCATTTGTAAACATTCGCTTATACACTTTCGGACCTACACGCTCAGCCGATGCTGGAGCATAATGGAACTGCAGCGCTCTCCGGCGCAGGTTGGATAAATTCGACGGTGTATGCTTTTCTAGGGAGAGAACTTCATGCAAAATCCAAATAAATTCTTCCGTTAGTTGCGCTGGTGTCATGGTGCTGCCACGGCATTCTACTCCCTGGAACCAGTCGGACAGCTTGCCGACCAATGGCCTTACCACCGTAAGCGCAATGGCGTATACCAAGAAAAATGTGCCGGCGTTGACCCTGATGGATTCCGCGAACAACGGCTAACGGCAGCGTGGGCAGCAGGATATAGAATCCTGTGAATTAGACCAGCATCCCTAGCGTCAATTGAATAAAAGACGTTGTTCATAGTCGTTCCATGTCATCCTCCTTAGACTTCATCTGTCCGGACTTTCTCTATCTCTTCCTTCATCCACTGAATCTCGACCTCTTTAATAATGTAGTAATTTTAGCTGACTATAATGATTTTTGTATTTGTAACACTAGTGCTTATTACATTTTCAAGATATTTCCACGCTATCCTGTCGTTAGCTTAATCCCCTCTGCTGTTAATCATTTGCTCTAACTCAGTAAAAAAACGTTCACCACCCAGTGATGAGTGAAGTGAACGTTTTTTATTTCATATCTTATTTGTCATTTCAAAACTTTATTGGCAATTTCAAAACCAATTTGTCATCCAACACTACTTGTTGGGAGACATTAAAGTTTTGAAGTGCAAGAAGCCAGCAAATTCAAGGCTTTGCTGGCTTTTTTGTGAAATATAAAATACAAATAAAGTTCTGAAGTGGTCTTGTTGAAAATTAAGCTAAAATACAATTAAGTTTTGAAGTACTTCTTACAACATCAAAAGTTCTCATTGAACTAACGTTTCTCGTTAGTTGAATTGGAAAGCAACTTATTTTTTTGTCCTAACTTCCCTATTTCTTACAAATGAGAGAATTTAAAAAGTTAATCCAGGTTATTATTGGGATAGAAATTACCAACAACCAACACATAACGACCAGAATGACCAAATCCGAGCAGCCTTGCTTCATCGTCTAAACTGTGCAAAACCCACGTTGCTATTACTAAAATTAGTGTATTTATAAAAAAGCCGATAACATACCTAACCATTTGTTGTTTCTATTTCTTAATATCAGAACAGATAAAATCGTAGAAACCAATAAAGAAAACATGATAATAACGAAATTCACTTCCACACCACCCTAGAATCTTATATAAGAACACTGCCCGTTTAGCGGAGAAGGCTGCCGATCCATTGCTGTCAGCAGCCTACTCCAATGTTTATTGAGCTATCGTTCCCAGTTAGTTTAATAATTGCAGTATTTCGAAAACGGCTTCTGAAGCAACCGCTATTGCACTAACGTTCTCCGTTAGCCATACATGCAGCGCAAGCGCTGCACCACAAATGATGAAAATGGGGCAAAAAATCCGTCAATACTGCTACTATGGCTGGGAGAGGAAGGTCGATGAACTATGGTACCATAGAGCCCATCCGTTAGTCTGACTCCAACGATCACGGTGCATCACAGATTGTCGCTCCCTTTCGGGAAGCACTCATGGGAGATTAATCCTACTCCGATTGTTGCACCAGCCTCTACTCTGATTTAGCCATAGAGAGGATGTTTTAAGATGGAAGTTGTCATTGAACGTGCATGCGGTATGGATATTCACAAGGACAACATTACTGCATGTATTCTTACGTCGAAGGGAAAGGAGATTCAAACGTTTCCATGGCAGAACAAATGTTAGCAGAAATCAGGACGGATATTAAAAAGCAGTTTCCAAGCGCTGCGCATTTCTGTTCATGGGCAGGACTAGTACCTGGACATAATGAAAGTGCAGGAAAAAGGAAATCTGCCAAAGCCAAAAATGGAAACAAATATCTGAAACCTGCCTTAGTTGAAGCAGCACATTCTGTTGCAGGGTCAAAAAACTATCTCGGCGCCATGTATAGACGAACAGCAGCACGAAAAGGGAGAAAACTCGCTGCAATAACTGTGGCTCATGCGATGTTAAGAATTGCCTTCTATCTTTTAACTCGTAAGGAAATGTACGTAGACTTAGGCGAAGATTATTTTGATAAACAAAAGCAACAATCTATTGTAAAATACGCACTTCGACGACTAGAAAACTTAGGTTATTCTGTAACCATTTCAGAAGTCTCCTAATTCTTTAAAGAAACCAATATCTCTTTATTTCGGGCGCTCCACCCTTTTTCATGGGAGTTTAATCGTCTGCTGATCTTTCCATCTGCTGCATTGCGTCGTATTAAGGCTATAGTACTCTTACACAAAATGTATTCGATCGGGTATCCGTCGGGAATGAGATAAAGTTCTTGTCATTGGTTTTTGACAATAACTTTATCCCATAAAACAAAAAAGCCGCTATTTACGCGGTCTGCTTCTTCCTCTTCTTCAAAAAATGCGACCATATCAACCTCGAATGCAGCCTTATGATCCCCTTGTCATGCTCCCCCTCCTTCTTTTTACATCGACTTTCTCACGCACCAAGTACTCATACAACGCTGCCCGGCCACATTGACCGTTTTAATTGGCTCAAATAGTATCCCCTTCAACTCTTCTGTAGTTTTCTGTAATCTTTCCTCATCCACAAGAAAACGGATGCTCCCGTCTGGAAGTTTATAACGTTCATCCCCGAGTGGCTTTACCTTCGTTTCAATTCCAATTGATGATGCAAGTCGTACAAACATCAGCCCGCCAGGCTTAAGTACACGCCATAATTCATGCACTATTTGCTGAAAATGGGCCTCATTCTCAGCAAAATGCAGAACGGCGTTACTAATAATAAAATCAAAATAGTGATCATCAAAGCTCATCTTCTCAACAGCTTCAACCCGAGTGCGCTCGTTCGACCAGTCAGGTGCTAGCTTCATGGCAATCCTCTGAACAGCGCCAATCGCTTCCGCAGATCGATCCACTGCATACACTTCATACCCGTTACGCAGTAAATAGATAAGATTGCGACCAGAGCCGCATCCGGCATCGAGAATTCGCATTCCCGGCGTAATACGACCTTTTAATAGCTGATCAAATAAATAAATATCAATATCGCCAAACTGCTCTATTAGATTCATATGCTTCACCTGTTTACCTTCAAAATATCAACATAAGAGACGTTATCCTGAAACGAAATAATCCCAATATCCTTAGTAATTATACCATCAATTCTCGCAGCTGGAAAATTATAGACAAAGGGCTGCTCTAAATGAGCAGCCCTTTGTTCCCCATTATTTGTATATTTTCTAGTATATAGTTTAAACTGGCTTCTTGTTGCGGAATGGATGTTAATGGCTAGTCGGTCTTCCGAACGCTGGTCCGTTCCCTGTCAATTATCCGTTTATAAAAAAAATTCTACCAGGGGGGCAAGCTGCCCTTTGGCCTTAATTGCATTAACCAGACTAATTCTAACTAATCACTGCCATGCACGTTAAGTTATACTACCTTAAGGAAGTTCTTTATTTCATTCCATGCATCCCCGCTCGAGAATATGAAAGAGTGATCACCACGATGAATTGTCTTCATTGTCTTCTCTCCTCCCCATTTAGCTACAAGGTTTTTAGAATATTCTATAGGTATGTTTTTATCTAAGTCCCCTGCTAAGCATAGTAACGGTGTTTTAATTGAAGAAGCCATTTTTATTGAATTATAAGATTCTCCAATAAAATAAGAAAGCGGAAACATATTATGTAGCTGTAAAGCGTTTGATATTGTTTTTCCCTTAAACTTAGAATAATTATCATACGGAGAAACTAGAATTGTGCCAACTGTTGAGCGTTCACTTGATAAGTTCACAGCGATTCCCGTTCCTAGGCTATATCCCATTGAGACTATTTTCTTATTATCAATATCACTTCTTTTTGAAAAATAATCATAAATTGAATTAGCGTCATTGTATAAACTAATCTTACTTGCTTCTCCTTCACTCAGTCCATACGATCTATAATTAATCAGTGCTACAGACCATCCATCTAAACCCTCTGCAATCGATAACATATCAGATACTTCTTCCCCAGAACCGCCAAAGTATACAAGTAGCGGGGCTTCTTTAAAACTCGAATTTTTTATAAGCCATCCGTACAAGTTTATATTATCAGAAGTGTTGATTTTAATCTCTTCAGCATTAATATAAAGCAACCTAATCTTTTCAGCAGTGGATTGATCAATCTTTTTAGGTTGGTAAACAAGATGATTAATTTTAATAAGTTCGTCCAAATTTTGATAAAAAAAGAGGCAAATGATTAAATATGTGCCAATTAAAATAGATAAAGTTAATGATAGTATGAAGTAACTTTGTATGAGAAAAATAAACCTGTTATTCCTATAACACCCAAGAATAAGAAATAATGTTAATAAAATAGAATGCTTTCTTGCTAATTTTCAAATTTAAACCTCCATTCTAATTAATGTAATTGCAATAATATTCATTTTATATTCTATATATTGGTAATTCAACGAACTTATTTTACCTATTCTTTAAAATTATTGACCTAATTTTTTTACGAAATATAAAAAAAAAGGGGCAGATTCAATTGATCCGCCCTTTCATTTATTAAACTATACAAGAAACGTTATCCGTTAGTTGAACAATTTTATGTCTTCTTAAGAGTAATTTTCGAAAATAAAAAAGTGATTATTATCTGACAACAGTGATATTACACTTCCAACAAATAAATCATCGTTGTATTCTTGGATTTTAAAGCCTAATGATAAAGACTGACCGTCTTCGTTTCCCGTCGGGAGATAGTACATAAAATGGTCTGCAATTAAGTCAATTAAACTAAGTACCCAAAAAAACAGAAATCCTAATAAGGCAGAGCTACCTAAAATGTAACTAATCCCACGCTGGCGTTTAGAAAACAAATTAATAAGTATAGATATAAAACTTAAAGAACCAATTATAATAAATAACTCTGTCCACTCAACATAAAGCGATTTTGTAACAAAAAGTAAAATCATTGTAACTACTACAATTAGAGCAGTAATTTTTTTCATGAAATCCCCCCTAATATTACATTATTTAACATTAGACGTTTCGTGTTTTATTTAAGTTTCATTAATAAACTATGTTGCCCTTTAGCTTAATGGGAAATGGAGCAGCTGTCGCAATGGCGTCTGCTCCATAAACTTATTTAAAAAATGATTCCAGTTAGCTAAAACGGATATCCGGCCAGCGATTACCTCTTTCTTAGAAACCATCATCCTCAAATTACTTAATACTAGTAATAGCCCGTACAAACATATTTAAACTAACTTGAATAGACTGGCTTATGACATTTGATATAAGGAGGAGATCACCGTGCATGTTTATATCTCCCATTTCTTGATTCAAATTGCAGTGCTCATCATATTTGTTATTTCTGCTTATAAAGCCGTAAGTTCAGTAAGCACTTGGAAATTGTTAGATTTCTTTTTCAATGCTTCAGTAGCGATTATATCTTTTGCGTATTTATTTAATTAACGGGGGTACTTCGTTAATCATGAATTTTAGTATTCAAACGCGCCAGTTAGCTTCTCCATAACTTGGCGTCACAAATATTGGAAGTATGCTGCCCGTTAGCTCAATAAAACAAGGAGCAGATCTGCCGCAGCTGCTGCTCCTTGTTTTGTTTAACTATTGCTCTCCTTAAGCATAAAGACACAACGAAAATGGTTATTTATTCTCTGGAGGACTTGCAATTAGTAGCAATCGAAAATTGGGTCCACCTGATATTTCGAAGCTTATATTACCTATCATGGTATCACGGATTTCGCCTTTGTTAAGTGTGTTATTTTCGACCCACTTTTTAGCTGCCTGTATATTTGAACCATCGTATGGAGTGGTTGCAACCGAAGCAAAGTATTCTAGGGCTATTTTATTTACTTCTTCTTTACTATCTCCCGTCACTGATAGAGCAATAAGACGTACATGCTCAGGCAAATTTCCATAAAGATCACATTTCAATGTGATACCTGTCTCAGTAGCAGAAGACGATCCACTAATTAAAAACTCCGATGGATATCTCTCCCCCCCATTCAAAAATTTGGCCTGTCTGAAATTAAGGCTGAAAGTCTTTTCTAAGTTCTGCTTAATGTCTAAAGGAACCATGCCTGGAATAGACTTTTGTGTCATTTTAATAGATTTTGATTGATTCCCCTCTTTGGTCTCGTGGGATTCGAGTGCTTTCCATATTTTTGAAAAGTCATTTGTATTTACATTGACAATCACTTTTCGTTCATCTTCGTTCCATTGAATATCTCCTGCAAAAATTTCACAAAAAGACCTTAGTGGGATATAAACATCATCGTTTATCAAAATCGGAGTATCATCTAGTATCGCTATAGAAATAAATGGGTCAGCATTTTTTTGTGGCATGTAAAAGAGTGGGATCTGATTTGTATCAACTAAAAAAGATAAACCAAAGGTACCAGTATTTCGATCAATAATTCTCGCAGTCTGGTCCTTAGGATTCCAATCGACTTCAAATCCTAATGTTTTGAAAAAAGTATACATTGGTACGTATGTTTTACTTTCAATTAAAAGCGGTTTAGGTTCATTTAATTGTTCCTTGTTAACGTTTACACTAACTTTCTCTGATTGATATGTCTCAGCCTTAGCAAACACATTGCCATAAAATAATAAAAACAAACAGATAAATAAAAGAGTTGCTTTTTGAATACTAATCCCTCCCGTAATAGCTCATTAAATCAACGCCTCGTAGAAACTCGTAATCCGCTATCGACGAGGAAACCCTCCAGTTTCTTAACCCTTTAATTCTTTCAATTTATAATAAATTTCATTTGTACCTTGAATGATTCCATTCATTGAAGGGCCACTTCCACCTTGAGAAAGCAGGATATCCTCTGTGAATATTTTTTTTGAAGTCTTAATCCTAATCCAATTCGTTCTATAGTAATTATTGATATGTTCTGGATGCATATACCTATCAATTTTAAGTATTTCATCAAGTAATAAGGAGAACTGCAGTTTTGTATCTAAGTTATAATACTTCTTAATCCAACCTTCCTTTGAAAGCTCAGCAATATAAGAAACCATCCCATTAGAAATACTTAAATTTCCTTTTGAAAAATAATTAATGGGTACGTAATTGGTGAGTAAGCGTACATGAGGAAATGCTGCATTTTTCACTTGTAGTTTGTTCTTTACATGTAACGTAAATTGTTCAAGATGACTGATAGAACTGATCCAAATAATCCTGTTGTTCATCATTGCAGTCTCCTCAATAGTGTAATGAAACGCGGCTAATGTACCTTGTCTCGAATAGGGACATTTTACCATGCATTCATATGAACGAAATATAATACAAGTGTTTTATTACTCTACTGCCCTGTAGTTGAATAGGCTACCGAATTGTCGGTAGCCTGTTGTCGTGGAACTATAGTGTCCCGTTAGCTCTCAATGAAGTTTTGATAATCGGAAAAGTTAATTCAATCTGCTCGAGATCATCTTAGTATAGTACCTTATTTTTACAAAAAATAGCACCATAATCATCGGTCAGTTCGCAACCGGAAGCTGTCCTGTCTTTGACCTTATTACCTACCTATCCTAATGCTCGCTGCGCATTTTGTCGGTGACTTCCAGGTAGAGGACTTGGAGAAATTTTTTAACATTAACCTTACCCTTCTCCGGCTTCCAATTCTCATCGATTTCTTTCATCTTCATACGCACATCCTGGAATTCAAAATAAAGAGGTGCATAATGCTCAAACTTGGGGTTGCTGTAATCCGTCAAGCCGATACTCGCTATATGGGTTAACGCAGCCATGACTGTTCGACGAATTCGCTGTTCGACAGCTTTGCCTTCTTTCTCTACGTCAGCTTCATTTACCTTGTGGCAGCGGGCCACAGTTTCATAGAGCTCCTTCAGCGGTGGGATTCCATCCCCTTTTTGATGACGAATCAGATGCTCCATAATGTCCATCACATCGCGACTGCCGCTGTCACCTACTATCCCTATATCCATGAGAATCGGCTGTAGGATTTCACGGACACCTCGTTTTTTACGCGTACTCTCAGAACCTGTGTGCAGTAGACTTAGCTTGGTTAAAGATTCCTGAATTTCCTTCAAGGAGCGGCTAATCTTCCACTGCTCGTTAACCTTGGATAGCACTGCTTCGACTTCAATCTTATTGATCGGCTTCTGAATGTAGTATTCAACACCAGCTTGATAAGCCTTACCGATCATTTCTTTATTTTCAATTTGCGAAATCATCACGTATTTCCCTTGATAACCTCGCTCCTTCAATCGAATAATGGTCTCAATTCCATCTTGATCCGGCATTAGTAAATCAATGAGCACGACATCCGGCGTCGTTTCCAGAAGAACTTTTTCTCCTTCGCTGCCGCTGTCTGCTGTCCCTACGACTTCGCCTAGACTACCTTTTTCAATGATCTTTTGCAGCATCAGTCTGCTTACCGCATCATCGTCTACTATTCCGAATGACATCATGATCTCTATGCTCCTTTTTTCAACGTATTGGTCAATAAGGTAATCACAAAAGAGGTCTCAGAACCTGGCTCGTCAGAGCGCAAAAGAATGTCCCCACCTAAAGAATGAACAATATCTCGAACGTGAGAGAGGCCAATCCCTGTCGCGGCAAAGCCTTCCTTATTGAATTTCGTTGTGAAACCAGGTGCAAAAATCATCTCTTTATCCTGCTCAGAAATGCCAACACCCGTGTCGGATACGGTCAAGATGGTCTCATAACCCTGCTCATAAGCCCCTACACGGATCGATCCTTGATCTTCAATGGCTTCCACAGCATTAGATACGAGATTATTGAGTACGGTTAAAAGCGGGATATATTGATCCGAGTAGTAGTCCGTTTGAATGTCGCTTGTAATTTGAATCTTTTTTCCGATCATGGTGCTGTATCCAAGGTTGGACTTGATGGCGAATTCCACAACTTCAGCCAGCCTCATTTCGGCAGCGAAATCCCGATCAAACAGCTTCAACAAACCAGCGAGGATGCGTTGAGAGTCCTTCTTTACTTCATGAATTTGCTGGGTAATTCCCAAAATGGTGCGAGCATAGCTTTTTAACCCCGTACCATTAACTTTTTCATATAAGTTATGGCTCTTCGCCGTTATTTGCTCGATGGTTTCCATTGACTTTCGTAAGTAAAATACCTCGCCATACAAACCGCTATTCGTATTTAGCATTTGCTCAATACGCTTCTGCTGCTCACAATGCAGGACTCGCATCTGATTAATGGTTACACTGCTGTAGATGCCGACCACAAAGTAACTTCGTACGACAGCGGTCACGGTAATGAACACTAATTGCTGCGAAAACATGTACGGTGAATTAAAAATGAAGCTGCGCGCCAGTAATTCCAGCTCATTTGACATGAGGTCAATAACAGATAAGAATAATCCCAAAATAAAGGGGTGGAAGCGTTCCCATTTGTGCTTAATCAAGCTCATGGCAATCGCATAGGCTATATAATAGAACGTGGCTGATAAATGCATTTGCGCGCTCGCGCTGAAAGATAGAGCTCCATGCGAAATAATGCCATCCTCTAACATCCGAAATAGCAGAACAGTGATGCCAGTAATAATACCTGTATACACATAAGGCAGATGCCTCATCAACAACAAGCAGAGAAGAAAGGCACTGCTGCCAAGTCCGATGCGAAACACTTCACCACTGAAAGGTGTTATTTTAAACTCCCCGGCAATTGCCGTCACAATAGCGATGAGAATCATTTGTAGCCCTTCGTTCTTCAATCGTCTCAGGCGCTCACCCCCCTACAGTAAATCCTATATCTGTTTACCAATTAGGAATAATCACATTCTCTTACACCATTCTTGATTCCATCCTGCGAGCTGCTAAAGATAGCGCATAATTCACAGCAAAATACAGAAGAGCCACTAAAAATAGAATGGGCATAGTATAATTATAGTTTTGCCCAATTACTATTTTCGCATGATGCATCAATTCAGGCAAGGAAATAACAATCGCAAGAGAAGTATCTTTCAACAGGGAAATAAATTGACTCACCAGTGGTGGCACCATACGGCGCAGCCCCTGCGGAAGGACGATATGCCAGAGTGTTTGCACATAGCCTAGTCCTGAAGAACGCGCAGCTTCAATCTGCCCTTTATCGATGGAATTTAGGCCGCTTCGCACAATCTCTGCGATCATTGCGCCTTCAAATAACGTTAAAGCAAAAATAGTTGCATTCATGGCTCCAAGCTTGATACCGATATCCGGTAAGGCGAATCGCGCGAAAAATATGATTAACAACAATGGTAAATTGCGTATGAGCTCGACCACGATGGCTAGAATTGGGGATACCACCGTCAGCTTCGTATACCGAATTGTGCCGACGACACATCCCACGATAAAGCTCAGAACAATAGAGATCGTAGCGACTTTAAGCGTCATGTAGAAGCCTTCAAATACAAATCTTACATTATCTGCTGAAAAAGCATGCATAATATCCATTCGCTCACCCCATCTTAAAGTCAGTCCGTACGAGCTAATTTACGTTCCAGACGCAAAGCCATGTAACTTAAAGGCAGCGTCAGTACCAGATAAAGCACAGCAACGAAGATATAGGTATCGAACGTAGCAAAAGTCTCACTTGCAACCTGATCGCCGAAATACATGAGATCAAAGCCTGCGAATACGCCTAGTACGGACGAGTTCTTAACGAGGTTAATGAATTGGTTGCTGAGCGGGGGGATCACAATTTTGATTGCTTGCGGAAGGACGATATGCCACATCGTTTGAAGATATGTTAGTCCCGAGGATTGTGCAGCCTCAGACTGGCCTTTAGGCACCGACATAATACCGGCTCGGATCGCTTCCGCGATAAAAGATGCCGTATATACCGTAAGCCCTAAAGTTCCGCATACGAATCCACTAAGGGTAATGCCCATAGAGGGCAGCCCATAGAAAAACACAAAAACAACAAGCAAGAGCGGAATGTTTCGAATGAACTCCACATAGGCCGTACCTAACCATTGCAGCGGTTTCACCGATCCGATACGAAAAATTGCAATGATCGTACCCAGCACAAAGCTGCCAATTAAAGCAATTACGCTGGCAATGATCGTGTTAAAGAAGCCCTTCATATAGATATCAAAATAGTCGGTAAAAATCGAGAAATCCAGCATGCGCTCCCCCCTCATAGACAGAAGATGGGCAGCGGCAGCCACCCATCTCTCCTCTTATTCCTGTTAATTGGATGGCGCTTTGCCGATCCATTTCTCGTAAATCTTCGCGTATTGACCGCTTGACTCCAGCTTCTTCAGCCCTTCATTCACTGCGGCTTGAAGCGTTGTTTCACCTTTTTTCATCGCGATACCGTAAGGTTCATCTGTGAACGGTTCACCTACTACTTCGAAGTTCTTATCCTGTTCCATCATGCCATAGAGGATGGCGTTATCGGTGGTCAACGTATCACCTTGACCTGCTTTCAGAGCGCTGAATGCATCTTGATAATTATCAAACTCCAGTATGGTGGCATCCGGAGATTTCGCTTTAATATTGGCAACGGATGTGGCGCCTTTTACAGCCAGTACCTTCGTTCCTTTTTTAACATCCGCGACACTCTTAATAGGGCTGCCCTTTTTGACGAGCAAGGACTGTCCCGCTTTGAAATACACCTGAGAAAACTCAACTTGCTTCTTACGCTCTTCGGTAATCGTCATCGTCGCAACAATCATGTCAATTTCTTTGTTATCGAGCATCGGAATACGCGTCTTGGACGTTACTTCTTTTAACTCAATTTTCTTTTCATCGCCGAGAATTTCTTTGGCTAGTGCTTTTGCGATGTCGATGTCGAAGCCTTCAACCTCGCCTCCGGTCGGGTTTTTCAAACCGAACAGCTTCGTATCATATTTCACACCAACGACGACTTTGCCTCTACTTTTGATCTCATCCAGAACAGTTGTCCCACCCGCCGGCTTCGTAGTGCTTGGAGCAGCGCTTGCTGCCGGAGTGCTCGATTCGCCCCCAGTTATACTCGTTGTAGAGGCACACCCTGCCAATGCGAATATGGTTACCAACATAAACATGATATTCCACTTTTTTGACATCATTTTTTCGTTCATCTCCTTATTTAATGGTTAAGTACGCGATTCAGAAATAGTTTCGCTCTTTCTTCTCGCGGGTTAACGAAAAATTCATCTGGAGGCGATTCTTCGACAATCTGACCTTTGTCCATAAATACGACGCGATCGGCTACTTCTCGGGCAAAGCCCATCTCGTGTGTGACCACAACCATCGTCATCCCTTCATGGGCAAGCGCCTTCATTACATCCAAAACTTCACCAACCATTTCCGGATCCAAGGCTGAAGTCGGCTCATCGAACAACATGATCTTCGGTTTCATCGCAAGCCCCCTTGCAATGGCAACACGCTGCTGCTGACCACCGGACAACTGCGAAGGAAAGCTGTGTGCCTTATCCTCAATACCTACCTTATCCAGATAGTACATCGCGACCTCTTCGGCTTCTTTCTTAGCCATACCGCGCACCTTAATCGGCGCAAGCGTAATGTTATCAATCACTTTCTTATGCGGATATAGATTGAAATGCTGGAATACCATGCCGATATCTCGGCGCAGCTTGTTCATATCCATCTTCTTGTCGCTGACCTTGTATTCATTCACGACAAGTTCCCCACTTGTGATGGTCTCTAGACGATTAATGCACCTTAGCAGTGTACTCTTGCCTGAACCAGATGGACCTACGACGACAACGACTTCGCCCTGCTGAATCTGAAGATTAATTCCTTTGAGTACATGAAAATTGCCGTAATGCTTCTCTACTTGACGAAATGAGATCAATGGAACCCCCCCTTCGATGAATCTCTATCAATGTAAACTTTTTGTTATGTAAACTGACAATTGATGTACTTAAACAATAAGGTGAAACTATAGAATCTTATGTAATCCGACATTTGTTCAAAAAAAAAAAAAAAGGTACCGGCATTGGCCGATCCCTCATAGCGTCGTAATAATTTTGACGTTCAATATTCACAGAAGTTCCATAATTTCACAAAATTTAAATCCTGAGATTCCACCCTACTGCCCCGTTAATGTAATGAATGCCATCGATCATACCGATAGCCTCGTCCTGGTGTTCATTCAACTATCGTTCTGCTTTAGTGCAGTAATAATGATTAAATCAATTTTCCTATACAATGAAGGTCGTATTCTACTGGTTTAAACCAAATTTTACCATAGTTTTTCATTGAATTAAGATATAATAAAAGTAAAGGATGACTATTTAGATTACAAAGAGGGATACATATGGAATTAAATGAAATAAGAGATAACCTTAATAACATTAGAGAAGATAAAGATTTGTGGAGTGAATTTAAATACTCATCAGTAGATAATTATTCCAAGCGGTATGCATTAGCAATAGAACTGCAATATGACTTAATACCTAATGATAAAGAACTTATAAAGTTTCTAATGGAAAATGAAATTGAAAGTAGAGCGAACGACCCTTTTCAAGGTATTGGTGAGGCACTTAATCTTCTATCATACCTTCTTGCAAGTTTTAGAGACCCCAAAAATGTATGGTTATTTGAAAAAGCTAAATGTGCTAACTTTGATACCTTTTGTGGATATGATAGTGAGTTTATATTTTCAGCTGGTGTTGAAGCTACATGTCATTACCTTGATAAATACAAAATAACTGAGGATAATCACTATTTATTTGAAAGAAAAGATAGCCTTCGAACAATCTTCACTGAAGTACACATAAGCGAATTTTTTGATAAAATGAAGACTAATTACCCTGAGAGTATTACAGAAGAGAATATAGAAAGTATGTTGGATAGGGCTATTCAATTTGAAAATTATAATGAGTGTGAAAGATTATTTGCATTATTAGAGGAACAAGAACAAACAAATATGGAATATTTATTCTACTATGCTAAGGCTATTAGAAATTATAAAAAGGCTGTGTACTATAAGACAAAGCAGTTTGAGACTGTAAAAGGCGCTTGGAATAAGGCTTCTTCACTATTAAACTTAGCAACGGTATATTATCTTGATAGTGATTATACTAATGCATATAAATCAGCAAAGAAATGGCATTGGCTATTATGGCAATTCAAAACATGGAAGAAAACTGGATTAGGAAGAATGATGACAGAAGCATGGTATGATATCTGTTTAGGATTTTATAAACAAGGCAATATAAATTATGCACGAATTTGCTTCAAAAAAGGTGATTATATGTTGAGAAGAGTTAGCAATCCAAGTCTTGTTCTCCTCGAAAAAGCTAATAGCTGTTGCATTAAACTTGATTTAAAGAACGAATTAGAGCGTTATAACAGTTTATATGAAGAAGAGAAGAAACGGGTCGATATGCTCCTCAATTAAAGTGAAAAATGGTTATGTTGGTAGACTGAGGAATGGGTAGGCAAACCACTTTGAAAATAAACTGAATGGCTTTTCTCTAAATTTTAATATGAATCTTATATTCAAGGCTAACTTTGTTCTTGAGTACTGTAAAGTAATCCGTATCATCAGTTGGTACAAAATAGTTGATCCACCACGCTAAACTGCCCGTACTTTAATAAACAAAAAAGAGGAGCTGCCGCGAAGCAAGCTCCTCAAATATCGTCTTTCTATAGTTTTCTTGCCTTGAATACAAAAGTCACAGGAAGCATCTCTGCTTTTTTTGCAAAAGCGCTGTTAGCCCCCGATTGCATAATTTCATCATCAGATTCCTCAATCATTTGCTCAATGACAAATCCCGCTTTTGCTAACGCATTCACATAGGTTGATAGTTTACGGTCCGATAATGTTAGCGTACTTCCTCCAAGAGATAGCGAATACCAAGATTCATCGAAATAATTTTTTTTGAAAACAAGCATATTATCTTGCGCAGCAACACATTTGTGTATTGGGTGAGACCAGCTGAAAATAAATACGCCGTCTTTTTTTAGGTAAGAAGCAATCCGGCGAAAAGTACCCTCAAGGTCAGTTGTCCAGCCTATTGCATAAACCGAATAAACAAAGTCAAAATAATCCTCTGGTATGCCACATTCTTCTTCCATAGGAGAACAGATTAATTTTGCTGAAAGACCGAACTCCGTCAGATGTTGCTTTGTCTTTTCGAGTTGGTTCTCTGATATATCCATACCCCATAGTTCAGATGCTTTGCGTTCCCCCAGATATTGCAAAGATTGACCGCTTCCACAGCCTATTTCCAGTATCTTTTTTCCTGAGACATCGCCAAAAAGCTGGCATTTTTCTTCTGAAACAAATGCTCCATAAAGAGGAAGTGAGGTTGCTCCTAAAACATCATTTCCTTTTGTATCCCAAAATAAGCTGTTTGTTTCATGAACAACACTCGTATCCATGTCGTCGACCGAGATGATACCAACCTCACTACCGCCTATAATGCTTTTCCCATAAACAGTATCCTTCTCCATGCCGACGACCTCCCCAAATAAGGCTCACTCAATATAACCCCAACTCTATGATGGATAAATATGCAAAATCATCATATCGCACGTACTTTCTTGTGTAAATGCCGTCTATTTCGGAAATTGTTACCTTATATACTTGACCTCTTTTTCAATGTTAACTAGGAAATAAATATGGTGATTCATAAAGTTCCACATACAGACCAGACAATTTTATTTCGTGAAGTGCTTCCGAACTATCGTCATTGGATCCAAGATACATATAAAAATCGAACCCAAAGTGTACAAAAATATCATTAGATTCCAGCTTGCACCAATACTCGTCTCGAAGAACAGCCTGAATAATATGCATTTGCTACTGTTTCATACTCTTCTTTTGTTACAGTTTTGCCTATATCACTGTATGAAGTCCATTCATTGGTTTTTTGATAGTTTCCCTTTTCGTCACGATAATCAGGATTGTATTTCGTTACTCGCCATTGGTACCGCATGAATTCCCCGCCTTTAGGTTGAACCATTTTCATTTTATATCATCCACAAGAGTCAATTAAAAGCTGATGGACTATCTAAATGTGGTAGCCCTTAAGATGTTCCACTATCGTTCTTCGTTAGCTTAACTCAATCGTCTTATATTCCTTCCAATCTGAGAGGAAACAAAGAAATTTATTACCTATATCTAACATGCCATGATGAGTTCTCCAAGATCCTCCACCATTAAAAAGATCAATTAACGGTTTGAATAGATCAATAAATTGAATTGCAATTGGATCTCCTTCATCTGCTAATGAACTCCAAATAACATGATTCACGCATAACGCTTGAGTTACTCCATTTGGTGCTTTAATGAGATTGGGACATAACTCAAAAACCTTATCATAATCAATCTTACTTTCCTTATTGATCAATTTAACTGGATCGATATATGGGTATTTTGATTCCACCGAAAGAAAATCAAGAAAAAGAGACAATCGCTTGAAAAACTCCTTGACAAATAAAACGTCCATTTTACACTCTTCTTCGGTTCTTTCATGATTATTCATCCAATTAATTGTGTTTATATTTTCAATTGCTTGATTTAAGAAAAGACTCTTCATTTTACTCTTCTCCTCTTTTTTGCAATCGATTATTAGTAATTTAAATAGAAATCTGACTCAATACATTCGCTATCAATAAGTTATTACCTTTTTTTTGTAATTATCCTCCCTCTATGGAGAAACGTTTTGCTCTTAAATACTCTCGTTTTCTCAGGTTTTAACCATCAGTTCTTTTTAGTAGATAACATTTCAATGGTATGAAGTTGTAGAGGAAGAAATTTATGGATATACCGAAGA
>NZ_CAXURV020000009.1:0-52648 GCF_964253335.1 Paenibacillus sp. LjRoot56
CAACGTATGCAGCTGACGAATACTAATCGGTCGAGGGCTTAACCAAAATTCCTAAGTAAGAACTTTACGTTGAAGTTTCGTATCTAGTTTTCAGGGAATACTATTCCTGAATCGTATATATATCTTGGAGAGATACCCAAGTGGCTATAAGGGGACCCTCTGCTAAGGGGTTAGACTGCGTAAGTGGTGCGAGGGTTCGAATCCCTCTCTCTCCGCCAGTTCCAAATATATATACACTTTTATGTGGCGGCGTAGCTCAGCTGGCTAGAGCGTACGGTTCATACCCGTAAGGTCGGGGGTTCGAGCCCCTCTGCCGCTACCATAAAACCAAACACCAGATGGAGGCTTAGCTCAGCTGGGAGAGCATCTGCCTTACAAGCAGAGGGTCGGCGGTTCGATCCCGTCAGCCTCCACCATCATCTTTATGCCGTTGTAGCTCAACTGGTAGAGCAACTGACTTGTAATCAGTAGGTTGGGGGTTCAAGTCCTCTCGACGGCACCATTTTTATGGTAAGACCTTTGTAGCATGGAGCTGTGGTGTAGTGGCCTAACATGCCTGCCTGTCACGCAGGAGACCGCGGGTTCGAATCCCGTCAGCTCCGCCATTTCTTTTACAATTAATGTAGGACATGCTATAAATAATCATTTGGCTTTGTAGCTCAGTCGGTAGAGCAGAGGACTGAAAATCCTCGTGTCGGCGGTTCGATTCCGTCCAAAGCCATTGAGATGGTTGTATTGCTTTGGCAGTACGGGTATCTCGTATCTGGAGGCTTAGTGAAGTGGCTAAACACGGCAGACTGTAAATCTGCTCTCTTCGAGTTCGGTGGTTCGAATCCATCAGCCTCCATTTTCCTTTCACCTACGAGTCATTAGCTCAGTTGGTAGAGCACCTGACTTTTAATCAGGGTGTCGTAGGTTCGAATCCTACATGACTCACTTTTATAAGTAAACGTACAAGACCGTAGGGTCTTTTTTTGTTTCCATTATATATAGAAAAAGCATCCTATAGCAGGATGCTTTTTTGCTGTTAGAGCTTGTCAGTGACGGACTGCATTTTTTGTTCCATGGAGGCGTGCTTGTCGCGGCGATCATCGATTTTGATGGACGTGGAGACACGAGCAGCACCATGCAAGAAGGGAACCTCGTGGACGGCACGGATGACCTCGAATAAACGGTTTAAAGGGCCCTCCAGGATGGTACCCATGGGTGTCATTTGAAAGCGGATATCTTCATGTCGCTCTAATTCTTTATGGAGGTCAGCGACGTAGCCGCTCAGGCTGGTTGTGGCCGTTCCGATGGGGATGATGGTGAATTCAGCAATAGCCATAGAGATCAGAAGCTCCTTCCTTTAGTTTACTTGTTGTTAAGGATAACAATCAGGAGCTGGCAAGGTCAATGATGTAATCAGCAGTTCTTGCTGCTAAGGCCATTACGGTAAGCGTAGGATTGCCTCCACTAGAGGTGACGAATAGGCTAGCATCGCAAATGAATAGGTTCGGTATGTCATGACTTTGACCGTACGAGTTCACCACGGATGTAGCGGCGTCATTGCCCATCCGGCAACCACCCATCAGATGTTGTGTATCTGGAACGACATAGGAGATCTCTCCACCAGCTGCACGGAGGATCAACTTCATATTTTCAACAGCATGATCCAGCAGCTTGAGATCGTTATCGCAGTAATTGAAGGCTAAGGAAGCCATAGGTATGCCATATTCATCTTTTTCATCAGCTAACGCAACATGATTGTTCCAATTGGGAAGGACTTCTCCTACCATTTTGAGACGACCATAGAAGTTGTAATCCTGCATAGCTTTTCTGAATGACGAGCCCCACAAAGGCGCCTCAGTGGCCTTGCGAATGCCTTCTGCCATCTCTATAGGCCGAGAGCCGTGAGCATGTATGGTATACCCGCGGACAAAGCCTCTACGTGGATCTGTCTCATAGAAATCTTGGGTAGATGCCAGCACGGGTGTTCCTTTGTACAATCGGACTTCCTCTTCAAACTTGGCATAAACATCGTTGCTGCTATGCGTCATAATCGCCTTGCCTACCCATCCGCTGGAATTGGCTAATCCATCAGGGAACTGAGGTGTGGCGGAGTGGAGTAGCAAACGAGGTGTTTCCACAACGTGCGCGCAGAGGATAACAGTTTTGGCACGTTGCCGATAGGTTATGCCTTCGTGGACGAACAGAACCCCACAAGCATGGCCATAGTCATTAACTTCGATCTGAGTGACTCTGCAATCTGCGAGAATTTCGGCGCCTGCTTGAACTGCTTTGGGAATGTGCACGATCAACGTGCTAAATTTGGCATTAGGCATACAACCTTGTAGGCAGAACCCACGATTGGTACAAGCAGAGCGGCCATCTAACGGGTTAGAGAGAATGGCTAAGGGTGTAGGTGCGGATTGAATACCAAGAGATTTGCAGCCTTTGTGAAATAAGACAGCATTAGGGCTAAGCGAATCTAGTTCTGGAAAGGGATATGGCCCCTGAAAATTTCCCCAAGGGAAATGCTTAGGGCCGGAAACGGAGATTTCTTTTTCAATACGCGAGTAATAGGGTTCCAAATCTTTGTAATGAATGGGCCAATCTTCCCCAACACCATCAATGGCCTTCGTTTTGAAATCAGATTCATGAAATCGCAGAAAAACCCCCGTAAAGTTCTGGGTGCCGCCGCCAACCCCTTTTCCCGAATGATGCTTTCCAGTAACGAATGTCTCGGTTGCATCAACAAGACGCGTATCCTCCCAAGCGAGGCGCTTCATACTCAGTTCATCACTTGCGAAATCCTTCCCAGGATCACGCCAAGGCCCCGCATCAATCACAACCACACCGAGTCCGGCTTCGCTGAGTTCTTTGGCTAGAACGCCTCCAGCAGCACCTGCCCCTACGATGACAATGTCTACGGTTTCATCTTCATATCTCCATTTCATGATCGTTTTGCAGCCTCCCAGGACTCTAGTTGGTCAGGACTATGAAGGGTATATCCGCGAGGATAAGCAGGTCCTCCAAACCCAATTTCCGACCAAACTAAAGGATGAGCATAGTAGGCTTCTACACAGAGTTGAAGAAGCTTTTGGAATAAAATTTTTTGAGGAATGCCTTCCCAATTTTTCGTAGGTGGATAGTTATCGTTGCTGATCTGAAGCATAATGCTCCGTTGGTTCGTCTCATCTAATTGAAAGAAAGGCTGACTATTCGCAATCCATCCTGTTTCATCAATCGCTTTGAGTCCTTGACGTAAAAGTAGTCGAACCGGAGGTGTGCTCACTTTCCGATGTCCCTCACCTTTATTTTCAGATAGTACCTGATCGATATGGTTAATGACGTATTGAATGATTTCTCCGCGATGATCGTCCATAAGCAGTGAACACCAAGCACGAAGCGTTTCGGCCTCAATGACCGTTACATATCCGTATGCATTTTCACGAATAAGTCGAGCTTTCACAATGGATCTCGTGTGTACATCCCATTCCCTGCTTTCTTCCATGACATCAAAGGTTGGATAATGATTATGATCTTTCATGCTTGTCACCTCCATAGCTAACGAGAATAAAAACCAAAAAGTGCTACTACAATTATTTCCAAATCCATGAAGAATATGAGGATGCCACCTATGAAGTTGTGTTTTTAATAAAATGAAACAATTGGCACCATTGCCAATGTCATGGTGGTTAGGAAATATTTTAGGAATGAAAGTCTTTTCATTACCATGGTAATCTTGTACTAGTAACTGAGATGTTTTCCATTTTACCCAACTCACCCAAGAGAGCACGTACAGGAGGAAATACAATGTTAAAGAGTCTTGCACACCGCACGCTAGGAATAACTGCTGCGATTACGATCGCATTATCAGCAACAACTGCTGTTTCCGCTTATGCCGCAAATGATGATATGGATGCCGTTTCTTTAGCCAAAAAAATGGTTGGCATAGATTACTCCAAAAGTGATGAAACACCTTCTGCAGGGTTTGATTCATCAGGACTGATCTATTATGTCTATGAAACGTTAAATTACACAGTACCTAGAACTTTAGCGGATCAATTCAACATGAAATCCACGAAAATCACGAAAATAGATAAAGCTGAGCCAGGTGACGTCTTGTTCTTTGGTAGTGGTTCAAAACCAACGTTTGCTGGGATCTATGTAGGCCAAGGTAAAATGGTCATGGCATCCCAGAGCAAAGACGAAGTCGTCACTCGCAATGTAAGTGAGCTTAAGGGCAGCTTTATTGGTGGAAGAAGTATTCTTTCAGCTAAGGATCGTTTGAAAGCCGAGTTGATCCTTACCGCTCAGAAATATCTTGGAACTCCATATGTATTTGGTGCGAAATATGGTCAAACCAAAACAATGGATTGTTCTTCTTTTACAAAAACGGTGTTTGCTGCTTATGGGATTACGCTACCACGTGTTTCTCGCGACCAAGCGAAGGAAGGCACTTTCGTTAGTAAAAGTAATTTAAAAACCGGAGACTTGGTCTTCTTTACAACGCCTGATTCCGGTAAAAACATTGGACATGTCGGTATTTATGTTGGTAACGGCATGATGATTCATACGTACGGTGAAGGTGGTGTCAAATTCACCTCGATGAATAAAGAATGGTGGGCAGATCACTACGTAACGGCTCGCCGCGTAATCAAATAGTACCTCTTTCATATGGACCTTCTTGCCAATTGTGGCAGGAGGGTTCCTTTCGATTCACAGGAATAGGCAGACATATGGTACAATAGAGAGATAAATATAGAAGATGCTATTGGCAATAAGGAGTGAAGGCAGATGATTTGGGAGCATGTCAAGGAGCGATTGGAAGCGGTTTTACAATCGCCAATACAGATAAGCCTGATACCGGATTCCGAATGGCACCAGCTTGTGGAGGATCAGGGAGAGCGCCAAGAAGGATTGAGTCGTAGTGTGATCCGGGGAGAGGAAGTCCTTTTCTTCATTTCACAGGATCATAAAGAAGTTCGTGTCCTAAAGATAAATGGGAGTAAGTTGTCTATTTCAGAACGCAAACTCGTCGAGCTTACGATTGAATCTAAGCAAACTGTAGAGAAGAAGCAATTCGGCTCCTATCTGTCAGAAGATGAAAGGAAGTCGAATCAATTAAGAGACTGGCTGCTGCAGCAAATGGAACGCGGTACAGGCCATGCAGAGCTTCCAGATGCGCTTGCTTCACAGTCATCGTTGTATTCAACCAAAATCCCTCTCTTGTTGTATGGGGACTATCCTCAGAACCAGCGTGTATCGTATACGGAGCTTAAGAAGCTGTTGGAGTCTTTTTTTGAAGCGGAGATTATTCTGATTCCTTTACTGGAAAAAGAGTGGTTAATCCTAGCACCAGAGGTTCTTATTACAAGCGGCAGCGAAGAACGCGATGGGGACGAGGAAGAAAGTGTTGAGCAAACCCTTGATGCACTTGGCTCAGGTTTATATGAGATGTTGGCGAATGAATGGGTAGGTGAATGCCATCTTGCCATTGATTTCCCTGTGAAACCGGCGAAGTCTTTGTTTGCTACCGTGCTTAAGCTGCGTGAAACCATTATGCTGGGCCGATCGTTCCACGTAGGCAGCTTTATTCATCTGCGTTGGGAGCTTCGTCTTGAGAAGCTGTTGCACCTTATAGAGGAAGAGGAGAAAACAGATTTCCTTGAGCAGGTGCTTCGCGGCACAGATCATGTGCTGGATAGCGAGACGGTAACGACGCTGGAGCATTTCTTTACACTAGACTGTAACGTTAGTGAAACCGCGAAGAAGCTTTATATTCATCGCAATACCCTGCTTTATCGGTTGGACAAGTTCAAGAACGAAACGGGACTGGATGTTAGAACGTTTAATCATGCGGTTTTGGTACGTCTGGCCTTGCTATTGTACAAAGTAACGAAAAGAAAGTGATTTTTTTGTAGGGATTGTGCATAGTCAGTCCGCCACTTGTAGGGTAAGATGTGTATATAGAAATGTTGATAAATAAAGCATTTGAACGATAAATTGTAGGGGGAATGAAATCATGGCAGGCGTACGTTTAAATCATATCGTTAAAAGATATTCTGGTGCAGAAGAATCAACAGTTAAAGATTTCCATCTTGAAGTTGCTGACAAAGAGTTCGTAGTTCTTGTTGGTGCATCCGGTTGCGGAAAATCCACAACTCTTCGTATGATCGCAGGCTTAGAGGAAATCACTGAAGGTGAACTTTACATCGGAGACCGCCTTGTAAATGACGTAGCTCCAAAAGATCGTGATATCGCGATGGTATTCCAATCCTACGCTCTTTATCCGCATATGACTGTTTATCAAAACATGGCATTCGGATTGAAACTTCGTAAATTCAAAAAAGCTGATATCGATGCTCGCGTTCGCGAAGCAGCGAAAATTCTAGATATCGTTCACTTGCTTGATCGTAAGCCAAAAGCGCTTTCCGGTGGTCAACGTCAACGTGTTGCCTTGGGTCGTGCGATTGTTCGTGAGCCACAAGTATTCTTAATGGATGAGCCGCTTTCCAACTTGGATGCGAAACTTCGTGTACAAATGCGTGCGGAAATCACAAAACTTACAAAACGTCTTGGTGTTACAACGATCTACGTAACGCATGACCAAATCGAAGCAATGACAATGGGCGATCGTATCGTTGTTATGGATAAAGGTATTATTCAACAAGCTGCTACACCAGAAGAAATCTACAACTTCCCAGTGAACATGTTCGTTGCTGGTTTCATCGGATCCCCATCCATGAACTTCATGTCCGGAACATTGGCATCTGAAGGCGGCGGTGTATTCTTCAAAGCAGGTACTGTTAACGTTGAAGTTCCAGCTGGTAAAGCACAAGTTCTTAAAGACAAAGGATTCGTTGGCAAAGAAGTGATTCTGGGAGTTCGTCCAGAAGATATTCACGAAGAGCCAGTATTCTTGGAAGCTTCCCCGAACACAGTATTCAACGTAAACGTTGAATTGACTGAGAACTTGGGACACGAAATGTACTTGTACTTGAATGGTATCGGCGCTAACACAGTAATTGCTCGTGTTGACGGTCGTTCCGGAATCAAAGAAGGTACTAACGTTAAATTGGCATTAGACATGAACAAAGTTCATTTCTTCGATAAAGAATCAACACTTTCCATCTTGGTTAACCCAAACCTATAGGAATGTACTGAAAGGCCAGCCGTTATCGGCTGGTTTTTTTGTTCCACATAGGAAAGTATAAGTTTTCGGCCTCAGAAAACATATACTTTCCTATTGGCGATAAAACTTACATATAAACGCGGTCGCTCATCTTTGAATGGCTTCGATAGAAGTTTTCTCATATTTCGAGGTTCATGAACACAGTAGTTGATTTCAATTAGGTATTCCATTACGATGAAACTATTGGAAGCCTGCGTGCAACAAGGGAAAGCAAATGGTACATAAGCAAATTCGGAGGAGTTAGGACAATGGCCAAAAAGGTAAAGGTTTCCGAAATGATGGAACAGCTACATATGGAAGTGTTAGCAGGTGAGGGTGGGCTGAAGCGACCGATTACTACTGGTGACTTGTATCGCCCTGGTCTAGAAATGGCGGGATATTTCAATTACCATCCCAAAGAGCGAATTCAGATGCTTGGAAAAACAGAGATTACGTTTATAGAGATGTTGACGACGGGTGTTCGTAGAAACCGAGTGGAACAGCTTTGCGCTCCTGAGGAAACGCCGTGTATTATTGTAACACGAGGACTGGATGTTCCCGTTGAATTGCTCGAGGAGGCAACTAAGCGTGATCTTCCGGTGCTAAGAACGCAGCTGTCAACGACGATTTTTGCAAGCAGATTAACTGGTTTTCTTGAAAATAAGCTTGCGCCCAGCACGACAATCCATGGTGTACTTGTTGATGTCTATGGGGTAGGTATGCTGATTACCGGTAGCAGTGGGATCGGAAAGAGTGAAACTGCGCTTGAGCTTGTAAAACGAGGGCATCGACTGATTGCGGATGATGCGGTTGAAATTAGGCAAAATGGCGATAAAGTATTAACGGGTAATGCCCCAGAGTTGATTCGTCACTTACTTGAGATCCGCGGCGTAGGTATCATTAACGTCATGACACTATTCGGTGCAGGTGCGATTCGTAATGTAAAGAAGATTTCGGTTGTTGTGAAATTGGAGAATTGGCAGCAAGAGAAGCAATATGATCGTTTGGGCTTAGATGAGGAGCTAACGCGGATTATCGATACGGATCTGCCGCTAGTTACGATACCTGTAAGACCAGGCCGAAACTTAGCCGTCATTGTTGAGGTTGCTGCGATGAATTATCGCTTAAAGCGTATGGGTTATAACGCGGCGCTGCAGTTTACGAATAAGCTGACAGAATCGTTGAATGAAGATTTTGAGGATTTTGATTGAAAGAGGGCGTAAGCTCACCAAATAAAGGAGTGGAACTATGTTAGAAAGTATTGCGTTCTCCTTAGGGCCGATTCATGTAAGGTGGTATGGCATTATTTTGGGAACAGCCGCATTAATCGGTTTAATGTTGGCAATCAGGGAAGGGAAGCGATTTAAAATCGTACCTGACTTCTTCATGGATTTATTGTTAATTGGGGTTCCTTCTGCCATTATTGGGGCTAGAATTTATTATGTAGCTTTCCAATGGGCTGATTATAAGGATAATTTATGGGAAGTATTCATGATATGGCACGGCGGGATTGCAATTTATGGCGCTCTGATCGGGGCTATTATCGGTACTTCATTCTATATTCGGGCCAAAGGATACAACTTCTTTCGAATTGCTGATATCCTTGCGCCGGGTCTAATTGTTGGACAAGCAATCGGTCGTTGGGGCAATTTCATGAATCAGGAAGCTCACGGTGGTCCGGTAGAAGAATCGTTTTTGAGAGATAGCCTGCATTTACCGAATTTTATTGTGAATCAAATGAACATCGAGGGGACATTCTACCACCCTGCGTTTTTGTATGAATCGATATGGAGCTTTGTAGGTCTGCTGGTCTTGTTCTGGCTTCGTCGCAGGCCCTTTTTACGAGCGGGAGAGCTATTTCTAAGTTATTTCATCTGGTATTCGATCGGTCGTTTCTTTATTGAAGGGATTCGTACTGACAGCTTAGACATCACGGGGCCAGGTTGGTTAGCTTCATTAATGAATGCGTTATGGTCACCTATGAAAATTGTGTTTGAACCAGGCGTACTGACATATGGAGGGAATATTCGTTTCTCCCAACTCCTTGCATTGCTAATTGTCATTGCGGCCGTGATCATGATCATTATTAGAAGGAAAAAGGGCTATTCCAATGAACGTTACTCGGATCCAATTGTATCTACGCTAGCGCTTGATAAAAACAAAGTAGTCAATGATGAAGAGACAGATAAAGGAGTAAACTATGATTCAAACCGTACTATTTGATTTGGATGGCACGATTGTAGACACGAATGAGTTAATTGTACAATCGTTCTTGCATAGCTTGGAAGGCGAAACACCTGAACCTATTAGTCGGGAGCTTATTATTCCCAATATGGGTCGCCCGCTAGTGGAGCAAATGGAGTTTTTCACAGGCAAAAAAGAAGTTGAGGCGCTGATTACTAAATATCGTACGTTTAACCTTTCTAAACATGATGAGCTTGTGCAGGAATTCCCGAACGTACGTACGGTAATGGCTAAGCTTCACGAAAAAGGTATCAAAATCGGAATCGTGACAAGTAAAATCAGACTTACCACATTGATGGGACTGAAACTTTGTGGATTAGACTCTTACGTCAGCGCTATTGTAACAGTGGATGATGTAAAAGAACCAAAACCGAGCCCCGAGGGTATCTTTGCAGCGCTGAAAGAGCTAGGCAGCTCGGCTGAAGAAGCCATGATGGTAGGCGATAGTCATTATGATATTGAGGCTGCTCAAAATGCAGGAGTTACTTCTGTTGGTGTATCCTGGTCCTGGAAGGGGCGCTCTTATTTAGAACAGTACAACCCAGACCATATTGTCGATGATATGTTTGACCTGTTGCCGCTAGTTGGGATATCGTCGGAAGTGAAGGTTGATTGAGGCAGACAGAGAAGTATCCTGTAGATGGCCCAAATGCGCTGTGGCAAATTTATCAAACGGTCAGTAAGTGGAAGGCTATGCGGAATTTCGTTTGGATTCAAATCACCCGTTATTCGCCATCCTTGCGGTTGAAGAACTGGATCTATCGTCGTGTTCTAGGAATGACAGTTGGTGAGCACTCGGCATTTGCCTTGATGGTGATGGTGGATGTGTTTTTCCCCGAGCGGATCTACATTGGGAGTAATACAATCATTGGTTATAACACGACGATCTTGGCGCATGAGTATTTGACAAAGGAATACCGGTTAGGTGATGTACGTATTGGATCTCATGTGATGGTTGGGGCTAATACGACAATTCTGCCAGGTGTGACGATTGGTGATTATGCGATTATTGGTGCGGGTTCTGTCGTCCATAAGGATGTAGCCCCTAATAGCTTCGTGGCAGGTAATCCGATGCAGGTTATTCGGTCGGGCAGTACAAAGTAAGAGGAAAGAAAGATGGGCTCAACGTCATTGTGATGTTGGGTCCTTTTTTGTTATGTAAAGGAAACAGAATCTGTGGAAAACGACTATTAAAAATGGCATTTTGGGAATAGTATAGACGCAGTGAAATCATAGGAAAAGGGAAGGTGTCGCTTAAGTGCAGCAATGGAATCGTAGTAAAATCGCAGATGTGAAAAAAGGTAACTTTGGAAGGTCTCTCGGAAAGCGAGTGGGAGTTGTAGTACTAGCTCTTATGCTGCTTTTATCCTTGCCGACAATAAGTTTGGCTGTCGGTAAAGAGGCGCAGGGACCCGATGTGTATGTGATCCAAGGGATGCTGAAATCACTAGGCAGCTATTCTGGTGATATTAATGGTTACTACGATAATGCAACGGTTCAGGGTGTAAAGTACTTTCAGAAAAAGCATGGGCTGCCGGTAACAGGCGCTGTAGATAGCCGTACGCTCGAGTCGATCACCTATGGCTATATGAAGCTTAAGGGTGTTGGCCAGAGTCAAGGCGGCGGTAAAGGCAAAGGTAAATGGCAAGGCGGCGGTGGAGGCGCCGGCGAAGGCCAAGGCCAGGAAGGCGGTAAAGACGGTGCCGGAGGCCAAGGTCAGGAAGGCGGTAAAGGCGGTGCCGGAGACCAAGGTCAGGAAGGCGGTAAAGGCGGTGCCGGAGGCCAAGGTCAGGAAGGTGGTAAAGGCGGTGGAAAGTTCGAAGGTGGCGGTAATGGAGGAGGCAAAGGTCAAGGTCCAAGTGCGACACAAGCACCGGGACCTAACGGTGGACCGAAGCCAGTACCAAATGGAGGTCAAACGCCAGCACCGAACGGTGGAGCAACACCAGCACCATATGGCAATGGAAATGGCAACGGTAACGGCAACGGGCAAAATGGACAAGCGCCGAATGGCAACGGTAACGGTAACGGTAATGGACAAGTACAGTCGCCTAATGGTAATGGTATAAATGGGAATAAAGCTCCAAATGGTGGTCAACCACAGGCACCTAATGGTGGCGGTAAAACCCCGAATGGACCTGTAGAGGAAGACTAATCTAGATTTATCTAGAAGAGGGCATGCTGCCGCGGCAGCATGCCTTTTCCTTTTGTCAGAAAGTATGCTGATCGCCGGTATGCGTCAGCGTCACAATGCGCCTCAAGAATCCGTATGCGTTTGGTGAAGACTCCTACGGGGCGAGGCAAATAACTGGATTTTATGCATCTATATGGACAGGATTTCGGCGGCTAAAGCAAATAGATGGATTTTCTGCTGTTAATTTCAGTCATTTGAGCTCGACGAGCTACTTTCGGCGAAAATAAATGTAGAAAATCCATCTAATGGTTGAAAAGAGTGGATTTCCCTCAAATTAACTGGAGGTTTTCCAGTTAGATAGGTGGTGGAGGTAATGGGACTGCTACTACACAATATAAGTGGATGAAAAGCGGGAAGATCCAAAATGATATAGCATAAAGCCGTGAATATAGGCTTCTCCATATACAGTTGACGACGTATGGGTTTATATGCCATTCTTAAAGCGCTGAACAAGGCGTAGACAATTGACGGTCCTAAAGATACGTGTTAAAATAGCCGTACATTCTTTATTTTGGTAGTATGGTAGCACGTTAACGTACTGAAGTAATTGATAAACAATAAATTGAGAACAACTGATTATACTCCTACTTATAGAGGTGAGACGGTGTCGAAGCCAAAAGTATTTGAAAAACCGTTAGGCGCGAAAGATTATTTGCCTGATGCGGTTGCTAAACTCAGAAATATAGAATTCCGTGTATTGGCCTGTATGGAACGCTGGGGTTACAACCAGATTATTACACCTACACTTGAATATTACGATACAGTTGGTGTAGCAAGCTCGACAGAGGATAAGAAGCTGTTCAAGCTGCTTGACCGCAAAGGAAAAACGCTCGTGCTGCGTTCGGAGTTAACAGCTCCAATCGCTCGTGTAGCTTCCTCGCTTTTAAAGGAACAAGAGTTTCCACTCCGTCTTTCTTATCATTCGAATGTTTTTCGTTCCATTGAAGAAGAAGCGGGCAGAGATTCAGAGTTCTATCAAACTGGCGTTGAGTTGATCGGTGATGCTACATCGGAAGCGGATGCCGAAGTTGTGGCGCTAGCGATTGCTTCTTTGCAAGCTGCTGGCGTTGAGAAATTTAAGATTGCACTTGGCCATGTTGGTTTTCTGAACGGGTTATTCCAAGAAACATTGGACGGACGCACCGATGCGCAGCTTTCCTTGAAAGAGCATTTACTCGGCCGTGATTACGTCGGATACCGGGAAGCAATTAAGTCGCTTTCTCTGGCGCCTGATGTTGAGCGTGAGCTGAACGGCGTGCTAAGGCTTCGTGGCGGTGATGAAATCTGCGAGCAAGCTCGTATGGTTTCCCAGCATCCAATCGCACAGGACGCGATCCGACATCTATGCGAAGTGTGGGATGTGCTGAAAGCTTACGGTGTTAGCGAGCACGTGGTCATTGATTTAACGATGATTGGGGATTTCTCCTACTATACAGGTATGACGTTTGAAGGCTACGCTGCTGAACTAGGTTTCCCTGTCTGCAGCGGAGGCCGTTACGACAATTTATTGAGTCAGTTTGGACGTCCAGCTCCAGCGACAGGGTTTGCATTGAAAACGAATCGCATCCTTGAAGTAACTGGTAAAGAGCAAGTGGAACAACCAGTTCGTGTGCTTATCGCCTACGATGCGGAGCATCGTGAGAAGGCTTTGCAGCTGGCGAAGGATATGCGAAGCGATGAAAACATTAAAGTGAGTATCGTTATCACACAGCTTGTCACGAAAGAACAAAGCAATGACCTAGACAGAGTGGGATACCACGTAATGAAGCTGATTGCGGAATAACCTCTCAGCATAGATGAGGGAAGTTTGGAGGAGGTTGGAACGGTGGATGATATTCTTAAAGTAGCGATGCCGAAAGGCCGTATCTATAAACAAGCAGCGAAGCTGTTTACGAAAGCAGGATTGCCTATTCCAGAGGATCTGGAAGAAGGCCGCCGTTTGATTATCCCTGTGCCAGGGGCGAAGATGGAATTTATTTTAGCCAAACCGGTCGATGTTCCTACTTATGTGGAGTACGGCGTTGCCGATATCGGGGTTGTGGGCAAGGATGTTCTGATGGAAGAAAATCGGAATGTTTACGAATTGCTTGATCTAGGGATCGCAAGATGCCGCATGTCGGTGATTGGATTGCCGGATTGGAAACAAGTAATTAACCCACGCGTTGCGACTAAGTATCCGAATGTAGCTTCTCAGTATTTCCGGGAAAAGGGACAGCAAGTAGAAGTCATTAAGTTGAATGGGTCGATCGAGCTGGCGCCTTTAATCGGACTAGCTGACCGCATTGTAGATATGGTGGAGACCGGCCAAACTTTGAAGGAAAACGGTCTTGTCGAGCAAGAGGAAATCTTTCAGATCACGAGCCGCTTAATTGCGAATCGTGTGAGTTATCGGATGAAGAATGACTCCATCCAACGGTTGTGTGATATGCTGCAGGACGTACTGCCAATAGTGAAATTATAGCTTGTAGTAAAGATGAGAGGAAGATGAAGATGCGGATTATGCCCGCCTCCGAATTTCAATTAAACCGCGAGGTCGAATACGGCTCACCCGAGCAAAATGAGTCCGTCCGCCGCATCATCGATGAGGTGCGGCAGGACGGAGATACCGCGCTGCGCCGCCTAGCGCAGCAGTTCGACGGCGTCAACGTCGCTGAGCTTCGCGTCAGCGACGAAGAGATCCAAGCGGCGTACGCGCAAGTCGACGCCGCATTCCTGGCGGCGCTGCGTCAAGCCGCCGCTAACATTCGTGCGTTTCATGAGAAGCAGAAACGCAATTCGTGGATGGACCTGCAGCCAGACGGCAGTCTGCTGGGCCAAATCATCCGACCGCTGAAGCGGGTCGGATTGTACGTGCCCGGCGGGAAGGCGGCGTACCCGTCTTCCGTGCTCATGAACGCCATCCCTGCGATCGTCGCAGGGGTGCCGGAGATCGCGATGGTGACGCCACCGTCCACCGCGGGCGAAGAAGGCATCAACCCGCATATTCTCGTGGCAGCAGCCGAAGCGGGTGTGAAAGAGATCTACCGCGTAGGCGGGGCGCAGGCGATTGCCGCGCTGGCCTACGGGACAGAATCGATCGCGCCGGTCGATAAAATCGTCGGCCCCGGCAACATCTACGTCGCGCTGGCGAAGCGCTTCGTGTTCGGCGTCGTCGATATCGATATGATCGCCGGACCAACCGACATTGTCGTGCTCGCTGACGAGCACGCCGATCCTGAGTACGTGGCGGCCGATTTGCTGGCGCAGGCCGAGCATGATGAGATGTCACCGTCGATTCTGGTGACACCTTCCCGCGAGCTAGCCGAAGAGGTTCGGCTAGAGCTATGGCGGCAGCTGGATGTGCTGCCGAAGAAAGCCATTGCCGCTGTCTCAACAGCGACGAAAGGTGCGATCCTGCTTGTCGACTCACTCGACGAAGGCGTGGACGTCATCAATCGCTTGGCGCCGGAGCACTGTGAGCTGCTTGTGCAGGATCCTTTCACGTGGCTGCCGCGCATTGAAAATGCAGGTGCTATTTTCCTAGGCGCCTACAGCACAGAGCCTGTTGGCGATTATTTCGCCGGTCCGAACCATGTGCTGCCGACGAATGGCACAGCACGATTCTCATCGCCACTGAATGTGGACGATTTCCTCAAAAAATCAAGCGTCATTCACTATAGCAAGGAAGCCTTACTAGCAAACGGAGACATGATTATGACTTTGGCTCGGAATGAAGGGCTGGAAGGTCATGCGCGTGCCGTAGAGATCAGACTTAAAAAAGAGGGGAAGTTGACCTAGATGGCGGAACAGGATCAAGTAAGAACTCGCTCAGCGAGTGTAGCCCGTAGGACGAATGAAACGGACATCAAGCTCTCCTTTGAAGTGGATGGTACAGGAGTTTCGGAACTCCAAACGGACGTTCCCTTCCTAAACCATATGCTAGATTTATTCACCAAGCATGGTCATTTCAATTTGAAAGTGGATGCCAAAGGCGATATCGAAATCGATGATCATCACACCGTGGAAGACATCGGGATTTGTCTAGGTCAAACACTACGTGAAGCGCTCGGCGACAAGAGAGGCATCAAACGCTACGCGAGCGTATTCGTTCCGATGGACGAAGCATTGGCTCAAGTTGTGATTGATATCAGCAACCGTCCGCATTTTGAGTACCGTGCTGAATACCCTACAGCGAATGTTGGCAGCTTTGAAACACAGCTGGTAAAAGAGTTCCTTTGGAAATTTGCGCTAGAAGCTCGTATTACTTTGCATGTTATTGTGCATTACGGTGAAAACACGCATCACATGATTGAAGGTGTGTTTAAAGCGTTGGGACGTGCGCTGGATGAAGCAACATCGATTGATCCTCGTGTGCAGGGGGTTCCTTCGACGAAGGGAGTGCTGTAGGCATGATCGCCATTATTGATTATGGAATGGGTAATTTACATAGTGTGAGCAAAGCGGTTGAACGGCTCGGCTATGAAGCGGTTGTGACGGGAGATCCGGAACAAATTCTAGCAGCAGAAGGCGCGATCCTTCCCGGTGTCGGCGCATTCGGTGATGCGATGGAGCATCTACGTGAATCTGGACTGGATGAGGTCGTTAAGCAGTATGCGGCGTCTGGAAAGCCTACGATCGGCATTTGTTTAGGGATGCAGCTATTGTTCTCCAGCAGTGAAGAGCATGGACAGCATGAGGGGCTAGGGCTTCTGCCAGGTACGGTTGTACGTTTCCGCGGAGACTACAAAGTGCCGCATATGGGCTGGAATCGTCTGAGCTATAAGCAGAGTGAGAGTCCTATTTTCAAAGGGATTGAAGAAGGGCATGTGTATTTCGTACACTCCTACCATGCAAAGCCGGAGCGGGAAAGCGATTTGTTGGCTGTGACTGACTATTATCAACCTGTAACAGCAATTGTTGGTCGTGACAACGTCTACGGCATGCAGTTCCACCCAGAGAAAAGCGGCGATATCGGTATGCAGCTATTGGGTAATTTTTTAACTCTGTGTAAATAACGCGGAAATAGTCTCAAGGAGGTGCTGAGCATGTTAGCCAAAAGAATTATCCCTTGTCTTGACGTCAAGGATGGCCGAGTGGTGAAAGGCGTAAATTTCGTGAATTTACGTGATGCTGGTGATCCGGTTGAGCTTGCGGCAATTTATGATAAAGAAGGCGCGGATGAGCTGGTGTTTCTCGATATTTCGGCTTCGGTCGAAGGGCGGGCAACGATGGTTGAGGTCGTTCGTCAAACAGCAGGCGAGATTACAATTCCGTTTACTGTAGGCGGCGGGATTTCAAGTGTCGATGATATGAAACGTCTCCTTCGTGCAGGCGCGGACAAAATCGGAATCAACACGGCAGCGGTGCTTAATCCTCAGCTTGTTTCGGATGGTGCACGGAAGTTCGGTTCCCAGTGTATTGTGGTAGCCATTGACGCGAAGTTCAATCCCGAGTGGGGCGAGTGGGAAGTGTACACGCATGGTGGACGCAAACCGACAGGCATTAAGACGCTGGAGTGGGCGAAGCGCGTAGAGGAGTTAGGTGCAGGTGAAATCTTGCTGACGAGCATGGATGCGGACGGAACGAAGGATGGCTTTGATTTGAAACTGACACGTGCTGTATCCGAGCTGCTAACGATTCCTGTGATTGCTTCTGGCGGAGCGGGAAAAGCGGAACACTTCTACGATGTGTTTACCGAAGGCAAGGCCGATGCAGGGCTGGCGGCAACGATTTTTCATTACAAAGAATTAACGATAGACGGGGTCAAAGATGACCTGAAAGGTAAAGGGGTTGAAATTCGATGACATTTTCAGTGGATCAAATTAAATACGACGCGCAAGGACTTGTCCCTGCCATCGTGCAAGATGCGGTAAGTAAAGAAGTGCTGATGCTGGCTTACATGAACAGTGAGTCCTTGCAGCGCACGATTCAAACGGGGGACACTTGGTTCTGGAGCCGTTCACGTAATGAGCTTTGGAATAAAGGGGCAACTTCCGGTCATACGCAAAAGGTAAAAGCGCTTCGCTACGACTGTGATGCGGATACGCTGCTTGTACTTGTTGAGCAAGTAGGACCTGCTTGTCACAATGGTTCGTACACTTGCTTCACTTCGAACATCGCAGTGGAAGGTTCTGTTGAGGAGGCTGCTACTACTACTGGCGGTGATCGTTTCGCTATTTTGGCTGAACTTGAAGCTGTTATTGCTTCCCGTGACGCGGAGCGTCCTGAGGGTGCGTATACGACATACCTTTTTGAAAAAGGTGTCGACAAGATCCTCAAAAAAGTGGGCGAAGAAACAGCAGAAGTCATTATTGCAGCTAAAAATAAAGACAATGAAGAGCTTCGTTATGAAGCGAGCGATCTTATTTTTCATTTAATGGTTCTTTTGCGTAATAATAAATTGCCATTGGATGATATTATGAAAGAGCTGGCTAATCGTCACGTCAAAAAATAAAGTAAACGACCTGGAGTGAATTCACGATGTTGATTGATTATCATACACATCATGTGCGCTGCGGTCACGCCTCTGGGGAACTGGAGGAATACGTCAAACGCGGCATCGAGATCGGGCTTACCCAATTGGGGCTTTCTGATCATATGCCGCTTTTGCATGTCGACCCGCAAACATATTGGCCAGAAATGGCGATGCCGATGGAGGAGCTTCCACGTTATGTGGAAGAATGCCTTCATCTCAAGGAGAAGTACAAGGATCAGATCGATATTCGCGTGGGCTTAGAAGGCGATTATGTAGAAGGCTTTGAAAGTGAAATTGCTGCCATCATTAACGCATACCCATGGGATTATGTGATCGGTTCGGTTCATTTTCTAGGCGACTGGGATATTTCTGATTTTAGACAGCTGGCAGGTTGGGAAGGTAAGGATATTTTTGCAGTTTATACCCAATACTACGAGGCAGTGAAGAAAGCAGTTCGAACCGGACTGTATGACTATATCGGTCACATCGATATGATCAAACGATTTGGTTACGTGCCAGATCGCGATACGTGGGAATTGGAGAAAGCAGCATTAGATACCGTTAAAGAGTATGGACTTGCGATTGAGTTGAATGCATCAGGCCTGCGTCATCCATGTAAAGAGATGTTTCCAAGCCGCCGCATGTTGGAATATTGCCATAAGGTGGGAATTCCAGTGACGCTTGGATCGGATGCGCATCAGCCGGAACGGTTGTCTCAGTATTTGGATGAGGCTAGAGAGTCATTAAAAGCGATTGGATTTAACGAAATAGCCACATTTTCTGCTCGAAAACGACATCTTGTGACTTTTTAAATTCGACACGTATCATGTATAATGAATAGGACTATATAATCTATTTAATGAACCTTCGGAGGTAACCATTAACCATGCATAGCGACAATGTTAAAATTTTTTCCGGATCTTCGAATCCGAAGCTTGCGGAAAGTATTTGTAAAGAGCTCGGCCAGCCGCTAGGACAAATTAAATTATCACGTTTCAAAAGCGGAGAAATTTATTGCCTTTACGAAGAAACGATTCGTAACTGCGACGTGTTTCTGGTACAAACCTTCTCCCATCCGATTAATGAGCATATGATGGAGCTTTTGGTCATGATGGATGCGGCGAAAAGAGCATCTGCAAAAACGATCAACCTTGTCATCCCTTACTATGGTTACTCTCGTCAAGAACGTAAAGCAGCTCCGCGTGAACCGATTTCAGCTAAATTAGTCGCGGACTTGTTTGCTTCAGCAGGCGCAACTCGTGTTGTTACGATTGATCTCCATGCGCCAGCGATCCAAGGTTTCTTCAATATTCCTGTGGATCACCTGACAGCACTTGATCTAATTAGTGATTGCATTAAAAGAAAAAATTTACCGAACCCCATTATCGTTTCTCCAGATGCGGGTCGTGCGACAACAGCTGAGAAAATGGCTAACATTCTCGATGCGCCTTTCGCTATGATGATTAAGAAGCGCCCAGAGCACAATGAATCTGTAATTACACACGTCATTGGGGATGTTGCTGGACGCACTCCGATCATTATCGAGGATCTTATTGATACAGGAACAACTATCGTTAATGTTGTGGAAAGCTTGAAAGAACGCGGTGCGCTTGATGTCTACATCTGTGCAACACATCCTGTGTTCTCTGGCCCAGCGCTGCAACGTCTCGATCACCCAAGCATTAAAGAAGTTATTATTACGGATTCCATCGCGATTCCAGAGGGGCACTCTGATAAGTTTAATGTGCTTTCTGTAGCGCCTTTACTGTCCGATGCGGTTCGTATTATTACAGATGGTGGATCCCTATCGTCCCTATTCAAATACGGCGGCGTATAATAAGGAAACTTTAAAAATCACCTTTGAAAACGCGGATATTCAGAGGAGCATATTCGGCGTCGAATCTTGAACGAAATCCGGGAACTGCGGTACTCACGTAGGCTCACCTACGCTCTGTTCCTCGTTCCTCGGATTATCGTCCAACCTTCTCGGTTTTGAAAGGCGACTTTTTAAGTCTATATTGGAACAGGATCGAAGACCGTTTTATAGGCCCATATCTTACCTTCGGATAATGTTTTTGGCTTCTAGGAGATCTATGGTATAATTTGATGGTAATCAAATTGCCGGAGGTGTCTTGCTATGGAAAAGAAAAAGCGCAAATCCGAAGCGCCAAAACCAAAAGTTATCTCAATAAACATGGATGCCGCATTCTTTTTCGAGAGAGCGGTTCAATCTTTGGATCGGTTTCATTATGATAAGGCATTGAAATATTTCCGGCGGGCTGCAGAGTATGAACAGGATAACCCTGTGAATCACTGCAATCTCGCAGGAGTTCTCTCCGAAGTTGGCAATTATGACGAGTCGAACCAAATTTTGCAGCATATCCTTGAAACCATTGATCCCGAGATGACAGAATGTCACTTTTATATGGCGAACAACTATGCCAACATGGAAAACTTCGAGCAGGCAGAACAAGCGTTGGTTCGGTATTTGGAGAATGACCCGACAGGGCAATTCATGGACGAATCCGAAGAAATGATGGAAATGCTGAGCTACGAGCTTGATCGTCCCGCCCCTCTCACTAGCATCAAGAGTCGAGAAGGGCTGTTCGAGCATGATAAAGCCCGTGCGTTGCTCGAGGAAGGTAAGTTCGGCGAGGCAGTAAAGCAGTTGGAGAAATTAGTGAAGAATCAGCCTGATTTCACAGCCGCTCGCAATAATCTGGCATTGGCTTATTATTATATGGGTCAATTCGAGAAGGCGATGGAAACAATACGTGAAGTGCTGGTTATTGATCCTGGTAATCTGCATGCACTTTGCAATATGGCGATTTTCCATCAGCATTTTGGCAATAAGAAGGAACTGGCTGAGTTGACTACACTGCTAGGCAAGACGTTTCCATTCCAACAAGAACATGTGTTCAAGTTGGCTACGACGATGGGTATTCTTGCTCAGCATGAGAAAGCCTACCATCTGTTTAAACGTCTATTGAAGGCGGGGGACGGGGGAACAGATCCTTGTTTGTACCATTATGCGGCTGTTGCTGCCTGCCATATCGGTCGTTTCGCAGAAGCGTACCGCTTGTGGAAGCAGGTTCAGAAGCTAGATCCTGGTGCTGAAATTTCGAAGTTCTACTTAGAACAATTGCGGGTCAGAGAGAAGTCGGCGCTTCCGCTTACTTGGAGCTACCACTATCATCTGCCTTTCGAGGAGCAGTTCCGTGCGCTTGAGAAGTCGACGCAAGGAATCCCTGATCAATTGAAGAAAGATCCTCTTGTGCGGTCATCCTTCTTCTGGGCTTTGCGACATGGCGACGTAGAAACGAAGCTTCAAGTTATTCAAGCCTTTGGCTTGATTGCGGACAACGAAGTGAGAGACGCGCTTCAGGATTTCATTCTGGATCATAAAGAGGATGACTATTTGAAGAAGGTTGCCATATTCGTTCTGCGAAGTATGGGTATCCGCGAGTCCCTTCCAGCTTATCTCGAAAATAAGGACATTATGGTAGAGGCTTCTCCGTACTCGCCTCATCTTCCCGTATGGGATGCAACATGGCAGCGAGTGATGGAAACAGCGCTATCGCATATGCACAAGCGTTACGATATGGTTCAACAGTATGACTTAGAAATTCTGTGGGTTGAGTTTCTAACGAAGGTGTACCCGAACGTGCCGAAGATTCACAAATCTGCAGGCTGGGCAGCGGCGTTAGAATATTTGATTGCCAAAATGCATCGCCGTACGATTTCCTATCAGGAAGTAGCTACACGCTATGGCGTCACGGTTTCCACGGTCAGTCGGCATGTGAAGCATATCGACGATACCTGTGGCTTGCGTGAAAAAATGGATGCGATTTTCAATAAGTTTACGAGTCTTTGATAGCCGAGAATGATGCATCATGAAAGCCTCGGCTTTCATACATATAGATAAACTGATTGTTCTTGCCCTAAACAGCGTTGAGCAATCGCTGATCAATCACGCTAATTAAAGAGAGCTTTCCTTAGGAAAGCACCTAGGAGGGAAATCATATGTATAAATCAGTCGTAGTAGGAACAGGACCATCCGGTCTGACAGCAGCCATTTACCTGGCTCGTGCGAACCTAAGCCCACTTGTCATTGAAGGACCAGAACCAGGTGGACAGTTGACCACAACTACCGAAGTAGAGAACTTCCCAGGATTTCCTGAAGGGATTATGGGACCAGAATTAATGGAAAACATGCGCAAGCAGGCAGAACGCTTTGGCGCTGAATTCAAAACAGGTTGGGTTAATTCCGTTGAATTGACGAACCGTCCATTTAAGCTTCAAGTAGAAGGACTTGGCGAGATCGAAACAGAAACACTGATTATCTCAACAGGTGCGTCTGCAAGATTGCTTGGCATCACGAACGAGAAAGAAAACATCGGGCGCGGCGTAAGTACATGTGCAACGTGTGATGGCTTCTTCTTCCGTGGCAAAAAGATTATCGTCGTTGGTGGCGGTGACTCTGCTATGGAAGAAGCAAACTTCTTGACTCGTTTCGCTTCAGAAGTGCGTTTGGTTCATCGCCGCGATGAGCTTCGTGCATCCAAAATTATGCAAGACCGCGCTCGTGGAAACGAGAAGGTGAAGTGGTCACTGAATAACACGCCGTTAGAAGTTGTAGCGGGCGATAAAGGTGTTACTGGCCTTAAAGTGAAAAACAACCAAACAGGTGAAGATGAAATCCTTGAAACTGACGGTATCTTCGTAGCGATCGGTCATACGCCGAATACGAAGTTCCTCGGTGGACAAATCGACACAGATGAGCATGGCTACATCGTCGTGAAGCCAGGAACAACAGAAACGAACATCCCAGGCGTATTCGCTTGTGGTGACGTGCAAGATACGAAGTATCGTCAAGCTATTACAGCTGCTGGAAGCGGATGTGCTGCAGCGTTGGAAGCTGAGAAGTTCCTTGAAGGCAACAGCGTACACGACTGGAGTATTTCCTTGTAAGTCATTATTATGGCAATTCAGTTAACGTGGAGGGCTACGCTTTCCACGTTTTCTCATTTACACAGGGTGTGGATGAATCTTGACCTCCCGGCAGTGTTGTCTTATAGTGGGAACAGGAGCAAATGCCCGAAAATTTTATGATTATTCATGAGGTGACCTTGTAATGTCCAATCAAATTTATATCGGTGTAGATCTAGGCGGCACGAATATTAAAGTGGGTATTTGTGATGAGCAAGGTAAGCTTCTTAAAACGTTAGAAGGCCCTACTTCACCTGAACTAGGTGCAGAGTCGGTCCTTGAGCGTATTGCGCAATATGTACGTCAAGTAGTCGCAGAATCCGACTATTCGTGGGAGCAAGTTGCTGGAATTGGCGCGGGGTTGGCTGGATTTATGGATATTCCAGAAGGCTTCGTGAAATTCTCACCAAACCTGCAATGGCATAACGTACCTGCGAAGAAGACGCTTGAAGCGCTTCTGGGTAAACAAGTTAAAATTGATAACGATGCGAACGTAGCTGCGCTTGGCGAAGCTTGGTCTGGAGCTGGAGCGGGTATCCCTAACGTCGTGTGCTATACACTTGGAACAGGTGTTGGTGGCGGTATCATTATTAACAGTAAAATTTATCAAGGTTCTGCCGGTATGGCTGGGGAACTTGGACATATGTCCATCGTGCCTGACATTGAAGCAATTCAGTGCGGCTGTGGTCAAATGGGATGTCTTGAAACTGTTTCTTCCGCAACAGGTATTGTTCGCATGGCGAAGGAAGCGGTAGAACGCGGTGAGCGTACATCACTAGCTCTTCATGAGAAAATTGAAGCTAAGCATGTGTTTGATGATGCAAAAAGCGGAGATGAAGTAGCTTTGCGCATCGTAAATCGCGCGGCTTATTATATCGGACGTTCGATGGCGGCTCTAGCTGTTGTCATTAATCCTAAGCGCTTTATTATTGGCGGTGGTGTTTCGAAGGCAGGAGAAATTCTATTCCAACCAATTCGTGAAACGTTCATCAAGTTTACACCAGAAGCTGCAGCTGAAGGTGTTGAGATTGTTGCTGCTACACTTGGTAATGATGCTGGTGTTGTTGGAGCTGCAGGATTGAATTTACGATAGTAGGCAAGACCGGTTCGCAGATGTAGATAACAAAAGCTGATCTGCGAAAGCACACCAAAGGAAGGTGTCAAGCATGGAAGAAAACCACCCTTTAGCGAAACTGGTCATTATTACAGGGATGTCGGGTGCAGGCAAGACAATAGCTGTTCAAAGCATGGAGGATCTTGGATTCTTCTGCGTTGATAACTTACCTCCCGTCTTGATTCCGAAGTTTGCTGAATTGATCGTGCAATCGATGGGTAAAATCGGCAAAGTCGCCTTGGTTATTGATTTGCGCGGACGTGAATTTTTCACTGCGCTCCAAGAGTCCTTACGATATATCCAAGAAAATTACACCCTTAGCTATGAAATTTTATTCCTAGACGCAACGGATGGGACGCTCGTTCAGCGTTACAAAGAGAGCCGTCGCCGCCATCCATTGGCACCAGACGGAGCGCCGCTTGAGGGAATAGGTCTTGAGCGTAAGTTGCTTGAAGAGCTCAAGGGTCTGGCGACGCAGGTGATTGATACTAGCAGCCTGAAACCGGTGCAGTTGAAAGAAAGAATCATTTCCCGGTTCACCAATCTAGAAGCTAATCGCATATCTATAAATGTAATCTCTTTCGGGTTTAAGTATGGTGTCCCTATTGACGCTGATCTAATCTTTGATGTGCGCTTCTTGCCAAATCCTCACTATGTGGAGCAGCTGCGTCCGCAGACGGGTCAGGACCCAGATGTTTATGACTATGTGATGAAGTGGTCAGAGACGCAAGAATTTCTGACAAAGCTGCTCGATATGCTGAACTTCTTAATGCCTCAGTATAAGAAGGAAGGCAAGAGCCAAGTTGTTGTTGGTATTGGTTGTACAGGAGGTAAACATAGATCGGTTGCAATTACAGAATATCTAGGTAAAGTTATGGGGAACAGTGAGACTGAGACTGTGCGTCTAAGTCATCGGGATTCCGAGCGGGACCGTGTATAGACGGCTATGTGAGGCTTCGATAGGGGTTTTCTCATTAAGAGGGTGAAAGAAGTATGGAGCTTGGTCAATTACAACGTAAGCCCAGAATAGTCGTTATTGGCGGTGGAACAGGGCTCTCTGTTATGCTGAGAGGGTTGAAAGAAAAGCCGGTTGATATCACAGCTATCGTGACCGTTGCAGACGATGGAGGCAGCTCCGGTATCTTGCGAAGTGAATTGCAGATGCCGCCTCCGGGGGATATTCGAAATGTGTTAACATCGTTAGCTGACGTTGAGCCGTTGTTGTCATTGATGCTTCAGTATCGATTTCAGAATGGTACAGGTTTAGCCGGACATAGTCTGGGAAATCTAATACTAGCGGCATTGACAGATATTACAGGTGATTTTGTTACTGCCGTGCAAGAAATGAATCGCGTATTTGCTGTTCGCGGGAGAGTTCTCCCGGCTTCGAATCAAGCCATTGTGTTGAAAGCCATTATGGAGGACGGAACTTTAGTTGTTGGGGAGTCCAAAATTCCGAAGGCCGATGGACGGATCAAGAGAGTATTTATTGAACCGGCAGGGGTAACCCCACTTACAGAAGCCGTTCAAGCGATACGCGAAGCGGATGCCATCTTGTGCGGTCCTGGCAGTTTATATACAAGTTTGCTGCCGAATTTGCTTGTTCCAGGGATTGCTAAGGAGATCGTGGCATCGAACGCTGTGAAATTGTTCATTTGTAATGTCATGACACAGCCAGGCGAAACCGATGATTATTCTGTGAGTGATCATCTGGATGCGATTTATGATCACTTAGGTCAGCATTTGTTTGATTATGTGATCGTGAATAATGGTGAAATTCCACCGCAAGTGCAAGCCAAGTATGCGGAAAAAGGTTCAAAAGCGGTTCATTTAGATTTGGATGAAGTGACGAAAAGAGGATATCGGGTCATTGCAGATCGACTTGTGTTATTCCGTACTTATCTTCGTCATGATGCAGAGAAATTGAGTGACCATATCTATCAGCTCGTCGAAAGCTGGCTGTTAAGGAAGAAGTGAGTCCCTTGTCCTTTGCGGCAACAACCAAAAAAGAATTAACATTAATTAATGATTCGGAGTCATGCTGTGAAAAAGCGGAGCTGTCCGCGCTCATTCGTATGAATGGCGCTGTTCAGTTAACAAGCCAGCGTGTCGTGTTGGATGTATCCACGGAGAACGCTGCGATTGCACGGCGAATTTACTCGCTGATCAAGAAGACGTATAATACACACACGGAGTTGCTCGTGCGTAAGAAGATGCGTCTAAAGAAGAATAATGTGTACATTGTTAGGGTGCCTGGCCAAGTACAGGAACTTCTCAGTGATTTGAAGATCGTCTCGGAGGGTTTCATTTTTACGACGGGGATTAACAAGGACATTATTCGCGGCAATTGCTGCAAGCGTGCTTATCTTCGAGGAGCCTTCATGGCTGGTGGTTCTGTCAATAACCCGGAGGGATCTTCCTATCATTTGGAAATTGCTTCGATTTATGAAGAGCACTGCAAAGCTTTAACACAGCTTGCGAATAAGTTTGACTTAAACGCCCGATTCATTGAACGTAAGAAAGGGTTCGTGCTGTACATCAAGGAAGGCGAGAAAATTATCGAGTTTCTCAATATCATTGGGGCCCATCAGGCGCTGCTGCGCTTCGAGGATGTCCGGATTATGAAGGATATGAGGAATTCCGTTAATCGCATCGTGAACTGTGAAACGGCGAACTTGAACAAAACGATCGGGGCAGCCGTCAGACAAATCGAAAATATTCGATTGTTGCAGCGGGAGATCGGTCTAGATAGCTTGCCTGAGAAGTTAAGAGAGGTTGCGGAGATTAGACTTGCGCATCCTGACTTGAATTTGAAGGAAGTTGGCGACATGCTTTCGGGCAGTGTTAGCAAGTCAGGTGTGAATCATCGCCTGCGGAAAATAGACGAATTAGCCGAAAAACACCGAAATTCGTAGGAAAGTCCGGGCTGTACAACGCTTGTATAAGTTTTTCGCATTTTTTCTAGTGTACTTGAAGGAAAAATGCTATAATATTAAAACATAAGGTAAACGCTGTTATTAATAGTAATCCATATAAGCTCCACACTAGGGGGAATTAGTTCCATGTCCAGACGTCCAGTCGTTGTGAAGTTGAGAACAGGACTTCATGCCAGACCTGCGGCATTGTTTGTTCAAGAGGCGAATAAGTTTTCATCGGAGATCTTTGTTGAGAAAGATGAGAAGAAAGTGAATGCGAAGAGCATCATGGGAATTATGAGTCTTGCGATCAGCACAGGGACCGAAGTCTTCATAAGTGCAGAAGGTTCGGATGCAGAGCAGGCTGTAAACGCTTTAGTCACATTAGTCAGTAAGGAAGAGTTGGAAAACCAATAATCCTTTAAAAGCCTACCTTTCGAGGGGGCTTTTTTGCATTGTAGAAGTAAAACGCAAACTTTCTAAAAGTGTCAAAATTGTTAACAAATAGTGGCATAGGGCAACCTTTTTCATTTGGCTACGTCTAATAAACGTGGTCGTGATGGATAAGGCTATTTGTATTTCCAAATAGCGCCCCTATCCCAAGTTTGAAGAAGGAGCCGAAGTGAAATGAATGTAGTAAAGAAAGAAATGATTGCCCTACTGGCTGTACTCGTATTTCTAGTTAGTACGATTACTGCACCAGCCGCGCATGCGGTATCAACAAGTTCGTCCTTTATTTTACTTTATATCGACAAAGCAGAAGCTTTCGTGAATCAAGAGCAGATTCATCTAGAATCCCCTTCTACCATCATTGATGGAAGCACCTTCGTTCCAGCCAAATTCTTGGGTGATACATTAGGGTTTCAAGTAGAGTGGAATGATTTATCCCGTACGATTCAAATGGCACCTCCAGGTTACAACATCGTGCTTGATCCCGATCATAAGACGGTGACAACGAATGGGGTGGATGTACCCTTTAAATCCGTAGCAGCTATCGTGAATGGCAAGTTGCTTGTGAAGCTGACGTGGTTGGCTGATTACATGGGTGCAAAGTATACCTACAATAGTGAGCTAAGACGTGTAGAGATAGTACATTTTAAGGCGCCTGAGGGCATCTACATCGATCAAGATAGTAATTCTCGTCCAGTTGCCAAGTTCGCCACTGCGAAGCCTACCTACAGGCTTGGTGAGCCTGTTAAGTATTTGGATTTGAGTTATGATCCAGATGCAGAGGGTATCGTATCTTTCGATTGGACAGGTAAACAAGAGGCGTTCTTCAAAGCTGGCCAATATCCAGTAACCTTAACGGTTAAGGATGGTCATGGGCATGTGAGTAAATTATTCAAAAGCTTTGTGACTGTTGTAAATGAACCGTATTTGTCAGAAGTCGAGTACCCGATTTATATGAAGCCGGTTGGTGGTTTTATTAAAACGAACTGGACAACGATCTGGTCACATTTTAACGAGTTACCGCTGCTTCCGAAAGACGTGAAAGAAGTACAAGGACGTACGCTGCTTGTTAGCGACAGTCCAGAAGAATTTACGTCAAGCGGTATTTTGTATCAAGACAATATTAATGGTAAAGCGCGCTTATACGCAGATCATATCAATGGCACGCAACAGAAGATGACGTTTGCCATCTTTGCAACAAACAACACGGATAAGCCGATTACAATCAAAACGACAAATAAAGGCGAAGTCTACCCTTCTGTTTATGCGAATTTGATCGGCAGCGAAGCTTCGGTTGATTTCCTTCTAAACAACGTTTACACGGATACAATGACGGTTCCGCCTAAAGCAAGCTATGTATACGCCAAATTACCAGATTTCTATCCAGGTCAAGGTGTAAATTTGTTCTATGATGTCGAAACGGATGGCGAACTTCAAATGTCCTTTATCGCAACGGAAAAGATGCTGACACCAACGATCGTGAAGGAGTTGCCTCTACTCGCCTTTAATGGTCATGTTCGCGGTACTTTCCCCGTTTCCGAGATTGAATGGAAAATTGATGCTACGAGCTTTACGAAAGCCTCCAGATTAACGATCGGAGATAATAAGACGGATCCATTCGTCAAAGGCTACGACGTAATGCGTAAGCAAGTCGTAGAGAATGGTGGTAATTACGGCGTCGTCTATAAAATCCATGCCGATAAGCCGCGCAAAATGGCTGTCATGATCATGGCAAGAGGCGGCGTGTTCAAGGGACCGTTTAAAATCAACGGTGAAATCATTCCTGTTCCGTATTCCGGTGTCATTACGGCATTTGATGGCTTGGAAGTGCTGGCACGTACCACGGGCACGGAAGATGCGTTAGATATCGAGTTTACGCCTCCAGCGGGCTCAGCGTTCCCAATTGATTTGATCTTTTACCCATTGGAAGATTTGAAATAAATCCAATAAAAAAACCAGCCAGTCTTCGTTAGCTCAAATGAGCGAATGAAGATCTGGCTGGTTTTTTATTTATGAATTAGACGCGCTCGATGACTTTATCGATGAGTCCGTATTCGGCTGCTTCTTTAGCACTCATGAAGTTATCACGGTCCGTATCCTTCTCAATACGCTCGAACGTTTGTCCCGTGCGCTCTGCTAGGATCGTGTTCAGGTTATCTCTCATTTTCAAAATACGCTTAGCGCGAATTTCGATATCAGAGGCTTGACCTTCTGCGCCGCCAAGTGGTTGGTGAATCATGACTTCGCTGTTCGGAAGCGCATAACGCTTGCCTTTGGCACCGGCAGTGAGCAAGAATGCACCCATGGAAGCGGCCATGCCTACACAGATCGTGGATACGTCTGGTTTGATGAACTGCATCGTGTCGAAGATCGCCATACCAGCTGTGATGGAGCCGCCGGGGCTGTTAATGTAAAGCGAGATATCTTTATCAGGATCTTGTGCGGCCAAGAAGAGCAACTGAGCAATGATGGAATTCGCCACAACATCGTTGACACCCGTGCCTAAGAATATAATGCGGTCCTTCAGCAAGCGAGAGTAGATGTCATATCCTCTTTCACCGCGCGCGTCTTGTTCGACGACCATAGGAATAAAACTCATGAGAATGACCTCCTTGGGGTTGGGTTACCTACTATTGGGTACATACTATTTACAGTATCTACAAGTATGATAACGAAAAAACGTCTGAAGGTCAAGAAAGGTCAAACTAAACACAAAAAAAATCAGCTTCAGAGCTGATTTGGCGATTAAACCTTAACTCATGTAGCTGATTTGTTGGACGCGCCCGAAAGGAATCGAACCTTTATCTCAGGCTTCGGAGGCCTACGTCATATCCATTGGACCACGGGCGCATAGTTTAGAAAAAGTGAAGCAAGGGTTATTATAAGTCAGCTTTCCATAAAAAGCAAGATGGTAAGCCCTTACAGGTCTATTTGGAGAAAAATGTTTGAACAAATGTTGAATGTTGCGAAGGAAATGGTTATAATAAGAACTGTAAACGAGAAATGAAATACGTAATTATGCAAGGAACTTTTTTTTCACCCGGGTGGGACACAAAATGTATACCTGGGACAAAAAACGTCCTACATTGGATCGGGAGCGTTGGAAGTCGTCCTATGAGAGAGATTCTAGACATTCAAAAACAGCTCATGCCTGATCTTATGGACATCATGAAGAAACGCTACTCGATTCTGCAGCACATCTTGGTTTCCGGTGTTGTCGGACGAAGGACGTTAGCGTCCTCACTCGATATGACGGAGCGCGTACTTCGCGGTGAAGTCGATTTCCTGAAGGAGCTAGGGCTTCTGGAATCGGACGCAAGTGGTATGCAGATCAGCGAATCTGGTCGTCAGCTGCTGGAAGACATGCAGCCGATCATTAAGATGGCGTTTGGCTTAACAGATCTGGAAGATAGCATTGCCAAAGCTTTTCGCATCTCCAATGTGATTATCGTACCTGGGGATTCCGACACTTCCGTATTTACGAAGAAAGAGCTTGGACGCGCTGGCGCTGCCGCCTTACGTAAATATGTTGCCAAAGATGATATCATCGCGGTAACAGGTGGGTCGACAATGGCTCAGATCGCTAATAACCTAGCTATCTCGTCTTCTATGAAAGGTAGTTGGTTCGTCCCTGCACGTGGAGGACTTGGTGAAAGTGTGGATATGCAAGCGAACACGATTGCTTCCATTATGGCCAAGAAAACAGGTGGGAAATACAGGTTGCTGCATGTTCCGGATCATCTTGGGGAAGAAGCGTATCAATCGCTGATTCAAGATCCACAGATTCAGGAAGTTGTAAACGCGGTGCGCAGTTGTCGCATTGTTGTACATGGTATCGGAGATGCTATGGTCATGGCACGCAGACGTAAAGTAGATAGTGATACTACGAGCAGTCTGAGAGCTGATGGTGCACTTGCTGAAGCGCTTGGTTATTATTTTGACCGCCAAGGAAATGTGGTTCATAAGATGCCGACAGTCGGACTTCGACTGGAAGATCTGCATCGTGTTGAAGTTGTGATTGGTGTTGCTGGTGGGAAGAGCAAAGGGGAAGCGATCGCTTCTGTACTAAGACATGGGCAAGAAGATGTACTTGTAACAGATGAAGCAGCTGCCTTAGAAATCATGAAGCATGTATAGCTGAAGTTGCCATCATAACGTATGCCATTCATGGCTGCGTTTTGAAATATAATATTTATGTAATCTTAGGAGGAAATGACTATGACAACAAAAGTAGGTATTAACGGTTTCGGACGTATTGGTCGTAACGTATTCCGCGCAGCATTGAACAACCCAGATGTACAAATCGTAGCAGTTAACGATTTGACAGACGTTAAAACATTGGCTCACTTGCTTAAATATGACACTACTCACGGTAAACTAGACGCTACAGTTGAAGCTGGCGAAGGCGAATTGATCGTTAACGGTCGTTCCATCAAAGTTTTTGCTGAGCGTAACCCTGGGGATCTGCCATGGGCATCTGTAGGCGCTGAAATCGTAATTGAATCCACTGGTATTTTCACAGCGAAAGAAAAAGCAGAACTTCACTTGAAAGGTGGAGCTAAGAAAGTTATCATTTCCGCTCCAGCTTCCGACGAAGATATCACAATCGTACTTGGTGTTAACGAAGACAAATACGATCCAGCTGCACACACAATCATCTCCAACGCTTCTTGTACAACAAACTGTCTAGCTCCTTTCGCGAAAGTTATCAACGATAGCTTCGGAATCGTAAAAGGTATGATGACAACTGTTCACTCTTACACAAATGACCAATCCGTACTTGACGTTCCACATAAAGACCTTCGTCGTGCTCGTGCAGCAGCTGAGAACATCATTCCTTCCAGCACTGGCGCAGCTAAAGCAATCGGTCTAGTTCTTCCTGAGCTTAAAGGCAAATTGAACGGTATGGCTATGCGTGTTCCTACACCTAACGTATCCGTAACTGATTTGGTTGTTGAGCTTAAAGTTAACGTAACAGTTGACGAAGTAAACGCAGCTTTGAAACAAGCTTCCGAAGGCCCTCTTAAAGGCATTCTTAACTACACAGAAGATGCACTTGTATCCAGCGACTTCAATGGTGACCCAGCTTCCTCAACAATCGATGCATTGTCCACTATGGTAGTTGGCGACAACATGTTGAAAGTTGTTTCCTGGTACGATAACGAGTGGGGTTACTCCAACCGCGTTGTTGACTTGGTAGCTTTCATCGCGAAAAAAGGTCTGTAATTTCATAATTCATCAACTGGAAAACCACATGAAGGGGAGAAGCGATTCTCCTCTTTATGTGCGATTTACACATAGAAAAAAGATAGAATCGGAAGAGAACCATACACGCTCAGGGCTATGCTTACGAAGTCAGTTTTCTGACGAAAACCTTTAGGAGGCTTTTACGATGAATAAGAAAAGTGTTCGCGATGTTGAAGTAGCTGGTAAAAGAGTATTTGTTCGCGTTGATTTCAACGTGCCTGTAGAAAACGGACAAATCACTGACGATACACGTATCAGAGAAACGCTTCCTACGATTAAATTCTTAGTTGAGCAAGGCGCTAAAGTAATTCTTGCTGCGCATTTTGGTCGTCCAAACGGACAAGTGGTCGAAGAGCTTCGTTTAACACCAGTTGCAGCAAAATTGGCTGAGCTTCTGGGTCAAAACGTGATCAAAGCGGATCAATCCGTTGGTGAAATCGTGAAAGCACAAGTCGATGCGCTTGAAAATGGCGACGTTCTTTTGCTTGAAAACGTTCGTTTCAACGAAGGTGAAGAGAAGAATGATCCAGAGCTTGCAAAAGCTTTCGCTGATCTAGCTGACCTGTTCGTGAATGATGCTTTCGGTGCTGCTCACCGTGCACATGCTTCGACTTCAGGTATTGCAGCTTACATCCCAGCTGTTTCCGGTCTTTTGATGGAGAAAGAGCTTGATGTTCTAGGCAAAGCGCTGAACAACCCAGAGCGTCCTTTCACAGCTATCGTTGGCGGATCCAAAGTTAAAGACAAAATTGCAGTCATTGAGAACCTTCTGAACATTGCAGACAACGTCTTGATTGGCGGCGGTCTTTCCTATACATTCTTGAAAGCACAAGGCTATGAAATCGGTAAATCACTTCTGGACAATTCGAAACTTGATTTAGCGCTTAGCTTTATTGCAAAAGCAAAAGAAAAAGGTGTAAACTTCTTGCTTCCGGTGGATATCGTTGTTGCTGATAAATTCGGCGCAGATGCTAACGTGCAAATCGTTGACATCGACAGCATCCCTGCTGATTGGGAAGGCATTGACATCGGACCGAAAACACGTGAAATGTATGCAGACGTTATCGCGAAGTCCAAACTAGTTGTTTGGAACGGACCGATGGGCGTATTCGAAATCGAGCCTTTCTCCCACGGTACACGTGCAGTAGCACAAGCGTGTGCAGACACTGAAGGTTACACAGTAATCGGTGGTGGCGATTCCGCTGCTGCAACGGAGAAATTCCATTTGGCTGAGCAAATGAACCACATGTCCACAGGCGGCGGCGCTTCCTTGGAGTTCATGGAAGGTAAAGCATTGCCAGGCGTAGTAGCACTTAACGACAAATAAGAAATTATTTTTCATAAAAGGAGCCCTAATTCATGAGTAGAACACCGATTATTGCGGGTAACTGGAAAATGTTCAAAACCGTTTCTGAAGCAATCAGCTTCGTGAACGAAGTAAAAGGCAGCACAGTTGAAGGCGTGGAGAGCGTTATTTGCTCCCCTTTCACAAACCTTCCTGCTCTTGTTGAAGCTACAAAAGGTACGGACGTTCACGTTGGCGCACAAAACCTTCACTTTGAAGATAACGGCGCATTCACAGGTGAAATCAGCGGTGTGATGCTGAAAGATCTTGGCGTTGAATATGTCATCATCGGTCACTCCGAGCGTAGAGCTTACTTCGCTGAGTCTGACGAAATCGTGAATAAGAAAGTCGTTGCGGCTTTCAAACACGGCTTGAAACCAATTCTTTGCGTAGGTGAGAAGTTGGAAGAGCGTGAAGTGGGTCAAACGAAAGACGTTTGTAAAGTACAAACAGAAGCAGCTTTTGCTGGTCTAAGTGCAGAGCAAGCAGCACAAGTCGTTATTGCTTATGAGCCAATCTGGGCAATCGGTACAGGTAAATCTTCCACAGCTGAAGATGCACAAGACGTGATCGGTTACATCCGTACATTGGTTAGCGGTCTTTATGGCGCAGCAGTTGCAGATGTTGTTCGTATCCAATACGGTGGCAGCGTGAAGCCAAACAACATTGCTGAGTACATGGCACAGCCTGACATCGACGGCGCACTTGTAGGTGGAGCGAGCCTTGAGTCCGCTTCCTACATCCAACTCGTCCAGGGGGCGAAGTAACATGTCCAGACCGAAACCGGTAGCACTCATCATTCTCGATGGCTTCGGACTCCGCTCGGAAGAGCAGGGGAATGCGGTTGCTCATGCCAAAAAGCCTAACTACGACCGTTACTGGTCTACGTTTCCTCATACAACCCTCACTGCTTGCGGTGAGGCTGTAGGTTTGCCAGAAGGCCAGATGGGGAATTCTGAAGTAGGACACCTGAACATCGGCGCAGGCCGTGTGGTTTATCAGGATCTGACGCGGATTTCGAAATCGATTCGTGATGGTGAATTTTACGACAATGAAACGATTGTAGGCGCAATTCGTCATGCCAAAGAAAACGGCAAGAAGCTTCACCTGTACGGTTTGCTTTCTGACGGCGGTGTACACAGTCACATCCAGCATTTATTTGCTCTTCTAGACTTAGCGAAAAAAGAAGAGTTCCATGAAGTTTACATCCACGCCTTCCTAGACGGCCGCGACGTTGCTCCGGATTCGGCGAAGGGGTACATGGAAGAGCTTCTAAACAAAATTAAAGAAGTCGGTGTAGGCAAAATTGCGACCGTTCAAGGCCGCTACTATGCAATGGACCGCGACAAACGCTGGGAGCGTACGGAGAAATCCTACCGCGCCATGGTGTACGGCGAAGGCCCAACCTACACGGATCCGATGAAAGCGATCGTTGAATCCTACGAGAAATCCGTCTATGACGAGTTCGTTATGCCAACGGTTATCGTTGGTAACGATGGTAAGCCAGTAGGACTTGTAGAATCAGGCGATGCCGTAATCTTCTTTAACTTCCGTCCAGACCGCGCGATTCAGCTTTCACAAGTCTTCACGAATGAAGACTTCCGTGGCTTTGACCGTGGTCCTAAAGTGGCTAAAAACCTCTACTACGTCTGTCTGACGTTGTTCAGCGAGTCCGTAGACGGTTTCGTAGCGTACAAACCGAAAAATCTCGATAACACGCTTGGCGAAGTACTGGCTCAGAACGGTCTGAAACAGCTTCGTGCAGCGGAAACTGAGAAATATCCACACGTAACTTTCTTCTTCAGCGGTGGTCGTGATGCTGAACTACCAGGCGAAACTCGCTTGTTGATTCCTTCACCGAAAGTTGCGACGTATGATTTGCAACCGGAAATGAGCGCTTATGAATTAGCGGATGCAGTGGTTAAAGAAGTAGAAGCGGAGCGTCATGATGTCATCATCTTGAACTTTGCTAACCCTGACATGGTCGGTCACTCTGGATTGCTTGAGCCAACGGTAAAAGCGATCGAAGCGACAGACGATTGTCTTGGTAAAGTAGTCGAAGCAATTCTAGCTAAAGGCGGCGTAGTCTGCATCACAGCGGATCACGGAAATGCCGATGTCGTTACGAATGCAGACGGCTCACGCAACACAGCACATACAACGAATCCTGTGCCTTTTATTGTGACGGACAAATCTGTTACACTAAGAGATGGCGGAATTTTGGCAGATATTGCACCAACCATGTTAGACTTCTTAGAAGTGAAACTTCCAGAAGAAATGACTGGTGTAACAATTCTAAAAAAATAATTTATATTATTGAAGGAGTGTTTTATCACAATGACAATTATTTCTGATGTTTACGCACGCGAAGTATTGGATTCCCGCGGTAACCCAACGGTTGAAGTAGAAGTATACCTAGAGTCCGGCGCTTTCGGCCGTGCTATCGTCCCTTCAGGCGCTTCCACAGGCGCATACGAGGCTGTTGAGCTTCGTGATGGTGACAAAGGTCGTTACCTGGGTAAAGGCGTTCTAAAAGCTGTTGAGAACGTAAATGAAATCATCGCTCCTGAAATCATCGGTCTAGACGCTCTTGATCAAGTTGGCATTGACAACAAAATGATCGAGCTTGATGGTACTCCTAACAAAGCTAAATTGGGAGCTAACGCAATTCTAGCTGTTTCCATGGCTGTTGCTCGCGCGGCTGCTGACGCTTTGGACGTGCCATTGTACGTTTACCTTGGTGGATTCAACGCCAAAACTCTTCCAGTTCCAATGATGAACATCATCAACGGTGGGGCACATGCCGACAACAACGTTGACGTTCAAGAGTTCATGGTTCTGCCAGTTGGCGCTCCAACTTTCAAAGAAGCTCTTCGCATCGGCGCTGAGATTTTCCATAGCTTGAAATCCGTATTGAAAGAAAAAGGCCTTAACACAGCAGTTGGCGACGAAGGCGGATTCGCTCCAAACTTCAAATCCAACGAAGAAGCGATCACTACAATCCTTACAGCTATCGAAAACGCTGGTTACAAACCAGGTGTTGACGTATTCTTGGGTATGGACGTTGCTTCCACTGAGTTCTTCAAAGATGGTAAATATCACCTTGAAGGCGAAGGCAAATCCTTCACATCCGCTGAGTGGGTTGACTTCTTGGCTGCATGGGTTGATAAGTACCCAATCATCACTGTTGAAGATGGTTGCTCCGAAGACGATTGGGAAGGTTGGAAATTGCTTACTGAGAAATTGGGTAACAAAATTCAACTCGTTGGTGACGATCTGTTCGTTACAAACACTGAGCGTCTATCCCGCGGAATCGAAGAAAACATCGGTAACTCCATCTTGGTTAAAGTTAACCAAATCGGTACGCTTACTGAAACTTTCGATGCAATCGAAATGGCAAAACGCGCTGGTTACACAGCAGTAATCTCCCACCGTTCCGGTGAGAGCGAAGACAGCACAATCGCTGACATTGCTGTTGCTACGAACGCTGGTCAAATCAAAACAGGTGCTCCGTCCCGTACGGACCGTGTAGCGAAATACAACCAACTTCTTCGTATCGAAGACGAGTTGTTCACTGTAGCTCAATACGCTGGTAAAAAAGCATTCTACAACTTGAGAAACTTCAAGTAATTAGATCCGTATGTAATTATATGGCGGGCAGGTGGCTTACACCTGCCCGTTTTGGCGTATAATGGGGGTAAAGTCGTCTGATGCAATGGAGGTTATGCTTTTGAGCAATTGGGTAAAAACGATCCTGTTCCTAATAGGCTCCGCGGTGCTCACGCACTGGATTCCTTCCTCATTTTTTCGAAACCTGGACACGATGGTACATGAGTTCGGTCATGCAGTTGCAACACTTGCGTTGTCCGGCAAGGTCATGTACATCGAGCTGTACAGGGACCACAGCGGCGTCACCTACTCGTCCATGACCAAGTCATGGGCTGTCATCCCAGTCTCGCTGGCGGGATATATGACCGCCTCGCTGTTTGCTTGGTTTTTGTTCTCGGCTTACGCTAGAGGCAAGCAGAAGCTGGGATTGCAGGTAATGACGGCGCTGTCTGCGTTGTCACTGGTGCTGTTTGTACGGAACAGCTTCGGCGTTTCGTTTCTGCTCGGTTTTATTCTGATAACCGTGTTGGCTTTGGCGCTCGCGCCGAAATGGCTGCGCGATTTTTACTACCTGCTGCTGGCGTTCTTATGTTTGGAAGAGTCGGTGTTCGGCCCGGGTTCACTGATCGTGTATGCCTTCCAAAACCGTAGTGCTGGTGATGCGAGTAATTTGGCCAACCACACGGGGATACCCGCCATTGTATGGGCGATCGGGTTTACGTTGTTCGCACTTTGGTGTGCGAAGCAAGCGGTGCAGGCCTTCCTCGGGCGTAAAAAAGCAGCGCAGCGTTCTACTAGATCTACCGCGATGTCCTATCGTGATTAAGTCGGCACGCAATATAGGCGGCAGCCGGGACTGAGAAACATAGTCCTAGGCTGCCGCTGTTTTGTTTAATCAGGTATTATTGCTTGCCTGCGACGGACCGAATGATAAACGCTTACTGATAGCCTTAGAGATGACGTAAATCAGTAGAGGGAACAAGACATAATAATAGGGATCCCACCAAACGCGAATATCGAGTATTTCACTATTCATTAGGACAAGCGTTAGGATATAAAAAGATGCTGTCAGCATACAAAGCTTGATCCATCCTTGCTTCCATCGGAGCTTCACCAATGTGATGACGATGAGGGTTCCGAATACATAATAAATGGCTGCAAAGGCGGTTGTATCGTGAGCAGGGTCGTTAAACCAGCCAGGATGATAGAATCGGTTTTGGAACACCATAATCGGGATGATATGGAAGGTTCCGAGGAATGGAGCGGTACACATAAAAAGTAATAGCGAGTGAAGCCATCCTTTGAGGGGTTGTAATAGGTCAGAATAGATCCGTTTGGATACTATAAAGTAAATAGGAAGCCCAAGGGAGGTATACTCAATTCGCCACCAGTATAGCGTATAGATATGCAGCTTGACGAACAGCCATTCCACACCCGCAAAGAGCCCGATAAAGACGATTTTCCAAAACCAGCCCAGTTGAAACGTCGTTAAGAAGGTTGCTGCGGCGGGGACAGCAAACATATTGGAGGTCAACGCTCCAATATTGCTATCATAATAAGCGAAGTTTTTGATTATTTTAGGGTAATACTGATAACTACCTAAATAAATATAAATGACAGTTTCAATGATGTAAGCGATTTGCACCATGATCAGAAAATGCAAAAAGCTTCGGATCGTATTTTTTCTGTAGCATATGTAAGCTAGCAGGGTTAAACTGATCAGGCTCAATCCTATATACCAATAAGAGTTGTGACTCAATAGAATTTTCTCCTTATCGACAAAAGAGATTTGTTATTTTAAGGGTATTATGCCTATCTATGATGAAAGATATGAAGGGCTAAGTAAATCACAAATGGTTCCTCGCATGACATCGAGCATTTGTTGTGTTCCTGGACGAACTATGTTAAAATACTTATGCTAGTTGTATAAGGCAAAGAATCGGCAATTGGGGTGCTAATATGTTAATCTTTATGAAAATTTTGTTAATCATAGCTTCGGTTGGATTAATCGCGATTGTCCTTTTACAAAAAGGGAAAAGCGCAGGCTTGTCCGGTGCCATTTCCGGTGGCGCAGAGCACTTATTTGGTAAACAAAAAGCTCGTGGTTTGGAACTATTTTTGTCCCGTGCAACAATGGGTCTTGCTGCTGCATTCTTTATTCTTTCTATTGTCGTAGCATACGTAGTGAAAAGCTAACACACATAAAACGATAACAGCAGGAGAACTATACTCCTGCTGTTTTTTCATTTTAAGCGCGAATATCGGATAGACGGATTGGTATGGGCATGTGCTGGAGAAACTAATCTCCATAAAGGAAGAGGAGTCATGTGCATATACCAAAACGCCGATTCGAGTGCGTGAGCAAGGCTGAAAGATGGATATGAACAGAGTTTATCCTTTCCCTGGAAGTGGCATACTATGGAGTGAGGGAAACGGGTACGGCGATCGAAGAGCTTGGCTCAACAACAACAAGAAGGTGAAGAGAATACATGATAAAAGAGAATGAAATCGTAAGTTTGATGCAAGAAGAGGCTTATAAGCCTATGTCCTATAAAGAGCTTGAGAAGCATTTCGGAATTGGCAGCGCGAATGAGTTTAAAGATTTTATAAAAATGCTTAATCAATTAGAAGAAAGCGGTCATATTGTCCGGAGCCCGAATGATCGTTATGGTGTTCCTGAACGGATGAATTTGGTACGAGGCAAGCTGCAAGCCCATGCTAAGGGTTTTGCTTTCTTAATTCCTGAGGACCGTGAGCACCCGGACGTATACATTAATGCGCACGACCTGAATACCGCGATGAACGGTGATATCGTATTTGTGAAAGTCACATCGCGCAGCCAAGGCGGCGGCCGTTTAGAAGGCGAAGTCGTACGTGTAATTACGCGGGCGAACTCGCAGATTGTTGGTGTTTTCCAAAGTCAAGATACGTATGCTTTCGTCATTGCAGATGATAAACGAGTGACAAGAGATATTTTCATCCCGCAGCATGCTTTTATGGGAGCTGTTTCTGGACAAAAGGTCGTCGTGAAAATTGTGAACTATCCAGAAGGCCGTTCCGCGGCTGAAGGTGAAGTGATTGAGATTCTGGGTCATAAGGATGATCCAGGTGTCGATATTTTGGCGATCATACGCAAACATCAATTGCCGGAGGCGTTCCAACCAGAAGTTCTGGCGGAAGCAGAAGCGGCACCAGATTCGATTACAGAAGAAGAAATCATCGGGCAGGGTCGTCGTGACCTTCGTGCGAAAACGATTGTAACCATTGACGGTGAAGATGCCAAGGATTTGGATGATGCTGTGAATGTGGAGCTTTTGGAAAATGGGAATCTTCGCTTAGGCGTGCATATTGCGGATGTGAGTTATTATGTACGGGAAGGTACCGCCCTTGATATTGAGGCCTACAATCGCGGATGTTCCGTGTATTTGACCGATCGTGTAATTCCGATGCTGCCGCACCGCTTATCGAACGGGATTTGTTCGTTGAACCCGCAAGTAGACCGGTTGACCATGTCGTGTGAAATGGAATTTGACGCCGATTTGAAGGTCGTTAATCATGAGATTTTTACCAGTGTAATCAAAACAAAAGAACGAATGACCTATACGAATGTACGCAAGCTGCTGACAGGTGAGGCAGAGCCAGAAATCGTGGAGAAATATGCGTATTTAATGGAAGACTTCAAACGAATGGAAGAATTAGCAGCTAGATTGCGTTCCAGACGGATGAAGCGCGGTGCGATTGACTTCGACTTTGAAGAGTCTAAGATCCTCGTAGATGCTGATGGTAAGCCGACTGATATTGTCAAAAGAGAGCGCTCTGTCGCTGAAATGATGATCGAGGAGTTCATGCTAGCCGCGAATGAGACGGTTGCTGAGCATTTCTCATGGTTGAAAGTGCCGTTCTTGTATCGGGTGCATGAGGATCCGGATTCCGAGAAATTGATGAACTTCATGGAGTTCGTGACGACCTTCGGCTATGCGATGCGTGGCGGTAAGGGGGGAGCAATTCATGCTCGTTCCTTGCAGGCATTGTTAGAAGATATTAAGGGATCACCGGAAGAGACCGTGATTAGTAAAGTGATGCTGCGCTCGATGAAGCAGGCGAAGTATGATGCGCAGAGCTTGGGGCATTTTGGCTTAGCGGCGGAGTTCTATTCCCATTTTACATCACCGATTCGTCGTTATCCGGATTTGGTTATCCATCGTGTTATTCGTGAAGTGTTGGAGAACGGTGGAACTCTTCCAGATATACGACATGATTATTTAGCTTCGCGTATGAACGATATTGCCCAGCAGTCCTCCGAGCGTGAACGCGTTGCTGTTGATGCAGAACGTGATACAGAAGCCCTGAAGAAAGCACAGTACATGCTGGATAAAGTCGGCGAAGAATTCGAGGGCATTATCTCGAGCGTAACGGGCTTCGGTATGTTCATTGAATTGGATAACACAGTTGAAGGTTTAATTCGCTTGAGCGATTTGACCGATGATTATTACAATCATCACGAGAAACAGCACGCATTGATTGGTGAACGCACATCCAAAATTTATCGGCTTGGCGACAGCATTAAGGTGCGAGTTGCACGGGTGAGTATGGAAGATCATACGATTGATTTTGAATTGTTGGATATGAAGCCTCGCAAAGAGGGTGCATTTAACCGCGGCGGCGGTGGTGGAGGCAAGTTCAAAGGCGCAGGCGGATTTAAAGGTTTCCGTGGTAAGTCGGATAACGGCAGATCCGATAAAGGTAAAGGCGGAACGAACGGGAGACCTGAAAAGGGCAAAGGCGGGTACAAAGGTAAAGGTGGTTTTGCGAAGGCTCAACCTGTGGTTGGGCAAGGCGGAACTGCGAATCAAGGTGATGCTTCTGGGAACCAAACAACCGGAAATCCAGGGAAACGCGGAGACTCGTCAGGGACAGGTCAAGGGAAGAAGCGTGGGCGTGCCGATAATGGTGCTGCTCGACGGATTGAAATGGCTGCTCGCGGGACTGCCGAAGGCGCTGGTGGTACAGAAGGCACGGTCGGAACAGGAAAAGGTCGTAGAAGATCTAGAGGTAAGGGCGGCCAAGGTCAAGGCCAGTGGCAAGGAAATGGTCAAGGGCAAGGCGAAGGTCAGGGACAAGGTCAAGGAAGAGCTGAGGGCTTTGCTGGAAGTGGAGATGGCAAAGCAGAGCATATTGCTGGCATTGGCGTGGGAGAAGGCCAAGGGAAAACGCGCCGCGGCAAGGGTGTTAGTAAGCCTTGGAGCGATAAGCGCGAAAAAGGCGGTAAGATTGGCGAAGGCGGTAGCTTGCGCCAACGGTTGCAGTCAGTCGGCGCAGGGCGGACTGACAGTGGTGTTGGCCACAGCGGCGAAGGCAAGCGCGGGGTATCGCTTGGGGGCGAAGCCCAAGCGGGCGGTGGCGGTGGCGCTGCTGCGGAGCGCAGCGGCATGGATTGGGCAAGCGGCGTGAACGCGCTCGCCAAGGGTGGTCGTCGCCGGAGCGACGACGGCGATGGTAGCAAGAAGCGGCGGAGATAGTCGCCGCTTCTTGCTTTTCGGGCTTGATCTTGCTACAATAGGTTGCACATTGTAGCAAGATTTACCTGCATTTTAGCGTGCGGGAGGAGGATCTCACGTGGCAACTAAAAAGGCTGATGGCAAACTACTCGCTCAGAATAAAAAGGCTTCACACGATTATTTCATTGAAGATACGTATGAATGCGGTCTTGTCCTGACCGGCACGGAGATCAAATCCTTACGGGCAGGTAAAGCCAACATTGGCGACAGCTTTTCGACAATTCGGAATGGCGAAGCTTTTGTACACAATATGCATATTAGCCCTTTCGAACAAGGTAATCGCAGCAATCCGGAAGATCCTACACGGACGCGGAAGCTGTTGTTGAAGAAAGTGCAAATTGCCAAGATACTAGGCCAGGCTAAGCAAGAAGGCTATACCGTCGTTCCACTGAAGGTGTATATCCGAAATGGCTACGCGAAGCTTCTTATTGGCATTGGTAAAGGGAAGAAACAATACGACAAGCGTGAGTCTGCTGCCAAGAAAGATGCACAACGCGATATTCAACGCGCATTGCGTGAGAAGCAGAAGATTGCCAGATAGATTGGGTGTATTGGAAGGTAACACCTTGTCTTCCATGAACCTAGTGTTCATATTTCGTCATCTTATGGTATACTAGTAATTGTAACGAAGAGATTTCAAGTGTAACTTGGCTCTACAGCTTGTCCTTTTAACCTTCACCGTCTCTGACGGTTACGAAGGCAATCCGGGGGTGTTCTTGGATTCGACGGGGATAGTTTGAGCGCGGGTTGCGGGTAGTGGGGCCGCGTCCACTATAAAACGCTAAAGCCTATTAAATGGCAAAACACAAAACAACTACGCTTTAGCAGCTTAATAACCTGTTAGCGTGCTTCTACTCAGCATCGCCCATGTGACTGGGATAGGGGCTCAACTATAGTGGGATACGACGTTTGGTCTCCGCCTGGGGTCAGACGTAGGAAGACAATCAGGCTGACCCAACGCATAGCCGGTTACGGGGCGATGCTCGGGTGACATCAAAACTGTGACTACACCCGTAGATGCCTGTGTGGCAATATTTTCGGACAGGGGTTCGACTCCCCTCACCTCCATACTAGTACAGAAAAAGCACCCTTTGAGGGTGCTTTTTTCTTGTGCTTGTATGGGTGAGTAGGGAGTTGAACCCCTCGAGGGTTCGCCCGCGCGGACTGGAGCGTGAGCGGAGGGAGCCGTCCACTTGTTTATGCTCGATATTCATTAAATTTATATTGGAAACAGGTTCAACTAGATCAAGAAGTTAGAGATAAATTACAAAAAGACAATGGGTGTTAATAGTAATTGGTTCTTTGTTTTGGATGTTGATGTTAATTGGATTATTCGCATAGTTCAAAGAAGTGAATTTCAGGCAAATGGAGGCTTTTTTTTCTTCGTATTTCCATGAATAAAGACCCACAAAATAATACATTATTCTCCATAAACCATTGAACGCATGGTACAATTTAACTATTCATCCAAATAAGGAGAATCTTATGCTCTAGTGCTAGGGCGGATTTAAAGGTGAAAGTTACATCTGAGGTTATTTATACGAAGTAGTTGGTAAGCACTATAAACAAATACGAGCAAGTTGCTTTAGGCAAAGGCGAGGTACAAAAGATATATAATTCCATTCAGAAGGCTAGCATATTGCATGATATAGATATTGATTGTAAAAACGGTTACTTATTTGACTCCGTTTATTCGTATTCATAATACTGAATAAAAGACTGTTATCATCAACGTATTCGCTATGGATTGAGTATTGACTAGCGCACTTATAAAAAATGTTAGGAGGCGATCTTAATGTATATGGTCTCAAAGTTAATGTTTTATTATGGAATCTACATTACTATTCTAGGGGGGTCCCTTCTTTTTACACCCAAGTTAGTGCAACCAATGTTACAGTTTAATGATGATGCAACAGTATGGCTTCAATTCTTTGGTATGCTCCTTTTATGTATTGGTTTCTATTACGTTCGTTCAGGTTTGGAAAATAATATACAATTTGCTAAATCGACGGTCATCGGTAGAATATTCGTATGTATCGTTACAATTACTTTAACAGCTATGTATCATCTACCGATTAATTTTATTGTTGTAGCTGCGCTTGATTTTGTAAGTGCGATCCTAATAATTATGCTCTTACCTAAAAGTATCGAAAAGACAAATAGCAGCAAAACTGAAAGTATAAACAGATAAAACATGAAAATAACGATGAACTTCTTGAAATCTCATGAGTGTCTCGCTTAGCTACGTAGTCCTCGAACTGAGAAAGCAGTTATCGCAGAGATTCCTCTGTGATGGCTGCTTTTTCTTTTACAGTCGGAGCTTCGAGCAGATTCAGCTCTTTTTCACGAATCCAACGTGTAGTTATAGGAGCAGAAAATAAAGGATTCACCTCACTTTTTGTCGAAATTTCTTATAAAGAAATGCTTGCAATAAGTAAGGAGACCAAGGTCGATGATTCGTGTAATGCTCATTGATGACGAAGAAGATGCGCTGGATTTGTTGGAAATTTTGCTTGGACAAATAGGGAATATCAACATAGTAGGAAGGTATTTGAATCCGATTCAAGCGATTGAAGCGTTAGCTAACTCTACTGTGGATGCAGTGTTTCTGGATATTCAGATGCCGGGAATGAAGGGCACGGAGGCTGCTAGAAAAATCAGAAGCATGTTCCCTCGCATGCCGATCGTTTTCACAACGGCCTATGCGGAATATGCGGTCGAAGCGTTTGAAATTCAATCGATGGACTATTTGTTGAAGCCTTTTACGATAGATAGATTGCAGAATACGGTTGTGCGTATTAAACAATCCTTATCCGAGTCCGTCATTCAGGCGCACCAAAGCGTAAGCATCGCCCCGACCGTCAACTGCCTAGGAGGCTTCCATATTGGGTTGCCGAGTGACGAGAACAAGGTGCTAACATGGAAAACGAAGAAGGAAAAGGAGCTTTGCGCGTTTCTGATCCATTATGCAGGAAAGTCTGTGAATACGGCTTCGATTATTGAGGCGTTATGGCCGGGGTACGATTTGAACAAGGCGAAAACGTATTTATATACATGCCTGTCCTATTTAAGAAGAAGCTTGGGGGAACAACAGATTCCAATCCATATACGCAAAGCGGATCAAGGATTCGTCGCTGTTTTGGATGGGAGCACGGTCGATGTAACCGAATTTGAGCAGTTACTGAGCAACACGTGGGCCGAAGCGGAGATGGATGAAAGGTCATATGACAAAATGAACCAGATGTACACAGGTGAATATATGGAAGCTTGCGATTTCAGCTGGGCTACCGCCAGACAGTTGGAGATCAAAGCCACGTATGTTCGTGTACTACGTAAATGGTACGGGCATTTTCAAAGTAAAGGTAATCGTACGCTTGCGGTGGACAGCATGGAAAAGCTATTGTCACTTGCCCCTGACTCCGAGAACGACGGACGTGAGTTGATCAAGCTGCATCTGAAGATGGGCAATCGAAATGAGGCATATCGGATATGCTTGCATTTGGAGCAAGCGGTGCGCTTTCAATTGGGAGCTGAGCTGGAGGAAGAGACATTACGGCTATTCCAACAAACGAAAGACATGATGGAGCAAGCTCGATGAGAAAAAAAGTTGCGGCAGCGCTTATTACTTTGTCTCTGTTGATTGCAACCTATGGGGTGTTGTTGGCTTACTTCTCTACTCATAAAAATCCAATGCCTGTAGCGGTAAAAGGGGCGATGGACTTATCCGCTTGGAAGTTTGAGGAGGAAGGAGTCGTTCGGCTGGATGGGCAGTGGGAGCTTTATCCAGATCAACTATTCACCAGTCAGCCTTCTCCATCTTCTGCCACTACAGGGGGATTAACACCTGAGATGATTCAGGTTCCTGGATCATGGTCCAAAAAGATGGATACGCTTGGCATGGCGACTTATCGATTACAGATTCGGATCGGCGACGCCGGCGCGGTGTATGGTTTGAAAACTGCGGCTATCCTGATTTCGAATCGGCTCATCGTCAATGGCCAAATCGTTGGAACAAGCGGGAATCCGGCCGAGAAGCAGCAATACAAAGCGCTTAATAAACCGTATGTCAGCTACTTCACGTTGCAGCCGGGCTGGAATGACATTCTGGTTCAGGTAGCTAACTATGAATTCCATGTAAGCAGTGGGATCGGCGAATCTCTACTACTGGGCAAGGCCGAGCAAATCGCCGGGATTCGTGATCGTGCGACAGCTCATGATTGGATCGCGCTAACCGCCTTCTTGATCATGGGATTATATTTTATCGGTTTATTTTCCCAACGTAGGGACGATTTATCACTTGTGGTGCTTGGCATCGTATGCGTATGCATTGCTGCATTTACAAGCGTCAGCGGTGAGAGAGTATTATTTGTTGCGGTCGGTTCGATTCCGTTCTGGTTGTATTTCCGAATTCAGATGGTATTGACAGTTGGCGTAGGTGTTGGATTTTTCCTTTACGTATACACGGCTTTCCAGCCTTACTGTTATAAATGGCTCACTCGAGGCGGGCTGGCTGTGGGGGGGATACTTGCGGTGTTGCATGTCGGCTTCGCTACCGAGCTTACAACAGGGCCAGTTCGTCAATTCACGTCATTTTACGTGACTTTCTCTTTGTTGTACGCAACGTATGTATTCGTATATACGGCCTTGCACAAGGTAGCTGGCAGCGGGTATTTGGCCGTGGCAGCCATGGCTCTTAATGTGCTGGTGCTGAACCAGAATATGAACGTGTACTTCGGCGTGCCCATCTATTCACTTGCGCCGGTGGAACCTTTTCTAGTTCTATTGATGCTAGCTTTGCTGATGTCGCTCCGGTTCTCGAACGCTTTCCATAAAATCGAAGAATTGTCAGGGCAATTAATGCAAGCGGACAAGTTGAAGGACGATTTTCTGGCCCGAACTTCGCATGAATTCAAGACACCGCTTCACGGAGTGATGAATATTTCTCGGTCCATGTTGGACGATACCACACATCCACCAACTGCGGAACAACGGGAAAAGCTGCAATTGATAACTGATATTACGAGGAAGCTTTCGCAGCTCGTTTACGATATTTTAGACTTATCCAAGCTGAAACTAGGTGAACTGAGAATCGTTCCTGCTCCAATCGATGTTCGTTCGGTCGCAGAGGTGCAAGTGCGCTTCTATTCCTATTTGTGCACGGAAAACCATATTCAACTGGTGAACCATGTGCCTGCGCAGTTGCCTTCCGCTTTGGCCGATGAAATTCGCCTGAGTCAGGTTATCGGAAATTTGCTGGACAATGCAATTAAGCATACGGAGAATGGAAGGATTGTCATTACGGGCAGAGAGCATGGAGGCAGGCTCGAAATTGCGGTGCACGATACAGGAAGAGGCATTGAGGCCCAGGATATTCCATTGATTTTTGAGCCGTTCAAATCACTTGAGGGATCACAGCAGCGTGGCTTCGGATTAGGGCTTCCGATTGCAAAACAACTTGTCGAACTGCAAGGAGGGACGCTTTCTGTTACTTCTACGCCTGGAGTCGGCTCGACTTTTACATTTACGCTTCCAATCTCCGAACAGCGAAGAGAAGCAACATCGTCCTATTCAACTCCCATGGTCGTCCCCAAAGAAATCGAATATTCCTTTGCTACGCCTTATGTTACGAATTCGAGAGGCAAGCATACGGTTCTGATCGTTGATGATCAGTTTGTTAACTTAAAAGTCTTATTGGACGCGCTCCAAGCCCTCGACTATCGCGTGATCGCAGTCAAGAACGGGTATGAGGCGCTGGAGCAACTCGATCAAACGGGCAGGATCGATCTTGTCATTCAGGATTTGATGATGCCAGGCATGTCAGGGTATGAAGTGTGCCAAGAGATTCGCAAACGATACTCGTTGCTAGAGCTGCCCGTCCTGATGGTGACGGCGGCGATTCAACCACAGGATAAGGTTGCAGCACTTCAAGCGGGGGCTAACGATTACTTGTCAAAACCGTTCGATGTGGAGGAGCTTAAAGCAAGAATCGGCAGCTTGCTCGCGATGAAGGAATCGCTCGGCCGAGCGATCCACATGGAAGTGGCTTTTTTGCAATCGCAGATTAAGCCTCATTTCTTATATAACGTTCTGAACAGTATTGTGGCATCAAGTTATAAGGATGTGGAACGAGCGAGAAAGATGATCGCCGATCTAGCCGATTATTTGCGAGGAAGCTTTCGGTTTAGCAATGCGGAGGAACGCATCGGGTTTGCAGAAGAATTCAGTCTGATTCGAACGTATGTCGAGATTGAGCGGGCTCGATTCAAAGATCGTATTCGCTTCGAATTCGATATCGCAGAGGCTGCCTATGGTTTGCGCATGCCGCCGCTTTTGATGCAGCCGCTGGTCGAAAATGCTATTCGTCACGGTATCGGCGATCGCATTGAAGGAGGCACGGTGACATTGACGGCGGAAGAGTCGGATGGGAAGTGGCGATTTGTCGTAGCCGATGACGGCGTAGGAATCGCGCCTGAACGATTGAAGACGCTGCTAGAAAGGCCCGATGCGGACGAGTCGCAGGGAGTCGGTTTACGGAATATTAATAAGCGGTTGAAATACGAATATGGCATTTCGCTGGAACTGGATAGTGAGCTAGGGCGTTGTACGAAAGTCACCATTTGCATCCCTGCTTCGTCGGTTTAACTGCGTGATACCAATTTACCGAACAGGTTCTCATCTTTTAAGATGGGGCCTGTTTTTTCATGGGAAAAATTGTCGGTTTTTAAGGTTTCTTTAAGGTGCTGTCAGATATGCTGAGGTAGAAAATGAGGGATATGTGATAGAACGATAATTTGGAAGGAAGATGCAGATTGATTCCGGCAATGAGAAGGAGTAAGACCAACGATAGATTACGCAAAACGGTACATTTATTACTCGCCGTTATACTTTTGTTACCGCTTCTTTTCAACAGTGGCACAGCTTCCGCAGCGACTGGCTGGTCGATGATCGACGGCGGCGGGGCTAACGGCCTTAACGTGAATGCAGCCAATCGGGCGGAATACCCTGCCATGGCCGTATGGAACGGCGAAGTTTATGTCGCCTGGCAAGAAAAAGTCGTTCCTGGCATCACATACTTCAATCAAATCAGAGTCAAGAAATATAACGGCACGGGCTGGACGAGCGTCGACGGCAACGGCCCGAACGGATTAAACATGAACCCGGCCAAAGAGGGAATGAGACCGACTCTGGCCGTATTTAACGGTTCTTTATATCTTGCATGGGTCGAAGAAGTTACATCATCCTACGGTCAAATTCGGGTCAAGAAATATAATGGAACAAGCTGGACAAGCGCCGAAGGAGAAAGCACGACCGGAATTAACGTGGATGCGACAAAGGGCGCTAACTTTCCTACTTTGGTTGAATACAATAATGCTCTGTATGCGTCGTGGTCAGAACTGGGTAAAATTTACGTGAAGAGGTATAACGGCACGGAGTGGACAAGCGTCGACGGAGGTACGAATGGATTAAATATAGATCCAGCCAAAGCCGCGGCTTTTCCTGCTTTGGCCGTATTGGGAAATGAATTAATCGCGGTATGGTCGGAACAGTACGGAGTTATTAATCAGCTCAGGGCGAAAAAGTACGACGGAACGAGCTGGACGACGATCGATGGCGGCGGCCCGACTGGGTTAAATATATCAACTGGGAAAAATGCGTACTACCCGACGTTAGCCACGGTTGACGGCGTCTTGTACGTAGCTTGGCATGAACCGGTCGATTCGACGACGGACGACCAAATTCGGGTAAAGAAATATGACGGTAACGTTTGGTCAAGTGTTGACGGTGGTGGGAAGTATGGCATCAACGTGAGTACCGCATTCCGAGCTAATTATGTGAAATTAACAGCTGCTAATCATGATTTATATGCGGTGTGGTCAGAAGATTCCGGAATGGTAGGAGCGGGATCAATCCCCTTATTTAAAATTCGCGCGAAGAAGTATAATGGAACGGCTTGGACGAGCGCCGAATACGGCTTAAATGGTTTTATCGTGGATAATACGAAAACCGCTTTTTTTCCTGCGATAACCGCACTGAACAATGGTTTATTCGTAGCGTGGCAGGAGAAAAACAGTGTAATAGAACAACTTCGGGTGGCTAACTTACTGGCTCCGGCTGTAAATAGCGTAGCCGTCACTCCAGGCACGGCAATCATCGCGCAAGGAGGAAGCAAGAATCTCACAGCTGCGGTAGATGCGGTGGGAGGAGCGGCGACGACGGTCACGTGGACAAGCAGCGACGCTAAGGTGGCGGTGGATAGCACGGGAAAAGTAACCGTAGCGGCAGACGCCACGCTTGGTGATTATACGATCACGGCAACCTCCACGGTAAATAACAGCAAAATAGGAACAGCGACGATTACCGTCATACTTCCTGCGGTTAATAGCGTGCTCGTCAATCCGATTAAAGCTACTATCTTACAGGGTGGAAGTAGGCAGTTCTCTGCCGTGGTAGACGCGGTAGGAGGATCAGCGACGACGGTCACTTGGAGCAGCAGTGACGTCGCCAATAAGGTGACGGTGAGCAGCACGGGTAACGTAACCGTTGCGGCAGATGCCGCGCCGGGCGTTTATACGATCACGGCCACATCGACGGTGGATAATAGTAAAAAAGGAACAGCTCCGGTCACCGTCATGGCAACGCCGGCCATTAATAGCGTAACCGTCAGCCCGATTACCGCAAGCGTCGCGCAAGGAGGAAGCAAGAATCTCACAGCAACGGTAGATGCGGTGGGAGGAGCGGCGGCGACGGTCACTTGGAGCAGCAGTGACGTCACTAATAAGGTGTCGGTGAATAATACCTCGGGTAAAGTCACCGTCGCGGCAGATGCCGCACTGGGCGATTATACGATTACGGCGACTTCGACGTTCAATAACAGCAAAAAAGGGACAGCGACGATCACCATCACGGCAGCACCGGCCATCAATAGCGTGACCGTTAGCCCAAGTACCGCAAGCGTGGTGCAAGGAGGAAGCGAGCAGCTCACAGCGACTGTAGATGCAGTGGGAGGAGCGGCGAGGACGGTTACGTGGACGAGCAGCGACGCGAAGGTGTCGGTGGACATCACGGGTAAAGTAACCGTTGCGGCTAGTGCGACCCCGGGTGATTATACGATTACGGCGACCTCGACGTTCAATAACAGCAAAAAAGGGACAGCGACGATCACCGTTACGGCTATGCCTCCGGCTGTGAACGGCGTAACCGTCACTCCGAGCACCGCTAGCGTCTTGCAGGGAGGAATCAAACAGCTCACTTCTACGGTAGATGCAGTTGGTGGAGCGGCGACGACGGTCACGTGGACGAGCAGCGACGCGAAGGTGTCGGTGGACAGCGCGGGGGAAGTAACCGTAGCGGCAGACGCCACGCCTGGCGA
>NZ_CAXURV020000010.1:0-10470 GCF_964253335.1 Paenibacillus sp. LjRoot56
AGCTTCCGGGAAGCAATCAGGCGAAAAGGCGGTGGACTTTAAATTAACAAACGCACTAGGTCAAGATGTAATTTTATTTGAAGAGCTCGCGAAAGGCCCGGTTGTGCTGGTCTTCTATCGCGGCGGATGGTGTCCTTTTTGCAATATGCAATTAAAGGCTTACCAGCAGATATTGCCGGAAAACCAAGGGATGGGAGCGCAGCTTATAGCGATTAGCCAGCAAAAGCCGGATCATTCGTTATCCCTGCAGGAAAAGGAAGGATTAGAATTTCAAGTCCTTAGCCGATCCGAACGGCTTGGTAACGGCCAAGTACAATCTGCTCTTCGATGTTCCGCCGGGAGTAAGGGAAGTCACGTAAGGTATCGGACTTGATCTTGCAGAGTACAACAATACCTCGAAATGGGTTTTGCCGGTTCCGGCTACCTTCATGATTGATGAGAGCGCCATTATTCGCTCCTCCTATGTCAATCCGAATTTCATGCAGCGTCAAAGCCCGGAGGAAATTTTGCGAGAACTAAAAAAGTCGTAACGATTTTTGCATCATTCATTTGTGAGCAGAATAATCGATTATGGTAAGAACAAGTCTGAAGAAGCGAGGCTTTAAATTAGATATCACATGTATAATTATCTTGCCGTACGATAAGACCTGACATATCCATATAATATGATGGGAGAAAATCTTGAACAAAGCTTCCGACAAGTGGCGGAAAAGGCGCAGTGGGAGCTGGTCGTGTCTTGATTCAAAGGTCCTCGAAATTTCAACCTTGCTTATTATCGAGCTCCTAAATGATATGATAATAAGGAGGTGACCAAGATGAGTGATTGCAAAATTCAAACTTTAACATTGGGTATGGGTTGCTTCTGGAGCCCTGACGCTTTGTTCGGACAATTAACCGGAATCATAAGAACGCGTGTAGGCTTTGCTGGAGGAACTACAGATCATCCGACTTACCGACAACTAGGAGACCATACCGAAACGGTCGAAATGGATTTCGATTCTGGTATCTTAAGTTTGGAGACCCTATTGAATGTGTTCTGGAGCAGCCATAATCCGGTGAATGTAAACGATTACAAAGGCCAGCAGTATAGATCTTTGATATTATTTCGTGACCCCACACAGAACAATGTAATCCGAGAGGTCAAGAGAACCACCGAAGAACGAGGACAAGGAATACTGGACACCGAGGTTGCTCCCTTTACCGTGTTTTATCCTGTCGAGGATCGACATCAGAAATATTATTTGAAACGGTATCCAGATGCCATTAAAAAACTGAGAACTATCATTCCAACCGATGAAGAACTGACGAACTCAACCTTGGCTGCACGCTTAAACGGTCTGGCTAAAGGTTATACCAATCTAGAGAAAATTATAAATGAAATCCGAACTTGGCAGATTAGCGGAGAGGAACAGGAAGAGATCATCCATCTAATCAAGCAGATAAAATGGTGAGGGCTGTGAGCCCCATAATCCTCCAACCTAGTAAAAACCAGCGTAGTTCAAAAGCAGCTTAAATGAGTAGTCCATGATCATAGTCATGAAAAAAAGCGTAAGTTCGAAAGGGGAATTCACCTCAGAACTTGCGCTTTTTTGGTTCATTGATGCCCACTTGAGGAAATTGTGGGTAAGCGAAGGCCATCCGACCTCCAGGCTTACTTTCTGTAAGCCGAGAAGCAGAAAAAGCCTGAATTCTCGGTTATTCTTGATTTGCGTTTCAAGTTGGGGTCCCGCCAACAGCGACTTGATCCCGTTACTGGATGCCACAATGCTTTTTCCCGTAGCCGCTGCCAGTACTCATCCAATGGCCCGACTGAACGATCAGTCGAAATCTTTTGTGATTCCACCCATGTATAAAAAAAGAGTTTTTTACAAAAAATAACATGCTACCATAAAGAACATTTGGAGACTTTAGCCAGGAAGGATTTATTCGCAATGAAAACAGATTTTAGAAACCTCGATCAATTATTAAAATTATCCGTACAATCGAGTGACTTTAAGACAACAGTGATTTTACTTGGTAAACAAGAAGTGAGTATTTTCTATTATAGTACCTTAATCGATGCGAAGTGGATGCAGCAACATTTGATTCTTGTGATGCAAAATCGATCATTGGATTCCGAAATCAAGGAAATTGAGGATATTAAGACCTGGATTCCCATTAATGATATAGAGATTACCGACGATTTAACAAATATTCAATCCAAACTGCTGAAAGGTTATGCGATCGTTCAACTTCATGAAAACGATCAAAAGTGTGCATTGGTTAATTTAGCCGATAATCATGGATTGCGAGAAAACAATGATACGGAAAACGAGTTTAGCGTCGTCGGTCCTAAAGTCGGTTTCGTAGAGGACCTGGATACAAACATCGGTTTGCTAAGATCACAAATCAATCTCCCAAACTTGATTATAAAAGAAATTATCATTGGAACAACTTCAAAAACAAAAGTCGCAATCATTTATATCGATGGGTTGACAAATGAACAGTATATTCAAACTGTTGAGCAAAGGCTTACTGATATTGATATCGATTTCGTGTTTGATTCGTCCTTACTGGACCAAATGATGTCCGACAATTCTTTGACGCCATTTCCATTGTTTGTATCCACGGAACGCAGGGACCGAGTGGTGTATTCACTTATTAACGGGCAAGTCGCGGTCATTAGCGACGGATCACCTTATATTGTTACGGGACCCTCTACATTGTTTGATTTTTTTATTTCCGCGGAAGATTATTATTTACCATGGATATTAGGTTCTTTTTTTCGATTGATTCGAATCTTTGGTGTCATTTTTTCGCTGTTTAGCACGTCAATGTATGTTGCGATAACCACATATCATTATGAAGTCATTCCAAAAGCTTTGCTTAGTCCCCTTATATTTTCCAGAATGAATGTTCCATTTCCGCCCTTCTTTGAAGTGCTTTTTTTAGAAATAACCATTGAATTTCTTCGGGAAGCAGGGGCCAGATTACCAACAAAAATTGGACAAACCTTAGGTATTGTCGGAGGAATTGTTATCGGTCAAGCTGCGGTCGCAGCAGCTTTAACAAGTAATATTTTACTAATTCTTGTCGCGCTATCGGCTTTAGCCTCATTTACGACACCGATATATAAGATGTCAAATGCGATACGATTTTTACGCTTTCCTTTCATCATTCTGTCAGCGATATGGGGGGGAATTGGCATATTTATCGGGGTGGGTTTTCTGTTCGTCCATATTATTCGTTTAAAATCATTAGGCGCTCCTTACGCTGTTCCGATTTTTCCTTTAAGGATTATGTCTTTTAAAGACAGTTTTATACGTTCATCTTTTCAAATTCTGAATAAAAGACCTCAACATTTAAGACCAAAATCTTCAGTTAAGTATTTGCCTAAAAAACCAGTTAAACAGAAAAATGACTTAGATGAAGAATAAATTATGAAAGAGGGCCATTATGTATAGGAGGAAAATTTTCCTTGTTATCATTTTGTGTGCAGTTTTATCGGCTTGTGCCGATCAAAAAATTGTGAATGATATTTGTCTTGTCCATGCAATTAGCTTTGATACCGTTGCGAATAGTATGAAAAGCGCTGTTCTAATTTCTCACTTTAAAGAACCGGGAAAAACAGAACTAGACGTTTTACATACGGAATCCAACGCTATTATTGACGGTTTGCCACGAGCAAATGCGCGGACAAATGATCCCCTTGAAAGGGGACAGTTAAGGATGGTGTTATTCGGAAAAACGCGTGCAGAAAAAGGGACTGGGGCTGTAATGCATCATTTTCTCCACGATACTAAATTTTCATCGCGGATTCAGCTTGGAGTCGTGGATCGAGACGCTTCGGATCTGTTGGAAATCGCCAAAAAAACCCATGAACCCTTTTTTTTATCGGATATAATTGAGCAAAACATCAGAAATGGAAATTTACCGTTGATGAACCTTCATGTATCCTTGTTTAATTATTATGGTGAAGGACGAGACATGTTTTTACCGTATTTTAAAATAGATCACGGAGAAGTAGTAATCGATGGTCTGGCTTTATTTAGAAGTGATCAAAAGATAACCGAAATTAACATGAAGGACGCTTTCTTATTAAAAATGCTTATTCAGAACTCGAAGAATGGAAGCTACAATGTTCCAGTTGCAGGAAAAGCATCAAGCAAACAGGGTGAAGATTTCATTTTATTGAGAAGCATGCATTCAAAGGCAAGCTATATTGTGAACAAAGTGAAACCAATCCCTTCTATTTCAATTCGGTTGAAATTGGTGACGGAACTTCAGAATGTCCCGGATTGGGTGGATTTGAGATCAGAAGAGCAGCTTGCACAGCTTGAAAAAACGATGGGTTCTTATTTTAAAAAAGAAATTGAAAAATTCCTGTCACTATTGAAGGAAAATAAGGTTGATCCAGTCGGCTTGGGCGATTTAGTAAGAAGTCGGTCTAAGGTATGGCGTGCCCAAGATTTTGAAGAAATTTATCAAGTAATAAAAACATCAGTAAGCGTTCAGGTTAAAATCGCCAAAACCGGAAGTGCTTGAACGATGTCTGGAAGTACAGTTTAGTGAGGTGTTTCGTATATGAAAAATTCTGTTGACGAAAAGCACTTAATATCTCCCTTCTTAATTGTTCCTCTTATGTATGTCAGTATGGTCGGGGTCGGAGTTCTGAATTTCCAACGAGAAGTGGCCGAACATGCCGGATATAATGCTTATATTTCTGTTGTTTTAGTAGGGATTAGCATTCATTTAATCTTATGGATGATTTATAAAATTTTACGTTCTAATCAAGAAGGTCTAGATGTAACTACAGTCAACACTACATGTTTCGGGAAAATTGCAGGAAACATAATCAATTTCGCAATCGTTCTTTATTTTTGTTTCGGAGCTTTTATTGAATTCAAAGCCTATATTGAAGTTATTCAACTCTGGGTGTTTCCCTCAATAAAAATTTTACCCATAAGCACCATTTTGGTGTTGCTTATATACTATACCGTATCCGGCGGGTTTCGGTCCGTTACCGGACTAAGTTTTTTGGGATTACTAATTACACTTATTTTTATTTTACCAGAAAATTTGTTAGTTTTGCCGTATATACATCCGTTAAACTTGATGCCTCTTTTTAACCATTCAATAACCGACATATTACTCTCTTCTAAAAGCATGTTATATCAATTCTTGGGATTTGAAGCTCTTCTGCTCTTTTACCCATTCATTAAATCACCGACAAAATCTCAAAAATGGGCACATTTGGCGGTATTTTTTATTACATTAATGTATTTGATGTTAATAATCAATACGTTTATGTATTACAGTGAAGGGCAGCTGCGCGAAATCTTTTGGCCGACGATTGATATGCTCAAGATTATTGAGGGACCTGTGTTCCAAAGAATAGAATATCTGGCCATTTCAATGTGGTTGATAAAAATATTAGCGGGCATATCTTTAGGCTTATGGGCGGCATGCCGTGGAATGAAAAACGTTTTTCAGATCAAACCGCGTGCGAGCTTGCTAGCTTTTCTGGTCGGAATTCTGATATTAGAGTATTTTTTGAAGGACCGTATCATATTTCGATGGATTTCCGAGTTTTATTCAGACGTCGGACTTTATTTTATTTATGGATATATCCCGATTATGTTCGTAGTCACGCAGGTAAGGAAAAATTGGAAAAAGGGGTAGTAGTAGCACAGTTGATTCCACCCGCAAACGAATGGATTATAATGCAGCCAGGTTGTTTAGTAAATAGTCACAAACGGGGCAAGCTGCTGATCATCCTTTGAACTGTGACCCGTAAGATGGACACTTTGAAAAAAGTGCCCATCTTACGGGTCATTTGTGTGGCTTTAAAAGTCGCTGCAGTACAGGCGTATCTCACTAGTCAACCGCCGATGGAGATCTTCTTGGAGGCAGGCTTTCATCTAGATGCCATTGGACATAACAAACCAAAGAAGTGTTTCGGCTAACGATATGCAAGCTCTTGTCGAGTGCATTGGACATAAACTTGTATCGTGAAAATGAAAAAATCCGCGGTTTACGCGGATCTGCCCCTTCCTGCATTGAGATACGGGAGCGCAGCCTTCGTCATGTGAAAATGAGGAAACACATTTGCATGATAGATTTCCAATAATTGCAAGACTAATTAGATTCCCGGATGCTCTTAGGAAGGCTCTTAACAACCAAATCGTAAGAGTGGTCAATCATTGCAAAGATATCCGACTCTGGCAAAGAACCCTCGAGAATAATCGTATTCCAGTGCTGTTTGTTCATATGATACCCCGGTCGAACGTCCTCATGGTGCTCTCTCAAGTTTTCCGCTATCACCGGGTCACATTTTAGGTTCAAGTACCCTTTTTCCTCATAAAAAAGAGCGAATATTTTACCTGCAATTTTTATCGCGAGTGGATCGGTTCCCAAGGGATAATCCTTAATCGCTCCTTTTTTGTTTAGACAGTATTCGATGAAATTATTTTTCAAACCGGTTCATCTCCTTCGTAAATAACATTGTATAGTCCACGCTGTTAATCTAAATCGTCGGCAAGCATCTTCAGTTACCGGCGACCAAAAAACGCTCTTCCTCCTAAAACGAGTATCTTCATCCGTATTCTCCTTTCACGTTTGCATTCTTATTTTTTTTATTAGAGAATTTTCTCCCGCCAGGAAAAAAGATGCGGTTAATTGATAACCCTTTGTCCATGGTAGGGTGCCTGATACTTGCAGATTAACATGCCGGTCGAATCGGTGTCAGTAATCTACTTTACATTGTTCTGCCGTTTTACATAACTTCAAAAATAAAATGGAGAACTGTAAACTACATTACAGTTCTCCATTTTATTTAGAATTATACTCATGCTATCACTTGATAGTGGAGGTTTAAGAACGATGAGCATCCAAAATTTAACCGAACAGCTGGAAGCGGCCACACAGCAGTTTAAGGCCAATGCACCAATTGAAGCGCAGATCAAGATCGGTCAAATGATTGAGGAACTTCAGAAATCGGGGATCGCTTCCGGGAAGCAACAAGGCGAGAAGGCGGTGGACTTTAAATTAACAAACGCACTAGGCCGGGATGTAATTTTATTTGAAGAGCTCGCGAAAGGGCCGGTTCTGCTGGTCTTCTATCGCGGCGGATGGTGTCCTTCTTGCAATATGCAATTAAGGGCTTACCAGCAGATTTTGCCGGAAATCCAAGCGATGGGAGCGCAGCTTATAGCGATTAGCCCGCAAAAACCGGATCATTCGTTATCCCTTCAGGAAAAGGAATCATTGGAATTTCAAGTCCTTAGCGATCCGAACGGCTTGGTAACGGCCAAGTACAATCTGCTCTTCGATGTTCCGCCGGGAGTAAGGGAACTCATGGAAGGTAACGGACTCAATCTTGCGGAGTACAACAATACCTCGAAATGGGTTTTGCCGATTCCGGCTACATTCATAATCGATGAGAACGCCATTATCCGCTCCGCTTATGTCAATCCGAATTTCAGGCAGCGCCAAAGCCCGGAGGAAATTTTGCAAGAGCTAAAAAAGCTGTAAGGATTTTTGGATCATCATTTCATGAGTCAAGGTCATAAATCCGGCGCCGTCGTGCAGCCCTTGACGGCGAAAAAACATGTGACGTATTGTCTTAAATCGTTCCTGTTCCCTTATTAAATTAGAACTATTTCTCTTACACACTAAGATAGATTCAAGTATGTAATTTACTTTACATACCTTTTTTTTTGTAATGGTTATAATAAATTTGTGTCCCGTGGACATAGGAACTAGGAAGATTGAAAATTGAAAAAATATAGTAAGGAGAGGTATCATGGAAACCTTGGAGAAAGATTTATTCACTGCACTACGCGAACGGCGCTCTATTTATGGAATTAGCAAAGAATCACCAATTTCGGATCAAAGTATCCAAGAAATAATCGAGGAAACCGTTAAACATACACCATCGGCGTTTAACAATCAAACTACCCGCGTAGTTCTGCTCTTGGGTGAACAACATGACAAGTTATGGGATATTACGACCGAAGTTCTCAAAGCAGTCGTTCCTGCCGAACAATTTTCTTCTACTCAGGAAAAAATGAATGGATTTCGGAACGGATACGGTACAGTTCTTTTCTTTGAAGATCAGTCAGTTATTGATAGTTTTATGAATCAATATCCATCTTACAAAGAACACTTCCCGATTTGGTCACATCACACAAATGGAATGCACCAATTGGTGATCTGGATGGCGCTAGAGGCTAAAGGGCTGGGTGTAAACCTACAGCATTACAATCCATTGATTGATGAACGGGTAAAAGCAGAATGGAAGTTGCCGGAAAGCTGGAAACTGATTGCCCAAATGCCGTTCGGTAAACCGTCTGCCTCAGCAGGTGAAAAGAAATTTAATCCGGTACAAGAACGTATAAAAGTTTTTAAATAAACTTAACATTGAGACTGTCTCAATGACAGTCTCTTTGTTTTAACATAATATCCCATTTTATATCGTAGTCTGAAGGCTTCTGGAACTGCCCTTGAAATATTGAAAAACGTAAGTGAAATGAGGCATACCGACCATGAGTTTTACCGGATTTACACAGCTTGATTTCGACACCTTTGCCATAGACGGTCTGGATGGCCGGATGGAAGCGATCCGCGAACGCATTCAACCGAAATTCAAAACGCTGGGGGATTCTTTGATGCAAGATCTCTCGCTCTTTGCTGGAACCAAGATGTACATGCATATCGCCAAACATTTGCGCCGCAAAATTAATCCTCCTGTCGATACCTGGATGGCCATCTGCCCGAACAAACGGGGCTACAAGCAAGTCCCTCACTTTCAGGTCGGATTGTTTGATGACCGCGTCTTTATATGGCTTGCTTTGATTTATGAGCTGCCGAACAAAAGCAACATAGCCACCGCTTATATGAAGCATCTCGAGGAGATCCGGAAGGAAGTTCCTTCCGACTTCGTCATTTCGTTCGACCATATGAAAAAGGACGTCACGCCTGTAGCGGAATTGGACAACAGGTACTGGACGGAAGCGCTGACTCGTTTCCGGGATGTGAAGAAGGCGGAGCTGCTGATCGGCCGTAACCTGCATTTCCAAGACCAGGTGCTGGCGAAGCCCGATGAGTTCGAACAGCTGGTCAATCAAACCTTCGAGAAGCTCATCCCGCTGTATCAGCTGGCTATAGATGCATCATAATGTGAATTAAGGGAATTTTTATGCAAAACTAAGCTTTTCTTAAACTGATTTGTGTACGTTACACTCTCGAAGTTCACAATTCCATTCGTTCTGATCTAGCGATTTTAGAGCTATTGTAGCTAACGACAAGTTAATCTGCAAAACAAAAAGATTGAAGGTGAAAAATATGGTGAATTTTAAGGCATGGGCATTTCTGATCGGGGCTAATCTATTTTGGGCCGGTAATATCATTTTTGGAAAATTGATTGTAGGTGAGTTACCTTCTGAATGGACAGTATTTCTAAGGTGGGTCGTCGGACTGATTCTTCTTATTCCCATTGCCCAATTTATTGAGAAGCCTTCATGGGGTCAAATATGGAGGAATAACTGGGTGTTAATTATTTTGCTAGCTACTTTATCCATTGTGCTCTACACCTATCTCTCGTATGCTTCATTGCAGTTCACATCTGCGACGAACAGCGCTCTATTTACTACCCTTGCGCCTGGCTTGATTATGCTCTTTTCGTTGATTTTTCTAAGAGAAAAAGTAAGTGTCTTTCAGTTCATTGGATTAATCACCTCGTTTATTGGTGTTCTGATTGTGTTGACGAAAGGCAACCTGCTGCAGTTGTTTCATACTCAGTATAACGAGGGAGATGCGATCATGCTATTGGCCGTCTTATGTTGGGCTGCTTATTCATTGCTTTTAAAAAAAGCAAAAGGCATTCCGCCTGTGACATTAGTTGCGATGATTGCGCTGGTCGGTGCTATTCTGATGGTTCCTTTTTTATTATTCCTGCCGATTCACTCCGACAAAATCACTTCTTTGGGGATCATAGGGGTTATATACATGGGGGTGTTCCCGTCAGTCGGTTCGTTTATCTTTTGGAATCAAGGCGTTAAGATACTAGGCCCGAGCAAGGCCGGCATAACGATGAATCTGATTCCTGTATTTACAGCAATTATTTCGGTTATCTTGGGGCATGCTTTGGAGATGTCGCAGATACTCGGGGGACTCATGACGATTGCCGGTATGTTATTGATTGCAATAAAACGGAAACAGGTATCACAGATTAGCGCTCCCGTCGCTCAACAGCTAGGCCTAAAAGAAACAATTTAAAATCCGTGACCATCTTCAATTTCGGTTTGCAACAGTCTGGCACTATCTGCCCTATTACAGTAACTTTGAACACTTTGTTTGGCCGTTGATCCAAACCTTAATCTGGTTTTTAATTAAAGCTCTTTTCGTATTTTAAAATATGTGGAGAACTGTAATCTACTTCACAGAACTCCGAGTTATTTGGATATATAATCAAGCTATCACTTGATATTG
>NZ_CAXURV020000011.1:0-8779 GCF_964253335.1 Paenibacillus sp. LjRoot56
TAGGGCGCTTGACCCGTTGAGACATGGGAGTGAAAATCACTAAGGGCATCGTGGAGAATACGTGCAGCATTTGGAATGAATTGGGTGATTTAACTCCACCTCTGTTCCCGCATGCCTTTTTAACGACCCATCCTAATATATCTCGCTATCTTTCATTTATCATTGATATCTAAAGGATGAAATCCTGCGAATAGACGAGCTTGCGTGAGGAAATTAAATCATACCGAGGGAGCTTAATCCTCCGCTTTAACGGTAATAAGTTGCTTAATTTACCAAATGGCGATATGTAACAAAAAATACTACTTCTCGTTAGTAAGGTATAAGAAAAAATAGCATGGAGGAATTATGGATGAAGTTTAAATTAGTTGTATTTTTATGTGTGATAGTGATGGCATTAGTAGCTTGTGGCAAGCAGGAAACGCCTGAACCTGTTGTAGGAACGAAAGTGTCAACTGCTGTGATTAAAGATATGTTGTTTCAATCGGGTCATATTACGCTTAATCCTTATGACGGAAGCGATTGGACATTAAACGGACAGTCGCCTGAAACTTATTATCTTTCCTGTGGTCCAACGGAAGATTGTGTTCAAACAAAAGAGCATATCTCTATCTATACATTCAAGTCGAACGAAGAGCGGGATAAAGGTTTTGCTGATTTTAAGAAGCAAAAAGACCAGTACAACATGATTGTCCCGATTGTTTGGCAAAATAAAAATACGATACTGTTGTATTGGCACAGCTCACCGTTTGGGCAGAAAACAGCTTATGAAGATAGAATCAGCGAAGGATTGAAAGGCTGGAATATGCAATTTCCAAATAAATGACCCACAGGAGAACGAGGTGTTAATTTTATTTCGATTAATCCGAGTGTCTACTAGGGAGTGACACCGTCAGGTATAGCATCGCAGATACACGCGGTGCTTTTTCTGATGATATGCTGCCCATTAATTCTTAAAAAAGTAAAATGGAGCATCGGCGCGCGTCCGATAAGCTCCTCCCTTCTTACCGAGCTCTACTGCCCGTTAACTTAACGCCACCCAGCCAAAAAGCATGCTACTGATCTTTGACAGGATCTCGAAGGTTTTACAATTTCATTTCCAACAAAGACCGGATGTCCATGTCAGAAAACATTACTTATCAACCGAAAATCGTGGTTTTGCGTCATGTTTAGTCACATATTACAACCAAAACAACATATATAATATACCAAGCGTTATTTGTTTGAAGGAGGACGGTAACTATGGCTTGGAAACCGAGAAAAGTCGCTATTGTCGGGATGGGATTAGTTGGTTCAAACTGTGCTTACGCCATAATTAATCAGTCCGTTTGCGAAGAATTGATGCTTATTAATCGCACGCCAGACTACGCATTGGCTCAAGCATTAGACCTGTCTCACTGTATGGACTTCACTCAATCGCGGACCAAGGTATTTGCGGGCAATTTCGATCAATGTGGGGATGTAGATGTAGTGATTCTGACACCTGGGGCAAGCATGAACAAAAATCAGAACCGTCTTGATCTGATGGAATCTTCCATTCATATCATGAAGAATATCATTCAACCGATCATCCAAAGCGGGTTTAACGGAATCTTCCTTGTTGCCACAAATCCTGTAGACATCATTACATATATCGTATGGAAATTATCCGGTCTTCCCCGAAATCGTGTGATCGGAACAGGCACCTCCATCGACAGTTCACGGCTGAAAAAGATCTTATCCGAAATCTTTCCAGTCGAACCGAAGAGCGTTCAAGGGTATGTACTCGGTGAACATGGTGACTCCCAGTTCGTGGCTTGGTCACACGTAACCATTGGCGGTAAACCGTTGCATCAGATCATAAGCCAGCATCCGCATCGATTCGGTCTCGTCGATCTTGATCAATTGGAGCAACGGACCAAACTGGCTGGATGGGAAATATTCAACCTTAAAGGATCCACTTCTTTTGGTATCGGCAATGCATTGGCTTTCATCACTCGATCTGTGCTAAATGATGATCACAAGATTATCGCCGTATCCGCGATCTTAGATGGAGAATACGGTGAGAGAAACGTATGTATTGGCGTTCCTGCCATCATATCTCGAGATGGAGTTAAGGAAGTAGTTGAGCTACATCTCGATAATATGGAACAAGAGAAACTTAGTTACTCCTGTAGCGTAATTCGTAAGCACCTTCTCCAAGCGTCTATTATCGGCAGTTTGTGATGCCCAAAACGGAACAATAAGGGAATCCTATCCAAGTACCGAATAGTAAGAAGTCTATGCCCTGCTAGGAGGAAATCTTTCATCATGCACTCTGCATCTCAATCCAACCGCATGTCCAAAACTTCGAATCCGGTGTCAACACATACGCCGACTGCATACAGTAATTTCTTCTGGAGTTGGATTCCATGCATGTTGTGCATATCTAAACATTTTCTGCCTCCCCTTCGCTTTCATTAAACTCTCGTTGTCTCGTTAGCATAATCATCCTAATAGTTCAGGTACAAAAGATGATTACTATTTCTCAATAAAGTATCCATCGGTCTCTATATGTTCTTCAAATTCTTTATAAATGTCTTCGAAATTTTTAGCTGGGGGGCCTAGCCCTCGAGATTGTGACTTTTTAATCTCTAACCAACTCGTATTATCAAAGAAATAATCATAACTATACATATCATGGCTTCTTTGGGACGAGGAAAAGTCCTAGACTGCCGCTGTCTGTTTGAACTATCGTTACCCGTTAGCGCTACGACAATTCTAATCATTAATGTACCTCTCGTCTAAATAATTACCTATTTCCACAATACACTTGTCACCTAATTTGTCATGAGCCATAACAAAACAACCGCTCCAAATATCCCAGCCAATGGTAATCTTAATCCCATCTTTGTCAAAATCCATGAAAACTTGTTCAAGTCCAATTATTGGATTAGTATGAGTAAAATTAAACTTTTCTGTAACAACAGTAGCTATCTTCAAAATAAATGACGCATCCGCATCAAAAATTTCATATGAATTATAGCCTTTGGATGTTTTATTTATTTTCCCTTGTAGATTTTTCATTTAATTCCACCAATCGTATAAATATTATTGAACTAACGTTCACCGTTAGTTGAATGAACTGCCGATTATTCCCTCGGAGAATCTATTCATTTTCAAAAAAAAACAAAAAGTTAATGTGCAGCTGCCGTGATGAAACAGCTCCATTTTATGTATAACTATAATCCTTTACCGCAATTTCAATGTATCTTTAAATCTATCAGCTTGTTATTCTCATCCCATATAACTTGCCCACCGAAGGATTCAGTGATAAAACGCAAAGGAACAAGAGTTAATTCATTCTTAATTACTGGAACTTGATCAAGGAGCACTTTCTCATCGTTGATATATGCCGTGTCAGAGTTGACTGAAAGTTTCACCGTTACATTCCCTCTTGAAGCTGAAATACTCTGTGTAGTACTCTCCCAATGGATGGTAGCCCCTAGCGACTCAAATATCTTTCGAAGCGGTACCATAGTTGTGCCATTAATTATCTCTGGATATTGTTGAAAGGATAAAATATCCCCGTTTAGCCTCACTTTAATTATTGATGGTATAGATACTTTAATGGGGTCGTTAAAACTCCATCCACCTGGTCCTACTTGCCCCACCTGATTGAATCCCCAAGCCCATGCGTTACCATTATTGTCTAGAGCAACAGTGTGTGTACCGTCATAATAATAACGATTTCCACTAACTTGAATTATAGAATTAATTTTCGAATTTAAGGTCATTTCCGACTGATCCTCGTTACTTCCGTTGCCGAGTTGGCCGAGATTATTCTTCCCGAGTCCCCAAATGGATCCATCATTCTTCAAAATGATAACAGAGTGGTCCGCATAATTGCTTTGAGATGAAAGTAGTATTGTCTTTACATTGGTGAGTTGGGGTACCAGTTCCGGAACAGAATGAACAAATGAATGATCTGAGCCCTTTAATTTAAACAAATCAGAGCCCCACTGATAGACAGAGCCATCCTTTGAAATAGCAATGCTCGAAGCTCGCCCCAGAGTCATGATTGCTTTAATATTACTCATTTTTTTAATCTGTACAGGAGCAAAACTTCCTTCATTTATTAAACCTGTACCTAGGGAGCCATCTTTATTCAGTCCCCATGCCCATACTGTTCCGTCTTTTTTTAAGGCTAGACTGTAGTTTATACCGGCTGCAATTTGAATAACATCACTTAGGCCAATTACTTGAACTGCGGTAGAATGCTTTGAATGTGAGTCCCCGCTCCCAACCTCTCCTGACATATTATTTCCCCATGCCCATACAGTTCCGTCTCTTTTCAAGGCAAGAGTATGAGCCCCTCCAGCAGAAACAGCCATAACATTGTCCAAATTTTTTACCTGTACAGGTTTAGTTTCATCATATTTTATCCAATTTGTTTGTATGTCTATTGGTGATACATTAATGTTTTCAATATTGCCCAATTGTCCCATGTTACCGTGTCCCCAGGACCAAACAGTTCCATCTCGTTTTAGTGCAATCGAAAATTCAGAACCTGCTGAGATAGAAGTAACATCTGTTAATTCCGAAATCCTCTGTGGTTTCGCACGATAATTTTCCGAAAACATACCATTTCCAGTAGTGCCATCTGCTAACTGGCCATATGTATTATCGCCCCAGGCCCAAACGGTTCCATCCGTAAGTAACGCAAGATTAAAACAATATCCAGAAGAGATCTGGAGTATATCTCCTTTGTCTGTTTCGGAATAAGCAATATCTGATGGAAAGTAATTTACAAAAATAAGTACGGACAGAGAAAAAACAAAAAATCTAACAGTTTTTTTACAGACTTGAACCACAATACTTCCTCCTATGATACATTATCAATTCACTACAGAGTGAAAACCTAGATGACATCATAGTATTTTATTCGTCAGAAAGGAGGCATTTCCTTTTTCTGTAATAAAGGATCGCTGCACTAATCTGCCCGTTACTTTAACGAGGCTGCCGGTTCGTGCCGGCAGCCTCGTCTGGTTTCACATTAAACAAACGTTTTCCTTAACTTAATCAAAAAGCAATTAATTAAACTAAACTGCTATTTGCGTAGACCTTTTTCCTATTAGCAAAAAGATAATTGCTGCAAGATGTAAGAAAAGTATAAACGGACCGAAAGTAAAATAAAGGCAAGCCGGTACTAACCATACTGTTGCTATAATATTTAACAATGGCTTGGTTAAAAGTGAGCTTAGAAATGCAAGTAAAGAAGGTAGTAAGATAAAACACAAATTAAATGTTCCAATTCCGTGAGCCAAACAAACTAGCATCACGATATAAGTTAAGGAGGCGATTACTCCAATAGTAGAACCAGTTTTCCTACATTGACGTTTCTCTCGCTCCTCATCAGTTTCAAGACAATCTCTTGATAATGCACCTAAGAATAGTGTAGTCCCATTCTCATCGCATATTTCAATTTCAAAATTGTTTCTATCATAAATTTCTAAGATTGTTCCAGATTGCCCCTTTATGATTTCATATTCTGGAAGATTCTTTGTAATTCTTACTACATCAAATTGCTTCAGTAATCTCACCTCGTGACTGTATATTAGCTAATTTTCAGTATATCATTATTATCCAAACAATATTGAAGAGATAACTGCCCGTTACGTCAACAAGGCTACCGATTAAAGCCAGCAGCCTTGTCGTCGTTTTATATTGAACAAACGTTTCCCGATACTTTAATAACCAATTAAATAAGTTAATCACAATCAGCAGCACCGCATAAACTCGAAAAAAATTGTGATATAAAGTACAACGATATACCTGCAATTGCGACAAGAATAAGCGTGAATACCAAGATATAAAGCAAGGCAATTTTTCTCGTTTTTTTCACTTCAACTAAATTTTCATTTTCATTAAATTCCCAGTCATCCTGCATTCCAAACGCCTCCTTGAGATATCCCAAAGCCAAAGAAATCACAGTTTCAGATGAAGTCTATCCCATGAAAGCAGGTACCTTTAGTCGGAAATTCCTCTCAAAGACAGACATCCTATTTATCCTCTATTTTATCGTTAGAATAAAGAATGGTTCAAACATCCATTGTTTACATATTAGCACAGTGCTTTGTTCAACAAAACTGCCCGTTAGCGCAATAAGCTGCCGATAAACGTGGCAGCTTGCTAATTGGTGTATATTGTTAAGCTATCGTTCTCCGCTAGCTCAAGTGAGTTGTGCTATTTGCAAATTTCAGAATATCAGCTTTGGAGTGATAGTCTAAGAAGTGAATTCCAGTGTTATTGGTATGGAACCAAACATTATTTTCTGCGGGAATCTGAAGGAAATTTCCAATGATTTTAGTTATCGTTCCACCATGAGAAATAATGGCGATTCGTTTGAATGGTTTGCTTGTCTCTTTTATGGAAGAAAAAATCTGTTCGACTCGATTATAAAAGTCCAACTCACTTTCATCATTTTGTTGCTCACGCAAATCATCTAGATACTTTATTGGGCAACCAACGGTATCGGCTAAAATCTCTGCCGTTTTACTAGCACGTTGTAGCGGACTTGACCATATCAATTCTGGAGGAAATTCCTTCAAAACACGTACGGACATTTTTTTGCTCTGTTCTATTCCTTTACCTGTTAAAGGTTCATTTACATTTATCGTCTCATCTTCAGATTCGCCATGCCTAATTACTAATATTTCCATGTAAATTCACCGCTTCACGATGTAATGTTTTTTTCACTTTATTCTACAAATTACCCCAATCGTCCTTCTATTATCTTATAGTTGTTTGATTACCTTAAGACCTTATTGTTTAATACTGCCCGTTACTTGAGAAAAGGCAACCAATCCACCCGGGCTGGCTGCCTCTTCATATTACAATTGAACTCTCGTTCCTCGTTAGCGCAATGGTTATAGCTGAATGGGCTTATAGCTTAGTGCTTGTTCAACCACTTGCTCTGCTGTGAGTTCATTTTCATTCCAGTAAATTAAATCACTAACTTCAGGAAGCGGGATGCTAGATTTGAGAAGTTCGATCATGTTATCGACTTCTTCTTCACTGCCTTCAACGTTCATAATTTTCCTTACTAACACGATCAATTCCTCTTTAATTAGCACCTTCATTACGGTCACCCATCCTCTAAATGATGAATAATAATTCTGCGTAGTCACCACGTTAACCTGCAAGTTTCATTAACGGACAACGGCAGCCGTTCGTGTGGCTGCCGTCATGTCGTGATTGAACTAAAGTTCTTACGTTAGTTTTATGAATTATAAAGGATTATCACATTTCCATTCACCAACAAGACTTGAAAGATTGTCTACATACATATTTATATGAAACTCAAGCTGTTTAATTCCTTCAATGCCAATAATGTGAACTGATCCGATAAGCACCTCATCTGTAACGTCCCAATCATTTTCAATATAATCCGCAGGAACTTCATACTTCCGCAGAAAAAATTGGGCAACATTTTTATCTTGGCTATTCAAATATTTTTGATTTTCAATAACATGTACTTTTACGAATGCACGATTATTATCTGATGATGCACTAATTTCACAAGCCAATCCTGTTCCGACCAATAAACTGCTGATTTGCTTAACATCTAACTCCTTCATACATAGACCTCCAAAAGGCACTCAACTTCCCTAATATATTCTGTTGTGCATCCCCGCTATCCTACCAGTTACTCCAGTAAAATAGGGATCGTCAGACTGCGTGCAGCCGGAGATCATATGATGCCTTTATTACTTTATTATTCTGTCACTAACCATTTAAACTCCAAGCCTGTAGTTTCGATTATTTTCAATAAATTTTCTTCAGAACAACAGCCAATCAATAAATCTTGTCCTCCTAAATCTAAATATGTAAAACTAATTGTCGTGTCAACAGTTTTTAGCAGTTCGTAAAATTTAACAAATACATTTACATCCACCCAAGCCCTATCAACTTGAAAGTCCCAATGATATTCGACACCATTATGTTTAAATCTAAGCCAAGCTTTTTCTTCTTCAATATCCACATAATCTTCAACTTCTTCAAGTCTTAACAAGTCTTTTGTTAAACTACATAGTCTAATTGAAATCTTAATATAGTCCCCGTGATTCAAAATACACTTAGTATCAAAATACCGTATATTATTTGAATATGGAGTAAAAGTACCATTTGTATATTTGTTGCTTCCCATTACACCTAATATTTCGAAGCATGCTTGGTAATTTAAGGGTAGTCTGTGTAAAATTTTTCTAATAGTATGGTCGATGGAGCAAAAACTCCTACCACGCTCTACTGCCCGTTAGTTGAGAAAAGGCAACCGATCACTAGGTCGGCTGCCTTCTTTTGTTGATATTGAACTAACGTCCTTGGTACACGGCGATAAGAAGTAAGAACATCCCTATGGATATACGCGAGGCCTGCTTACGTGTCATACTGCCGGATTTCAGGAATTTCCAAAATAAAGATGGTTTGAAGATAGCGATCAGTGAATAGATAAAAACAAAGAATACTAGTACGCCTATCATGTGTAGGTACTCCCCATTCGTTATGTAGTTAAAAATCCCCAGCGATAGTTCCATACGTATTTACTAAATATCATACAATCATTTGAAATTGATAAAAATAATGCATGTGCATGCATTTAAGATGAATTTTCCCGAGTGTTTCAACTATCCTCCCTCTATGGAGAAACGTTTTGCTCTTAAATACTCTCGTTTTCTCAGGTTTTAACCATCAGTTCTTTTTAGTAGATAACATTTCAATGATATGAAGTTGTAGAGGAAGAAATTTATGGATATACCGAAGG
>NZ_CAXURV020000012.1:0-642 GCF_964253335.1 Paenibacillus sp. LjRoot56
CCGCACTTCCACCTCGAACCTATCAACCTCGTCGTCTACAAGGGGTCTTACATACTGGGAAATCTCATCTTGAGGGGGGCTTCGCGCTTAGATGCTTTCAGCGCTTATCCCCTCCGTACATAGCTACCCAGCGATGCCTCTGGCGAGACAACTGGTACACCAGCGGTACGTCCATCCCGGTCCTCTCGTACTAAGGACAGCTCCTCTCAAATTTCCTACGCCCGCGACAGATAGGGACCGAACTGTCTCACGACGTTCTGAACCCAGCTCGCGTACCGCTTTAATGGGCGAACAGCCCAACCCTTGGGACCTACTTCAGCCCCAGGATGCGATGAGCCGACATCGAGGTGCCAAACCTCCCCGTCGATGTGGACTCTTGGGGGAGATAAGCCTGTTATCCCCAGGGTAGCTTTTATCCGTTGAGCGATGGCCCTTCCATTCGGTACCACCGGATCACTAAGTCCGACTTTCGTCCCTGCTCGACTTGTAGGTCTCGCAGTCAAGCTCCCTTATGCCTTTGCACTCTGCGAATGATTTCCAACCATTCTGAGGGAACCTTTAAACGCCTCCGTTACATTTTAGGAGGCGACCGCCCCAGTCAAACTGCCCACCTGACACTGTCCCCATACCGGATCACGGTAC
>NZ_CAXURV020000013.1:0-562 GCF_964253335.1 Paenibacillus sp. LjRoot56
TCCAGTTTCCGATGCGAACCGGGGTTGAGCCCCGGGCTTAAACACCAGACTTAAATGACCGCCTGCGCGCGCTTTACGCCCAATAATTCCGGACAACGCTTGCCCCCTACGTATTACCGCGGCTGCTGGCACGTAGTTAGCCGGGGCTTTCTTCTCCTATACCGTCACACACAAGGCAGTTACTCCTCATGCTGTTCGTCTAGGGCAACAGAGCTTTACGATCCGAAAACCTTCATCACTCACGCGGCGTTGCTCCGTCAGACTTGCGTCCATTGCGGAAGATTCCCTACTGCTGCCTCCCGTAGGAGTCTGGGCCGTGTCTCAGTCCCAGTGTGGCCGTTCACCCTCTCAGGTCGGCTACGCATCGTCGCCTTGGTGAGCCGTTACCTCACCAACTAGCTAATGCGCCGCAGGCCCATCTTTAAGCCACAGATTGCTCCGTGTTTTATGATTCTCTCATGCGAGAAAACCAGTTATCCGGTCTTAGCTATCGTTTCCGATAGTTATCCCAGTCTTAAAGGCAGGTTACCTACGTGTTACTCACCCGTCCGCCGCTAGCTTA
>NZ_CAXURV020000014.1:0-420 GCF_964253335.1 Paenibacillus sp. LjRoot56
GGGTGGGCACTCTAGGATGACTGCCGGTGACAAACCGGAGGAAGGTGGGGATGACGTCAAATCATCATGCCCCTTATGACCTGGGCTACACACGTACTACAATGGTCGGTACAACGGGAAGCGAAGCCGCGAGGTGGAGCCAATCCTTATAAGCCGATCTCAGTTCGGATTGCAGGCTGCAACTCGCCTGCATGAAGTCGGAATTGCTAGTAATCGCGGATCAGCATGCCGCGGTGAATACGTTCCCGGGTCTTGTACACACCGCCCGTCACACCACGAGAGTTTACAACACCCGAAGTCGGTGGGGTAACCCGCAAGGGAGCCAGCCGCCGAAGGTGGGGTAGATGATTGGGGTGAAGTCGTAACAAGGTAGCCGTATCGGAAGGTGCGGCTGGATCACCTCCTTTCTATGGAGACTCG
>NZ_CAXURV020000015.1:0-370 GCF_964253335.1 Paenibacillus sp. LjRoot56
CCCCTAACCACTCCTCTTAACCTTCCAGCACCGGGCAGGCGTCAGCCCGTATACTTCGCCTTGCGGCTTCGCACAGACCTGTGTTTTTGCTAAACAGTCGCTTGGGCCTTTTCACTGCGGCCCCCTCGGGCTATTCACCCTACCGAGGCACCCCTTCTCCCGAAGTTACGGGGTCATTTTGCCGAGTTCCTTAACGAGAGTTCTTCCGCGCGCCTTAGAATTCTCTTCTCACCCACCTGTGTCGGTTTGCGGTACGGGCACCTTCGCCTGGCTAGAAGCTTTTCTTGGCAGTGTGAACTCATGACCTTCGGTACTTAAATTTCCCTCCCCATCACAGCCCAGCCTTACGATGTGCGGATTTGCCTACACA
>NZ_CAXURV020000017.1:0-334 GCF_964253335.1 Paenibacillus sp. LjRoot56
AAATGGTGGAGGCTGACGGGATCGAACCGCCGACCCTCTGCTTGTAAGGCAGATGCTCTCCCAGCTGAGCTAAGCCTCCATGGGATAAATCTATGTGGAAATTAATGGTGACCCGTAGGGGACTCGAACCCCTGTTACCTCCGTGAAAGGGAGGTGTCTTAACCACTTGACCAACGGGCCTCGTAAACAGGCTTTTCTAATTTGAAAGCTCTTATGGCGGAGAGAGAGGGATTCGAACCCTCGAGACGCTTGTGACGCCTACACGATTTCCAATCGTGCTCCTTCGGCCAGCTCGGACACCTCTCCATAAAAAGGCCTGGTTTGTAAAAAATAT
>NZ_CAXURV020000018.1:0-331 GCF_964253335.1 Paenibacillus sp. LjRoot56
AGGTTAGAACTCCGATACGATCAGGGTGGTATCCCAACGATGCCTCCACCCAAGCTGGCGCTCAGGCTTCAAAGGCTCCCACCTATCCTGTACAGATCGTACCAAAGTCCAATATCAAGCTGCAGTAAAGCTCCATGGGGTCTTTCCGTCTTGTCGCGGGTAACCTGCATCTTCACAGGTATTAAAATTTCACCGGATCTCTCGTTGAGACAGCGCCCAAGTCGTTACGCCATTCGTGCGGGTCAGAATTTACCTGACAAGGAATTTCGCTACCTTAGGACCGTTATAGTTACGGCCGCCGTTTACTGGGGCTTCAATTCATAGCTTCGGG
>NZ_CAXURV020000019.1:0-319 GCF_964253335.1 Paenibacillus sp. LjRoot56
AGACGGAGCCGCAGCGAAAGCGAGTCTGAATAGGGCGCTTTAGTACGTGGACGTAGACCCGAAACCGTGTGATCTACCCCTGTCCAGGGTGAAGGTGAGGTAACACTCACTGGAGGCCCGAACCCACGAATGTTGAAAAATTCGGGGATGAGGTGGGGGTAGCGGAGAAATTCCAATCGAACTCGGAGATAGCTGGTTCTCCCCGAAATAGCTTTAGGGCTAGCCTCGGATGTTGAGTTGTGGAGGTAAAGCACTGATTGGGTGCGGGGCCCGCCAAGGGTTACCAAGTCCAGTCAAACTCTGAATGCCACAAACTTAA
>NZ_CAXURV020000020.1:0-316 GCF_964253335.1 Paenibacillus sp. LjRoot56
TTTTTTCTAGGTTAAGCTAGAAAGAGCACACGGAGGATGCCTAGGCACTAGGAGCCGAAGAAGGACGTGGCGAACGACGAAATGCCTCGGGGAGCCGTAAGCAGGCTTTGATCCGGGGATGTCCGAATGGGGGAACCCAGCTGTGGTAATGCGCAGTTACTCTAAAGTGAATACATAGCTTTAGTAGAGGCAGACCCAGGGAACTGAAACATCTAAGTACCTGGAGGAAAAGAAAACAAAAGTGATTCCGTCAGTAGCGGCGAGCGAAAGCGGAATAGCCCAAACCAAGGAGCTTGCTCCTTGGGGTTGTAGGACC
>NZ_CAXURV020000021.1:0-307 GCF_964253335.1 Paenibacillus sp. LjRoot56
CAGCCTCACTGCTTGGACGAGCATCCATCAGCTCGCGTCACTATCCTTCTGCGTCACTCCATTGCTCATAACGGCTACGGTGGTACAGGAATTTCCACCTGTTGTCCATCGACTACGCCTTTCGGCCTCGCCTTAGGTCCCGACTTACCCTGAGCGGACGAGCCTTCCTCAGGAACCCTTAGGTTTTCGGCGGATCAGATTCTCACTGATCTTTTCGTTACTTATACCGGCATTCTCACTTGTATGCGCTCCACCTGTCCTTACGGTCAGAATTCAACGTACATACAACGCTCCCCTACCCATGCAC
>NZ_CAXURV020000022.1:0-258 GCF_964253335.1 Paenibacillus sp. LjRoot56
TTCAACTTAACCTCGCACGGGAACGTAACTCGCCGGTTCATTCTACAAAAGGCACGCCATCACCCATATAGAGGGCTCTGACTTTTTGTAAGCACACGGTTTCAGGTTCTTTTTCACTCCGCTTCCGCGGTGCTTTTCACCTTTCCCTCACGGTACTGCTTCACTATCGGTCACTAGGGAGTATTTAGCCTTGGCAGATGGTCCTGCCGGATTCCGACGGGGTTTCACGTGACCCGCCGTACTCAGGATACCTCTAGG
>NZ_CAXURV020000023.1:0-235 GCF_964253335.1 Paenibacillus sp. LjRoot56
TGCAAGCCATAGCTTCGGTGGCGTGTTTAGCCCCGTTACATTTTCGGCGCAGAGTCACTCGACCAGTGAGCTATTACGCACTCTTTCAATGGTGGCTGCTTCTAAGCCAACATCCTGGTTGTCTGTGCAACTCCACATCCTTTCCCACTTAACACACACTTGGGGACCTTAGCTGATGGTCTGGGCTGTTTCCCTTTTGACAATGGATCTTAGCACTCACTGTCTGACTCCCGGA
>NZ_CAXURV020000024.1:0-156 GCF_964253335.1 Paenibacillus sp. LjRoot56
GTTAAATGGTGGGCCCTAGTGGACTCGAACCACCGACCTCACCCTTATCAGGGGTGCGCTCTAACCAGCTGAGCTAAGGGCCCGTATAGGGAAACTTTCCATAATAAAAACCCACCTACAAGCTTTCGAAGCTTTCTCCGAAAGCTTGCCATGGGT
>NZ_CAXURV020000025.1:0-118 GCF_964253335.1 Paenibacillus sp. LjRoot56
TTTGGTGATGATGGCGGAGGGGACCCACGCGTTCCCATCTCGAACACGACCGTTAAGCCCTCCAGCGTCGATGGTACTTGAACCGCAGGGTTCTGGGAGAGTAGAACGTTGCCAAGCA